>CANRJM010000008.1 GCA_947630925.1 uncultured Lachnospiraceae bacterium
CGGAAGCAGCAGTTGGCGGCCCGATTGCCCTGATTGAAGAAGGAGATATCATTGCGATTAATATTCCGGAAAATACGATTCATATGAAGGTATCCGAGGAAGAACTCGCAAAGAGAAGAGCAAATTGGAAGCCAAAGGAGTCTGCCGATATGACGGGGTATCTTGCAAGATATGCCTCTATGGTAACCTCGGCGGATAAAGGAGCTATTTTAGAGATAAACAGGTAATGGAGGAAAAAATGCGGCTAACAGGTTCTGAGATTGTGATCGAATGTTTAAAAGAGCAGGGTGTGGATACGGTTTTTGGCTATCCGGGCGGAGCTATTTTAAATATATATGATGAATTATATCGCCATCAGGAAGAAATCAGACATATTTTAACATCCCATGAACAGGGGGCGGCGCATGCTGCTGACGGTTATGCGCGTTCCACCGGAAAGGTTGGCGTCTGCATGGCGACAAGCGGACCGGGAGCTACCAATCTGGTTACGGGAATTGCCACGGCATATCTGGATTCCATTCCGGTGGTTGCCATTACCTGCAATGTCGGACTGCCTTTGTTGGGAAAGGATTCCTTTCAGGAGATTGATATTGCCGGGGTAGCAATGCCGATTACCAAGCATAGTTTTATTGTAAAGGACGTCAACGATTTGGCGCCGACGCTTCGCCGCGCTTTTTCCGTGGCAAAGTCGGGCAGACCGGGACCGGTTCTTGTAGATATTGTAAAGAATGCAACAAGCGACATGGCGGAATATGAGCATGTGACTCCGGAGGAGATCAAACGTTCCACGGAGAAGATAGACGAAAACAGTGTAAAAGAAGCGCTTTCTATGATCCGCAAAGCCAAAAAGCCTATGATTTTTGTAGGCGGCGGCACAGTTCGTTCTGATGCGGCAAAGGAATTATTTGCGTTTGTACAGAAGGTAGACGCACCGGTCACTGATTCGCTGATGGGAAAAGGAGCATATCCGGGGAATGACAAAAATTATGTAGGCATGTTGGGGATGCATGGTACGAAAACAGCAAATTTAAGTTTAGCGGAAAGCGATCTTTTGATTGTCATCGGCGCGCGTTTTTCAGACCGTGTTACCGGAAATACGGAAACATTTGCTAAAAATGCCAAAATCATCCAGATTGATGTGGATGAAGCGGAGATCAATAAAAATATTATGGTAGATCTTAGCATTATTGGAGATATTAAAGCGGTGTTAGAAATTTTAAACGGCCGTTTGGAGCAGTATTATCATAAAGAATGGATGGATAAAGTGATGGCGCGGAAGGATGCCCTTCCATTGACCTATCACAAAGAAGCGCTGACAGGGCCGTATATTGTGGAGAAGTTAGATGAGCTGACAGAAGGGAATGCTATTGTGGCAACGGAAGTCGGACAGCATCAGATGTGGGCGGCACAGTATTTTCAATACAAAGAGCCGCGGAAACTTCTGACTTCCGGCGGACTTGGAACAATGGGATATGGTTTGGGAGCTGCAATCGGCGCAAAAGCAGGAAATCCGGATCAAACGGTTGTCAATATTGCGGGAGATGGCTGTTTCCGCATGAACATGAATGAGATTGCGACAGCAGTCAGAAGCAATCTTCCTATTATTGAGATTATCTTTAATAACCATGTCCTGGGGATGGTAAGACAGTGGCAGACCTTGTTCTATGGGAAGCGTTATTCGCATACGGTATTAAATGATTCTGTTGATTTTGTAAAACTGGCAGAGGCAATGGGAGCAAAGGCGTTCCGGATTACCAAAAAGGAAGAAGTAGAACCGGTATTGAGGAAAGCGATTGCGCTGCAGGAACCTGTTTTGATTGACTGTATCATTGACAGCGACGATAAGGTATTTCCGATGGTAGCGCCGGGCAAGAATTTGGAGGATGCTTTTGACGAGCGGGATTTGACGAGACAGAAGGAAGAAGCATAAAATTTGTTCATTGAATAGACCATGCTCTATTTAATATAAAATGTAGGATGATTTTACAGAAGGAGGCACATGAATAATGAGCAGAGTGTATAATTTTTCAGCCGGTCCGGCGGTATTACCGGAAGAAGTGTTAAAAGAAGCCGCAGAGGAAATGTTGGATTATCAGGGTTCCGGTATGTCTGTAATGGAAATGAGCCATCGTTCTAAGGTTTATGATAACATTATCAAAACAGCGGAACAGGATTTAAGAGACTTAATGCAGATTCCGGATAATTATAAGGTAATGTTTCTTCAGGGGGGAGCTTCCCAGCAGTTTGCCATGATTCCAATGAATCTGATGAAGAATAAGGTTGCGGATTATATTGTAACCGGTCAGTGGGCAAAAAAGGCATGGCAGGAGGCCTCCAGATATGGCAAGGCAAATAAAATTGCGTCTTCTGAAGACAAGACGTTTTCATACATTCCGGATTGTTCGGATTTGCCGATTTCTGAAGATGCCGATTATGTATATATTTGTGAAAATAACACCATATATGGCACCAAATATAAAGAGCTTCCAAATACAAAAGGAAAAACCCTGGTAGCAGATGTTTCCTCCTGCTTTTTATCGGAGCCGGTAGATGTCTCAAAGTATGGGGTGATTTATGGAGGCGTTCAGAAGAATATTGGACCTGCGGGGGTAGTCATTGTGATCATGCGGGAAGATTTGATTACAGAAGATGTACTTCCGGGAACGCCGACCATGCTGAAGTATAAAACGCATGCAGATGCAGATTCCCTTTATAATACGCCGCCTGCGTACGGGATTTATATTTGCGGAAAGGTCTTTCAGTGGCTCAAAAAGATGGGTGGCTTAGAGGCAATGAAGAAACGCAATGAAGAAAAAGCAGCGATTCTTTATGATTATTTGGATTCCAGCAGTCTTTTCAAAGGTACTGTTGTGCCAAAAGACCGCTCTTTGATGAATGTTCCTTTTGTCACGGGCGATGCAGATATGGATGCAAAGTTTGTAAAAGAGGCAGAAGCGGCAGGATTTGTAAATCTGAAAGGACATCGTACCGTCGGAGGCATGAGAGCAAGTATTTACAATGCGATGCCGAAAGAGGGTGTAGAGAAGCTGGTTGAGTTTATGAAGAAGTTCGAGGAGGAGAATGCGTAATGTTTAAATATACATGTTTAAATCCAATTTCCCGGGTTGGTCTGGAGGTACTGACAGAGGAATATCAACAGATTGATACTATGGAAGGAACAGACGCCGTATTAGTCCGCAGCGCAGCAATGCATGATATGGAGCTGCCGGATAGCCTGAGCGTGATTGCAAGAGCCGGCGCTGGCGTGAATAATATTCCGCTTGACAAATGTTCCGAAAAGGGAATCGTAGTCTTTAATACGCCGGGCGCCAATGCAAACGGTGTAAAGGAAATGGTTCTTTCCGGTATGCTGCTTGCTGCAAGGGATATTTATGGCGGCATCAGTTGGGTAAAAGAAAATGCCGGAGATGAAAATATCAATAAAACCATGGAAAAGGCAAAGAAAAATTTTTCCGGTACAGAAATCAAAGGAAAGAAACTTGGAATCATCGGATTGGGCGCAATCGGCGTCCTGGTTGGCAATGCGGCGAACCGTATGGGGATGCAGGTATATGGCGTAGATCCGTTTTTATCAGTGAAGAACGCCCTGAACTTGAACCGTGATGTTACGGTATTAAAATCCTATGAAGAATTATACCGGATATGTGATTATATTACGATACATGTTCCTTTCATAGAGGAAACAAAGGGAATGTTAAATAAAGAGGCGTTTGCCCAGATGAAGGACGGCGTGGTCATTCTGAATTATGCCAGAGATTTACTGGTAAATGATGAAGATATGAAAGAAGCTTTAGAGTCCGGGAAGGTTAGAAAATATGTAACAGACTTCCCGAACGCGGCCGTTGTCCGTATGCCGAATGTTATTGCAACACCGCATTTGGGCGCATCAACGGAAGAATCAGAGGATAACTGCGCAGCAATGGCGGCGGAAGAAATCCGTGAATATTTGGAAAATGGTAATATTATCAATTCCGTCAATTATCCGAACTGCGATGCGGGCGTCTGCAGTACGGCAGGCAGGATTACGATTGCGCATAAGAATATGCCGAAAATGCTAAACCAGTTTACAAATGTGATTTCTGCGGAAGGAATCAATATTGACCATATGACAAATAAGAGCCGCGGGGAGTATTCTTATTGTGTTCTGGATATTGATTCCAAACTGCCGGCGGAACTGATTGATAAGCTGCGGGCGATTGACGGCGTTTTGAAGGTTCGTATTGTTAAATAATGTAGACGGAAAATAGAAGGTTGGAAAGCGTATTTTCTGTCGCTATGGAAGACAGGATAAAGGGCAGGCTGTAGGATAAGCCTGCCCTTTTTAGAAATAGGGAAGCGCAAAGTACGCAAATGGAAAAGTGAGGTTGATTACTTTGGATTATCAGGAGGCAATGGCTTATATCGGGATGATACAGAGAACATTAGGAAGCGATTATTCTCTGCGTGATGTTAAAGAATTAGCTGCACGGATGGGAAGACCGGACAGAAATCTGAATGTGATTCATGTGGCGGGAACAAACGGAAAAGGTTCGGTATCTCATGACATTGCCAATATACTTTTGGCTTCCGGATATACGGTTGGCAGGTATCTTTCCCCAACTATTTTTGATTATCGGGAGAAGATTCAATACGGCGGCAGGACAAAAAAAGGAGACGGTTTCCAATGGATTTCAGAAGAGGAGACTGCCGCTTGCCTCACTGCGATAAGAACGCAGTGCGAGGCCATGAGAGAAGAAGGGTATGGTCAGCCGACTGCCTTTGAGATGGAGACGGTTATGGCCTTTTGCATGTTTGCGCAGTGGAAAGTAGATGTGGCAGTTATAGAGGCAGGTCTTGGGGGCAGACTGGATGCGACCAATATTGTAGAGCATCCCCTGCAATGTATCTTTACATCAATCAGTATGGATCATACTGCATTTCTGGGAAATGGTATTGCGGAAATTGCAAAGGAAAAGTATGGCATTATCAAACACGGTACGCAGGTCATTTCCTTAGAGCAGGAACCTTTAAAACCTCTGCTGCTTTCCGTCTGCCAAAAAGAAAAGGCAGAAGTATCCTTTGTGGATCCTGCCCAAATACAGCAGAGAAAAAGCGATTTGGAACAACAGAGTTTTCTGTTCCAGGGGAACCGGTATACGATTGCACAGTGTGGAATCTATCAAGCCGAGAATGCCGCGCTGGCAATTACTTCTGCCTGTCGGTTAAGCCGGATGGGATTTGACCGGATTACGCAGGCAGCGATTCGGGAGGGGCTGATGAAGAGCAGGTGGAAAGGACGGTTTGATATCGTTTCCAGAAATCCGTTTTTACTGTTAGACGGAGCGCATAATCCTGATGCGGCAAAATGTCTGAGGCAGTCTTTGGAGGCCTATTTTCCAACCGTGCATTTTTTGTTTATCATTGGCGTGTTCCGGGATAAGGACTATCGGAATATCATCGCGCAACTGCTTCCGATAGCCTCCGGGATCTACACAGTTACAGCGCCGGGAGCAAGAGGGCTTGACAGCAGGCAATTAAAAAAGACAATTCAGGATATGCTTGCCTGCTCAGGCAAGGATTCCAATCTTACGGATTGCCACAGGACAGAGCTGTCCCGCAGGATATTTGCCTGTGATTCCATGCAGGAGGCGTTAGAACGTGCTCTTTTGCAAAAAAGCGGTGAAAAAACCGTTGTATGCGGTTCTTTATCCATTTTAGGGGAGGTATATGAATATCTGGATCAGGGGAAGGGAAAACAGGCAGAAGAAAGCAGGAAAAAAAATGAGGATTGGAACAAAAGCATTTGACTTTACGGGAAACCATACTTATGTGATGGGGATTTTAAATGTAACGCCGGATTCCTTTTCCGATGGCGGAAATTACTGTAAAAAGGATGCGGCTATGCGGCATGTGGAAGAAATGATAAAACAGGGCGCAGATATTATTGATGTGGGCGGAGAATCAACACGGCCCGGCTATATTGCGATATCGGTTGAAGAGGAGGCAGAGCGGGTAGTCTCTGTTATCGGGGAAATCAAGAAACGATATGATATCCCGGTTTCCATTGATACTTACAAGGCTCCGGTAATGGAGGCGGCGCTTTCTGCCGGAGCTGATATGGCAAATGATATCTGGGGACTTAAGTACGATTTGTTTTTTGCCCCGAAAGAGAAAAAGTCGGTATGGAATTGCGGCACCATGGCAGAAATCATTGCAAAGCATGATGTACCGGTATGTATAACGCATAACCGCAAGGAAGCAGAATATGACAATCTGATTCAGGATATGCTGTCGGATGGGAAGGAAAGCATCCGCATAGGGGAAACGGCGGGGATAAAAAGAAGCCGGATGATATTGGATCCGGGGATTGGGTTTGGAAAGACTTATGAACAAAATTTGGAGATCCTGGCAAACCTGGACCGATTTCATGAATGGCAGATGCCGCTTTTGTTAGCCGCCTCCAGGAAGTCTGTCATAGGACTGACACTGGGATTGCCGGCAGACGAGAGAGAGGAAGGTACGGTTGTAACTTCCGTTTTGGCGGCGCAGAATCATTGGAATATGGTGCGCGTACATGATGTAGAAAAAAATGTCAGAGCAATCAGGATGTTAGAAAAAATTATGGGGGTAAAGGCGGAAAGATAGGTTTCTGTATTTTTACGGGGTTTTCTTCCGGCATTCTTTGTGCTATACTTATTTGTCAGTATGAAAGTATACAAAAATCGAACAGGAGGAAAGGAAAATGGATGTAGTAATTTCAGATGCAGTAAAATACATTGGTGTTGACGATAAAACCATTGATTTGTTTGAAAGTCAATATGTGGTGCCGGAGGGGATATCGTATAATTCCTATGTGATTCTGGATGAGAAGATAGCGGTTATGGATACGGTAGATAAGCGCGGCATGAATGAATGGGAAGACAAACTGTTAAAAGCGCTTGATGGAAAGAAGCCGGATTATCTGGTAATATCGCATCTTGAGCCGGATCATGCAGGAAGCATTGAAAGACTGGTAGAATTGTTTCCGGAGATTACATTGGTAGGTAACGACAAGACCTTTCGGATGATGCCGCAGTTTTTTTCGTTCCCAATCGAGAGCAATACGCTGAAAGTAGCAGAAGGGGATACGTTATCTTTGGGCACGCATACGCTGCACTTTGCCATGGCGCCGATGGTACACTGGCCGGAGGTTATGGTAACATATGAGAGCAGTGAAAAAATTCTCTTTTCTGCAGACGGTTTTGGAAAGTTTGGAGCGCTTGATGCAGAAGAAGAGGAAGACGGATGGGCATGCGAAGCAAGGCGCTATTATTTCAATATAGTCGGAAAATATGGAGCGCAGGTGCAGGCGCTGCTGAAAAAAGCGGCTGCATGGGACATTGCATGCATTTGTCCGTTACATGGTCCGATTTTAAAGGAGGATTTAGATTACTATCTGAACTTATATCAAACATGGAGCAGTTATCAGCCGGAAGACGAGGGAATTTTGATCGCCTATGCATCCATTCATGGAAATACCGGGGAAGCAGCGAATCAACTGGCTGAAATTCTCCGTAAAAAGGGAGCCCCGAAAGTTGTTGTCAGTGATTTGGCACGAGACGATATGGCAGAGGTGATTGAGGATGCTTTCCGTTATGACAGAATGATCGTAGCGGCTGCAAGTTATGATGGCGGTGTGTTCCCTTGTATGCAGGATTTTCTTCATCACTTACAGAGCAAGGCGTATCAAAACCGTAAGGTCGGCATTTTGGAAAATGGTTCCTGGGGGCCGACTGCCGCAAGAACCATGAAGGGGATTTTAGAAACCATGAAAAACCTTACAATAGTAGAGCCGGTCGTAACGATTCGTTCCACAATGAAAGAATCTGATCTGCCTGCTATGGAGCAGCTTGCAGACGCTATGCTGTAGGGATAAGACGGGCTGTAACAGAGAAGCGGGAGAGGCTTTTTTCTGTCGCAGCCTTATTTTTCCCTGATAAGATGGAAAAAGTTTTTGGGATAAGGAGGCCGGCATGTATCTTGCGTTTTTTATTTTACCATTCCTGTGCCTGATACCACTGGCGTTTTACCTGTATATCTGCATCGCGAGACTGTTCCGCTTGTTTTCAAAGCCGAGCAAAAAGTGGAAGCGGGGGCTGGCAATAGCGGCAACGGCAGTATGCCTCTATTTTTCATGGCCAATATTCCGCACAAGCGCCATGTTTATTTATCATTTCTTTGTGGTTGGCTTGCTATTGGAACTGCTTTATTGGATCATCAGAAAGCATGTGCAACCTATGCCTGGGATATTGGATGTTCTTTACCGCAGCAGTGCGGTAACCTTTGTACTGGTTCTCCTCATTATGGGATATGGATTTTATAATATCCATCATGTCCAGGAGAAGGATTATACCGTTTTCACAGATAAGCTCGACCATTCCATGCGGGCTGCGGCAATTTCCGATTTGCATTTGGGCAATACAATGGATGCTGCAGCGTTCGAGGGCTATTGCAGGACGATTGAGGGAAAGCATCCGGATTTCTTTGTACTGGCGGGGGATATCTTTGATGAATCGACTCGGAAAAGTGAGATGCAGAAGGCGGCAAAGATTCTTGGAAACGTAAAAAGTACTTATGGTACCTATTATGTTTTAGGAAACCATGATCCGAATCATTATACCCAAAACCCGCAGTACAGCATGGAAGAGATGTGCCGTACGTTAGAAGAGGCAGGCGTCTATGTTCTGAGGGACAATGTGCTCAGTGTCGGCGGAATGAATCTGATTGGACGGTTGGATGCTGCCTTTCCGGAACGAAAATCAACAAAGGAGCTGATGGGTTTCGCAGATTCCGGTAAATTTACTTTTCTGCTTGACCATCAGCCGATAGGATTACAGGAAAATGCAAAGGCATCTGTGGATTTGCAGTTATCCGGCCATACGCACGCAGGACAGATATGGCCGACTGGGACTATTATGCAGTGGCTGGGCGTCAGCGAGTTAAATTATGGGCATAAAAAGATTGGGAAGATGGATATGATTGTTACTTCCGGCATCGGCGGATGGGGCTATCCGATCCGAACCGGCGGACATAGCGAGTATGTTATTATAGATATTCTTCCAAAGCAGGCTGACAGCCGGGAACAGGCAAATTCCCCAAAATAAGAAAACAGGCGGTTAGAGATAGAACGGAGCAGATGATATGAGATTAAAAGCGATTCAAAAGGCGCTTGCCGGGAAATTTATTTCCCGGTATGACCTTACGTATGAGTTGGAAGACGGACAGAATAAGGTATATGAGATGATCAGTCGCAATCCGGATATCCGGACGCAGGAGGAGCTGCAAAATAATCAGCCGGATTCGGTTGTCCTGATCTTACATGACCGGACGGGGCAGAAGATATTATTAAATAAAGAGTTTCGCATGGCAACAGGAACCTGGGTATATAATTTTCCTGCCGGTCTGATTGATCCCGGGGAATCGCCGGAAAAAAGCGCTGAGCGGGAGCTTTGGGAAGAGACCGGGCTGAAGCTTGTCTCTATTGATGATTTCCTTGATCTAAGCTATAGTGCGATTGGTTTTTCCAATGAGATGAATGTGTGTATGGTAGGTACAGCGGAAGGAACATTCCGGAAAAGCACCTCTGCCGCAGAGGAGATTGAACCCGGTTGGTACACCAGGGAGGAAATCCGGAATTTATTAAAGACACAGCGCTTTGCGGCGAGAACGCAGGCATATTGTTATCTTTGGAGTAAGGAATAATAGGGCGAATGGATTCATATGATAAGATAACTTGGTTATATTGGGAAGCAGGTGGTTCTATGAACCGTAAAGTCTTTACAATATGGATTGGAGTTATCATCCTTTTTTTTGTTCTATTTCCGGATCATGTTTGCGAGGGGGCAAAGGCCGGACTTGTTCTTTGGTTTAATACAGTACTTCCGGCGCTGCTTCCGTTTATGATTTTATCTACTTTTATGATACGGCAAAATATTACCGGGAGCGTCAGCCGCATAGTATATCCGCTTTTCCATCGTGTTATGGGATTGAGTAAAGAAGGATGTTATCCTGCCGTGATTGGCATGCTATCCGGTTATCCGGTCGGCGCAAAAACAGCGGCGCAGTTATATCAACAGGGCAGAATCAGCAGACAGGAGGCACAGTATGTGCTGACCTTTTGTAATAATGCCAGCCCTATGTTTTTGTTGGAATATATTGGTGTCAAATGCATGGGGCTGCCAAACCCGTTTTTACTTCTGTCAGCAATGTATTTGTCCGCTTATCTGAACGCCATGCTGTACCGCAGGGGAAGATGTTTTGAGGAACAGCCGCATCCCGTTTTGCAGAAATGGGAGGGAGAGAACAAAATTGTTTCTCTGGACCAGAGTATATTAGATGCTTTTGTGACAGTTACAAAAGTAGGAGGATATATTATTTTATTTACGATTTTGGCAAAACTGATAGAAGATATGCTGCCGGTTTCTGCTCTGATGAAGTACATAGGAATTGGGATTTTGGAGATAACAACAGGGGGGAATATGATTTCCGGTCTGGGAATCGATCCTGTAGCCAGGAATACGATAATCGTTGGTCTATGCGCGTTTGGCGGCTTTTCCAGTGTTGCGCAGACAGCAAGCGTGCTCAGTGATACAGATTTATCGATTGGTACATATCTTGCCGCCAAAATAAGTCAGACGGCGATTATCGTTTTTTTGGCAATTCTTTATATTTGGATTTGTTCACTGGTTTAGTATGGCGTATGTCCCGCATCCTCTGTTTTTCTGTTTTACGCTATACGGAAGCCTATCAGTACGCTGTCTGATATGGTGTCAAAAATATACAGCCTATCAGTACGCTGTCTGATATGGTATCAAAAAAATATACAGCGTAGAAATGAGGAAGGCTATGGCTGGATTTGCAACGCACAATATTTTTGGGGAGGAGGTTCTGGAACAGATACCGGATGCCATGCTGCAGTCGGTGATGAAAAAGCATACCGGCGTGTTTGGTATCGGCTGTCAGGGACCGGATTTGTTTTTATACAATCTGCCTATGCAGATTGGCAATGCAAAGAAAAATCTTGGCAGCAGAATGCATCGGGAAGGCAGCAGCCGTTTTTTTGCCAGTCTGCTGTGGTATATATGGAATACAGGAAACTATGAGTGCATGGAGACAGGATTGAGTTATTTTTATGGAGCATTGTCGCATTATACGTTAGACAGCATGGTCCATCCTTACGTCTATGCGAGGAGCGGCTTTGATCCGGAGGTTCCATATTCCAGAAAAGCGACTACCGGAATTCATCATCGGCTGGAAGCGGCAATTGATGCGAAAGTCATTGCGGTAAAAAAGGAAATCCTTCCATCCAACTACCAGCCCCTGGAATCCATTACCATCCGAAAACAGGAAAAGAAGATGTTGACCGCATTATTGTCTCGTGCATTATGTAAAAGCTATCACATGGAAGTGCGGAAAGAAAATGTGACGGCGGCTATCCGGATGATGCGAATCATTGCCTGCGGGTTTTATGGCTGTTCGGACAAGCAGAAAAAGAGGCTGGAGCGTTTAGAGGGAACGGTGCTTGACGACTATCTGTGCAGTAACTATCTGGTAACAGATGAATATATCCGAAAAAGAAAGATTATGAATACAGAGAAGGCAGAGTGGTGCAATCCATGGGATGTATCGGTGCGTTCAACAGATTCTGTGTGGGAAATCTATGACCATGCCGTGCAACAGTATCAGGAATATGCCAGAATTCTTAAGCCGCTCATCTCAAAATACCTGCGCAAGTGGATTTCTTTACGGCATCCGTATTCTGAACATTATGAGACAATGGATTCTGCAAAACTTTGGCGGGAAATCTGTGAGACGGTAAAGAAATTGGGGAATCTGTCATATCATAGCGGCTTATCGGTATAGCAGTCCATGGGAGCGTTTACAGATATCCGGGTATTGCAATGGCCTGCATCAGGCAGGTAGGAAAAGGAAACAACGGTTTGTGACTGCGCGCTGCATGTCAACAAACATACATGATACCAAAAGCAGCGCAGAAATGAGGTTAATTATGGAAAGAAAAAGTATTTGGGAGAAGTACACGCAAGAAGATTGGGAAAAATTGGAAAAAACCTGTAAAAATTACCGTGATTTCCTGGATGCAGGAAAGACAGAGCGGGAATGTGTGAAAGAAATCATCTGCCAGGCGCAGGTGAAGGGATACCGTAATCTGGAAGAGCTGATAGAAAAGCAGGAGACGTTAAAGGCGGGCGATAAGGTCTATGCCGTATGTATGAACAAGGCGGTTGCTCTTTTTTGCATCGGGAAGAAGCCTTTGACAGAGGGAATGAATATTTTAGGCGCGCATATTGATTCTCCGCGTCTGGACGTTAAGCAGAATCCTTTATATGAAGAAGGGGATCTGGCATATTTTGATACGCATTATTACGGCGGGATTAAGAAATATCAGTGGGTTGCCCTGCCGTTAGCCATCCATGGCGTTGTTGCGCGTAAGGATGGTACGGTGCAGGAGATTACCATTGGAGAAAAAGATGGGGATCCGGTTTTTTGCGTTTCGGATCTGCTGATCCATTTGGCGGGAACGCAGATGGAAAAGAAAGCAGCTAAAGTTGTCGAAGGAGAAAAGCTGGATCTTCTCATTGGCAGCATACCGTTAAAAGGGGAAGAAAAAAAGGCGGTTACGGCGAACATATTAAATTTGTTGAAGCAGCAATATGATATAGAAGAGGAGGATTTCGTTTCGGCGGAGTTGGAAGTGGTACCGGCAGGAAGGGCGCGTGAACTTGGATTTGACAGAAGCATGATTATATCATACGGACAGGACGACAGGGTATGCGCCTATACTTCTCTGGCGGCAATGTTGAAAATCGAGGATCCGGAGAAAACCTCTTGCTGTCTTCTGGTGGATAAAGAAGAAATTGGAAGCGTAGGGGCAACAGGCATGCAATCCCGTTTCTTTGAAAATACGGTGTCGGAGCTGATGGAACTGGCCGGCGGGTACAGCGGGCTGAAACTCAAACGCTGTTTAGGAAAGAGCAGGATGCTTTCTTCTGATGTCAATGCGGGGTATGATCCTTTATATGCTGATGCCTTTGACAAAAAGAATGCTTCTTTCTGCGGATATGGAGTCGTATTCAGCAAGTTTACAGGAAGCCGTGGCAAATCCGGATCAAATGACGCTAATGCGGAATACATTGCAGCGCTGCGAAAAATCATGGATGACAATAACGTCTATTATCAGACGGCAGAGCTTGGCAAGGTCGATATTGGCGGCGGCGGTACGATTGCTTATATTTTGTCCCTGTATGGAATGGAAGTCATAGACTGCGGCGTGGCGGTGCTCAATATGCATGCGCCATGGGAGATTACAAGCAAAGCGGATGTTTATGAGGCGGAGAAATGTTACGAAGCATTTTTGAACTTTGCATAATCTTTGCGGGTTTATATAGTATGCTGTCGTTATTTTGCAGTACAGAAAAAGAAAAGACGGCGGACCAAATTGACATAGTATGACTTGGTCCGTTTACCGGCGGATTCTTTTGCGGTAATGCGGAACCGATATTGTAATTCGTTGTTTAAATAATATTCTTCATAACCGATGATATCGCCTTGTCGGACAGGGGCGGAAATTTCTTTTGGCAGATTGATCCGGACGGAAACCGTATCGTTTTCCGAGAGCATATAGCTGGTTTTACCGGCGGTTTCTTTTTGGATGGAGACAGTATTTTTTGTCCCGCCAGTAACCGGCAGGGACGAGGGAAGGGACGGCGTCTCAAGCGTGACCTGTTTGAAATTGGAAAAACCATAGTTCATCAGTTTCTTTGTATCTGCCCATTTAAAACTTTTATTTGGCGGCCAGCCTGAAGCAAGAACACTGCTAATAAGGGTCTGGCCGTTTCTTTTTGCAGCGCCGCAGAAACAGTATCCGGCTTTGCCGGTAAAACCGGTTTTGATGCCGATGGCGCCGGAATAATTTGTCAGGAAGGCGTCGTGGTTACGTACCGTGTAGGAGTGGTTTCCCTTGCAATTAGAAAATTGATGGGACTTTGTCTGGATGATTTTCAGGAAATCTTTATTTCTTACGGCATAGGCGGCAATCATACAGAGTTCCTTTGCTGTCGTATAATGATCCTTATGATCCAGACCGTTTGGGGTAACAAAGTTGGTATTGGTGCAGCCAAGCTCTGCCGCTTTTTTATTCATAAGTTCAGCAAAGCCTTCTACCGTTTTCCCAATATGCTCTGCAATGGCTACAGCAGTGTCGTTGTGGGATTCTAACATCAGAGAATAGAGAAGATCCCTTAAATAGAAAGAATCGCCCGAACGCATATTTAATTGTACGTCCGGCATAGAGGCGGCATAGGAGGAAACCTTTACTTCGCTGTCTAAATCCCCGTATTCCAGGGCAAGAATGCAGGTCATAATTTTGGTAGTGCTGGCCATGGGCATTTTTTTATTTTCTTCTTTGCCGCATAAGACCCGGTTGCTGTTTGCGTCCATCAGGCAATAAGACTTTGCATGGACAGCGGAAGGGGTTTTGCCTTGTGATGTAATAGAAAAATCCTTTCCAATATAGTTTTTTTCCTCCGGAATCTGTATCGGCGCAGTCTGATAGAAAGGAGGCAGATTCTGAATCTGCTGTTTTACGTCTGTTGTCATGGTAAGAAATAGTAAAAGAAGACTAAGACTGAGCAGAAAGACGCTTACGGTTTTTTGCATGAGGGCTCCTTGTTCGTTGCAGTAAACAAATATGATGTTACATTATTTTTATGATTTCATTAGGAAAACTATTCAAATTCTTCGGCATAATGTTGAAAAAGTATTGCTATTTTATTCCAAAAGGGATAAAATTACATTGGTGTAAATTTGTTTTATGAGATGGCTTTTGCCAAATCAAATATTTATATTACTATATTGGAGGGCTGAACATGAGTAATACAAACGGATTGTCAGCGAGAGACCGTATCGCGGCTCTGGTTGATGAGAACAGTTTTGTTGAAATCGGCGCAAATATAACAAAGCGCAGTACGGATTTCAACATGCAGGAGAAATCTGCGCCGGCAGATGGTGTTATTACCGGATATGGGCTGGTTCAGAATACGCCTGTCTATGTCTATAGTCAGGACGTATCTGCTTTGAATGGAACCATTGGCGAAATGCATGCAAAGAAGATTGCGCATATATATGAACTGGCAATAAAGACCGGCGCGCCTGTGATTGGATTGATTGATTGCGCAGGGATGCGCCTTCAGGAATCCACGGATGCACTTGCCGGTTTTGGAGAAATTTATAAGATGAAGGCAAAGGCTTCCGGTGTAGTACCACAGATCAGCGTTGTTTTTGGCCGTTGCGGCGGCGGCGTTGCCGTACTTACGGCAATGAGTGATTTTAGTTTTATGGAAGAAAAGAACGGAAAGCTTTTTGTAAATTCTCCGAATACACTGGAAGGAAATTATACAGACAAACTCGATACCGCTTCAGCGGCTTTTCAAAAAACTGCCTCAAATGTTGATTTTGTAGTAGAGGGAGAAGCAGAAGTATGCAATCAGGTCAGAGAGTTAGTTTCGATTCTTCCGATGAATAACAATGATATTGCATGTTCTGACGAATGCATGGACGATTTAAACCGCACGGTTCCTGATTTTGCCGCAGAAATTGCAGATCCGGCTTTGGCATTAGAGGATCTGAGCGATAATCATTTTTTCCTTGAGCAAAAGAGCGGATATGCAAAAGAAATGGTAACCGGTTTTCTCTGCTTTGACGGCATGACGATTGGCGCTATAGCGAACCGTACTGCTGTTTTGGATGAAAACGGAAAAGAGATAGAGCAGTTTGACAACCGCCTTACAACGGCAGGCTGTGAAAAGGCGGCCTCTTTTATTAAGAAATGCGACGCTTTTCATATTCCAATCCTGACGCTTACCAATGTAGAAGGCTATGCAACCTCTGTTGAGGAGGAAAGGACGATTGCAGATGCGGCGGCAAAATTGACGGCCGCTTTCGTGGAAGCAGAAGTACCGAAAGTAAACCTGATCACGGGGAACGCGTATGGAAGCGCATATATTACGATGAATTCAAAACATATTGGAGCAGATATGGTATTTGCTCTGCCGGAAGCCCGGATTGGGATGATGGATGCAGAAGTAGCGGCTAAGATCATGTATGCGGATGATAAGGATGTCGATTTGGCTGCAAAGGCGGCTGAGTTTAAACAGAAGTCCGGCACGGATGCAGCGGCAGCCAGAGGCTATATTGATTCTATCATCGAGCCGGATGCGGCAAGAAAGCAATTATTATATGCCTTTGAGATGTTATTCTCAAAGGGGGAGTATCCCATTGGTAAAAAACATGGAACCATCTAAATAAGGAGAGGCATATGAAGAAAAAATTAGTTTTAATAGTTTGTCTGGTCTCCTGTCTGATGATGGCGTCAGGCTGTAGTTTGGTAAAAGAAAATGAAAACTTTAAGCAGAAAGACTTAGAGCAGAATGCCGGGGCTTTTGTGAACCAGTGGTTCGGCTATGATTTCGCTTCTACAGTGGAACAATATCAGGATCAGATGACAAGCGACCAGATAGAACAGTATCAGAATTATAGTAAGCTGCAAAAAGAGCATGGTCAAATGAAGAAGCTGGAAAAGACAGAATATACGGCGTCTTCTGATGCGGCAACCGTTACCTTGACTGTTTCTACGGAAAAGAAGGGAAAATTGATCTTTACCGTAACCTATGATGAGACAGCGCAGATTAGCGACTGGAAAGTGGAAGAATATCAGTCTGTCGGCGCTATCATGGGAAAAGCAGGCTTGAATACCGTTATGAGTATGGCAATCGTATTCGTTGTATTGATTTTTATCTCCCTGTTAATCGCAAGTTTTCAATTCATTGGGACTGCGCAAAGGAAGCAGGAAAATGCGGTTTCTGCACCGGCACCTGCTACACCAGAGCCTGCTGCACAGGCGCCTGACGTTGGGGAGAATCCGGCCGACGACTTGGAGTTAGCAGCGGTAATAGCGGCTGCAATTGCCGCCGCAAGTGAAAGCGGACCTACAGACGGACTGGTAGTTCGTTCGATTGTGCGCCGTTCCTGAACGATGCGGGAAGTTGATATGAAAATATATGAATTATGAAAAGAAAATGGAGGAGAAAATTATGAAGAATTACACAATTACCGTAAATGGTACTGTATATGACGTAACAGTAGAGGAAGGAACGGGCGCAGCGGCGCCGGCAGCTCCTAAAGCGGCACCGAAGGCAGCAGCGCAAAAGGCGGCGGCTCCATCAGGAGCGCAGGGTTCTATTAAGGTCAATGCGCCAATGCAGGGAAAAATCTTATCTGTCAGCGCTCAGACAGGACAGACTGTGAAGAAGGGCGATTTGCTTATGATCTTAGAGGCAATGAAGATGGAGAATGAAGTGGTTGCACCACAGGATGGCGTTGTTGCAAGCATCAATGTGGCAGCCGGTGATACGGTAGAAGTAGGAGCAATTCTGGCAACTATGAATTAATTTAGGAGGGAACGACTTTGGATTACGTTATTACGACGTTAGAGAATCTGGCGGGTCAGACAGCGTTTGCCAATATTACGCTTGGAAATTATTTAATGATCGTTGTCGGCTGCATTTTTCTCTATCTGGCGATTAAAAAAGAATATGAACCGCTGCTGTTGGTTCCAATCGCATTTGGTATGATCCTGGTAAATATCTATCCGGATATCATGGCAGAGCCTACGGATACGGCAAATGGCGGTTTGTTATATTATTTCTTTCAACTGGATGAATGGAGTATCCTGCCTTCCCTTATTTTCTTAGGAGTCGGTGCAATGACTGATTTTGGTCCGTTGATTGCTAATCCGGCAAGCTTTCTTTTGGGAGCGGCAGCGCAGTTTGGTATATTTACAGCATATTTGATTGCAATTTTGTTAGGATTTAATGATAAAGCAGCGGCTTCGATTTCCATTATCGGCGGCGCAGACGGTCCGACTTCTATTTTCCTGTGCGGTAAGTTAAGGCAGACGGAATATATGGGACCGATTGCAGTGGCGGCATATTCTTATATGTCTTTGGTGCCGATCATTCAGCCTCCGATCATGAGGCTGCTTACAACGGAAAAGGAGCGGAAGATTAAGATGGGACAGCTTCGTCCGGTTTCCAAACTGGAAAAGATCCTGTTCCCGATCATTGTTACCATCGTGGTATGTTTATTGCTGCCGACGACAGCGCCTCTTGTCGGTATGCTGATGCTTGGTAATCTGTTTAAAGAATCCGGAGTAGTAAAACAACTGGCGGAGACGGCATCCAACGCTTTGATGTATATTGTCGTTATTCTGCTTGGTACTTCTGTTGGCGCAACAACGAGCGCAGAAGCATTTTTAAAGGTTACTACATTAAAAATTGTTGCACTTGGCCTGATTGCGTTTGCAGTGGGTACTGCAGCAGGTGTATTATTCGGAAAGTTGATGTGCATTGCAACAAAGGGAAAGGTCAATCCTTTGATTGGATCTGCCGGTGTATCTGCGGTGCCAATGGCGGCGCGTGTATCGCAAAAGGTGGGCAAGGAAGCAGATCCGACAAACTTCCTGTTGATGCATGCTATGGGACCAAACGTCGCGGGCGTCATTGGTACAGCGGTAGCTGCCGGCGTCTTTATGGCAATTTTTGGCATTTAAGCCGGGCAGACAGAAGTATTTCAGCAATAGTATAGTTTTTATGAATATAAACGATTCAATATGCCGCAATAGCGGCAGAATGGAGGAAACATGGCAGAGATAGAAAAGAAACCTTTAAAGATCACGGAGACAATCCTTCGTGATGCGCATCAGTCTCTGATTGCAACCCGTATGACAACAGAGCAGATGCTTCCAATCATTGAAAAGATGGATCAGGTTGGTTATCACGCAGTGGAGTGCTGGGGTGGCGCGACATTTGATGCATCGCTTCGTTTTTTGAAAGAGGATCCATGGGAGAGACTTCGTAAGTTACGGGCCGGTTTTAAGAAAACAAAGCTGCAGATGTTATTCCGTGGACAGAATATTTTAGGATATAATCATTATGCGGATGATGTAGTAGAGTATTTTGTCCAGAAATCAATTGCAAATGGCATTGATATTATCCGTATCTTTGACTGTCTAAATGATCTTCGGAATCTTGAGACGGCAGTTAATGCTGCCAATAAAGAGAATGGCCATGCGCAGGTTGCGCTTTCCTACACGTTGGGAGACGCTTATACATTGGATTATTGGAAAGACATGGCAAAGAAAATTGAAGCGATGGGTGCAAAATCAATCTGCATCAAGGATATGGCAGGTCTCTTAGTGCCGGTCAAAGCGACGGAACTGGTAACGGCGCTTAAAAACTCCGTTAAGATTCCGGTCGATCTCCATACGCATTATACATCCGGCGTAGCTTCCATGACTTATATGAAAGCAGTGGAAGCAGGCTGTGACATCATTGATACGGCGATGTCTCCGTTTTCCATGGGAACCAGCCAGCCGGCTACGGAGGTTATGGTGGAAGCCTTTAAAGGAACGCCTTATGATACCGGCCTTGATCAGACCAAGCTTGCTGAGATTGCAGAGTATTTCCGCCCGTTACGGGAGGAAGCGCTTAAAAGCGGCCTGATGAATACAAAGGTGCTCGGCGTTGATATCAAGACACTGATGTATCAGGTGCCGGGAGGAATGTTAAGTAACTTAGTCTCCCAGTTAAAGGAAATGGGACAGGAAGACAAATATGAACAGGTTCTGGCAGAGGTGCCAAGAGTGCGAAAGGACTTTGGCGAACCGCCGTTAGTTACGCCTTCCTCACAGATTGTAGGTACACAGGCAGTATTAAATGTAGTATCCGGAGAGCGGTATAAGATGGCTACGAAGGAAACGAAGAAACTTCTTGCGGGCGAATTTGGACAGACGGTTAAGCCGTTTAATCCGGAAGTCCAGAAGAAGTGCATTGGAGATACAAAGCCGATCACCTGCCGTCCTGCTGATTTGATCAAACCGCAGCTTGCCGATATTGAAAAAGAAATGGCACAGTATAAACAACAGGATGAGGATGTGCTGTCATATGCATTGTTCCCACAGGTTGCCATGGAATTCTTTCAATATCGTGAAGCGCAGAAAAACAAGGTCGCTGCTACGGAGGCAGATAGGGAAAATCAGGCATATCCGGTATAATAGCGTCCTAAAGGAACTGAAAATCGGGCATATGCAGGGAGCTTGACGTTACTTCAAACGGGAGAAGGAACGATGCTCCCGGTTTTCTCTTGAAAAGGAATCCGAGAATAACGGAGAATGGACGGCTATGGAGCAGAGAAGAGCAGAGGAAGAAATGGAAGAGCGCGTACAGCTTTCTGTTTTATATGATTTTTATGGCGCTCTTTTGAAAGAAAATCAGCGGCGGATGTTTGAGGCAAGTATTCTGGAAGATTATAACTTTGCTGAAATCGCTGAGGAAGAAGGCATCTCCAGGCAGGGAGCCTATGATGCGATTAAACGTGCCGGTAAACAGCTCTATGATTATGAAAATAAGCTGGGGTTGGCAGCGAAATTTCAGAAGCAGAAAAAATCCGTACAGGATTTGAAAGAAAAGCTGTCTGAAATGAACGTATCGTGGGATTCTGCGCCGTGGCAAGCGGTATTACGGGTATTGGAAGAAATTTTAGAAGATTAAAACTTGTCAAGAAAAATACTTGACAAAGCAGATTCCTTTAGATATACTATGTTTTGTGCTGTTTTTTAGTTGTTTGTTTAGGAAAGATAGCAGGAGGGATTTATGGCATTCGATAATTTAACAGAAAAGTTACAAAATGTTTTTAAAAACCTTCGCAGTAAGGGGAGATTAACGGAGGAAGATGTTAAGGCCGCACTCAGGGAAGTAAAAATGGCCCTGCTTGAGGCGGACGTTAACTTCCGCGTCGTAAAAAACTTTATAAAAACAGTACAGGAGCGCGCAGTAGGCAAAGATGTTTTGAACAGCCTGACGCCGGGGCAGATGGTTATTAAATTGGTCAATGAAGAGCTGGTTCGGTTGATGGGCAGTGAGACAACGGAAATTGCGTTAAAACCTTCCAATGAGATTACCGTGATTTTGATGTGTGGTTTACAGGGCGCTGGTAAGACGACAACGACAGCAAAGATAGCCGGCAAGTTAAAGAAAAAGGGAAGGAGTCCTCTTTTGGCTGCCTGTGATATTTATCGCCCGGCAGCGATTGAACAACTGCAGATTAACGGAGAAAAGCAGGGAGTGGAAGTATTTTCCATGGGTTCCAGCCATAAACCGGTTGATATTGCAAAAGCCGCCGTGGAGCATGCGGCAAAAAATAAGAATAATGTTGTGATCCTGGATACGGCAGGACGTCTTCATATTGATGAAGAAATGATGGAAGAACTGCAGGATATCAAAGCGAATATAGCGGTTGATCAAAGTATACTGGTAGTAGATTCCATGACCGGACAGGATGCGGTCAATGTTGCTTCTTCGTTTCAGGAGAAAATTGGGATTGACGGCGTGATTTTGACAAAGTTGGATGGCGATACGCGGGGCGGCGCCGCTCTTTCTATTAAGGCAGTTACCGGCTGTCCGATCCTCTTTGTCGGCATGGGAGAAAAACTGTCAGATTTGGAGCAGTTCTATCCGGATCGTATGGCGTCCCGTATTCTTGGGATGGGCGATGTATTGACCTTGATTGAGAAGGCAGAGGCTGAGATTGATCAGGAAAAAGCCAGAGAGATGGAGAAAAAATTCCGAAAAGCCGAATTTGATTTTAATGATTTCCTGGATCAGATGGCGCAGATGAAAAAGATGGGTGGTATTCAAAGTATTTTGCGGATGCTGCCGGGGATGGGACTTCCGTCTGATCTGGAGATAGATGACGGTATTTTTAAAAATATCGAGGCTATCATCTATTCTATGACGCTGGAAGAAAGAGGAAATCCCGCTATCATCAATCCATCCCGCAAACGCCGAATTGCAAATGGAGCCGGCGTGGATATTTCAGAGGTCAATAAGCTGATGAAGCAGTATGAGCAGTCGAAGAAAATGATGAAGCAGATGTCAGGCATGATGGGCGGCAAAGGAAAGAAGCGGGGCAGATTTTCCCTGCCGTTTGGATTCTAGTTGATATGTTATCAGATTCCGTTCCATTTTTATTCGCGCGAAGGCAAAGTGAGAATGGCGCAAATTGATTGAGAATTTCGGAATTTGAATAGATACCTATGATAGAAGCAGAATAAGGAGGTGAAATGAGATGGCAGTAAAGATTCGTTTGAGAAGAATGGGTAAGAAGAAAAAGCCTTTCTACAGAGTTGTTGTGGCAGATGCCAGAGCGCCTAGAGATGGAAGGTTTATTGAGGAAATTGGTACTTACGATCCGAACCAGGATCCAAGCGTTTTCAAGTTTGATGAAGAAAAGGCTAAGAAATGGCTGGCGAATGGTGCAAAACCAACGGAGACAGTAGGTAAGTTATTGAAAGAGGCAGGTATTGAAAAATAATCGTATTTGCCGAGGGGAGGTTTCAGGTCATGAAAGAATTAGTTGAAGTTCTTGCGCAGTCGCTTGTTGACCACCCGGAAGAGGTCACTGTTATAGAGACTGAAAAAGACAACGAGATTGTTTTGGAATTGAAAGTGCATCCTGATGATATGGGAAAAGTAATCGGTAAGCAGGGACGCATTGCGAAGGCAATACGCGCTGTGGTTAAGGCAGCCGTTTCCAAAACAGATAAGAAAGTTGTTGTAGAAATCGGACATTAACAACGGAAGCGCCTGTGCCATATGGTATAGGCGTTTTTGTTTCTATATAGGATTCAGGTGCAAAATCAAAAATTATCAGGAAATTGTGGAAAATGACGAAACTGCTGAAAGCAAGTACCTTTTGACACCCGAATTTATATAAGAAACTACGAAAAATGCAATGAAAAAAACAAGAAATGGAGTCAAGATGGAAGAATTTTTTCGGGTAGGCGTGATTGCCAACACACACGGTATTCGCGGCGAGGTTAAAGTATTCCCGACCACTGATGATGTGAAACGATTTGAATGGTTAAAGGATGTGTACCTTGATACCGGCAGGGAAAAAATAAAATTAGAAGTTGCAAAAGTGCGTTTTTTTAAAAAGCTGGTTATTGTAAAATTTAAGGGCATAGATGATATCAATGATATTGAAAAGTATAAAGGGAAGGATTTACTGGTTACGAGAGAAGATGCTGTCCCGTTAGAAGAGGATGAATATTATTTGTCTGATATTATGGGGGCAGATGTTTTTACCGAGGGTGGCAAGCCGTTTGGTGTGCTTACTGATATTCTTGAAACCGGCGCAAATCTGGTCTATGTTGTAGAGCATGAAGGCAGGGAGGTATTACTTCCTGCCATTCCGGATTGCGTAAAGGATATCAATGTCGGGGAACACAAAATCATAGTCGATATCCTGCCTGGACTGTTGGACCTGTAAATATGCGGCTCAATGCATAGAACTTGCTGCATAGGAAGCATAGATAGGAAGGCGAGAAAGAGGTTGAGATGAATTTTCATGTGATGACGTTATTTCCGGAAATGATTGAAAATGCGATGGCAGTCAGTATCACCGGCCGCGCAATCAAATCAGGCTGCATTTCGGTCAATGCTGTCAATATCCGGGACTATGCGCAGAATAAACATAATCGTGTGGATGATTATCCCTATGGCGGAGGGGCAGGGATGGTTATGCAGGCTGAACCGGTATATCGTTGTTATGAAGATATTATAGAAAAGCACGGTTCTGCACGCGTGATCTGTCTGTCTCCACAGGGCAGGGTGTTTTCGCAGGAGATGGCGCAGGAGTATGCCGGAGAAGAAAACCTGATCTTTCTATGTGGTCATTATGAGGGGATTGATGAACGCGTCCTGGAAGAGATTGTGACAGATTATGTATCGATTGGCGATTATGTGCTGACGGGGGGCGAACTCCCCGCATTGGTTATGATGGATACGATTGCCCGTTTGGTTCCCGGTGTTTTGAATAATGCTGTTTCGGCACAGACAGAATCGTTTGCGGAAGGACTTTTAGAATATCCTCAATATACAAGACCGGAGGAATGGCATGGCAAGAAGGTGCCGGCCGTTCTGCTATCGGGCAACCATAAGCTTTTGGCAGAGTGGTACCGCGAGCAGTCTGTCCTTCGTACGGTAAAGAATCGTCCGGATTTACTGCAGAAGGCTAAACTGACAGAAAAAGAATGTCAGTTGGCAGAGGAATTTTTACAGAAAAATGGGAATCGAGGCTTGTGATGTTAAAAAGAGTGATTGCTTATCTGCTGCTATGCGCAGTCATGGTGTGCGGATTTTCCGGATGTATCTTCCGGGAGGGTAAAACAGAGCCGCTTAATACGACAGGCTTTGCTTTTGATACGACCTATACGATTACTTTATATGAAGGTGGCAGTAAAGAACTTTTGAACCACTGTATTCAAAAGTGCAGAGAATATGAAAGGATATTCAGCCGTACCCTGCAGGAAAGCCAGTTATATCAGATCAATGAAATAGAAAGCTGTTATCTGGAGGCTGTCCGTTCGGGGGTGTGGGCGAAAGCATGGAAACAGGATCAGGTATCTTATGATGCAAAGGACATTGCAGCACTGACCCAAAAAATAGACAGTAGTAAGAAGGAGACAAATAAAGCGGGTTATAAGATTCAGAAAAACGGTTCGATTGTGTTTGAATTGTCTGAACCGTTGGCAGAGATCGTAGCTAAAGGGATGGAATATGCGAAAGTTTCCGGGGGACGGTTTGATATTACCATTGAACCGGTTACTTCCCTTTGGAATTTTAGCGGCGATGATAAGAAGATTCCTGAAAAAAAAGAACTGCAGGGGGCTTTGCAATATGTCGATTATGGGAAAATTTCTCTGGCCGGAAACCGTCTGACCTTTCAAATGCCGGGAATGGGACTGGACCTAGGCGGGATTGCCAAGGGATATATTGCAGATATGCTAAAGGCATATTTAAAAGACGGGGGAGTAACCCGGGCGGTAATTAATCTTGGCGGAAACATTCTTTGCATAGGGAAAAAAAGTGCAGAGGAGAATTTTCTGATTGGGATTCAGCAGCCGTTTGCAGACCGCCATAAAACGGTAGCGGCCGTTTCTGTTGATGATATTTCCGTAGTATCTTCCGGCATCTATGAGCGGTATGTGACAGATGAGACGGGAAAGCAGTATCATCATATTTTAAATCCCAAAACGGGATATCCCTATGAGAATGATTTGATGGCTGTCACAATTCTCTCGGAACGATCGGTAGATGGAGATGCGCTCTCTACGACCTGTTTTTCTATGGGAAAGGAACAGGGAATGGCATATGTGGATTCCCTTGACGGAGTATATGCGATATTTATCACAAAGGACGAGAAGATATGGTATTCCAAAGGATTTCAAGCCTATTTGGCAGACAGGCAGAACGGATGAAACACCGCGAGGGGATTATCGTGTAAACGTGTCTGCTGCGGGGTCTTTGGTTTCGTATATTGCAGAAAAGAAAGAAGGATGTGCTATGGAGTTTCGGCAGCGGTTTTATCAGAAAACAGAATATTGTATTTGGATTGCAGGTATTCTTTGCGGCTTGTTTGGTCTGTTTCTTTTTCTTCTTGACGCTTTGACGCCCTTTTCTATCGAGATGCTTCGGTACCGTTGCTGGATCCATGAAATCAGTGGCCTTTATTGTCCGGGATGCGGCGGGACGCGTGCCTTTTTCTATCTTTTTCAGGGCCAATTTTTCAAATCACTGCTCTTTCATCCTCTGGTGGCGTATATGGGAGTCCTGTATCTGGTATTTATGGTAAGGGGATTTTTGGCTGTTTTTACCAATGGGAAATATCCTTTTATGAAATATCGGATTGGTTATATTTATATCGGGATTGCGGTCACGCTTTTGCAGTTTTTGGCAAAAAATATCAGTCTGCTGCTGTTTCATCTGGATTGGCTGGGATGAGACGGGGCGATGCAAAGAAAATTTGCATTCTTCATCTGCTTATGGTAGAATAGAAAAAATATTTCAGGAGGTACATTATGGAGAATAATGAAAATGAAGTACAGAATCAACAAAATTCTTCTGCATCTGTAGAGGAAGGATATACGAAGGCACCGACACCTGATTATTCGCAGGCACCGGTATATACAGCCTCACAGGCAACGCAACAGGGACAGGGGCTTGCCATTGCAGGAATGGTATTGGGCATTCTTTCACTGGTATGTTGCTGTATATCGCCGTTTAATGTGGTTTTTTCGATAATCGGCCTGATTTTATCGATTGTTTCACTGGTGCAGAAAAAACCGGGAAAGGGAATGGCGATTGCCGGCGTGATCTGTTCCGCAATCGCTCTGGTATTTATTATTATTCTGCTGGTTTACGGTTTTTCTGGAGATTTTATGGAAGAATTTCAGAAAAATTTGCAGTATTACCAGAATTCCTACAACATGTAATGGAATAGCAGCAAGTATTGTAAATTCATAGTAACTGTTTATCAATAGACAGGCAGTTTAAGAGACCGTCGTAAGACGGTCTTTTTCTGTATTTAATATCATCCGTTTAACGTTGCAATAACGCCGGAAAATCAGCATGTCCATTCTTTGGGGCAGACAATGCCATCCATTATGAAAGAGAAAGAAAACGATATCCATGAATAAATTTTTAAAAGCGCGCATAGAGTTAGTTAGAACAAAAAGAGCGATCCTGCGGACAAAATCCGGAAGCAGGGAAAAGGATTGTGAGTTAAGTACATTTTAGAAATGTGGATAGGAGGGAATATGGCTGGTTTTCAGGTATACAAGGATTTAGCAGAAAGAACAAAAGGGGAATTTTATATTGGTGTGTGCGGTCCTGTGCGCACCGGTAAATCAACATTTATTAAGCGGTTTATGGAATTGTTGGTATTGCCGGGAATTGTCGATGAACATGACAGGGAACGGGCAACCGATGAATTGCCGCAATCTGCGGATGGAAAAACGATTATGACGACGGAGCCTAAATTTATTCCAAAAGAGGCGGTATCGGTTAATTTATTTGGAGACAATCAGGTAAAAGTGCGCTTGATTGACTGCGTGGGCTACATAGTAAAAGAGGCTGCCGGTCTGTTTGAAGAGGATGGCGGCCGGGAGCGGATGGTTACAACTCCCTGGTCAAGGGAAAAAATGCCCTTTACACAGGCTGCGGAATATGGCACCCGTAAAGTGATCCACGACCATTCTACGATTGGGATTGTTGTAACAACGGATGGGAGTTTTGGAGAAATACCGCGGGAGGCATACCATGAGGCAGAGGCAAAAACCATTCAGGAGTTAAAGTCAATCGGAAAACCATTTATTGTTCTTTTAAATTCTGTGAAACCGTACAGCGAGGAGACGGAAGAACTGGTTCATAAGATCAATCAGGAATATGGCGTGTCTGCTGTAGCGGTCAACTGCAATCAGCTTCGTACAGAGGACATCCAAAAAATTATGGAACAAATACTTTCCTCTTTTCCGGTCAATCAAATTGCATTTCATCTTCCGAAATGGGTGGAAATGCTTCCAAGGGATCACTGGCTGAAGAGCGAGCTGATTGAAAAGGTGCGCGAGATTTTGGAACGCATTTCCGTTATTCGTGATGTTACGCAGGAAAATTTTGCGACGGAAAGTGATATGATCCGTCAGTTTAAGATTGACCATATCGGCATGGAAAATGGTATGGTCACGATTAATACCATTTTTGACGACAGTAAATATTATCAGATATTAAGTGAATTGGTTGGTACGGAAATAGAAGGAGAATATCAGTTGATTCATTTATTGAAGGAATATGTGGACAAAAAAGAAGAAATTGAGAAGGTTGGCGACGCATGGGAGGAAGTACACAGAAAGGGATATGGCGTGATTACGCCAAGTGTGGAAGAGATTACGATTGACGAGCCGGAATTAATTCACCACGGAAATAAGTTTGGCGTTAAGATTAAAGCGGTTAGCCCATCCGTTCATCTGATTCAGGCAAATATTGAGACAGAGATTGCGCCGATTGTTGGAACGCAGCAGCAGGCGGAGGATTTGATCCAATATATCTCCGGCAAAAATTCGGAGAAGCAGGAATCTATATGGGAGACTAATATTTTTGGTAAAACAGTACAGCAGCTTGTAGAAGAAGGAATGGAATCAAAAGTCAACCGCCTGACCGATGAAAGCCAGTTAAAGCTTCAGGAGACCATACAAAAGGTTATAAACGACAGCAATGGCGGATTGGTATGCATCATCATATAGCGGGAACAGTTCTTGTCAGGGCAAAACGCGGGTTTTGCCCTTTTTGGCTTTTTTATCGGGATCATTGGAATGAAATGATTGGAAAGAAATGCAATTAAACATTGACAAACAGGTAACACTCTGATATAATTAGTTTTGCTTATGTAATAATTTTGTAACAATTTGCGGCAATGATAAAAGGAAGAGGATTCCTGTGAAACAGTATTTTCGCAGAGCTGTTTGTGTCGGGAACGTCACAAACAAGCCGTTATCCGGTAAGAGAACCCGTATGCGAAAGCTGAAGTTTGGCTTTTTCTCTTGCGGTTTCTCGAACGAAAACGTTCTCGGAATGGAGATTATTATGAGAAAAAGCAGTAGAAAGATACTGACAGCAGCTTTTGCAGTAGTTGCGGCTGTAGTATCTGTCCCACTTTCAGGGCAGGCTACAGGAAATGTGATTTTGGCGGAGGAGCCTTTGGCGGGGATTACCCTGTCGTTAGACCATCACTGCGACACGGTAATACAGACGGCACAGGAGGATGCCGAACAGGCCCGGAAAGAAGAAGAACAGGGGCAGATTGTGGTTTCCGGCGGTTTGAAGGAAACGGTTTCTGCAAAGAAGGAAAAAACGAAAACACCTGATACAGACAGGATGAAGCTGCATTATAAAAATTTAGGAATTGCTGATGTGGATACATACCTGAATGTAAGGGCACACAGCAGAGAATCTTCAGACGTCGTTGGTAAGATGACGAAGAACGACGGCTGCGATATTCTTTCCATGAAAAAGGGATGGGCAAAGATTCAGTCCGGAAAGGTAAAAGGCTACGTAAAAGCAAAATATCTTCTGCGCGGAGATGCAGCACAGAAGAAAGCGTTAAAGGTAGCAAGATTAAAGGCGGTTGTTGAGACGGAAACATTAAATGTGCGTTATCTGCCGTCAACCGATGCAAAAATCTATGATCAGATTTCAGAAGATGAAGATTATACGGTTGAAAAGGAAAACCTTTCCGAAGGATTTATTAAGGAATATATTGCAAAGCATTGCAACAGGAGAGATACGCAGGGGATTGACCGGGATGCAATGTATGATGACCTTGAAAACTGGGTTATGCTTTCGATTGACAGTGAAAAGGTTTTTGTCAGTAAAGACTTTATTTCCATAAAATATAAGTTAAATCATGCGGTAACCATAAAAGAAGAAAAAGAAGAGCCTTCTTCTAAGTCTTCTTCCATCGTGGACTATGCGATGCAATTTTTAGGGAACCGTTATGTATGGGGCGGTACGAGTCTGACCAATGGTACGGATTGTTCCGGTTTCACAATGGGGATTTACCGTCATTTTGGTTATTCCCTGCCAAGGACTTCTGCTGCACAGGCGGCGCATACTCGTTCCGTCAGTAGGGGAGATGTACAGGTAGGCGATTTGTTCTTTTATGGAAGCGGTTCGGTCAGCCATGTTGCATTGTATATTGGAAACGGACAAATTATTCACGCAAGTAATGCAAGGGATGGAATTAAGATATCGAGTGCGTACTATAGGCAGCCGCTGAAAATTGGACGCGTCATGTAGTATGTTTTATAACCAATAATGGATAAAATAACCGGGCTATTGCATAGAGAGTTGGATTCTTTATGTAATAGCCTTTTTATGAAGAAAGGATTTGTTTTTACTATCGTTTGGAAAAAGGAGGAATGGGAGAGACAATGGATTTTATTTTTATTTGGCGGATTCTGGCAGTTTTTGCAGGACTGGGAATTCTGTTTGTGCTGATAGAACGTTTCAATCGGCGGAATTTTATCAAGAGGATGCAGAGCCTTTTTGAACAGGAATGGGGAGTGGCTACAAGAGAGGACTATTCCGAGAGGATTATGCGGAATATCAGTTATTATGCGAAGCATTTGGAAACGGGACAGATGATTGACGATATTACATGGAATGATCTGGAGATGGATGAAGTGTTCCGGCTGTTGAATCATACCAGAAGCTCGGCAGGGGAAGAATATCTTTATCGGCTCTTAAGGATACCATGCTATACGAAAGAAGAACTTTTGGAAAGGGAACGCACCATACAATCCCTGGAGACGCATCCGGAACTTCGCAGCAAACTGGAGACAGCGTTATATGGGATTGGGAAGTATGATAAGATTTCTGTTTATGAATACCTCAATCAGACGAAGGATTTAAAACAAATATCTGTTTTTTCACATATTCTGGCTGCCATCCTATTGACTGCGGCAATTGTTTTTCTGTTTATATCGCCTGCAGAGGCATTTGTGATCTTGTTTTTTGTTATGACGGGGAATGCCTGTTTTTATTATAAGGAAAAGGCAAAAATAGGTTCTGCGGTCAGTTTATTTCAATTTATTCTGGGGATGATAAAACAATGTAAGAATCTGGCCAAAATTTCAATACCGGGATGCGAGGAGTATTTCCGGCAGTTAGACAAACTGTCGGCTGAATTTTCCAGATTTTCCAGATTTCATTTTCTGGTGTCCGGCGGCGATTCCATGTCCGGCAATTTATTTGATTCACTCTTTGATTATATCCGAATCCTCTTTCATGTGGACTTGATTAAACTTGCAACGATGGTTCGGGAAATTCAAAAAAATGAAAAGGATTTAATTGCAGTCTATGAATTAGTAGGATATCTGGACAGTATGCTTGCAATCGCATCCTATCGCTATAGACTGGGGAATTATGCTGTTCCTGAACTTTATTTTTCGAAAAGCGGGAAGGAGACCAGAAGAATAAAAGCAGATCGGCTGTATCATCCGCTTTTGTCAGAACCGGTTAAAAATAATTTAGAGACAGAAACCTGTATTCTGTTGACCGGATCTAATGCTTCCGGTAAGTCTACTTTTATCAAAGCAGTGGCGGTAAATGCTATTTTTGCGCAAACCATTCATACGGTAACGGCAGAACGCTATGAGGCGCCGTTTTTCCGGGTATTTTCTTCAATGGCGTTACGGGATCACATTTTGTCAGAAGAGAGTTATTTTATTGTGGAAATTAAGTCTTTAAACCGTATCTTTCAGGCGTTAAATACAGACGGGATACCGGTACTGTGTTTTATTGATGAAATATTGCGCGGGACCAATACGGTGGAACGCATTGCAGCTTCCGCACAGCTCTTAAAAGCGCTTGGCCGGCAAAACGCCATGTGTTTTGCTGCAACGCATGACATTGAACTGACGTATCTTTTAGAAAAAGAATTTACCAATTATCATTTTGAAGAGACATTGCGTGATCATGATATTTTCTTTGATTATCAGCTAAAAAAGGGCAGGGCGGATTCCAGAAATGCGATTCGTCTGCTTGAGATGATTGGTTTTCCAAAAGAAATAGTATCCGAAGCACAGAAACGGGTGGAATATTTTATGAAAGAAGGGAAATGGAAGGAAACGGAATAAATTCATAAAACCGTGCAATACTAAAGGTTAGAAAGGGAGGCACGGTAAAATGATAAATCAAAAAATTTTATATATGGCAGGCTGCGTCGGCGTGATTGCCTGCGTAGCATTAGGCAGTAGTATTGGCTACCGTTTTGCGGTCGATAAAATGGAAAAGATACAGACGGACTATGAAAGCCGTGTATCAGAGTTAGTAGAGGTAAATGTGACGAAAATTTTGGAAGACAAGGTTCAAAAGTTAGTGCAGGAGGCAGTGGAACAAAACGAGGAGATTATTGCAGCAAGTGCCGATAACGATACCCTGGAGGTAGATACCGTATACCAGATTCAGAATTATGACGTAACCAAGGGAACGACATCAACCGATTATGAAACATTGCCGGAAGAGTTTGTAGGTTTTACGAGAAAGGATGCGGATGATTATTGTAAGGAATACATGGACATGCTTCCGGCAGAGGAATATCTGGCGGGACTGCAGAGTATTGGCGTGGTTTCTTTTTCAAAGGAACGGATTATCATTAAAAAAGTCTATGACAGTTCCAAAGTAAAATACCGCTATTATTTAATTGCCGTAGATGGAGAAGTTGTAGTATACTATGGAGATAAAAAGACGATTTATGAATATACGGGAATTGAAACGAAAAATTTATCGGAGGATGAGAATACCGCTTTGAAAAACGGAATAGAGGTAAAGGACGAAGACGAATTGTTTAGTATTTTGGAAAATTACACGTCGTAAGAAAGGCAGGCACTAAGGAATATGCGCAGTACAGAAATCGTAGTGATCGGGGGCGGTGCTTCCGGTATGATGGCGGCGATTGAGGCAAAAAGGCATGGGGCGTCCGTGATGATATTGGAGAAGAAACCAAAGCTTGGGAAAAAACTGTTTGCTACCGGAAATGGAAAATGTAATTATACAAACCGGGTTCAGAATGCGGAATGCTATCGGAGTGAAAATCCGGCTTTTCCATGGCAGGCAGTTTCACAGTTTGGTTGTGAAGAGAGTATTGCATGGTTTCATAAAATAGGGATTCTGGCAAGGGACAGAGACGGTTATATTTACCCTGCTTCCTGTCAGGCAGCTTCTGTTGTTCGCGCTCTGGAAAGAGAAATCAGGCGCTTGCAGATTGAGGTTCACACAGAGGAATGGGCAGAGGAGATTATACCATCGGAAAGAAAAAAGATTGGTGCCGGAAGAGGATATATGATACGGACAAACCGGGCTTCTTATTTGGCGCGTAAGATTATCTTAAGTACCGGCGGCAAGGCGTCTCCGGTACATGGCAGCAGTGGGGACGGTTATTCTTTTGCAAAAAGCCTTGGCCATCAGATTATCCAACCGGTGCCTGCGCTGACTTCCCTGATTTTAGATGAAACATGTGCGGCGCTCTGGGGCGGCGTCAGAGTGCAGGGAAGCGTTTTTTTATATGATGAAGCCGGGGAGCTGTTGTGCCAAGATACCGGCGAACTTCAAATGGTTTCTCATGGTATTTCCGGCATTCCCGTATTCCAGGTCAGCCGTTTTGCAGCGAGAGAGGCTGCAAGGAAGCGTAATGTTTTTCTGGTTGTGGACAGTATGCCGGAGGTTTCCGAAGCATGGATCGCTCAGGAATTGCAGCGCCGCATTACATATGACGGGGAACAGTCGCTTGGAGATTTGCTGGAGGGGATGTTCCCGGATAAATGGATCGGCGTATTATTAAAAAAATCTGGTCTTTTGATAAAACATCCTGCAAAAAGCCTCAGTCAGGAGAAGCGTTCTGTATTGGTGTCTTCCATTAAGGGGATGCGCATCAAGGTAAAACAGGTAAGTTCCTTTGAAAAAGCGCAGGCAACTGCGGGTGGTGTTTCTACCAGTGAGGTGGATGTTTCTACCATGGAATCAAAACTTTGCAGGGGCCTCTATCTGACAGGCGAATTGTTGGATGTGGACGGAATCTGCGGAGGTTATAATTTACAATGGGCGTGGACAACGGGGTATCTTGCGGGAAGAGCGAGCGCTGGAAAGGATGCGGAATGATATGATACATATGAGCCAGGTTAAGGTGCCAATCGAACAAATCCTGAAAGAAGCGCCTGCTGACATGGTAAAACGCGGGCAGATTGGGCAAGAGGAGGAAAAACTGGTACGGAAGCGCGCCGCAAAGCTTTTAAAAATGCCAGAGTCGGAAATCCAATTTTTTCAAATCCGGAAACGATCGATTGATGCCAGAAAAAAAGGACAGATTTTTTACAGTTATCATGTCTCCCTGACTGGCGGGGACGAGAAAAAAAGAGTAAAACAGTATGGAAAAAATGACGTGAAATGGACGGAAGAATTGCCTGCCGATGGAGAAAAAAGAGGGAAGCAATGCAGCAAAAATAGAGGAAGAATGTTTTCTGCACCAAACCGTCCGGCAGTCGTTGGGTTTGGCCCCGCCGGTATGTTTGCGGCCCTTGTGTTGGCCCGTGCCGGTCTGGAACCCCTGGTAATAGAAAGAGGAGCGGAAATTGAAATGCGGCAGGAGGCGGTAGATGCCTTCTGGCAGGGCGGAAGCCTCGATCCGGAATCCAATGTGCAGTTTGGCGAAGGAGGCGCAGGTACTTTTTCGGATGGAAAACTAAATACGCAGGTAAAAGATCCTTTCGGAAGGAACCGGTATGTTTTACAAACATTTGTTGATTTTGGAGCGCCGGGAGAGATTTTATATCTTCAGAAACCGCATCTTGGAACAGATTCTCTGAAAGGGATTGTCCAAGCAATCCGAAAAGAAATTATTGCGCTTGGCGGAACCGTGTTATTTCATGCCAGACTGGATGATATTGTGGCAGAGAACGGGCGGCTGACAGGACTGCTGTTGTCTCATGAGGGAAAAGAGGAAAGAATTGCCTGTGACAATATGGTTCTGGCTATTGGGCATAGTGCGAGAGATACTTTTTACCATCTAAAGGATGCGGGGCTTACCATGCAGCCCAAGGCGTTTGCAGTCGGGGTAAGGATAGAGCATCCGCAGGAGATGATCGGGCAGAACCAGTATGGGGCGTATTACCGGAAACTGCCGGCGGCAGATTATAAGCTGACTTACCAGACCAGGGAGAAAAGAGGGGTATATTCGTTTTGCATGTGTCCGGGAGGGTATGTGGTCAATGCTTCCTCGGAACCGGAAAGACTTGCGGTCAATGGCATGAGCTATTATGCGCGGGATAGCGAAAACGCAAACAGCGCTATTGTCGTAACGGTGTCGCCGGAGGATTTTGGCGGTACGGATGTTTTAGCCGGCGTAGAATACCAGAGAAGATTGGAAGAGGCTGCTTATCAGGCGGCATGCGGGAAAATTCCCGTGCAGTTGTTTGGGGACTTTCTGCAGAAGAAAAACAGTACTTCTTTTGGAAAAATCCTTCCGCTTATGAAAGGGCAATGTGCATTTGGGAATGTGCGGGCAATTTTTCCGGAAGCGGTTGGAGATTTGCTGGCAGAGGGAATACAGGCGTTTGAACGGAAGATTCAGGGATATGCGAGAGAGGATGCCGTCCTTTCCGGCGTTGAAAGCAGGACGTCTTCGCCGGTCCGTATGATAAGGGATAAACGGATGCAGTCGAATGTCCGCGGCATCTATCCCTGTGGAGAGGGCGCAGGATATGCCGGCGGAATCACATCTGCGGCAATGGATGGCATCCGCATAGCAGAAGAACTGATTCATACCTTAAAAGAAACAGAAAACAGGAATCACTAGGAGGAACTTATCGTGGACGAGAAAAAAATAGAACGAATTAATGCGTTGTATCATAAGTCGAAGAAAGAAGGACTGACAGAAGAAGAAAAAAGAGAGCAAAAGCAGCTGCGCCAAGAGTATATTGCATCTATACGGAACAATATCAGAAGCCAGCTCGATCGGGTAACCATTGTCAATCCGGATGGAACCATGGTAGATTTAGGCGAAGCACATAGAAAGAAACAGGAGCGTTGATGACAAAACAGGAAGCAAGAGAACAGATGAAAGTATTACGTCAGGGTCTGACTGCTGAACAGCGGGAGGAGCGGGACAAAAAAATTTTTGCGCGCATGCTCCGGCTGAAAATGCTGCAGGAAGCAGAATGGTTTTTCCCATTTGTTTCTTATGGAACAGAGGTGGATACCATGCGGATGATTCAATATGCCCTGCAGGAAACAAAATTACGGGTAGCCGTACCCCGCGTCAGGGGAAAAAATATGGATTTTTATGAGATTACTTCCATGAATCATCTGAAAAAGGGATATCGCGGCATTTTAGAACCGGATACGGATACCCTGGTAGAAGCAAAGGAAGGGATTATGCTGTTACCCGGTTTGGCGTTTGACATAGAAAAAAACCGCGTAGGATATGGCGGGGGATATTATGACCGTTATCTGGCGCATTATCCGTGCCCTGGCAGGATAACCATAGCGGTTGCCTATGATTTTCAGATTGTTCATAAGATTGAAACAGATGCATTTGACCAATGTGCCGATTGGATTATCACAGACCAAAGGATCATATAAAATAACACTTTACAAAAAGGAATTCTTTTGCTATACTAACTGCGTTACTTACCTCTGCTCGGGAATTGGACACTCCATCCGTTTCTTGGTAGACGGTTCAATATAAGAATAGAACAGGAGGCTTTACCGTATGATTAGTAAAGAAAAAAAAGCAGAAATTATCAAGACATATGGACGCACACCAGAGGACACAGGTTCTCCGGAGGTACAGATTGCACTTTTGACCGCCCGTATTACAGAGCTGACAGAGCATTTAAAAGTAAATAAAAAGGATCATCATTCCAGACGTGGTCTTTTAAAAATGGTAGGTCAGAGACGTAATCTGCTTGCATATCTGCAGAAAAAAGATTTGGAAAGCTATCGTACGTTGATTGAGAAATTAGGTTTGCGGAAATAAGCGCTCAGTCTGCGTCGCACAAGCGGAAAAAAATTCCATACCCCGTATACAGATGGGTTCTGTATACGGGGTATTTTAGTATGAGCCATAAAAAACTGGAAATAATAAAAAAAGATGCTTGACATAGCATACAATAAACTATAATATAGTTTTGGAAACTATATAAAATAGTAATGAAGGCGGAAAAGAAAAGAGGAATCCATTATGATATTACAACCATTAAAGATTGGCGATTTGACCATTCGGTATCCAATCATTCAGGGAGGAATGGGAGTTGGTATCAGCAGAAGCCAGCTTGCAGGTGCCGTTTCTGCCAATGGAGGCTTGGGAATTATTTCAACGGCGCAGATTGGTTATGATGAACCGGATTTTGAAAAAGATCAGAAGAAAGCAAATTTAAAAGCGATTAAAAAACATATTGAAAGGGCAAAGGAAATTTCCGGAGGGAAACCGGTAGGCGTCAATATTATGGTGGCAACAAAAGATTATCCGGATTACGTCAGGGCTTCGGCAGAGGCGGGAGCAGACGTGATTATATCAGGAGCCGGTCTTCCGATACGTATGCCGGAATATATAGAGGGCTCAGACTGTAAGATTGCTCCGATTGTATCCTCAGAAAAGGCTGCGCGGCTTATGCTGCACAACTGGGAGAAAAAGTTTAAGCGGACAGCAGACTTCATTGTTATCGAGGGACCAAAGGCGGGAGGCCATTTGGGATTTCGTGCAGAGGAAGCAGAGAAGATTACGACTCAGGAATATGATGGAGAAATCCGGAAAATCCTTGCTGTCGTGAAGGAATATGAGGAAAGATTCGGACAGAAGATTCCGGTTATTGTTGCCGGGGGTATTTTTGACCATGAGGATATCTGCAATGCGCTTTCCCTGGGAGCGGACGGCGTACAGATTGCTTCTCGTTTTGTAGTGACAAAAGAATGCGATGCTGATGAAAAATATAAACTGGCATATATCCATGCGAAAAGCGAGGACATTAAGATTGTAATGAGTCCGGTTGGTATGCCGGGAAGGGCGTTGGAGAATTCTTTTGTACAGACGATTGAAAAAAAGCCGCTCCCAGTCAGCAGATGTTTCCACTGTTTGGAAAAATGCAACCCTGCAGAGGTGCCGTATTGTATTACACAGGCATTGATCAATGCCGTGCGCGGGGACATTGAGCATGGCTTGATCTTTGTTGGGGCGAATGTGGGACGTATCACAAAAATGACTACGGTACGCGATTTGATGTCAGAACTGGTAGGCGGCTCAATTTCATAAAAAGGTAAAAAACAAAACCTCTGACTGCAAATTACTTGCACAGAGGTTTTGTTCATGGTATGATATAACAGTATGCAGACTGTTTCCGAGACTTCTGAAAATCCTATCATGGAAATAGGGTAGTATTTTCAGTAGTTTCGGCTCTTGTCTGCATTTCTGAAGAATGAACAGAAGATGGACGGGTTATGTCCACAGGTATGTATACCTAGAAAGGAGAATGACATGGCATACAATTCATATTCCATGGAACTTGCAGGAAGAACGCTGACAGTTGATATTGGAAGAGTAGCAAAACAGGCAAATGGAGCAGCTTTAATGCACTATGGGGAGACGACGGTACTGTGTACGGCGACAGCTTCAGAAAAGCCAAGAGAGGGAATTGACTTTTTCCCGCTCTCGGTAGAATTTGAGGAGAAGATGTACTCTGTCGGAAAAGTCCCGGGAGGGTTTAACAAGCGCGAGGGAAAGGCGTCGGAGAATGCAGTATTAACAGCGCGCGTAATTGACCGCCCTATGCGTCCGTTATTTCCAAAGGACTACCGCAATGACTGTACATTAAATAATTTGGTGCTTTCGGTGGATCCTGAATGCAGGCCGGAATTGGTGGCAATGTTAGGTTCTGCGATTGCGGCCAGTATTTCTGATATTCCGTTTGCAGGCCCCTGTGCAACGACACAGATGGGAATGGTAGATGGAGAATTTATTGTCAATCCGAATCAGGAGCAGTGGGATAACGGCGATATGAGGCTTACCGTTGCTTCAACGCGTGAGAAGGTTATTATGATAGAAGCCGGAGCGAATGAGATTCCGGAAGATAAAATGATTGAGGCGATTTATCAGTGCCATGAAGTCAATCAGAGCATTATTGAGTTTATTGACAAGATGGTAGAGGAAGTCGGTAAACCAAAGCATGAATATACCAGTTGCGCCGTTCCGGAGGAGATGTTTACGGCAATCAAAGAGATTGTAACTCCCGCTGAGATGGAAGAAGCTGTTTTCTCTGACGATAAGCAGGTAAGAGAAGAAAATGTGCGAAAAGTAACAGAAAAACTGGAAGAGGCATTTGCGGACAGGGAAGAATGGCTTGAAATCCTGGACGAAGCAGTGTACCAGTATCAGAAGAAAACCGTTCGTAAAATGATCTTAAAGGATCATAAGCGTCCGGACGGCCGTGATATTACGCAGATTCGTCCATTGGCTGCGGAGGTGGATTTGATTCCAAGAGTGCATGGTTCCGCTATGTTTACGCGTGGACAGACTCAAATCTGTACCATCACGACACTGGCGCCGCTTTCGGAAAAGCAGAAAGTGGATGGTCTGGATAGTAATATGACGGCAAAACGTTACATGCATCACTATAATTTCCCGTCCTATTCCGTAGGGGAGACGAAACCGAGCCGCGGACCGGGACGTCGTGAGATTGGGCATGGCGCATTGGCGGAACGTGCGTTGATTCCGGTACTTCCGAGTGAGGAAGACTTCCCGTATGCGATCCGTACCGTATCAGAAACATTTGAGTCAAACGGCTCTACTTCACAGGCAAGTATCTGTGCTTCCACAATGTCTTTGATGGCAGCGGGTGTTCCGATTAAGAAACCGGTTGCCGGTATCTCCTGTGGATTGGTGACTGGAGAAACAGATGATGATTACATTGTATTGACAGATATACAGGGATTGGAAGATTTCTTTGGCGATATGGATTTTAAGGTTGCCGGTACAAAGGATGGCATTACGGCGATTCAGATGGATATTAAGATACATGGTCTTACCAGACCGATCGTTGAAGAGGCAATTAAACGCACCAGAGAAGCCAGAATGTATATTTTAGACAGCGTTATGCTTCCGGTAATCAGCGAACCAAGGCCGGAAGTTGGGAAATATGCGCCAAAGATTATCCAGACTCAGATTGATCCGCAGAAGATTGGGGATGTAGTCGGACAGCGCGGGAAAACGATTAATACTTTGATTGAGCGTACCGGAGTTAGGATTGATATCACTGACGACGGAGCAGTTTCTATCTGCGGCGAGGATAGAGCTATGATGGATGAGGCGCTTCGTCTGATTGAGATTATTACCACGGATTTCTATGAAGGTCAGATCTTAGAAGGAACGGTTGTCAATATTAAAGAATTTGGTGCATTTATTGAATTTGCTCCTGGAAAAGAGGGAATGGTCCATATTTCTAAGATTGCAAATGAAAGGATTAACCATGTAGAGGATGTTCTTACCCTTGGGGATTATGTCAAGGTAGTCTGTCTTGGCAAGGATAAAATGGGAAGAATGAGTTTTAGCATGAAAGATGTAAAATAAATTTTATAGGATAATAGTTCATATTCTTTGCCGTTGTACCATTTCATAAAACGTAGTATTTTATATATTTTAAGTGAATTTTAATTTCCGGGAAGGGCGGCTCATGATATCATATATGAGTTGCTCTTTGCGGCGCCGGGGAGACTTTGAAAACAGGGAAACGGCGGATAATGGACTGCGGTAGGTTATTGATGTAAAGATGCAGGGGAGATACGATGAAGAAGACACACAGAACGGATATACGGCTATTTATTACGCTTTTTTTCTGCCTTTTTCTTAGCGTTTTTCTGGTATTGGGGTTGCAGGAAACGAAATTTGATTTTTATGGCATGCTGTATGAAAAGCATCTCGAAGGGCAAGAAAAACTGGATTTAAAGGATAAGGTATATGTTCTTGATATTCCTTCCCCAAAAGATGAAGATCTGACTGCTTCTGAAAGAACGGAATTTTCTGAGCAGAATTTAAATAAACTGTTGGCGTTGGCGCAGAAAAAGTTTTTTTCAGCAAAAGGCGTTTTTATTTTAAATACGGATTTATTATCTGTCCCTTCTGATGAAAGAAAATGTATCAGTGTATTTCGAAATGCGGGGAATATTTTCTGGCATTACAATATTAAAAATATTGGCTATTATCATAAAAATGATAAATGCGGACAGATTAAATACATAGATGCGCCGTATGGTGAAAATCGTTCCTTTGAAGTATTTGGCAATGAAAAATATGCGAAAAACTTTCTGCCGTATTTTTTCATGACAATGAATGGAAGCAAGGTTACCTATAATAAAAAGGCAAGAAGATATGATATAGCGGAAAAGTCCGGTAAAGTACAGCCGATATACGCATTGGAGGACGGCACAGTCCGTATGCGTGAGACATCGGATTATAATGTAGAGCATTATGATTTGGATACATTTTATCAGTCTGTAAAAGATGAAACAGATATGGAAAAATACAAAGATGCTATTTTCCTGATACAGGAAGATAACTTTGAATCGCTGTATTCAGATGAATTGGGAGAATATAAGGATCTGGCGGATTATTATATTGATGTATTAGGGACGATACAAAATGGCGCAACCATTCCTTCGTCCGGTATGGCAGGAAGGCTTATCTTTTCGCTGGTTGGCGTTCTGATTTTAGGACTTGCCATTATTTATCTGCCGGTATGGGGATGGCTTCCGACTTATTTTTTAGAAATCCTATTGGTGGTATTTGCAAATTTTGTTTTATTTTTATCAGAAATTTTTTATCTTCCGATTTTTGATTTTTTGGTATCTATTACGATAACACTGATTCTGGTTAGTATTGTTAAAAATATTTTAGCGAGGATCAGCATAAAGAATCTTCCGATTGACGCGGTCATTCGTTTTACAAATACCATCATCAATATCGAGCATTCTGTTTCCTATTCGGAATATTTGATGAAAAATCGCAGTGAAATAGAAGAGGATATCTCTGCTTCCCTGCTTTTACCGATCATGGATGAAGACTCTTATCTGTTGAAAGAGTTGGCTGCGGAGAATCATAGAAATAAGCGGTTCGTGGAAAGTGAGTTTTTTAATACAGGTTTTGTAGATTCTTCGGTAAAGCAGACCCGTTCTAATTTATTTCAGGGGACAAGATATATTGCTTTTGTGCCGCTGCCTGTTTTCGATGTGGATGCGGAGAGCGAGACTTATACCGTAATCGGTTTGAAAAAGAAGTTAAAATCTCAAAATGCTTCTTATATTTCCATGATGCTGTTTTCCATGTATATTTATTTTAAGGCGCAGCATGAACGGGGAGAGCATCAGAAGATGTATTTTTCTATGCTGTCGTTGATGATTTCTGTGATTGATGCCAAGGACCCGGTTACGGCGGGGCATTCGCAGAGAGTAGCAAATATTTCCAGAGATATTGGTATCTGGCTTAATCTTGGGAAAAATGAGCAGTTTGATTTGGAATTTACGGCATTGCTTCACGATATTGGAAAGATTGGCGTATCCGATTATGTTTTAAATAAGCAGAGCGTCTACACGCAAAATGACTTTGAGCAGATGAAGTATCATACCATACGCGGCGCAGAAATGCTGTCTGAGGTAGGCATCAGTGAAGAAATCATTGACGGTGTGCGCCATCATCATGAAAGAATTGACGGTAAGGGATATCCGGATGGCATTAAGGGCGATGAATTAAGTCTTTTTGCCAAAATCATTAAGATTGCAGATGTTTTTGATGCGCTGACCAGTAAAAGGCAGTACAAGGACGCATGGGAAGTTGAAAAGGCATTAAATATTATTTACCGCGGAAGAGGCACAGAGTTTGATTCGGATATTGCAGACGTCTTTATCCGGCATATGTCTCCGCCAGGCTGGATTCCTCCGGTAGATGAAAAACCTTCCGGTGAGCGGAAAAATCCAAATGTGGAGAAGATTGTAAGGATTGTAAATGATTTCTATGAAAAATACAAACGGTATGTATCGGTAGAATACCCGATTCCGAGCAGAAAGGCTCCAAAAGTTGATTTTTCCTCTACCGGTGGTTTCATGGAGTACGATTGGGGAGAAACATTTAATAATTCAAAATTTTTAGAGGATAAGCCAATCATTCTGGCATATGAAAAAAATACAAAGAGCTTGCTGTTTGGACAAAGCAGCAGGGGAAACGGTGTCAACAGTATTTACTATTACTTTTTCAAAGGCTTTGTCAATATGGGGGTTTATCTGTTAATTCCCGAATATGTTAAAGGAATTTTGTCAAAGCTGACGGATGTATTTGGAGAACCATATGTGATTGACGACCAGATGATGCTTTATGAAACCTTTAAGATGAAAGTGCTGTTTTATCATACGACAGATGATAAATGCCTGTTATTCTATATATCAGACTATATGTGTTCGAATTATGTATTTGAAAAACGGGAGACATCTATATGAAAACTTCCAAAATAGCACGCATTGGTATGTTTGTTGCAGTTGCTTTTGTGCTGAATTATATTGAGGTATTGTTCCCGCTCCAGATCGGGATACCGGGAGTGAAAATCGGTTTATCCAATATTGTCGTTGTACTGTGCCTCTATGGGTGTTCTGTCAAAGAAACTTTCGGGATTGCTATGTTGCGTATTTTGTTGGCGGGTTTGACCTTTGGCAGTTTATATACGCTTTTATACAGTTTTTCCGGCGGCGTTTTCAGTTTTCTTGTCATGATTCTGTTAAAGAAAAGCGGCAGATTTTCAGTATATGGTGTCAGCATTGCCGGAGGCGTATTCCATAATATTGGACAGCTTGTTGTTGCAGTTTTGGTATTGCAGACGGATTTGCTGCTGTATTATCTGCCGTTTTTATTGCTTTCGGGCTGTATTGCAGGTCTGGTGGTCGGACTCGCCGCCGCGCTTTTAACGAAAAGGCTGGCTGCTGTTTTTGCACAATTTTAAAAAACCATGCGCCTCTGTCTGCTCCGGGGAATAGTCTGCTTTTCTTTTTGGGATTCCTGTTTTCTATCGGAAGATACAATAGAATAATTTGTAAAATACTGCATAGGATATTAGGTATGCAGTATTTTTTGTACGGGAAATGGAAGGATAAAAACCGGTAGGCTGCAAATAAAGGAGGAGAAGAGACGGAGGGAAAATAATGGTAGATGAGGAAATTAAAGAATATGGGATAACGGTATTAGACAGCAACATAGAGGGACATAGCATTCGTATGATTTCCATTATTGGGGAGATTGAAGGACATGAAAGTGCGCAGGAGCGTATGAAAACAACAAAATATGAACACATTCTGCCAATCCTGACTAAAATTCAGGATGCAAAGGATATTGACGGTATCCTGTTTTTGATCAATACGGTAGGAGGGGACGTATCCTGTGGACTGGCTCTGGCAGAATTTATTGCCTCGCTTTCTAAACCGACAGTGGCGCTGGTAATTGGGGACAGCCATTCCATTGGCGTGCCGCTTTCAGTTGCTGCAGATTATACGTTGATTGCGCCAAGCGCAACGGTAATTATCCATCCGGTTCGTATGAATGGACCCGTACTGGGCGCGCCCCAGACCTATGAATATTTTAATCTGATTCAGGAGAGGATTACGCAGTTTATTGCAACTCATTCAGCCGTATCAAAAGAGCAGGTAATCGAATGGATGGTCTCTCCCGGAATTTTAAGCAGGGATTTGGGGACTATTTTTGTTGGGAAAGAGGCGGTAGACGCCGGATTATTTCAAGAAGTAGGAGGCATTTGCGAAGCATTGCAAAAACTGCGGACAATGATCGCGGAGATGAAGGAAACGAATGAGGCATAGACAGAGTGGAAAGCCGACGGAGAGATTTGCAATTCTTCTCGAATAAAGATATAATGTTATAAAAAGAAAAATGAAAGTTTCGTGGGAGTTTCCCACGAAACAAAGCGACTGAAGTTTGAAAGGATGTTTTTATGCCAATTTGGAAAGCAATCGTATTAGGTGTGATTCAGGGAGCTGCGGAATTTCTTCCGATCAGCAGTTCCGGTCATCTTGTAATTGTAAAAGAAATTCTGGGAGTTGATTTAGAAAGCGGCGGTATCTTTTTTGATGTTATGCTTCATCTGGGAACGCTGTTTGCTATATTTATTGCCTTTTGGAAGGATATTCGGCATCTGATCGCAGAGGGAATACATATTGTTTTGGATATTTTCTGCAATCTGGCTGCAGCAGTCAGAAATTTATTTGGCGGAGAGTGTAAATATCGGAAAGTGATACGCAGTTCGTATCGGAAACTGGTAGTGTTGATTATTGTGTCTACCATTCCCACAGGAATCATCGGCGTATTCTTATCCGATGTGATAGAAATGGCAAATGGTATTGTATTAATACCCGGCATCTGTCTGTTGATTACGGCAATGTTTTTGTGGATTGCGGATGCGGCGGATCCCGGTGAAAAACGGCCGAAGGAAGTAAGCTATCTGAACGCAGGAGCCGTGGGAGTTGCGCAGGGACTTGCTACCATGCCGGGCATTTCCCGTTCCGGTACTACGATTACAGCCTGTCTGCTCTGCGGATTTGAAAAAAAATTTGCCGTAAAATATTCCTTTATTATGTCGATTCCGGCAGTATTGGGCGCGGTTGTCCTGGAAATCAAAGATGTAAGTAGTCTGTCGCTGTCTGGACAAGATATTCTTTCCTGCATGATTGCTACGATCATTGCAGCTATCGTAGGTTATCTGTCCATCTGCTTTATGATGCGTCTGATACGGGGGAAAAAGTATAAATATTTTGCTATTTATTGTGCAGTAGCAGGACTTTGCACCATAGGTTATTATATTTTATAAGAGCAGCGCAAACGTATCTGAGCGTCGCCGCTTATTTGAACGGGTGTGCATAGTGTCAATCCGGGTTTGGCAATGATTGATAAGAAGGGAAAAAGGAGATTTTAAGACCATGGCTTCAGCAGCATCTTCGGGAAAGAAGGCGAACCGTAAAGCTGGAAAAACGGCGAATACGGCGCGGAAAAGCAGTGGGAAAGGAACGAGAACCGCTTCTTCCGCAGGAAAAAATACCCGTACTGAAAGAAAAGGAAAGAAAAAAACGATTGATGAAATTAACGCATATCAGGATTATCAGGCGTTTGAGTTTGGCATTACGATATTTGTCATTGCGATTCTTTCTATTTTCCTCTATTTGTCTTATTTTGGTCTGACAGGGAAAGCAGGCGTTGTAATAGGAGGATTTGCTTTTGGGATTTTTGGATGGTTTGCCTGGTTTTTTCCGCTGTTTTGCCTGATTGGCTTTGTCTTTTCTGTAGTCAATTCCGGCGACAGAAGGATTTATCGCAGAATATTCAGCTTTTTAGGAATTGTTTTATCTTTACTGGCATTATTTGATTTATTGTTTCAACGCCAGATTATTACCGAATATTATACCAGTAATCATGTGCTGCACCGTAATTACTTTGAGTGTATGTATCTGACCTGTCAAAATGTTGTTACGCGTGGAAAATTAAGCGGTGGTCTGCTTGGACGTGCTGTCAGCGCTTTGTTTTCAAAGATCATTGGAGAGGTTGGCGCGTGTGTGATCCTGTTTGCCCTCCTGTTATTCTGTCTGTATTTATTCTATGGTTTGGAATGGATGGGACGGCTGAGGAAGCGAAATGCTTACCGGCGGGAAATGGAAGAAATATCGGTTCAGGTACGCGATGAAGAAGAGTATCAAAAGCCTTCCTATCGTATCTTTCAGGGGAATCCGGCGGAGAAAGGGCGAAAAAGCGCAGAAAGAAGTTACGGACCGCAGGAGAGACAGATTACCGGTAAACAGGGCACTAGAAGAGAATTGCAAAAGGCGCCAAAGATACAGATGTTTGATTTGCAGGAGTTAAATGAGAGAATCGATCGCATGGAGCATACGATGGCGGAACAGGGGATGGTTCCGGAAAAGCAGTCGGACAACCAGTCGGACAACCTACAGGAGTCTGTACAGAAATTAGACCAAATACCGATTTATCGCAATGAATTAAATGAAAAATTTGGCAATAAAAAGAATGAAAAAAAAGCGATTCCAAAAGAGCCTGTTCCAGTGGAGCCGCCGGTTCCGGCAAAACCAATGGCTTCCTTTGCGCATAAGGAAGAGGTTACCGACGTTACTCCATCTGTCCAAAAAGCCGCCATGGCGAAAGAAAGCCTTCATAAAGAGCAGAAGCCGCTCAGTGGGCGGAAGGAGAGCATGGGACAGGCGACAGACGGGAAGATGGAGGGCATGAAACAGACGTCTGCAGTACAGAAGGCCGGGGAAACGGCAAAGGAAGAAAAACCTTATGAATTTCCTCCGATTACATTGCTTTCTCTGCCGCAAAAAAAAGACAGCAGGCAAAGCGACAGCGAATTGCGCTTGACGGCTTCAAAATTGCAGGATACATTAAAGAGTTTCCATGTCAACGTACAGATGGGAGCTGTTACCTGTGGACCGACGGTTACCAGATATGAGCTTCTGCCAGAGCAGGGAGTCCGCGTCAATAAAATCACAAATCTGGCAGATGATCTGAAACTCAGTCTGGCGGCGCCGAGTATCCGAATTGAAGCGCCGATTCCGGGAAAAGCCGCGGTTGGCGTGGAGGTACCCAATCCTTCCCCCGATTCCGTTTTTTTTCGCGAACTTCTGGAAGAAGAGAATTTTAAAAAAGCCAAGTCTGCCCTGACGTTTGCCGTCGGTAAAGATATTGCGGGGAAACTGATTTTAGCAGATATTACAAAAATGCCGCATCTATTGATAGCGGGAGCAACCGGGTCCGGTAAATCCGTCTGTATCAATACTCTGATTATGAGTATTTTATATAAGGCAGATCCCAATGATGTGAAGTTGATCATGATTGATCCAAAAGTAGTTGAATTGAGTGTATACAATGGTATCCCGCATCTGTTCTGCCCGGTAGTAACCGATCCGAAAGAGGCTGCGGCTGCATTAAACTGGGCAGTCCGTGAGATGATGGAACGTTATAATAAATTTAAGGAGCTTGGCGTCCGCAGTATTGCAGGCTATAATGAAAAGGTAATGCAGGCAGGAAATACGGAAACGTCCGGATACACCAAAATGCCATATCTGGTCGTGGTCGTAGATGAATTTGCTGATTTAATGATGGTGGCGTCCAAAGAAGTTGAGGATGCCGTATGCCGTTTGGCGCAGCTTGCCAGAGCAGCCGGAATTCATCTGGTGCTTGCGACACAGCGTCCTTCGGTAAATGTCATTACCGGTGTGATTAAGGCAAATATTCCGTCCAGAATTGCATTTTCCGTTTCCTCTCTCATTGATTCCCGTACGATTTTGGACAAGGGCGGCGCAGAGAAACTGCTCGGAAAGGGCGATATGTTATTCTTCCCTTCCGGCTATTCGGAGCCGGTCCGCGTGCAGGGCGCGTTTATTTCCGATAAGGAAGTCAGTGATGTGGTAAATTTCCTGTGTGATAACAATGAAACGCCGGAATATAATCATGATGTTACGGAGATGGTTAACCTGCCTCCGGAGGAAAACGATGCGAAGGAAAAGAAACCACAGGAAGAAAGAGATGAATATTTTGAAGATGCCGGAAGGTTTGTGATTGAATCAGAGCGCGCGGCCGCAGGACAGTTGCAAAGGCGTTTTTCCATTGGATTTAACCGGGCAGGACGAATTATTGACCAGTTACATAAGGCGGGGGTTGTCGGTCCGGCAGAAGGGACAAAACCGCGCAAAGTTTTACTGACGATGGAAGAATTTGAACAGATGCTTTCCGGAAAGGATGATTCGGTATCACAGGAGGAAATGGAATCCATGGTAAAGGAGATGGAAGAGTCCGCTGTAACGGACGAGATACTTTCCTAGGAAAAGAGAAATCGATGGAAGCTCAGAAATGGAGAATGATATGTTTCATGGGGCGCTGATTACAAATGCTTTTTTAAGAACGGATAAATTTACGGAACATTATGAATGGTTAAAAAAAGCGGCGGAGAAATATAAGATGACTTTGTCGCTTTTTGAGAATACGGATTTATTCTATCCGGTTGGACAGGAGAATGCTGCCTCCGAACGTATTGCTGAAATTGTGTCACAAAATGATTTTGTCATCTATTGGGATAAGGATATTTTGCAGGGGAAGATTCTGGATTGTTTTTGCCGCGAGCGGGGAATTCGCATTTTTAATCCAATCTCTGCCATTGGTATTTGTGATAACAAATTTGAGACGTATCAAAAACTGTGGGAGTGGAACCGCAGCGCGCCTTCTGATAGGCAGATTCCTTTGATTCCCACAGTGGCCGCTCCTATGACCTATGAGAATATCGGTTACACAAAACAGGATTTTGTATTAAAGATCATTCAAAGGCTGAAACTTCCTCTTGTGATCAAGGAATGTTATGGCTCCTTTGGAATGCAGGTTTATCTGGCGAGGACAGAAGAGGAAGTTTATGATTATACGAAACGATTAGAGGGAACCCCTTTTTTATACCAGAAATATCTGGAAAACTCCCATGGGAGGGACGTCCGGCTGCAGGTAGTTGGAAACCATGTTGTTGCAGCGATGGCGCGTTATGCAAAAGAGGGGGATTTCCGCGCCAATATTACGAATGGCGGACGGATGGAAAGGTATTGCCCGGATAAAGAGGAATGTGATTTGGCAGTACGCACGGTTCAGGCATTGGGCTTGGATTTTGCAGGAGTAGATTTGCTTTTTTCAAAACGGGATGGAACAAAAGCAGATGTGGTTTGCGAGGTTAACTCCAATGCACACTTTAAAAATATTTATGCCTGTACGGGCGTAAATGCAGCAGATGAAATCCTGTATTATATCAGAGAGCAGCTTATGGGGAAAAGAGTATGATCGGTTATTTAGTATATCATCCGAAGGAAGCGGAGAAGAATCAGGCATTTATCAGGCTTTTTGAGGAGGAGGGAAAAAAGGAAAGCATTTTTTTCTCTTATGTTTCCCATGAACAGTATCAATCGGAGCCTCTGCCTGATTTTGTACTGAACCGGACAAGAAGTCCGCAGGTCAGTATGTGGTATGAAAAGCGTCATATACCGGTTTTTCATAGCGCTTTTTTGACAGAGCTTGGAAATCATAAAATGAAAACATTAGAGTTTTTAGAGAGGCATTTACCGGAAAAAGTCCTCTGTCAGAAATGGGCGCCGGATTCCGTATTTCTATCTGCGGAACAAGTTGATGGCTGTATCAGGCGTTTGAAGCAGTTTCAGGGCGCGTTGACAGAGCGTATGCAGTATCAGGTGTTAGAATCGGTCCTGCCCGGAAAAAATCTGTCCCGTTTTTGGGATAGAAGGGCGCCTGTCATAAAAAGCGTAGATGGGCATGGCGGAACAGAGGTAGAAATGCTTCCCCTTTCCAAAATACTACCGGTATTGCAGCGTTTTTCGGGGAAGGATTGTATCCTGCAGGAGCAGATTCCAAGTGAAGGAAAAGATTTGCGTATCTATGTCCTGGGAAATCAGATTTATCAGGCAGTTTGCAGACAGGGACGGAAAGACTTCCGTTCAAATTATTCGCTGGGCGGAACGGCTGCCACTTATGCGCTTTCAAAAAAAGAGCGGGAATGGATTCAATTTTTTTTACAGGCCTTTCATCGAGAAACGCTTGGGTTGGCAGGATTGGATTTTATCATAGACACCGGGGGACGTCTGATATTTAATGAGTTAGAAGAAATGGCAGGCTGCCGTATGCTGTACCGGCATACGGAATGCAACATCGTAAGGGATTATGTTGTCTGGCTGAAAAAAAATATGGAAAATAAGGGTTGTCATAAAGGTGTATGATAGGATATGATAACAGGGGATCAGGATAACGATATTTGGCAAAGTAAGGCAGGAGGGATTTTATGAAATCAGATATTGAAATTGCACAGGAGGCAAGCATGCTTCCAATCAGGGAAGTTGCAGAGCAACTGGATATTTTAGAAGAAGATTTGGAGTATTATGGGAAGTATAAAGCAAAGATCACGGATGAACTTTGGGAAAAGATAAAAGGAAATCCGGATGGAAAACTGGTTTTGGTAACGGCAATTAATCCGACACCTGCAGGCGAGGGCAAGACAACGACGACAGTAGGACTTGGACAGGCATTGGGAAAACTGGGAAAGAAAGTCGCAATTGCACTGCGCGAACCTTCTCTGGGGCCATGTTTTGGCGTGAAAGGCGGGGCGGCCGGAGGCGGTTATGCCCAAGCTGTTCCAATGGAGGATTTGAATCTTCATTTTACAGGAGATTTTCATGCGATTACATCTGCCAATAATTTACTTGCCGCTATGTTAGATAATCATATCAAGCAGGGGAATCGTTTGCGCATTGATACCAATCAGATTGTCTGGAAACGCTGCGTGGATATGAATGACCGGGTTCTTCGGAATATTGTAGTCGGTCTTGGAAGGGCGGCAGACGGCGTAGTAAGAGAGGATCATTTTATTATTTCGGTTGCATCGGAAATTATGGCCATTCTTTGTCTGGCAGAAAACATGAAAGATTTAAAGGAACGTCTGGCTAAAATTATTGTAGCGTACGATTATGACGGACAGCCGGTAACGGCAGAACAGTTAAATGCAGTAGGTGCGATGGCTGCGCTTTTAAAGGACGCCATCAAACCCAATTTGATTCAGACAATAGAAAATACGCCGGCTTTTGTGCATGGAGGTCCGTTTGCTAATATTGCGCATGGCTGCAACAGCGTGCGTGCAACAAAAACAGCATTAAAAGCGGCTGATTATGTCATTACGGAGGCAGGGTTTGGCGCCGATTTGGGCGCAGAGAAGTTTTTAGATATCAAGTGCCGGATGGCGGGATTGAAGCCGGATGCCGTGGTGCTTGTAGCGACGGTACGCGCTTTGAAATACAATGGCGGCGTTGCAAAGGATGACTTGAATACCGAGAATTTAGAAGCCCTGAAAAAGGGAATTGTCAATCTGGAAAAGCATATTGAAAATATAGCAAAATATAAGATTCCATGTGTTGTTACCCTAAACCGTTTTCTATCTGACAGCGATGCAGAACTTGCATATGTACAGGAGTTCTGTGAAAGCCGCGGGTGCGCATTCGCTTTATCTGAAGTCTGGGAAAAGGGCGGCGAAGGCGGCATAGAGTTAGCGAACCGGGTATTGGAAACATTGGACAGTAAGAAAAGCAATTTTATTCCGCTTTATGATGAAAAACTTTCTATCAGAGAAAAAATCGAAACGATTGCAAAGGAAATCTACGGCGCTTCGAATGTTACATATGCTCCGGCGGCAAGCCAGGAAATTAACAGGCTGGAAAAGCTTGGTTACGGTAATACGCCGATTTGCATGGCCAAAAATCAGTACTCCTTATCGGATGATCCAAAATGGTTAGGACGTCCGGAAGATTTTACCATCACAATCCGGGAGGTTTATATATCAGCCGGCGCCGGGTTTGTCGTAGCGATTACCGGTACGGTTATGACAATGCCAGGGCTTCCGCTTCATCCGGCTGCAGAGCGCATTGATGTGGATGACAATGGAAGAATCGTCGGGTTATCGTAAGCAGAAGAGGTTTTAAAAAGAGGCAGCGCGCAGGCGCTGCCCCTTTTAATTACCTTTAAATTTTGATTCACAATAGATGCAGCGGTAGATACGGTTTTCACGGTCTGTCAGCTTAAAGGTATGCGGCAGCTCCTGTTCAATGGAAGTAATGCAGCGCGGATTTTTGCATTTGATAATATTGGTTACCCTGTCCGGGAGCGACAGGGAGTGTTTTTCAACAATCTCATTGTCTTTGATAATATTAATGGTAATTTTATGGTCCAGGACGCCAAGTACGCTTAAATCAACGTCAAACGGCCCTTCAATCTTAATAATATCTTTTTTTCCCATTTTATTGCTTCTGGCATTTTTAATAATGGCAACCGAGCAGTCTAACTTTTCCAGATTCAGGTATTCGTATATTTTCATTGCGCCGCCTGCCTGAATATGATCGATTACGACGCCTTCATTTAAACCACCAATATTTAACATGATAATCCTCCTATCTTTATTGTTTCCGGCAATCTTATTCTACGGAATGATCTAATCCGAGTAAGGTCATAATCAGTGCCATGCGGACATAGACACCATATTTTGCCTGCTTAAAATAGACGGCGCGCGGATCGTTATCTACTTCCGTAGAAATTTCATTGACACGCGGCAGAGGATGCAAAATATACATCTCTTTTTTTGCATAACTCATTTTGGAAGCGTCTAAAATAAAGCTGTCTTTTAAACGGATATAATCTTCTTCGTTAAAAAAACGTTCACGCTGTACCCGGGTCATATACAGAATGTCTAATTCGGGCATATATTTTTCCAGTTTATCTGTTTCAATATACTCGATATTTCCGTCATCCAGTACTTCTTTTCGCAGATAATCCGGTATCATCAGTTCGGTTGGAGAGATTAGGATAAAACGTACGTTGGGATAACGGACCATGGCGTTGATTAGAGAGTGGACGGTACGGCCAAATTTCAGGTCTCCGCACATACCAATCGTTAGATGATCCAGACGTCCCATCAGCGTTTTGATCGTAATTAAATCGGTCAGTGTCTGTGTAGGATGGTTGTGTCCACCGTCTCCTGCATTGATCACGGGGATTTCGGAGTGCATTGCAGCTACTGTTGGCGCTCCCTCTTTTGGATGGCGCATGGCGCAGATATCCGCATAGGAAGAGATGACGCGGATGGTGTCGGCGACACTTTCTCCTTTTGCGGCAGAACTGGAGTCAGCAGAAGAAAAACCAAGTACTTTCCCACCAAGATTGAGCATTGCTGCTTCAAAGCTAAGGCGCGTACGGGTACTTGGTTCATAAAACAAAGTGGCTAACTTCTTACCTTCACAAACATGTGCGTATTTTTCCGGTTCTTTCATAATATTTTGTCCGAGACAAAGAATGTGATTTAATTCCTCAACCGAAAGATCAAGTGGACTGATTAAATGTCTCATAGCTACCCCCTTATGCATTGGAATCATATTCTGAAATTATTTTACTACAAGAAAGGGGTTGGTGCAATAATAGAATCGTTAGAACTTGACTTTTTTATACGAATCTAAGATAATTACATATGTTTGTATATGGCATGATGCAAAATACATATAGAGGCGTATGACGGAAGGAGGATGATTACATGATTAAGTTATACGATAACGGCGTCTATCTGGTAAATGGGAAAGAGATTGTTGAAGATACTCCGGATAGCGCGGCGATTCTTGCACAGAAGTATGGCAGCGCCCCATCGAAACAGGAGGCCGCAAAGGGAACGATGGCATATGGGATTCTGGAAGCGCACAATACTTCCGGGAATATGGAAAATCTTCAGATTAAATTTGATAAACTGACATCTCATGATATTACATTTGTCGGTATTATTCAGACGGCAAGGGCTTCCGGCATGGAGAAATTTCCGATACCGTATGTATTGACAAATTGTCACAACAGTTTGTGTGCGGTGGGCGGAACAATTAACGAAGATGATCATATGTTTGGTCTGTCATGTGCCAAAAAATATGGCGGAATGTATGTACCGCCGCATCAGGCAGTGATTCATCAGTTCGCGCGTGAGATGCTTGCAGGCGGCGGAAAAATGATTTTAGGATCGGACTCGCATACGCGTTATGGCGCGCTTGGTACCATGGCAATGGGAGAGGGCGGTCCGGAACTTGTCAAACAGCTTTTGAACCGCACATATGATATTGCAAGACCGGATGTGGTTGCCATTTATCTGACCGGTAAGCCGCAAAAAGGGGTAGGTCCGCAGGATATTGCTCTGGCAATTATTGGCGCTGTATTCCATAACGGTTATGTAAAAAATAAAGTAATGGAATTTGTAGGAGATGGCGTTGCAAATCTTTCTGCGGATTTTCGGATTGGTGTTGACGTTATGACAACAGAGACAACCTGTCTGTCTTCCATCTGGACAACGGATGATCAGATTAAGGAGTTCTATGAAATCCATAAGCGTCCGGAAGAATATAAGGAGTTAAAGCCTGCCGATGTGGCATATTATGACGGAATGGTTTACGTGGATCTTTCGGAGATTAAGCCGATGATCGCTATGCCGTTCCATCCAAGTAATGTCTATACGATTGAAGAATTAAACGCCAATCTGACGGATATTTTAGAGGATGTGGAGAAGAAGGCGCAGGTCAGTCTTGATAATAATCATATCAAGTATTCGTTAAAGGACAAGATACGCAATGGAAAGCTGTATGTAGAGCAGGGCGTTATCGCAGGATGCGCCGGCGGCGGCTTTGAAAACATCTGTGATGCGGCAGATATCCTTCGGGGGAAGTTTATCGGGGCGGATGAGTTTTCTCTGAGTGTATATCCATCCAGCCAGCCGGTATTTATGGAACTGGTCAAGAATGGAACAATTGCAGATTTGATGCAGACGGGGGCTACGGTTCGTTCGGCATTCTGCGGTCCGTGCTTTGGCGCGGGAGACGTGCCGCCGAATAATGGTCTGTCTATTCGCCATTCTACCCGTAATTTCCCGAATCGTGAAGGTTCAAAGGTTACCAATGGACAGATTGCTTCCGTTGCGCTGATGGACGCCCGTTCTATTGCGGCAACAGCAGCAAATCAGGGCTATCTGACGGCAGCTACGGATATCGACGTGACGTTTAGGAAGCCGAACTATTTCTTTGACAGTACAATTTATGAAAACCGTGTTTATGATGGCATCGGCAAAGCAGATCCAAATGTAGAAATTAAATTTGGTCCAAATATCAAGGATTGGCCGGAAATGTCTGCTTTAACAGAAAATATGGTATTGAAGGTTGTTTCCGAAATCCATGATCCGGTAACAACAACGGATGAGCTGATTCCTTCCGGGGAAACTTCCTCCTTCCGTTCGAATCCGCTCGGTCTTGCCGAATTTACATTATCCCGTAAGGATCCTGAATATGTAGGAAAGGCAAAGGCAGTGCAGAAGGGAGAAAAAGCCCGTATTGCGGGAGAGGATATTTTTGCGGCTCTTCCGGAAATAAAAGAGGTATTTGATACAATTCATGAGAAGTTTTCTGCCGAACCGAGGGAAACGCAAATCGGAAGCCTGATCTATGCGGTAAAACCGGGAGACGGCTCTGCGCGTGAACAGGCGGCTTCCTGCCAGAAGGTTCTTGGCGGCATGGCAAATATTGCAAAAGAATATGCCACCAAGAGATACCGTTCCAACCTGATTAACTGGGGAATGCTTCCGTTCCTGTATCCGGATGACATCCCATTTGAAAATGGAGATTATATCTTTATTAAGGACATTAAGAAAGCAGTTCAGCAGAAAGAAGAAGTAATCCACGCCTATGTTGTTGGGAAGGGAATGAAAGAGTTTACCCTTCGTTTAGGCGATTTAACAGATGATGAACGGGATATCATTGTCAAGGGATGCCTGATCAATTATTATCGCGCCGGCTGATACATAGGCGTCTGGCGAATGGGAAAAGACAAAAGGCTGGTATCCTGCGGTTTTGCAGGATACCGGCCTTTGCCATATCAGCGGACGGAATGGTTTCTGTCCTAAGAGAAAGCATTCCGGATATCAGATAAAATGATAAATAATAATACCGATAATAATGCCAAAGATACTTCCGATGGTAATTTTAATGGAAAGGGCGAAGGTCAGTACCAAAATGCCAAGATCCAGTTGAAACGGGGAAGTCATACCAAATTTTTGGCCGTAATTCAGCCAGGAAAGTGCGGGGATACCGGATGTTGCCTGTGCAATAAAGCTGCCGAACATGATTCCGGCTAGCAGTAACAAAAACAGCGCCCAATTATTTTTACTAACATTTTTTGCCATAGTAGTCTCCATTTCTGAGCGAATGGTTGTAAGGAGGCGATGAGAAAACACTGTTTACACGGCTTTTTTTCATCTGCCATCATAGCTATTTGTTTTCGCTCAGAAACAAATAACCCTGTATACTGTGCTGCCTGTCTTATGTACAGAAAGAAAAAGCTGTGTCCGGCAGCGCGGGGACACAAGCAATGGGAGAAAAGATGCCTTTCAGCCCTTTTGTATTATAAACGATTGCCGTTTCCTACGCAAGGGGAAAAGCATAAAGAAAAGCATAATGCAAAAGAAAATAGTAGTAAAATGCAGACAGATATGTTATAATAGTCCGTGTTTTGAGATTTGTTACACAGCAGAAAAAGAATGGAAAAAAAGTTTAGCATAAAAAACGGTGGAAGAGGTAAAATAATGTGGAAGAAAATTGTATTGGGGATTTTGCTGGTAATTAGCGCCGCGGCGGGTTTTGGCGTTGCAAAGGTGCAAAGTACCATGCATCATACATTGAGCCAGATCAAAAGGGATACCGATACGCAGTTAGCGGATGTAGACCTTTCCGATATTAAGGTAGAATCGGATGACGAAGTTATCAATATTCTGCTGATTGGTAGTGATAAAAGGACAGAAAAGGTCAGCGGCTATCACTCAGATGGCTTGACAGACGCCATGATGATCGCTACCATGGACAAGAAGCATAAAACCTTAAAGCTGACAACGCTGATGCGTGATACCCTTGTAGAGGTAACAGAGGCCGAACAGCAGCGTAAATTGAATTCTGCTTCCAATTATGGCGGCGTAAAAAACTTATATAAAACAATCGCAAAAAATTTTAATATAAAATTAGACGGATATGTGATGGTGGAGTTTAATGCTTTTAGAGATGTAGTGAATGCAGTCGATGGGGTAAAGGTAGAAGTAACAGACACCGAGTCCAGATATCTTGCCTGCACAAATTACATAAGAAAGAAAAAAAACCGTCATTTAAAAGTGGGAAAGCAGACGTTAAATGGCGACCAGGCACTGGGATGGTGTCGTATCCGAAAGGGAATTGATAAGATTGGAGAGCCGGTTGTAACGGCAAACGGCCTGATGGATGATTATGGACGTACATGGAGGCAGAGAACTCTGCTGAACGCTATTTTTCAAAAAGTAAAGAAGTTATCCTGGTCGGAGTGGATTGCCATTGCAAATAAAGCTTTGCGGAATGTTAAGACCGATTTATCAAATGAGGACATTACCGGGTATATGTGGGATATCCTCCGTATGGGAACAACCGAACTCTATCAGTTGCAGATACCAATGAACGGTTATTTCCGAAAGGGAACGAAATCTGAATTTCCCAATAGCGAAGGAGAAAGCCTGGTTCCGACAGATGGCGTTTCTTCTACATTTGATACCTCTACAACGGCAAAAATCATCAAACAGTTTGTTTTTCAATATGATGGAAAGGGAGAGTTTTCTTTTAAAGAATAACATTGCTTCTTCTCTGTACCTGACAGGGGAGGCAGATATGACAGAGTAGAAAGGAAATCAATATGTGGAAAAAAATTGTAATGGGCGTTCTGGTTGTAATAAGTGGATTGGCGGGATTTCTGGTTGCCAAAGCGCAGGTAACTCTGTATCATTCTATGAATCAGATTAACCGCGATTATGATACGGTGTTGGAAAATGTAGACCTGGAGGGAATCAAGGTTAACTCGGATGACGATATTATTAATATCCTTGTGATTGGTAATGATGCAAGAACGGAAAAGAGTGGTTTTACTTCGGCGGGTCTTACCGATACCATGATTATTGCGACTATGGATTTGAAGCATAATACATTAAAAACAGCTTCATTAATGCGTGATTTGTATGTAGAGATACCGGGATATGGTTATAATAAATTAAATGCCGCAAATTCGTTTGGCGGCATGGAGCTGCTCTATCGTACGATTGCCCAAAATTTTAACATTGAATTAGACGGTTATGTGAATATTGGCTTTAAAGCTTTTGCCGATGTTGTGGATGCGGTCGGAGGAGTCGAGGCAGAACTGACAGAATCTGAAACGGAATATTTGAATACGACTAATTATATCCGCAATAAGAAATACAGAAACGTAAAACCGGGGAAACAGACGTTAAATGGCGCTCAGGCATTGGGATACTGCCGGATTCGTAAGAAAGGCATTACAATCAACGGCCTGGCAAATGACTATGGACGTACCTGGCGGCAGAGGACAATTTTAAATGCCGTCTTTGATAAGGTAAAAAAGATGCCTTATACAGAATGGGTAGAAATTGCAAATAAAGTATTAAAACATATCAAAACAGACCTGTCAAACGAAAAGATTATTTCTTATGCAACAGACGGCCTGCGCATGGGTACGACAACGATCTATCAGCTTCAGATACCGGTAGAGGGATATTATCGCGGCTCCCGTAATGGAGAGTTCCGAGTGGGATCCTGTCTGGTTATGACGGATGGAATAAACAGCGCCTGGGATAACAGCGCCAATGCAGAAGCATTGAATCAATTTGTTTTCAAATACGATGGAAAAGAACCGTTTCAATATGGAACGTATATCAGTAAGCAGTAAAAAGAACCGCTTCAATATGGAATGTATATTAGTAAGCAGTAAAAAGAACCGCTTTCTTCCCCTCCTATATATCAGTAAGTGAGGGGATGAAAGCGGTTTTTTGCGCGCATACAGGCATACCGTTATTTTCTTTTCTTTTTTCTTTAGGATGCGAGTAAAAATTTTTGAAGTACTTTTCCTACATAGTCCGAAAAGACTGCTTTTTTTACTGTTTCAGCGGCGTGAATCGGAAGGCTGCCGATTGTTTTTCCATCTATGGAATAGACGACTTCTCCGATTTGCTGTCCTTCCTTGACGGGGGCAGTCAGATGTTTTTGATATATGATCTTTCGTTTGATGGAATCTTCAGATTCTTGTGTCGTTAAGGTATAAGAAAAATTTTGTTCTACGCGTGCGGCTATTGTATTTTTGACGCCATTGGCAATTTTTTGTTCTTTGAGCGGAATATCGTCAATTTTCTGTTGATAATTGATACAGTTTGCAAAACCATAATCTAATAGGGCTGCTGCCTGCGTAAAACGGATTTTGGGATCGGGCGCCGCCATAACAACAGCGGTAAGGCTGACGCCGTTTCGTACAGCGGTAGCGGACAGACAGTATTTTGCTTTTGATGTGGAACCGGTTTTCAGTCCGGTAATCCCATCATAGGTACGAACCAGTTTATTGGTATTGGTAAGACCAAACTCTGTTTCGCCTTTTTTGGTTTTATGCGTAATGGTGTCCATCCATACCGTTGAATAATTGGAGATTTCCGGATATTTTGTAACCAGTGCGCGCGACATCAAAGCAACGTCATAGGCGCTGCTGTAATGTCCGCTTTGAATGGAATCGTCCAGACCGTTGCAGTTTTTAAAGCTGGTATGCTCCATGCCTAATTCCTTTGCTTTTTTATTCATGGCGTCGACAAAGGCGGTTTCGGAGCCGCTTATAAATTCTGCCATGGCAACTGCAGCGTCGTTTGCACTGGCAATGCTGATGCATTTTATCATTTCATTTACGGTCTGTGTTTCTCCCGGCTCTAAAAAGACTTGGGAGCCGCCCATTTGTGCGGCATATTCGCTTACGGTCACGGAATCCTCCAGAGAAATCTTTTTTTGATCAATCGCTTCAAAAATCAGTAAAAGCGTCATAATCTTAGTAATGCTTGCGGGAATCAATTCGGTATCTTTTTCTTTTTCGTAGAGGATCCTTCCGCTGTTGTTTTCAATCAGTACCGCTGATCTTGCGGTAATATTCAGCCCGCTATTGTCTTCTTTCTCAGTTTCCTGATTGCTATTCCCGGTATTGGTCATATTTTCCGGAGACGGTTCTGGCGAAGTTTTCGTCAAACCGGTTTCGTCGTCTGTATTTTCATCCGGCTTCGTTTCTTCTGCCAGCGCATGTTCCGGCAGAGCCGAAACCGGCTGGATGAGGAGACACGTTCCTGTCAGCAGAAAACATAGGAATTTTTTAAAAAAGGATTTATTTAAGAAAAACATAGTTTATTCCTTTCCTTTGCCCACGCGGGGGAATCTTTCCTTCTTATTTCCCATTATATTGGAAATCAATAGTGATTATGACTAACTTTCCGTATGGTTTTCCCGATTTGATTTTTTATAAAAAGCATGATACAATCATAAACCGAATATATTAATTTTTTACAGGCAGATTGCCGGATAGAAATGAGGATGAAGCATGACAAGTAAGGAAAGAGCGGAGTTAAAATCCCGTGCTATGACTATGGACAGTATTTTTCAGGTTGGAAAGATGAGTCTTACGCCTGCATTGATTGAAGCTGTTAAGGCGGCGCTAAAAGCAAGGGAACTGATTAAAATAAATGTATTGAAAAATTGTCTGGATGATCCGAAAGAGATTGCCGAAATCTTGTCAGAACGCACCGGCTCACAGGTGGTTCAGGTCATTGGGAAAAAGATTGTTCTGTATAAGAAAAATACGGAACGGGAAGCAAAGAAACAGTATGCGAAAAACAGACGACAGAAGAAAAAAGCAGTGCAGAATATGAGACGCGAATCGGCAAAAGCAGAATGGAGCAGGAAAGACAGTTTTAGGGGAAAAAGGGAACGATCCGGGAAAAAACTGTTGAAAAGAAAAGGAAAGGATAGCGCAGAGTTCAATGCAGACTGGTAAGATTGGGATTATGGGAGGAACCTTTGATCCGATCCATCTGGCGCATCTTAAAATGGCAAAATGCGCCCTGGAACAGAAACATCTGGATCAGATTTGGTTTATGCCGTCAAAGTTTCCGCCGCATAAGAAAGAGAAGAAAGTTGCGAGCGAGCAGATTCGTTCTGCTTTGGTACAACTGGCAATTCAACAGGAAGAGAAGTTTGCCTTCTCTGATTTTGAACTGCGGTACGAGGAGACTACCTATACAGCCAGTACTTTAGCACGTTTGCAGGCAGAGTATCCGAAACTGAGTTTTTATTTCATTATGGGAGGCGATTCTCTCTTTCAGATGGAACAATGGTATCATCCGGAAAAGATTATGGAACGAGCGGTCATTCTGGCGGGAGGCAGGGATGGCATATCGAACGAAGCGTTACAGGAGCAGGCAGAATATCTGTCAGAGAAGTATGGCGGAACGGTGGAACTGTTTTCCATGCCGGAAATGAATATCAGCTCCAGTTGTATCCGCAGGAGGCTGGCCGAGGGCAAGAACGTCAGGGAATATCTGCCGGCTCAGGTGTATGAATATATTATGGAGCATCATTGTTACCAGTAGAGGAGTATAACGTTGGAATCAATGGAAGACATTCAGAAAAAACTGAAAAAAATATTAAAACCAAAACGCTACAACCATACGCTTGGAGTGCGGTATACGGCTCAGGCAATGGCAATGCGGTTTGGGGAGGATATGGAAAAAGCAGGCTTTGCCGGTGTCCTTCATGACTGTGCAAAATATATGGAGGACAAGGAGATTCTGGAAAAATGTGATAAGCATCATATTTCGTGCAGTGAAGCAGAGCGGAAGATGCCGCATTTGCTCCATGCAAAGCTTGGGGTATATTATGCGAGGAAAAAATACGGCATTTCAGACGAGCAAATATTATCTGCCATCCGGTGGCATACTACTGGAAAACCCAGCATGACAGCATTGGAGAAGATTATTTTTATTGCGGATTATATTGAGCCGGGCAGAAAGATGGTTCCCGATATGGAAAAAATCCGCCGGGTTTCCTTTCTGGATCTGGATGAGGCAATGTATCTGATCTTAAAAAATACACTGTCTTATTTGCAAGACGAACGGATGGAAAGCAAAGGTTACATTGACCCATATACCACGGATGCGTATGAATATTACAAACATGTACATGATCATGTTATAGGAAACGGAGGAAGATAGAATGGAATCAGCGAAAATGGCAAAGATTGCCTACAAGGCGTTGGATGAAAAAAAGGGAGAAGATATCAAAATAATAGAAATTGCAGGAATTTCCGTGATAGCAGATTATTTTATTATTTCCAACGGGGGGAATATATCACAGGTTCAGGCAATGGTAGAAAATGTACGGGAAAGAATGCAGCAATCAGGATATGAGATAAAAAGAGTGGAGGGAAACCGTGACAGCACATGGGTTTTATTGGACTATGGTGATGTTGTAGTGCATATTTTTGATAAGGAAGATCGCTTGTTTTACGATCTGGAACGGATTTGGAGTGATGGAACCCCAATCTCCATAGAGGATATTTAGCCGGCTTTCCGGTTTGCATGGTATAACAGGCAAAGAAGCCCGAACATCTGTTTGACATATGATAAAAAATATGGTAACCTTAGAAAAGGAAATAAGGTTGCCTTTTTTTATGGGATAGAAAACCGGACAGGCTGCCGGGCGCTTTCCCCTGCGTATCGAAACATAGTGATGGAATACGCTGCCAATCCGATCAAGTTAAAGGAGGTATTTTATGCCAAATGGTAAGATTACTGCAAAGCAGCAGGAAATATTGGAGTATATTAAATCAGAGATTTTATCTAAGGGGTATCCCCCTGCCGTCCGTGAAATTTGTGAAGCTGTCCATTTAAAGTCGACTTCTTCCGTTCATTCCCATTTGGAAACATTAGAAAGAAATGGATATATTCACAGAGATCCTACGAAACCAAGAGCGATTGAAATCATAGATGATGAATTTAATCTGGCGAGAAGAGAGATTGTCAATGTTCCGATTATTGGACAGATTGCTGCGGGCGAGCCGATTTTTGCAGAGCAGAATATCGAGGGATATTTTCCGCTGCTTCCGGAGGATATGCCGCCGGGAAATGCCTATTTATTGAATGTACGCGGAGAAAGCATGATAAACGTAGGGATTTATGATGGGGATAAGATTCTTGTACAGGAAAAGAATACGGCGTCAAACGGCGATATCGTTGTTGCGCTGATAGAAGATTCCGCTACCGTCAAAACCTTTTATAAAGAGGACGGCTACTATCGTCTTCAGCCGGAAAATGATACAATGGAACCAATCATTGTGGATCATGTGGAAATTCTTGGCAAAGTAGTAGGTCTGTTCCGCAGATATTAGGAGGAAATATGAGCCGTATAGAGCAGCAGATGGAGTTTATGAGGGAAATTGACGGTTTAAAGAAGGTGGAACGTCAGACTTATTTAAAAGATGCCAGCCGTAAGGAAAATGATGCGGAGCATTCGTGGCATTTGGCAATGATGGCATTGCTCATGCAGGAACATGCAAATGAAACGATAGATTTACTGCATGTAATTTCCATGGTATTGATCCATGATATTGTGGAACTGGACGCGGGAGATACTTATGCCTACGATACGGAGGGAAATGCTACGAAAAGGGAGCGGGAGTTAGCGGCTGCAGAGCGGATTTTTTCTATTTTACCGGAGGATCAGGCAAAATATTTTCGAAGCCTGTGGGATGAATTTGAGGAAGAAGAGACTGCAGAGGCGCGCTTTGCCCATGTATTGGACAATATTCAGCCTATGATACTGAATGATGCATCGGATGGAAAGGCGTGGAAAGAGCATCAGGTAAAGTTGTCGCAGATTTTACAGCGGAATCAAAATACGGCAAAGGGTTCAAAGGCTGTCTGGAAATATGCCAGAGAACAAATACTGGAGAAACATATTGCAGAGGGAAATATCCTTTTGGATGTTCCTGATGAAAAAACAGGATCTGTCTTTTGTTGAGGAAGCCATCCGGCTGCGGCGTGGCGGTTCGGTTGATAAAAGGGAAAGGAGACAGTTTATGCAGCGGGTTCAGAAGGATATTAAAAATCGTTCGTTTCATTCTGTTTATCTGCTTTACGGCGAGGAAGAGTATCTAATCCGGCAGTATCGCGACAGGATTAAGGAAGCCGTTTTGGAGAATGGCGATGAGATGAATTATTCCAAATTTCAGGGCAGTGATATTGATTTGTCATCCGTTCGCGAGATTGCAGATACGCTGCCTTTTTTTCAGGAACATCGTATCATTGTATTGGAGGATACCAAACTGTTTAAAAAGGCAAATGATTTTTCAGACTATCTGGACAGGATGCCGGATACTACGATTCTTGTTTTTACCGAAAAGGAGATTGATAAAAGAAATAAGTTATTTAAATATGTCAATAAGCGGGGAATTGCCGTTGAAATGAAACCGTTGAATACGGGAGACATGAAAAAGTTTATCGTATTAAAGCTCCGGGACAGCGGAAAGGTTATCAGAGAAAGTACAGCAGAGTATTTCTTAGAGCAGGTGGAAAATTCCCTGCTTAATATTGATAATGAACTGGATAAGCTGATTGCTTATACCGGCGATAGGCAGGAGATCACATGTACGGACATTGATGAGGTATGCAGCGTCTTAGTAACGGGACAGATTTTTAAAATGCTGGATGCAGTGGCCGGCGGGAAAAAAAGAGAGGCTATGCGGCTATATCATGATTTGCTTGCGCTAAAGGAAAGCCCTATGTCAATTCTATATCTGCTGACCAGACATTTTAACATTCTGCTGCAGATGAAGACCACTAAGAGCGGTTTGTCGGGACAGGAATTGGCAAAAAAGATTGGTATTCCGTCCTTTGCCGTATCGAAATACCGCACACAGTGCAGAAATTTTTCTACGGAACAACTGAAACAGATGTTGACCATGTGTATAGAGACGGAATATCATTTTAAGAGAGGAAAGCTGCATGATCAAATTGGCGTAGAACTCTTATTGGTGCAATTTATGGAAGGGTATCAGACAACAGTGGGTTAAAAAATAAAAAAAGAAGCTTTGGGACACAGACCAGATATTTCTGATTCTGAATAATGTTAAGTTTAATTTAAAAAAACTTAATTTAATTAAGAAAATCAATTATTATACAAAATATTATTGCTTTTTATAGGGATATGTATTATAATGACGTTAGTTGATGAACAAAGGAGTTCAGCAGATGATTTGCTGAACTCCTTTATTGTTTTATGGGATGGATTTTCCTGTGAAGTAACAAAGGTTGATATGCGACAAAAGGAGGTAGCAGCATATGCAAAAGAAAGAGAAGCAGAATCGTATTATCACAGAGGCTGTCAATGCAGTGGATCATCATAAAAGGGGTCTTTACGATCCGCGTTTTGAACATGATAACTGTGGGATTGGCGCCATTGTAAATATTAAAGGAAATAAAACACACGATACCGTATCCGGCGCTCTGGATATTGTTGAGAAATTAGAACACCGTGCCGGAAAGGATGCGGAAGGAAAGACAGGAGACGGCGTAGGAATCCTGCTGCAGATTTCCCATCCATTTTTTAAAAAGGCAGTAAAACCACTTGGGATAGAGCTTGGAGAAGAGAGGGATTACGGCATCGGAATGTTTTTCTTTCCGCAAGATGAATTGATGAAAAACCAGGCCAAGAAAATGTTTGAGGTCATTGTTGAAAAAGAGGGTCTGGAAATGCTTGGATGGCGTGAAGTGCCAACTGTTCCGAAAACTCTGGGACATAAGGCGTTAGAATGTATGCCGTGCATTATGCAGGCATTTGTAAAGCGCCCGGAAGAAGTAGAGCGTGGTCTTGATTTTGACCGCAGGCTGTATGTGGCGCGCCGTGTTTTTGAACAAAGTAATGATGATACCTATGTGGTTTCCTTTTCCAGCCGTACCATTGTCTATAAGGGAATGTTTCTTGTAGGGCAGTTGCGCCAGTTCTTTACCGATTTGCAGGATCCGGATTATGTATCTGCAATCGCAATCGTCCATTCCCGTTTTAGCACAAATACCAATCCTAGCTGGATGCGGGCTCATCCCAATCGTTTTATCGTTCACAATGGCGAGATTAATACAATTGTTGGAAATGCAGATAAGATGTTAGGTCGGGAGGAGACGATGGAATCTCCGCTTCTTTCCAGTGAACTACATAAGATTTTGCCGGTAGTCAATCCGGGTGGTTCGGACTCTGCAAGACTGGATAATACGCTGGAGTTTTTGGTAATGAGCGGTATGGAGCTTCCTTTGGCTGTTATGATTACGATTCCGGAGCCTTGGGAAAACGATATGAGCATCAGCAAGAAAAAGAGAGACTTTTATCAGTATTATGCTACGATGATGGAGCCGTGGGACGGACCGGCGTCTATTCTGTTTTCCGATGGCGATATCATGGGCGCTGTGCTTGACCGCAACGGATTACGCCCGTCACGTTATTATATTACAACAGATGACCAGTTGATTCTGTCCTCTGAGGTTGGCGTGTTTGAAATACCGCCTGAAAAAATTGTGAAAAAGGATCGTTTGAGACCCGGCCGTATGCTTTTAGTTGATACGGTAAAGGGAGAACTGGTTGCGGATGATGTATTAAAAGAGAAATATGCTTCCAGACAGCCATATGGCGAATGGTTGAACAATAACCTGATTACGTTAAAGGAGCTTCGTATCCCAAATCAGAAGGTAGAAGAATTTACGGATGAGGAAAGGGCCAGATTGCAGAAAGCCTTTGGTTATACATTTGAAGAATATAAAACTTCAATTTTACCGATGGCACAAAACGGCGGTGAACCGATTGCATCTATGGGAACGGATTCCCCGCTTCCAATGCTTTCCAAACATCCGCAGCCGCTGTTCCACTATTTTAAACAATTATTTGCGCAGGTAACCAATCCGCCAATTGATGCAATCCGTGAGGAAATCGTTACCTCTACCAGCGTATATATTGGCGAAGATGGCAATCTGCTGATGGAGCGGGCGGAAAACTGCAAAGTGCTTAAAATTGTCAATCCGATTTTAACAGATACGGATCTGTTAAAAATAAAATACATTGATAAAGAGGGCTTTAAGAGCGAAGTCATCCCGATTACCTATTATAAGAATACTTCTTTAAAGAAAGCACTGGACCACCTGTGCCTGGAAGCAGACAGGGCTTATAAGGAAGGCGTTAATATTTTGATTCTTTCGGATCGCGGTGTAGACGAGAATCATGTCGCAATTCCTTCCCTGCTTGCAGTAGCGGCAATGCAGCAGCATTTGGTTACAACGAAGAAGAGAACAAGCGTTGCCATGATTATTGAGACAGCAGAGCCGAGGGAAGTTCATCATTTTGCGACATTGCTGGGGTATGGAGCCTGTGCCGTCAACCCATATCTGGCGCATAGCACTATTAAAGAGCTGATTGATAATAAGATGTTGGATAAAGATTACTATGCGGCAGTTGACGACTATGATGCGGCTGTCCTCCATGGTATTGTAAAAATTGCATCCAAGATGGGGATTTCTACGATTCAGTCATATCAGGGTTCTAAAATATTTGAAGCCATTGGTATTTCAGAGGACGTCGTGACAAAATATTTTACGGATACGGTTAGTTGTGCGGGGAGTATTACATTAGAAGATATCCAGCGCCAGGTAGACAGTCAGCATTCTGCGGCGTTTGATCCGCTGGGGCTGAGCGTTGATCTGAATCTGGAAAGCCGCGGACAGCATAAAGCGCGCGGGAATAAAGAAGAACATCTTTACAATCCGGAAACGATTCATCTGTTACAGCAGGCGACATGGACAGGAAACTATGAGATGTTTAAGCAGTATTCCAAGACAATCGATGAAAAGGACAGCAATATCACTTTGCGCAGCCTTTTGGATTTTCGTTATCCGAAAAAGGCAATTGACATAGAGGAAGTAGAAAGCGTGGAGGAAATTGTAAAACGTTTTAAGACCGGCGCTATGTCCTATGGCTCCATCTCGCAGGAAGCACACGAAACACTTGCTATTGCAATGAACCATCTGCACGGAAAGTCAAACAGCGGAGAGGGCGGAGAGAGTTTAGAACGTCTTGCTACAGCCGGCCAGGAGGAAGACAGATGTTCCGCTATCAAGCAGGTAGCTTCCGGTCGTTTTGGCGTCACTTCGCGTTATTTGGTCAGTGCGAAAGAAATTCAGATTAAAATGGCGCAGGGCGCAAAACCGGGCGAAGGCGGTCATCTGCCGGGAGGTAAAGTATATCCTTGGGTGGCAAAAACCAGACATTCTACACCGGGTGTCAGCTTGATTTCTCCGCCGCCTCATCATGATATTTATTCAATTGAAGATTTGGCACAGTTAATCTATGATTTGAAGAATAGTAATAAAGATGCCAGAATTTCCGTAAAACTGGTGTCAGAGGCAGGCGTTGGCACGGTTGCGGCAGGTGTTGCCAAGGCAGGAGCCGCAGTCATTCTGATTTCCGGACATGACGGAGGAACGGGCGCTGCGCCAAGGAGTTCTATTTACAACGCAGGACTTCCATGGGAATTAGGATTGGCAGAAACACATCAGACGTTGATCATGAATGGCTTGCGTTCCCGTGTTCGCATTGAGACGGATGGTAAGCTTATGACAGGGCGCGACGTTCTGATTGCTGCTCTGTTGGGAGCCGAAGAGTATGGCTTTGCAACAGCTCCTTTGATTACCATGGGATGCGTGATGATGCGTGTCTGTAATTTGGATACCTGTCCGGTTGGCGTTGCCACGCAGAATCCGGAACTTCGCAAGAGATTTAAGGGAAAACCGGAATATGTAGAAAATTTCATGCGGTTTATTGCGCAGGAACTGCGGGAATATATGGCAAAGCTTGGTATCCGTAAGGTGGATGACCTGATTGGACGGACGGATCTGTTAAAGGTGAAAGATTCGGAATTGTCAAAGGGAAGAAAGGTGGATATGGAAGCGATTCTTGACGCCTCTTTTGCAAGCGAGCGAAAAGAAAATAAGTTTCACCCCAAAAATAAATTTGATTTTGCATTGGAAAAAACCATAGATGAAAGGGAATTTCTTCCGAAATTAAAACAGGCGCTGGATAAGGGAAAAAAGACAAGGATTACGGCGGAAGTAACCAATATCAACCGTTCCCTTGGTACAATACTTGGCTCAGAGATTACGAAAAAATTCGGCGACCAATTAAAGGAGGATACCATTACGATAGAATGTCATGGAAGCGGCGGCCAGAGCTTTGGCGCCTTTATTCCAAAAGGTTTGACTCTGGAATTGATTGGCGATTCCAATGATTATCTTGGCAAAGGCTTATCCGGCGGTAAGATTATTGTCTATCCGCCAGAGGGCTCAAACTTCAAACCGGAAGAAAACATTATCGTTGGTAATGTATCTCTCTATGGTGCAACAAGCGGTAAGGCATTTATCAATGGCATCGCCGGAGAAAGATTCTGTGTCCGTAATTCCGGCGCAACGGCTGTCGTAGAAGGAGTAGGCGACCATGGTTGCGAATATATGACCGGAGGCTGCGTTGTTGTTCTGGGGCCGACCGGCAAGAATTTTGCCGCAGGTATGAGCGGCGGCGTTGCTTATGTGCTGGATGAGCATAGCGACCTATATCTGAAATTAAATAAGGAATTGGTTTCTTCTGAACCGATTTCAGACAAATATGATGTATTGGAATTAAAGGCTATGATAGAAGAACATGTCGCTGCCACTGGTTCAGAAAGAGGAAAGACGATTTTGGAGCGCTTTAGTGAATACCTTCCAAAATTTAAGAAGATTATCTCTTATGACTACAGTAAAATGTTACAGTTAATCGCGAAAATGGAAGAACATGGTCTGAGTTACGAACAGGCGCAGATTGAAGCCTTTTATGCATACAAGGAACAGGCATAAACAGCAGTAGAAAGGAGAGACGATTATGGGAAAACCAACGGGTTTTATGGAGTATGAAAGACAGAATAATAAGGCAACTGAGCCACTGGAGCGCATTAAGGATTTTAATGAGTTTCATACACCGATGAGCGATAAGGATCGCAGGGAACAGGCAGCGCGTTGTATGAACTGCGGTGTGCCGTTTTGTCAGTCCGGTATGATGATTCATGGTATGGCATCCGGCTGCCCGCTCAACAATCTGGTTCCGGAATGGAATGACTTACTGTTCCATGGAAATATGGAGAAAGCATTGCAGATGCTTCGCCAGACAAATAATTTTCCTGAGTTTACCTCCAGAGTGTGCCCGGCGCTTTGCGAGGCAGCCTGTACCTGTGGCATGAATGACTTACCGGTTACCTGTAAAGCAAATGAATATGCGATTGTAGAATATGGGTACGAACATGGTTTGATGAAAGCAAATCCGCCCAAGGTGCGCACCGGAAAGAAAGTTGCCATTGTCGGTTCCGGCCCTTCCGGTCTTGCGGCGGCAGACCAGTTAAATAAGCGCGGCCATGATGTTACCGTATATGAGAGAAACGACCATATCGGCGGACTGCTGATGTATGGCATTCCCAATATGAAACTGGAAAAATGGGTTATTGAACGAAAGCAGAAAATCATGGAAGAGGAGGGAATCCATTTTGTCCTGAATGCAGATGTGGGAAAGACGGTAAAAGCTTCAGATTTGCTGAAAGAATACGACAGTATCATTCTTGCCTGCGGCGCTTCCAATCCGCGTGATATTAAGGCGCCGGGAAGGGACGCCAAAGGGATTTATTTTGCAGTAGATTTTCTGACACGTTCTACCAAGCATGTACTTACCGGCTCGAAAGAGGGCTGGGTCAACACGAAAGGAAAACATGTTGTTGTGATTGGCGGCGGCGATACCGGAAACGACTGCGTTGGCACGGCAGTCCGTCAGGGAGCAAAATCAGTTGTACAGATAGAAATGATGCCAAAGCTTCCGGAAGAACGCACTGCGGATAATCCGTGGCCGGAATGGCCTCGTGTCTGCAAAACAGATTATGGACAGGAGGAGGCTATTGCAGTTTATGGCCAGGATCCCAGAATCTATCAGGCAACGGTAAAGGAGTTTATTGCAGATAAGAATGGCGTATTAAAGAAAGTAAAATTAGTGAAATTGGAGCCGAAAAATGATAAAAAAACCGGCCGCATGATGATGGAAGAAATTCCGGGCAGCGAATTTGAAATCCCTGCAGATTATGTTTTGATCGCAGCAGGCTTTTTAGGCGCGGAAGATTATGTTGCAAAAGCATTTCAGGTCAGGTTAAATGAACGCAGCAATGTAGAAACGGAGCAGGGAAGTTATCAGACTTCCGTTGACAGGATTTTTACGACAGGAGATATGCATCGGGGGCAGTCCTTGGTGGTATGGGGCATTAGGGAAGGCCGTCATGTAGCCAGGGAGGTTGACAAAACGTTGATGGGATATACCAACCTGCCGTAAGCCGGAAAAATAAAGAAAAATACGGATATTTTTGGATTAGGCGGGAAGAAGTTCCCGCCTAAAACTTTTGACATGGGATAGAAAAAAGTATATAATAGATGAAATGTGTAAATTGGTGTTTTATGGACAATTTTATCAGAAAATGGACGGTAAAGACCGGTACAGAAAGGAATGGTGGATGGTATGGCAAAATATTCCAGACAGGATATTTTAAATTTGATAGAGGAAGAAGACATTGAATTTATCCGTCTGCAGTTTACGGATATTGCCGGCAATCTCAAGAATATGGCGGCAACAATCGATCAAATCGATAAGATATTAGACGGTAAGTGTAAATTTGACTGTGCCGCAATCGATGGCTTCCGTGGAAAAGGATACGAAGAATTATTTCTTGTCCCGGATTTGGATACTTTTGTGATTTTTCCATGGCGTCCGCAAAATGGAAAGGTTGCCCGGTTTATCTGTGACGTGGTAAAGCCTGACGGTACTCCATTTTTGGGGGACAGTAGATATATATTAAAGAAAGCCATTGCTCAGGCAAAGGAAATGGGATATGATCTTGACGTTGCAATCAAGACAGAATTTTTCCTGTTTGATCTTGGGGAGAACGGAGAGCCGACCAATCATACCAGTGAGAAGGGCGGCTATTTTGATATAGGTCCGACGGACGGGGGAGAAAATACACGCCGCGACATGGTTTTGTATTTACAGGATATGGGGATCCAGGTGGAATCCTCTTATCATTCAGACGAAGCCGGACAGCATGTGTTAGATTTGGCGCATGTGAATGCGCTTACTATGGCGGATCATATTCTGACAACACGTCTGGTTGTCCGTACTGTTGCAAAACGTCATGGGGTTCACGCTACTTTTATGCCAAAGCCAAGAGAAAATGTAAAGGGGTCGGGCGCACATTATACCTTTTCCCTATGTGATCAAGAAGGGAAAAATATATTTATGGATCAGAAGGATCCCCGCGGCATTAGTAAGGAAGGATATTATTTTATGGCGGGGATTTTAAAGCATATTGCCAGTATGTCCCTGGTCAATAATCCCATCGTAAATTCCTATAAGCGTTTGATTCCGGGATATCTTGCGCCGATTTCGGTAGGCTGGTCTTTTACAAACTCCAGCCCTTTGATTCGTCTGACATCCATTGGAGGAGATGGAGCAAGAATCGTACTTCGCAGTCCGGATGGAGCGGCAAATCCGTATCTGGTCATTGCAGCATGCCTGTGCGCCGGTCTTGAGGGAATCCGTCAGAAGATGGAGCCGCCGGTCTGCATGGATGAGAAAGAAATGGATGGCGACAATCATGAAAAACTTCCCAGAACACTTTATGAAGCGGTCTCTCTGTTTAAGAAGGATACGTTTCTCCATGAGGCGCTGGGAGAGCATATTTCAAAGCATTTGATTTCAGTCAAAGACAGAGAGTGGGATGAATATTGCAGTCAGGTAACGAACTGGGAATTAGGGCGTTATTTGGAAACCGTATAAAAAACATCTGTACAAAAATGATAGGAGGTTTTGGGATATGGCGGATATCATTATAGCTTTTCCAAAACTGGATGATGCAAAGAATCTGAGAAAACTTCTTATTCGAAACGGTTATGATGTTAATATGGTTTGCGATAGCGGTTCACAGGTAATGGAAGCGGTAAACCGCTTAGACGGCGGAATCCTGATCAGCGGCTATCGGTTTCATGATATGTACTATATGGAGCTTAACGATTATCTTCCAAAAGGGTTTCAGATGTTGTTGCTCGCTTCGCCGGCAAAGTTAGCAGAATGCGATATAAGGGATCTGGTATCTTTGGCAATGCCCTTTAAGGTAAAGGATCTGTTGAATACGCTGGAAATGATGCTGGTGCAGTATGACCGTTGGAGGAAAAAGCAAAAAAGCAGGCCAAAAGTAAGATCAGAAAGTGACCGGAGAGTGATTCATGCGGCAAAAGCATTATTGATTGAGCGAAATCAGATGACAGAAGAGGAAGCACATCGTTATCTTCAAAAGTTAAGTATGGACAGTGCCACAAATATGGTGGAAACTGCAGAGATGATAGTAGAACTCAATGGAAAGGAATGGGAAATTTAATTATGAAAGCGTTTCTTATATTAGAAGATGGAACTGTATTTCAGGGGGACAGCATTGGCGCGCAGAAAGAAGTTATCAGTGAGATCGTCTTTAATACATCGATGACCGGATATCTGGAAGTCCTTACCGATCCAAGTTATGCCGGACAGGCAGTAACCATGACATATCCTTTGATTGGAAATTATGGGGTTTGTTATGAAGACATGGAGTCCTGCAAGGGATGGCCGGATGCCTTTATCGTTAGAGAGCTTTCCCGCATGCCAAGTAATTTCCGTTCAGAAGATACGTTACAGCATTTTCTGGAAAAAAACGATATTCCGGGGATTTCAGGGATTGATACCCGCGCGCTCACAAAACTTCTTCGGGAAAAGGGTACGATGAACGGGATGATTACAACAAACCGGAACGATTCGATAGAAGAGATATTGCCAAAGTTAAAGGAATACCGGGTAACCGGCGTTGTAGAAAAGGTAAGCTGCAAAACAATAGAAAACTATGCGCCGGGAGACATTCAGTCCAAGAAAGCGCCGGCAGATAAAAAGATAGCGGTTATTGATGTCGGCACGAAGAAAAATATTATCCGGTGTCTGTTAAACCGCGGCTGTGATGTTACGGTATATCCTTGTACTTTTAAGGCGCAGGAAGTCATTGACGCTCATCCGGATGGCATTATGATCACAAATGGACCGGGAGACCCTGCGGAATGTACTCAGATCATTGAGCAAATTAAGCTCCTTGCAGATTCCGGCATTCCTGTGTTTGCTATTTGTCTGGGGCATCAGTTAATGGCGCTGGCGCATCATGCAAAAACCTATAAAATGAAATATGGTCACAGAGGAGCCAATCATCCGGTGAAAGATTTAAAAACAGGAAAGGTTTATATTTCCTCACAGAATCATGGTTACGTTGTAGATATTGATTCCATTGACCCAAATGTGGCAAAACCCTGGTTTATCAATGTAAATGATAAGACGGTAGAGGGATTGGAGTATATCGGAAAGCCTGTTAAGACGGTTCAGTTCCATCCGGAAGCTAATGCAGGCCCGAAAGACTCTGAACTGTTGTTTGAAGAGTTTATGAAGATGATAGGAGGAAAGAGATAATGCCAAAATTGGAAGGAATCAAAAGAGTTTTAGTAATAGGCTCCGGTCCGATTATCATTGGGCAGGCGGCAGAGTTTGACTATGCCGGTACACAGGCATGCCGTTCCTTAAAAGAAGAAGGGATGGAAGTGATTCTGGTCAATTCCAACCCTGCTACCATTATGACGGATAAAGAAATTGCAGATAAAGTATATATTGAACCTCTGACAGTGGAAGTTCTGCAAAAAATCATTGAGAAGGAGAAGCCGGATAGCCTTCTTCCCAATATGGGCGGACAGGCTGGCTTAAATCTGGGCATGGAGCTGGCGGAATCCGGCTTTTTGGAGGAACATGGCGTCAAGCTACTGGGGACGACAGCGGAGACAATCCGTAATGCAGAGGGACGTCAGGAATTTAAGGATATGATGGAACGTATTGGAGAACCATGCGCTGCTTCTGAATTAGTGGAAAATATTGAAGATGGCGTGGCGTTTGCAGAAAAAATCGGATATCCGGTTGTATTGCGCCCGGCCTATACCTTAGGCGGTTCCGGCGGAGGTATTGCGCATAACCGCGAAGAGATAGAAGAAATCCTTGCAAACGGTCTGCGTCTTTCCCGTGTCGGACAGGTCTTAGTAGAACGCTGCATTGCAGGATGGAAGGAAATTGAGTATGAGGTAATGCGTGACAGCAATGGCACCTGCATTACGGTTTGTAATATGGAAAACTTAGACCCGGTTGGCGTACATACCGGCGACAGTATTGTTGTTGCGCCATCGCAGACGCTTTCGGATAAAGAGTATCAGATGTTGCGTACTTCTGCGCTCCGGATCATAGATGAACTGAAAATTACCGGCGGATGTAATGTACAGTTTGCGTTACACCCAACATCATTTGAATATATTGTTATAGAGGTCAATCCCCGTGTGAGCCGTTCTTCCGCACTGGCGTCCAAAGCAACGGGATATCCGATTGCAAAGGTATCAGCTAAGATTGCTTTGGGTTATACTTTGGATGAGATTCCAAATGCCGTTACCGGAAAAACATACGCAAGTTTTGAACCGGCGTTAGATTATGTAGTCGTTAAGATACCAAGACTTCCATTTGATAAATTTATTAAGGCGAAGAGGACGCTGACTACGCAGATGAAGGCAACCGGAGAGGTTATGAGTATCTGTACCAATTTTGAAGGCGCATTGATGAAAGCGCTCCGTTCCCTGGAGCAGCATGTGGACTGCCTGAATCGTGACGAATATATTGGCTGGACGGACGAAGAAGTGACAGAACAGCTTCATGTAATAGACGACCGCAGAATTTTTATCATTGCGGAAGCCATCCGCAGAGGCATTGCCTATAATGTGATTCATGAGATTACTATGATTGATATCTGGTTTATTGATAAAATATCCATTCTGGTTGAGATGGAGCAGAAGCTGCAAGCGGCAGATGAGCTGACGCCGGAACTGTTAAGGGAGGCAAAACGTTTAGAATTTCCGGATGCTGTCATTGCTGGCTTTGTGGGGAAAGAGGAAAAGGATATCCGTGATATGCGGTATCAGCTTGGCATTACGGCTGCATTTAAGATGGTCGATACCTGTGCGGCGGAATTTGCATCGGAGACGCCATATTATTACAGTTGTTTTGATGGGAGCAATGAGGTCGCTGGCAATACGGGCAAGAAGAAAATTATGGTACTTGGTTCCGGCCCGATCCGCATCGGTCAGGGAATTGAATTTGATTACTGTTCTGTACACAGCGTATGGGCCCTGTCGCAGGAAGGTTATGAAACAATCATTGTTAATAATAATCCCGAGACAGTCAGCACAGACTTTGATATTGCAGACAAGTTATATTTTGAGCCGTTGACGCCGGAAGATGTAGAAAATATTGTCCGCCTGGAAAATCCGGACGGAGCAGTTGTGCAGTTTGGAGGGCAGACGGCAATTAAGCTTACAGAGGCGCTTTTGAAGATGGGAGTTCCGATCCTTGGAACAAGCGCTGAAAACGTAGATGCTGCTGAAGATAGAGAACTGTTTGATGAAATTTTGGAGAAATGCGGCATTCCAAGACCTTCCGGCCAGACGGTATTTACGACCGAAGAAGCGCTGCGGGCAGCGAATGAATTGGGATATCCGGTTTTAGTCCGGCCGTCTTATGTATTGGGCGGACAGGGCATGCAGATTGCTGTTTCTGATACAGATATTACAGAATATATGGCGGTAATTAACCGCTATCACCAAGAGCATCCGATCCTGGTAGATAAATATTTGATGGGAAAAGAGGTCGAGATAGACGCAGTCTGTGACGGAGAGGACATTTTAATCCCGGGAATTATGGAGCATGTGGAACGTGCGGGCATTCACTCCGGAGACAGCATTTCCGTTTATCCGGCGCAGAGTATTTCGGAACAGATTCAGAAGATCATTGTGGACTATACAAAGAAATTAGCGCAGTCCCTGCATGTAATCGGTCTGATCAATATACAATTTATTGTATATGAGGAGAAAGTGTATGTAATTGAGGTCAATCCGCGTTCCAGCCGTACGGTTCCATATATCAGCAAGGTTACGGGAATCCCGATTGTCGATTTGGCGTCTAAGGTCATTCTGGGCGCAAAGATCAAAGAATTGGGATATCAGCCGGGACTTGCTCAAAAATCAGATTATCTGGCAATCAAGATGCCGGTATTTTCCTTTGAAAAACTTCGGGGGGCAGAAATCAGCTTAGGGCCGGAGATGAAATCCACCGGAGAATGTCTTGGGATTGCAAAGTCATTTGATGAGGCATTGTATAAGGCGTTTCTGGGAGCAGGCGTCAATCTGCCAAAACATAAAAAGATGATTTTTACCATTAAGGATGAAGATAAAGAAGAAGCGGTTGATATTGCAAGAAGGTTTAAGAAAATCGGATATGATATTTTTGCAACCAGAGGTACGGCAAGAGTGCTAAATAAAAATGGAGTATTAGCGATTCCGGTCAACCGGATCAATGAAGAGGCGCCGACTTTGATGGATTTACTGTTAGACCATCAGATTGATTTAGTCGTAGATACACCAACCTATGGAGACAAACTTCGGGATGGTTTTATGATTCGGCGTACGGCGATTGAAACGGGAGTAAACTGCCTGACTTCTTTGGATACGGCAGATGCACTATTAAAAAGTCTGGAAAATTCTGCAGCGGAAGAGTTATCCGTTGTAGATATTGCAACCATTTCCAATGGACAAATATCAGAGGATTGTTAAAAAAGTGAGTACCATAAAAAAGTAGAAAGGAACCCAAAAATATGAAAAAAATTTTAAGCATGTTACTGATTGTTACGATGGCAGTTGCTTCTTTTGCCGGCTGTGGAAATACGTCTGGTAATGGAAATACGTCCGGTAATGGAAATACGTCCAGTAATGGAAAACATCATATTACCATTGAGGTAAAAGATTACGGTACCATTTCCGCTGAATTAGATGCAGATACGGCGCCAATTACCGTTGCCAATTTTATAAAGCTGGCGAAAAAAGGTTTTTATGACGGCTTGACATTCCACAGGGTCATTGACGGTTTTATGATTCAGGGCGGCGATCCGGAAGGCACAGGAACCGGTGGCTCGGATGAGACAATCAAAGGCGAATTTAATGAAAATGGCGTTAAGAACGATATTTCCCATGTGCGGGGAACTCTGTCCATGGCGCGTACCTCAAATGACAACGACAGCGCCAGTTCACAGTTCTTTATTGTACAGGCGGACAGCACCTATCTGGATGGTCAATATGCAGGATTTGGAACCGTAACAGACGGTATGGACATTGTCGATCAGATTTGTAAGAATACGCCGGTCGTTGATACAAACGGTACCGTAGAAGCAGAAAATCAGCCGGTCATTACGTCTATTAAAGTTGTGGATTAAACGTTGCTTTTTGAATTTTGCAATAAACTGTCATACAGAGTATAATATGCTTTTTTCAGGCAGCAGGTAAAATAAAAGACCTGTATAAAAATGCAATGTGGTTGAAATGGAGGAAAAAATGAGAGTGATACAGGTATGGAAACAGAGAACGGCATTTCTTTTATCATTCGCCCTGCTGGGCAGCATCGTATCCATCGCTGCGCCGTCCACTGCCGAGGCGGCAAAGAAGGTAACCCTGACGCCGAAGAAGGTCAGTGTGACAGTGGGAAAGACTGCGAAACTGAAACTTAAAAATAACAAGAAGAAGGTAACATGGAAGATTGTCTCCGGCAAGAAATGTATTACCCTCAAGTCGAAGAAAAAGACCGGCGTGACCGTTAAGGGAAAGAAGGCGGGCAAGGCAAAGGTACAGGCGAAGATTGGAAAAAAGAAGTATACCTGTACCGTGACAGTCAAGGCACAGAAGAGCAGCCAAAATCAGAAGAGTAATCAAAAGAACAATGGCAATAACAATAGCGGTAACAATAATGTAACGGCGACCAGCAGACCGACAGCTGCACCGACGCCGGGGAGCGGCGTAAAGCCGATGGAGACTGCAAAGCCGGAAGATATTATTACCGTGGAGTATGATGGCACGAATGCGGCTGAACTTCAAGCAGAGATGGATGGATATGTGCATTGGAATGATGATGATTGGGAGCAGACTGTAATAGATAAATATTTTCATGTTGTTGTGAAAGATGGTGTGGAGAACATTGAAGATAGCGCATTTGGTTACTGCTATAATTTATATAGTATTAAAATCCCTGACAGCGTGACGATCATTGGAGAGCTTGCATTTTCTGACTGCAGCGGTCTTAAGAGTATCGACATTCCAAGCAGCGTGACGAGCATTGGAGAGTTTGCATTTTCTGGCTGCAGCGGCCTTAAGAGTATCGAGATCCCGAGCAGCGTGACGAGCATCGGGGTGTCTACATTTTTGGGCTGCAGCAGCCTTAAGAGTATCGAGATCCCGAGTAGCGTGACGAGCATCGGGAGAGAGGCATTTTCTGGTTGCAGCAGTCTTGAGAGTATTGACATCCCAAATAGTGTGATGAGCATCGGGTATTGTGCATTTTCTGGTTGCAGCAGCCTGACAAGTATCCGTGTAGCGTCAGATAATCAAACGTATGACAGCCGGGAAGATTGCAATGCAATCATTGAGAAAAAAAGTAATACATTGATTGCAGGATGCAGTAATACTAAAATCCCGAGCAGCGTGACGAGCATCGGGGATGATGCATTTAGTGGTTGCAGCAGCCTTGAGAGTATTGAAATCCCGGGCAGTGTGACGAGCATTGGGCATAGTGCATTTTCTGGCTGCAGCAGCCTTGAGAGTATTGAGCTACCGAGTAGCGTGCCGTACATCGGGCTGTCTACATTTTCTGGCTGCAGCAGCCTTGAGAGTATTGAGCTACCGAGTAGCGTGCCGTACATCGGGATTTCTACATTTTCTGGCTGCAGCAGCCTTAAGAGTATCGAGATCCCAAGCAGCGTGACGTACATCGATGAGCTTGCATTTTGGGGTTGCAGCAGTCTTAAGAGTATAGAAATCCCGAACAGCGTGACGTACATCGATGAGCTTGCATTTTCGGGTTGCAGCAGCCTGACTAGCATTCAGTGGAATGGCAAGACATATGACAATGTGGATGCATTTTTGGAAGATTTTTTCAAGATGTATGGACAAGGATGAAGATGAATAAAGCGAGGAATCCGCTATCATGAAAATAGAAAAGGGTGTTGCCGACAAGCGGTTAGCCCAGAAACGAGTTTACAAAGTTAAACCTTAGAAAC
>CANRJM010000009.1 GCA_947630925.1 uncultured Lachnospiraceae bacterium
TACCATAGCAAAGAAGTTAATAAAACACCAACTATCTTTGCTTTTAGTAAAATTTTTCTCTATTTTTTTGCCTTTCATGCTGCCTTTCTGCAATATCAACAATCTCTTCATACATTTCCCTTGGTAAATATTCCTTAAAATACTCTAACACCCGGCTATCCTCACTCAACGCATTATTCTCCCAATCCAATTCCTCATACTGCTCTTTCTGATACCTCTGTTTCTCTTTAAGTTTCTTGCACTCCCATTTCAAATCTTTATTTACTTCTTTAACCGTATATAGTTCCTGCTTTACCTTATACTCCATAACAGAAAGATCATGATTTCTCCCTTTTTGCTTTTCCTTAAATTCCATATTCAAATACTTCATTACACATGATTCTGCTATTTATGTTTTTCGTAATTTTCTTTTATATGAAATCAGGAGGTTTGCTATGGGCGACGGTAAGAAATTAAAAGAATTTATTGACAGCAAAGGAACTAACGTAAGAAAAATTGCAAAAGAAACCGGTATCAGTGCCACAACTTTATATACCATTATTTAGAAAGATACGAATATTCGTTTTGACTTTGCACTTCGACTGGCAAATGCATTAGATATTGATGTAAATGAAATATGCTCCACCAGTCCATTTTCCGGCAAAATGATACCACTTGAAACATTGCCTGATTTTCCATCCGGTATCAACGAGGCTTTAGACTCCAGCCGTATAAAGACTTATTAAAAAACTCACTCTATCCTCTTATGGCTCTGTTCGGCAAAAACAGTATGCCTGATGTAGACAATCTGCTTACGTCTTTTTATCAGTTGGATAATGAAGCAAGACAGGAGATTGTTGAAACAATACAGCTTAAGTTGAAATATCATAAAAACCCTGAACGGGCAGAAAATGTAAAACAGATAAAAAGATGGTAAAATTATTCAATAATACATGACGAAACAAGCTCCGGCGAACACAAAATTTGCCAGAGCTTATTTTTATGGCACCGTTTCGGCACCAAATATACAATTTTACTCATAGCAAGACGATAAAAAGGCATCCCCGAAACCTCTTCGGGAATGCCCATAAATACTAGCTCTAAATTAATTACTCAATAATTCTGGCAACCTTACCAGAACCAACCGTTCTACCACCCTCGCGGATAGCGAAGTTAAGTCCCTGCTCCATAGCGATTGGATGAATTAACTCAATCGTCATCTCTACGTTATCGCCAGGCATACACATTTCTACACCGTCCGGCAGATTACAAACGCCGGTTACGTCTGTTGTTCTGAAGTAGAACTGAGGACGATAGTTGTTAAAGAATGGAGTATGACGTCCACCCTCGTCCTTTGTTAATACGTAAACCTGAGCAGCAAATTTCTTATGGCAGGTTACAGTACCAGGAGCGGTAAGAACCTGACCTCTTTCAACTTCTTCTCTCTTGATACCACGAAGAAGAGCGCCGATGTTATCGCCGGCCTGTGCTTCATCAAGAAGCTTACGGAACATCTCAATACCTGTTACAGTAGTCTTTGTTGTCTCTTCCTTAATACCAACAATCTCAACTTCTTCATTGATATGAAGCACGCCACGCTCTACTCTACCGGTAGCTACAGTACCACGACCAGTAATTGTGAAAATATCCTCGATAGGCATCAGGAATGGCTGATCTGTTGCACGCTGTGGATCTGGAATGAATTCGTCAACGGCATCCATAAGTTCCATAATCTTATCTCCCCACTCGCCGCTTGGATCTTCCAAAGCTTTAAGAGCAGAACCCTTAATAATCGGGCAATCCTTGAAACCATATTCTTCAAGGTTTTCTGTTACTTCCATCTCTACTAATTCAATCAATTCCTCATCATCAACCATATCGCACTTGTTCAAAAATACAACGATATAAGGAACGTTAACCTGACGAGAAAGTAAGATATGCTCTTTTGTCTGAGCCATAACACCATCTGTAGCAGCTACTACAAGGATAGCGCCATCCATCTGGGCAGCACCGGTAATCATGTTCTTTACATAATCGGCATGTCCCGGGCAGTCAACGTGTGCATAATGTCTTTTTTCTGTCTCATACTCAACGTGAGCTGTAGAAATTGTAATACCTCTTTCTCTCTCTTCCGGAGCTTTATCAATATTTTCAAAATCTACTGCTGCATTACCGGCAACTCTCTGAGCAAGAGTCTTCGTAATAGCAGCCGTTAATGTTGTTTTACCATGGTCTACATGACCAATGGTACCAATGTTGCAATGGGGTTTGGTTCTTTCAAACTTTTCTTTAGCCATTTTTAATTATCCTCCTTTAAATCATAGGCATGCGCCTAATATACGCTTCTACATTTTAACAAAATCCACGCTATGGGCATTATTATATTGCAAATTGGATGAATTTTCAAGTGCTTTTCCATAATAATGCCAATTGAATTTCAATTTTTATTATAATATTTTTAATTTTTTAAAATTTACTCTGCATTTCTTGCAGCAAGCACCTTTTCCTGAACAGACTTAGGAACCGGCTCGTATTTCTCAAAGAACATAGAGTAGTTACCGCGTCCCTGCGTTCTGGAACGAAGATCGGTAGAATATCCAAACATTTCTGCTAAAGGTACGAAACCTCTGACAATTTTACCGCCGCCGATATCATCCATACCTTCAATACGGCCACGGCGTGAGTTGATATCTCCGATAACATCGCCCATATATTCTTCAGGCATAGTAACCTCAACCTTCATAATCGGCTCAAGCAATACCGGCTCTCCCTTCTTCATGGCATCTTTGAATGCCATAGAACCAGCAATATGGAATGCCATTTCACTGGAATCGACTTCATGGTAAGAACCGTCCCATACGGTAGCATGCACGCCAAGTACAGGATAACCGCCAAGGATACCTGCCTGTGCAGCTTCCTCGATACCCTCGCCTACTGCAGGGATATATTCCTTAGGAATTGCACCACCAACGACCGTAGACTCAAACTTGAAGGTCTCTTCTCCATTCGGATCCATTGGCTCAAACTTAACCTTACAATGACCGTACTGACCACGACCACCGGACTGCTTTGCGTACTTGCTGTCTACGTCAACCGGCTTTGTAAAGGTTTCCTTATAAGATACCTGCGGAGCACCAACATTAGCCTCTACCTTAAATTCTCTCAAAAGACGGTCAACAATGACCTCCAAATGAAGCTCGCCCATTCCGGCAATAATGGTCTGACCGGTTTCCTGATTTGTATGGGCTTTGAACGTAGGATCTTCTTCTGCAAGTTTTGCCAAAGCTTCGCCCATCTTACCCTGACCGTCTTTTGTCTTAGGCTCAATCGCAAGTTCAATAACCGGTTCAGGAAATTCCATGGACTCCAGGATAACAGGATGCTGTTCATCGCAAATAGTATCGCCTGTCGTAGTATTCTTTAAACCTACAGCAGCAGCAATATCTCCTGAATATACCTTATCTAATTCCTCTCTCTTATTCGCATGCATCTGCAGAATACGACCCACGCGTTCTTTCTTATTCTTCGTAGCATTCAATACATAAGAACCGGAGTTCAATGTACCGGAATATACTCTGAAAAATGCAAGCTTACCAACAAACGGATCTGCCATAATCTTGAATGCAAGCGCAGAGAACGGCTCGTCATCAGCAGAGTGACGAACAACATCATTTCCTTCATCATCTACACCGGTAATATCAGGGATGTCCGTCGGCGCCGGCATATATTCAAGAACGGCGTCCAAAAGCTTCTGTACACCCTTATTCTTATAAGCCGAACCACAGCATACAGGAACTGCCTTACACTCACAAGTTGCTTTACGAAGCGCTTTTTTCATATCGTCAACAGCTGGCTCTTCGCCTTCCAGATAAATCATCATCAGATCGTCATCAAGATCACAGATTTTTTCTATCAATTCTGTATGATACTCCTCTGCCTGCTCCTTCATATCCTCTGGAATTTCTGTAACGGTAATATCTTCGCCCTTGTCATCATTGTAAATGTATGCTTCCATTTCAAACAAGTCAACAATGCCCTTAAATTCATCTTCCTTACCAATTGGCAACTGAAGAACAATAGCATTTTTACCTAATCTCTCACGAATCTGATCAACAGCTCCGAAGAAATCCGCACCTAAAATATCCATCTTATTAATGAATGCCATTCTAGGTACATTGTATGTGTCAGCCTGACGCCATACATTTTCTGACTGCGGCTCTACGCCTCCCTTTGCACAAAATACGCCTAATGCACCATCCAATACACGCAGGGAACGCTCAACTTCTACTGTAAAGTCAACGTGACCCGGCGTATCAATGATATTGATACGGTGCTCCAATGCGCCCTCCTTAGGCTTTGTGTGGTCTTCCATCGTCCAATGACAAGTAGTAGCCGCAGATGTGATTGTGATACCTCTTTCCTGTTCCTGCTCCATCCAGTCCATAGTAGCAGTACCTTCATGCGTATCACCAATCTTATAATTAACACCGGTATAATATAAGATACGCTCTGTAAGCGTTGTCTTACCTGCATCAATATGAGCCATAATACCGATATTTCTTGTTCTCTCAAGTGGATATTCTCTTCCAGCCAAGACTCTTACCTCCTAATTGAATTAAATTGATACACATGTCTTCCGATTACCAACGGTAATGTGCAAACGCCTTATTTGCCTCTGCCATCTTATGCATATCTTCTTTTCTCTTAACGGCTGCGCCTGTATTATTGGCAGCATCTAAAATCTCATTAGCAAGTCTTTCCTTCATGGTCTTTTCGCCTCTCTTACGAGAGAAAAAAGTAAGCCAGCGAAGAGCCAAAGCCTGTCTTCTGTCCGGTCTGACCTCAATCGGCACCTGATACGTTGCTCCACCAATACGTCTTGCCTTAACTTCAAGCTGCGGCATAATATTATTCATGGCATCTTCAAATACTTCTACAGCATCCTTGCCAGACTTTTCAGCCACCTGCTCAAATGCGCCATAAACGATTTTCTGAGCAACACCCTTTTTTCCATCTAACATAATGTTGTTAATCAATTTTGTAACAACCTTATTATGATAAACAGGATCTGCTAATACATCTCTTTTCTGAATATGTCCTTTACGTGGCACGTTACTTCCCTCCTTAACATTATTTTGCCATACTAACAGCCGACACTGCTTCAAACGTATCGCAATTTCATTAATTCATCGGTACTCACGATATTTAAGTGTCCGCACCAGGTTAATCGGTAAAATTAATCCGGCACTTCACCAAATTAGTGAATCTTACTTCTTAGGTTTCTTCGCTCCATACTTAGAACGGCCCTGCTTTCTGTTCGCAACACCTGCCGTATCAAGCGTACCACGTACGATATGATATCTTGTACCCGGTAAATCCTTAACTCTTCCACCGCGGATCAAAACAACGCTATGCTCCTGTAAGTTATGGCCTTCGCCCGGAATATAGCTTGTCACTTCGATACCGTTAGAAAGACGAACTCTGGCAGTTTTTCTAAGAGCTGAGTTAGGCTTCTTAGGTGTGGCTGTACGAACTGCAGTACAAACACCTCTCTTCTGCGGAGAACTCTGTTCTACAACCTTCTTATTCAAAGAATTGTAAGTGTACTGAAGCGCAGGAGAATTTGATTTCTTTGTGGAAACCTTTCTTCCTTTTCTTACTAACTGGTTAAATGTTGGCATTAATTTCACCTCCTATGATTATGATAAAGTTTTGTGCAGATTATGCAGAAATCGATTTTCCACATAACAATTTTTTGCACAATACCGGTCCAACGCAGCCACAAGCGCCACATTCTTCCTTTATGCAAAAAAATGCACACTCAGTTAGTTTAACACCAGAGTGTGCACTTGTCAAGACTACTTTTTTACTCTTTTTCCGCATTTTTTCCGCATCCTGTGCAGTATAAGAGCGTTCCGGAACATTATCCTTCCCGCATCACTACTGTACAGCCTGAAATGCCTCACGTAAATCCTCAATAATATCATCAATGTGTTCCGTGCCAATGGACAGACGGATGGTATTTGGAAAAATCCCCTGATCTTTCTGTTCTTCTTCACTCAACTCGGCATGCGTGGTAGACGCCGGATGAATCACAAGAGATTTAACGTCCGCTACATTGGCAAGCAGGGAAAACAATTCCAGATTGTCAATAAATTCCTGCGTTTTTTTAGCGTCCCCTTTGATTTCAAAGGTAAAAATAGAGCCGCCCCCATTTGGGAAATACTTTTTATACAATTCCTGCTGTTTTGCATCTTCGGCTACGGAAGGATGATGAATTTTCTCCACCAGCGGTTGTGTTTTCAGGAAATCAACAACCTTTAACGTATTCTCCACATGACGCTCTACACGAAGCGACAATGTCTCTAATCCCTGCAGGAAGAAAAATGCATGGAACGGAGATAATGTCGCCCCGGTATCGCGTAATAAGATAGCACGGATTCTTGTCACAAAAGCTGCCGGACCTGCTGCCTCTGCAAAGCTGATACCATGATAACTTGGATTCGGTTCTGTCAGTTGCGGGAACTTTCCGGAAGCCTTCCAGTCAAATTTCCCACCGTCTATGATAACTCCGCCGATTGTTGTACCATGTCCGCCGATAAATTTGGTTGCAGAATGAACTACGATATCTGCGCCATATTCAATCGGACGAACCAGATATGGCGTTGCAAAGGTATTGTCGATAACCAATGGAATCTGATGTGCATGGGCAATTTCAGCGATTGCTTCTATATCTACCACATCCGAATTTGGATTCCCCAGGGTTTCAATATAAACTGCCTTTGTATTCTCCTGAATAGCATTTTCAATTTCTTCTAAATGATTCGGGTCAACAAAGGTAGTATCAATGTTATAATCCACTAACGTATGAGCAAGCAGATTATAAGTGCCTCCATAAATATTTTTTGCCGCTACAATATGGTCTCCTGCAAAAGCAAGGTTTTGAATAGTATAGGTAACCGCTGCCGCGCCGGAAGCAACGGCAAGCGCCGCTACGCCCCCTTCTAACGCTGCAATCCTCTGTTCAAATATATCTGTTGTTGGATTTGTTAAACGTCCGTAAATATTTCCTGCATCTTTTAATGCAAAACGATCTGCAGCATGTTGTGAATTATGGAACACAAAAGAAGAAGACTGATAAATCGGTACTGCCCTTGCGTCCGTTACTGCATCTGCCGTCTCCTGCCCCACATGTAACTGCTTTGTCTCAAATTTAAAGTTTCTGTCTTTTCTTTCTAACTTTGCCATCATATACCTCTTTCCTGCATCTATCATGCATTTTTTATTGCTATGCAATCCAAACAAACCGGTCTTCCTGACATATGAGCAATGCCTTTCTGTTTTCCATGTATTGTTTGGAGCCCATACCTTGATCAAATAATCGTACCACCGCCAGCAACATATTCGCCATCATACAAAACCAATGCCTGTCCCGGCGTGACCGCTCTTTGCTTTTCTTCAAATATGCACTGGTATAAATCTTCTTCTTTTTTTTGGATGGTACAGACTGCTCCCGGATGATTGTAGCGAATCTTCCCATAGTATGTTTTCTCTTCATCAAAGGAAGCCTCCGACATAAAATGGACCTGTCTGATATAAACCGTATCTGTCAGGCTTTCTTCTAATCTTCCTACTACCACTTCATTTGTTTCCGGTTTGATTTTCAGAACAAATACCGGATAGCCAAGCGATAGATTCAGCCCCTTCCTCTGACCGACAGTATAATGTATCATTCCCTTATGCCGTCCAAGCACATTTCCTGAAACATCTACAAAATTCCCCTCTGCAGATACCTGTCCGGTTTCCCGCTCGATATAGGAAGCGTAATCCCCATCAGGTACAAAACAGATTTCCATACTGTCTGCCTTATCTGCCACTTCCAGACCAATCCTCTTTGCAATCCTCCGAACCTCTTCTTTCTCATATTCTCCGATCGGCATCAACGTACAAGCTAGCTGGCTTTGTGTCAGATTATAAAGAGCATAGGTTTGATCCTTTCGTGCCGTTACGGAATTTCTTACTGCAAATCTTCCATTTGGAAGGCGGCAGACTCTGGCATAATGTCCGGTAGCAATATAATCCGCCCCAATCTCTAAACTCCTTTGCAGCAAAGATTCCCACTTGACATAACGATTGCAGGCAATACAGGGATTCGGCGTACGCCCCTCCTGATATTCCCGGATAAAATAGTCAATCACATTTTTTCGGAATGCCTCTTTAAAGTTCATAACATAGTATGGAATTCCTAATTTTTGGGCAACCCTGCGCGCATCCTCTACTGCGCTGAGTCCGCAGCAGCCGCCTTCATGTTCAAGGGTGCAGATATCCTCTTCCTGCCATATCTGCATGGTAACGCCAATGACTTGGTATCCCTGCTCCTTTAACAGATATGCCGCCACGGAAGAATCTACCCCGCCCGACATTCCTACCACAACCGTCTTATTCTTCATCGCCTGTCCCTCGTCTGCAAGAAAAGTAGTTACTGTGCCAGTTCTAACATACGGGCTAACGGCTTATTAGCCTTAACCCGCATCGCTTCGTCCAACGTAAGCTCCGGTTCCATCTCTTCCAAAGCTGTTTTTACTTTATCTAATGTAATCCGCTTCATATTTGGACAAAACTGTCTGTGTCCCACGGAAAAAAATCGTTTGCCCGGATTTTTCTGCTCCAGTTCATAAAATACACCCATCTCTGTACAAATAATAAATTCTTTCGCATCACTGGCCGTTGCAAAATCAATGATTTCAGAGGTACTGCCTATAAAATCGGAAATATCCAGCACATCCTCCGTACATTCCGGATGGGAAAGCACCAATGCGGCCGGATGCAGCTCTTTTGCCCTTTGCACGCTCTCTCTGTCAATACTTTTATGTACATGGCAATATCCGTCATTAAAAATAAATTTTTTTTCCGGAAGCTTTTTTGCAATGTATCTGGCAAGATTGTTATCCGGAATAAAGAAAATATGCTGATTGGAAAGCTTTTGTACAATACGCATCGCATTGGAAGAAGTAACGCAGACATCTGATTCTGCTTTAATTTCTGCTGTTGAATTCACATAACAGACAACTGATACGTCCGGATATAATTTCCTTACTTCATGAATTTTATCAATGTCAACCATATGGGCCATCGGGCAGTCTGCCAGCTTATCCGCCATAATTACTTTTTTTTCCGGATTTAAGATCTTGGCGCTTTCTCCCATGAAAGAAACACCGCAAAACAAAATATTTTTCTGCTTTACCTGCGTCGCCTTCTTTGCCAGAAAATAAGAATCCCCTACATAATCCGCAATTTCCTGTACTTTTCCATCCACATAATAGTGCGCTAAAATCACAACATCTTTTTCTTCCTTCAAACGTTTGATGTCCTCTACCATATCTATCTCCATTCCGGAGCGTTTATAAGACAAGTCCATGGAAATCTTCCATTCACATTTTCCATCAGGGCTGATTTGTGACGCTCCGGCACAAATAGCCAAAGTGAGCGGTAGGCTCACTTGTGAAAAATAAACTGCCATCCAATTATTTTGATAAAAGGCAGATTTCCAACAAAACATTGTAAATCCGCCCATAAAATTGATTTCTATGCCAAAGCTGCCGTAATAATAGCCATGGAATATACTTCCGAGGCATTGCATCCTCTGGATAAATCATTAACCGGCGCATTCAACCCTAAAAGGATTGGACCGTATGCTTCAAAATTTCCCATACGCTGAGCAATCTTATAGCCGATATTGCCTGCGTTGATATCCGGAAAAATAAATGTATTTGCATGACCTCCTACCGGAGATTCCGGGCACTTTGTCCTTGCCACACGCGGAGATACTGCCGCATCAAACTGCAGTTCGCCATCAATTGGCAGGTCAGGATATTTTTTCTTAGTCTTCATTGCGGCATTGCGCATCTTATCTACGGTTTCGCCTGTGCCGGAACCATGCGTAGAATAACTTAAAAACGCAACCTGTGGATCTACGCCAAAGATTTTTGCACACTTTGACGCCTCGCCTGCAATCTCTACCAATTCATCCTCCGTCGGATTGATATTAATCGCGCAGTCCCCCATCGCTAACACTTCATTTTCACCTGTTGCACTTGGGCGAACCAGAATAAAACAGGACGATACAATATTATTTTCCGGCTTTGTTTTAATTAACTGCAGCGCCGGACGAACCGTATCCGCGGTAGAATACGTAGCGCCTCCCAGAAGAGCATCTGCGACTTCCATCTTGACGAGCATTGTCCCAAAATAATTTGCCTGTTTCAAAATTTCAGCAGCCTGCTCAGGCGTTACCCCTTTCTTCTTCCGAAGCTCACAGTATAAATCTATCATTTCATCCATCTTATCGTATTTCAGAGGGTCGATAATCTCTGCTCCCCGTATATTAAAACCGCATTCCTCCGCCGCAACCATGATCTCTTCTTCATTCCCAATCAAAATCGGATGCAGGAAATTACTTGCCAACAATCGCGAAGAAGCTTCAAGAATACGGGCATCACAGCCTTCTGTAAAAACAATTTTCTTGGGATCTTTCTTCAAAATACCAATTAACTGACCAAAACCGAACAAAATATCATCTCCTTTTCTTTTTTATCAAACAATTTTCAATATTTTCTTTTTGGAAATGTCGCAAACATCCTGTCAATCTTCTCAATTCTACTATACCGAAGCCTATTTTGTACTATAATCTACGTTCTGTCAATAGACAAAACCGCTAAAAAATTTCTTCTCTCTTCATGCATCTTATCCTAAAAGATTTTTTATTTGTTCCTCTACTGCTTTTACCTCTTCCTGAAACTCTCTTGCCGACAAAAGACGACATCCCTGCCCTCGGATGATCAACTGCTCCAAGCCGTCTGATGTGGCTACAGTTACATTGTAATCCCGCCCCATCCTTTGGGCAAGCTTTTCTATATACTGATCCGCCGTCTCCGCTTCCTTTGTGTAGACCACATGAATATTATGGTAATCTGTCATCTGTCCAATATTCCCTTTAACTTTATAAGCGTCAAACACCAAAATCAGCGTACATTTTTTATATCCCTGATAATTACATAGGATGTCCATCAGCTTCCCTCTTGCGGCATCAATATCATGCCCGGCCAACTCATTTAATTCCTTCCATGCAAATACAATGTTGTATCCGTCTACCAATAGATATTCTTCTTTGCTTTTTTTGACCTGCATCCGATTGGAAGCCGTAACCGTATGCTTTTCTGCTTTTTTCTTCTGATATCTCCGCGGCGCTGCCTTAGCGTTTGCCCGGTATGTCCTGTCAAAAATTTCCCGAACTTCGTCTTCTCCCAGAAAGATTTCCTCCTCTCCTTTCGGAAGACGCGATACCCATTGCTCCGATTCCGACCGCTGCTCTGTCTGCGCCTTTCCATCCTCTGTAATCACAGACGGCAAATGCATATACTCTTCTATTTCATACCACGGCACGGCAATGCCTGCCCCATGACGGCAGAAAACAGAGCCTGTCGGATTTTCTATATCCGCTTCCGGATCATATGCACAGGCCTCGATGACTTCCTGTGCATTATGGCACGGAAAATATCCCTTTAAATTGCAAGTCAAATGTCCTAATCCCCTGCTGTAAGAGTCTACCTCTTTTTGATAATTTCTCATCGCAGCAACCGGCGCATTGCCCCGCAGCACAGCCATCTCCCCATCCTGTTCCGGTGCGTCAAGCGTACCGCACATCCTCTCAACATCTGTCATCGCACGTCCAATCTGATCCGATGGAATTTGCAGGACAAATTCATAATACGGTTCTAACAGTACATTATCGGCCTTCATAAGGCCCTGGCGAATGGCGCGGTAAGTTGCCTGCCGAAAGTCACCGCCTTCCGTATGTTTGATATGTGCTTTTCCTGAGACCAACGTGATTTTCACGTCAGTCAAAGCAGAACCGGTCAGTACTCCGGAATGCTCTTTTTCTTCAATGTGGGTGCAAATCAATCTCTGCCAGTTCCTATCCAATTGATCTTCACTGCACTGACTTGTAATCTGTATCCCGCTTCCGGCTTCTCCCGGTTCCATTAGCAAATGTACTTCCGCATAATGGCGAAGCGGTTCAAAATGTCCTACCCCCTCTACCGTATTCTGAATCGTTTCTTTATATACAATTTTCCCTTCGTCAAACCGGACTTCTATCTGAAAACGTTCCCGAATCAGCCGGCGCAGCACTTCAATCTGGACCTCTCCCATCAACTGCGCCTGCAATTCGCCTAACGTCTCATTCCAGACAAATTTTAGTTCCGGCTCTTCTTCCTCAAGCATTCTAAGCTTTGGCAGAAACTGGTTGACACTGCAGTCCTCTGGAAACTGAATGCCATATGATAATACCGGCTCTAAAACCGGCAGTTCTGTCTCCTTCTCCGCTCCTAAGCCCTGTCCGGCATAAGTCTTTGATAAACCTGTAACAGCGCAGACCGTACCCGCTTCTGCCTCGTTTACCATCTGATAACGTTCTCCGGAATAAATCCGTATCTGATTTACTTTTTCTTCCCAGACCTTTTCTGGAACGTCCGTCTGCGTTGCATTTGTCAGCAACTGTCTGACTGCAAGCGTGCCGCCGGTTACTTTCAAATATGTCAAACGGTTCCCCTGCTCATCTCTGGCGATCTTAAAAACCTTTGCACCAAACTCCTCCGAATATTCCGGTACCGTTGTATATGCTTCTATTCCCTTTAAAAACTCAGCTACGCCGGTCAATTTCAAGGCAGAACCAAAATAACACGGAAATACCTTTCTCTCTGCTATCAGCTTCCGGATTGTTTCGTTCCTCAGGCATCCCGCTTCCAGATATTCCTCTAATGCCTGTTCCTCGCACATAGCTGCCGATTCCTGAAAAGACTCCTCTTCAAAATCAACACAGGCGTCGCTCAACGTTTCACAAAGCTCCTGAAAAACGCGTCCCCTGTCGGCTCCTTCCTGATCCATCTTATTGATAAACAAAAACACCGGTATCTGATATCGAGCCAGTAATTTCCAGAGTGTCCGGGTATGGCTCTGCACGCCGTCCGCGCTGCTGATGACAAGAATGGCATAATCTAAGACCTGCAACGTCCGCTCCATCTCCGCAGAAAAATCTACATGTCCAGGCGTATCCAAAAGGGTAATCTCCTTATCTTCCAACGAAAAAACCGCTTCCTTGGAAAAAATTGTAATGCCGCGTTCCTTTTCAATCTCATTTGTATCTAAATAGGCGTCCTGATTATCTACCCGGCCCAATTTCCGAATTTTACCGCTTGTATAGAGTACTCCCTCCGACAATGTCGTTTTCCCCGCATCAACATGGGCAAGCATGCCAACTACCAGTTTTTTCATCGCCATCCCCTCTCTGCGTTTTTCAATCGCCTGTCAGACGTCTTCTATCTGCCAGTCAATAGGCTCTTCGCCATTTTTTTGAAGGAACTCATTTGCCTTGCTAAAATGCCTGCAGCCAAAAAAACCGCGGTATGCAGACAAAGGACTTGGGTGCGGAGCTTTTAAAATACAATGCTTCGGATTGGTAAGCATTGGAATCTTACTCTGGGCCGGTTTCCCCCAAAGCAGATAAACAATCGGCCTGTCTTGTGCATTTACCGCCTGTATCACAGCGTCCGTAAACTGCTCCCAGCCTTTTCCCTGATGGGAATTTGCCTGATGGGCGCGAACCGTCAGTACGGTATTGAGCAAAAGCACACCCTGATCTGCCCATTTCTTTAAATAACCGTTATTTGGAATATTACAGCCCAAATCTTCTTTCAATTCCTGATAAATATTCTGCAGGGAAGGCGGAATCTCTTTCTGATCCTTTGGCACAGAAAAACTCAATCCATGCGCCTGGTTTACATTATGATACGGATCCTGTCCCAAAATCAGTACCTTAACTTTAGACAACGGCGTAAAATGAAATGCATTAAAAATATCATCAGCCGGCGGATATACCACGACACTACTGTACTCTTTCCGCACAAATTCATATAAATCTTTATAATACGGCTTTGAAAATTCCGGGCGTATCGCCTCTAACCAATCATTTGTAATCATTGACATTGCGTATTCCCTCCTGTCCTATAAACGGACGCTGATTCCTGCCTTTCGAAGATATTCCTTCACTTCTTTTATTTGTAACTCTTTGTAATGAAAAAGCGATGCCGCAAGCACAGCGTCCGCATATCCTTCTACAAAAGCATCTTTAAAATGCTCCAATTTTCCGGCGCCGCCGGAAGCGATGACAGGAATAGAAACATTTTCAGAGATTGTTCTGGTCAGTTCAATATCATATCCTGCCTTCGTTCCGTCGCAATCCATACTGGTCAAAAGAATCTCTCCTGCCCCCAGTTCATTTGCTTTTATTGCCCATTCCACCGCATCGATTCCCATATCGACACGTCCGCCATTCTTATATATATTCCAACCCGTCCCATCTTCACGCCGTTTCGCGTCAATCGCCACTACAACGCACTGGCTCCCAAACTTCATGGCCGCTTCGGAAATCAGTTCCGGATTCTGGATGGCTGCCGAGTTTACAGATACCTTATCCGCTCCTTCCCTAAGGACCAGCTTAAAATCTTCAATCGTACGAATTCCGCCGCCCACCGTAAAAGGAATAAATACGGTTTCCGCTACTCTGCGAACCATATCGATTTTTGTAGCTCTTGCATCGGAAGAAGCAGTAATATCCAAAAAGACCAGCTCATCCGCCCCTTCTTTTCCATAAGCAGCACCAACGGCCACCGGATCGCCTGCATCTTTCAAATCAACAAAATTAACGCCTTTAACAACACGTCCGTTATTTACATCCAGACACGGAATAATTCTCTTCGTAAACATAAGCTCCTCCGTCTTATACCGTAATCTTACAAATTACAAAAATTTTTTAAAATCTTTAAACCAACTTCTCCACTTTTCTCCGGATGAAACTGGCAGGCAAATATATTATCATGCTCTACAGAAGCATGTACATGTGTAATATATTCTGTTACTGCGGTCACATCCGACTCTTCTCTTGCTTCCAGATAGAACGAATGCACAAAATATACATAGGCGTCCTGTGAAATCCCCTGAAACAATCTTGCATTTTCCCGTATAGTAATGGAATTCCAGCCCATATGTGGAATTTTATATCCCTCTTTTTCAGGAAATGCTACGATCTTTCCGGGTAAGATTCCCAATCCTTTCACTCCCGGAGCTTCATCACTGCTTTCAAACATCAACTGCAAGCCGAGACAAATGCCCAAAAATGGTTTCTTCTGCTCAACCACCTGAGCAATAACCGGAATCAGGCCAAATCGATCCAACTTCTCCATGGCATCCCCAAATGCGCCAACTCCGGGTAAAATCACCTTATCTGCTTTTACGATTTCCTGTGCATCACGTGTTGTCATGCACTCCTCTCCCAAGTACTGCAACGCCTTTTCTACGCTTTTTAGATTTCCCGCATCATAATCAATTATCGCAATCATCGGCCAATCCCTTTCCATAAGCCACAAGGGCAAAACTGACGTTTTGCCCTTGTTATCACTACGCTTCGAGCAATTTCCCTGTTTTACAAGAAAAGCCCACCGATGCTGCCCACCGGCGGGCTACTTTTTATTTCCTTTCCATTGCTATCGCTATTACCCTGTTTGTATATGTATCCTTATCCATGGCAAGTATATTGTATGCATCCTGCTCAGATAAGCCAAATTCCTCTCGCAGGATAGATAAAATCTGCGTACGGCAGTTCTGCATATCCTTCTCTACCTCCAGATCCATTGCTTCATCAATATTTGCATCGTACCTTTTCACTCCACGAAGCAATGCATCCAAGGCTTCCGGATAATATTTGATTCTATCATAATTTTTATAGGAATCAATCGCATGTTGCACTTTCATAACAACCTTTATCTTGTCATATTCTTCTTTATCTTTTTCCTGCATATCGGTTCCAATCGCTTCCTGATACGCTTCCGTATATTTCCCCATTTCAAAATAATGGACGGCTTCCCTCTTTGCGCTGGAATACCCAAACATATTTGTTCCTGCAATCTCTATTACCAAAAAAGCAGCCGTTGCTATGACAATAATAGAAACGCCAACTTTATTCAGCTTTCCTACTACCTCTAATTCTTTGGCCTCTTCTTCTTCCCGTTCCGCTTTCCTCTCCGCCTTCTTTGCAGCTTTTTCTGTTTTTCTCTCTTCTTTCGCTTTCTTCTTTTCCGCTGCTCTGGCTTCCTTTTCTGCCTGTTTTTCTGCTTTTTTTGCCTCTTTCTCTTCTTTTTCCTTCGCCTCTTCCTCTGCTTTCAGAGCTGCTTCTTCCTCTTCCCTCTGTGCATCTTCACGCTCCTTTTGCGCAATTTCATCCGTAACGATATTTCCAAAGACACGTTTAAAAAATCCCGGCTGCTTTTCTTTTTCCGGCACCATATTCTCCAAATCCAACATATCGTGAAGAGAATCGTCCGGTTCCTCTTCCCCGCTATCGGACTCGTTATCCAATCCTAATAAATCCACCAAAGAATCCTGTTCTTCTTCCGTCGTTTCCGATGATGCATCATCTTCTATGGAGTCATTCATATTCAAATCACTTAACAGACCGTCTAACATGGAATCAATCCCCTGACTGTCACTCTCAGGCTCTTCTGCCTGTGTATCTCCCGGCTCTTCCGACTCCACAGTATCCGTATCTCCTGCAAAAAAGTCCAGATCCAGACCGTCCAACCCGGCTGTATCCGCCGCATCATCCGCTCCGTCTGTTTGAAGCTCATCAATGTCAAACCCAATATCAGGAGCATCCTCTGAACCTGTATGTTCACTGTTGTTATCCCCTGATTCGGCGTTCTCTTCCGACAGCAATGTATCTTCCCCATCCGCAAATAGGGCATCCAAATCTCCTATTTCTGAAAAAAGAGCCTCTTCTTCCTGTTCATCCGATGCCAATAGATCAGACATCGCAGGCGCCGCCATATCTTCCTGTTCTGAAACCGTTTCCTCTGCAGGGTTTTCCCCGGAAGCAGCTATATCGCTGTCTTCAAAAATGTCTTCCGGCGCAGTATTTTCCCCGGAAGCGGCCATATCAATGTCTCCCAGAATGTCTTCCGGCGCAGTATTTTCCCCGGAAGCAGCCATATCGATATCTCCCAGAATGTCTTCCGACGCAGCATTTTCCTCAGAAACAGCCATATCGCTGTCTCCCAGAATGTCTTCCGACGCAGTATTTTCTCCGGAAGCAGCCTCCTTAACAGGCGATATATCCATTAATTCAGAAAGATCCCCTAAATCTCCAAAAAGATCCAGATCCTCTGCCCCCTCTAAATCTTCCAGGTTTTCAAGATCAACAAAATCCAATAACTGTTCATCCGTATCGCTGAATGATTCCTGCATGTTCTTATCTTCGCTCAATCGACCTTCTCCTTCATGATATTTCGAACGTTTCTATTCCTGATCAGTCTGTAACAATCCATCAATCGCTTCTACCAACTGGCCAATCTCCGGTTTTGACAACTGTGCGTCTGCACCAAGCTGTTCTCCCTTTCGGCGCATCTGCTCGTTTACAAGGGAAGAAAAGATAACAACCGGAATGTGCTGTAAGTCCTCATTCGTCTTAATCAATTTCGTCAGATGATGCCCATCCATCTGCGGCATCTCAATATCTGTAATCACGCAGGCAACCTGTTCGTCAATATTTCCCTGCCTTAAATAAGACCGCAATCGATCCCAGCACTCCTGACCGTTATCTGTAGTCGTTATATTGGTGTATCCCGCCTGCTCCAGGCAATTCACAATCATCTTGCTCAGCAGCGGCGAATCTTCAGCGATCAGAATCGGAGATTCATTTCTTGCCCTGCCGCGCATATGCTCTACATCTGATACTTTAAGTCCTGTCTCCGGATTAATTTCCGCTACAATCTTCTCAAAGTCCAAAATAATAATTAATTTGCCATCAATCTGTACAATACCGGTTGCCATACCATTTTCCTGCGCATTGACTGTTGAATCCGGTTTAATAATCTCGCTCCACGATACTCTGTGTATGCCCAAAACAGAATTGACATGAAATGCGGCATTTAATTTATTAAAATTCGTAACAATATACATATCTGTTTTCGTGCTTTCCCCTTGCGGCATGCCCATGCACTGCGCCAGATTGATTACTGAAATCACTTCATCACGCGGCATGAAAATCCCCTCTACGCGCGAATCCGAATTTGGAATCGGCGTAGGAACCTGATAGCTCAAAATTTCACGAATTTTTGCCACATTAATACCATAGTAGTTGTTACCTACACGAAACTCCAGAATCTCCAATTCATTTGTTCCACTTTCCAACAGAATTCCTGTTTCCATTATTTTCCCTCCAATAGTCATTCTACATTACATCATCAGCTTTTGTTTTTATTATAAAACATCCATGAACAAAAAACAACTTGCTAATCATCTGTATGATAAGATTTATTTTGTTACATTCATCCGTCCACGGATTCCTATTGCATCGTTACAACAGACTGGCTGTTTCCCTTCGTGAACTGTACCTGTACACCACTGACCTTAAGCGATTTATCAATTTCAAAAATCAATACGCCCTGTTTCTTCTGATTGCCGGCAATGGATTTCTTAAAATACTGCAAGTCCCCTTCCACCATTGTCATCGACGGCTTCGCAACCGTTTTGCCATTTACGATTAAGGAAGCGTCTATATCCTGATCCGCCAAATTGACTGTCTCAACGCCGCCTTTATTGTTTGATATCGTAAAATTGGCTACCAGAAGCTTCTTTCCCTTTTTCGCCGTATAAGCGTAATAATCCGAACCATATGAGTTTTTGACGCTGTATGAACTTCCGGTAATCCCTATGCCGGATATCCCATACAAATCGGACAGTGCAATATTACGTTTCGCTTCCTGCGTACTACTGCCTCCTCCATTGACCGACGCCCCACCGGATGCAGAAGAACCCCCGGCAACAACAGAGTCAGAACCTGTGCCGCCTCCCGGTTGTTCTGTTGCCTGCGGTGTCTGCGGCGCCTTTGTCGGCTCCGGCGTCGGCAGCAATATGGAATGATCATATTGAAATGCATCCTCATAATTCTTATCATGCTGTAATACAGTATCCGCCATATATTGCGCAACAATATCATTATCTACATTTGACAAATCCGGTACGCTGGTACTGCAGCCAGTCAGTATAACCGCTGTACATACTGCAAAAATACCAAGTTTCTTTCTCATGAATACCTCCTGAAAAACCGTAACTTTATATTAAATGTCTGCTCTTTCTCTATAGTACCATATTTTTAAAAAAGCCACAAGGAAAAATCCCGGTTAGTTTTGACGATCGAGTTCAAACCAGAACTTTACCCCATTGTTACAGTTTTCCACACCGCACTCCCGATTCATGGAATCCATAACCGCTTTTACAATGGACAGCCCGATTCCGCTGCCGCCATAAGCTCTGGTGCGCGCCTTATCTACTTTGTAAAATTTAACCCATATTTTATCAAGATCGGCTTCCGGAATCGGTTTCCCTGTATTAAATACATTAATCCGTACTACATCTTCCTTTTCTTCTAAAGATACCTCAATCTTTTTTTCAAAATCTACATGGTGGATAGCATTGCTGATATAATTTGTTACGACTTCCTCCGTCATGTATTCATCCGCCCATACATAAATCGGCTGATATTCTTTATCCAGGGCCATAACAGCCTCTTTCTGTTCCGCCAAAAGACTGGCAGACTGCATGACATTCACAAGCAGCCCCACAATATCAAACCGCTCGAAAGAAAGCTGATTGCTGCCAAACTCTATTTGATTCAGCGTAAGCAGTTTTTTTACCATTTTATTCATTTTCTGCGCTTCATCAATGATCACCTCGCAGTAAAACGCCCGGCTTTCCAAATCATCGCTGATATTATCCTGTAAGCCCTCTGCATATCCCTGGATCAACGCAATTGGCGTTTTTAACTCATGTGATACATTTGATAAAAACTCTTTGCGCATTTCATCAATCTGAATCTTATGTTCAATATCTTTTTGCAACTCGTTATTTGCAGTTTTTAACTCTGAAATTGTTGTTTCCAATTTTTCCGACAAGACGTTAATACTGCCGCCCAGCACGCCAATCTCATCCTGGGTGGTTACCGGATACTTAACGTCAAAATCCAGTTCTGACATCCTTTTTGCAATATCCGTAATCTGAAGAATTGGTTTGGCAAAACTGTTGCCAAAGAAGACCATAAGCAGCACTCCCAGCACAAGCACGCCGCTTCCGGCATACGCAATAAAGCGATTAAAGATACTGATATTTTCATTCATGCTCTGATAATTAGTACGCAGATAGACAAACGAGCCTGAATCCAACTGCCCAAACAGTTCCAAATAATATGAGCCGATTCTCTTATCATATACTTTAAAAATTTTATAGTTTTGCTGTTGGCGCACCAAATTCCTTCCCGCATCTGCATTTTCGTTCTCAGCATCATTTCCTTCTAATGTATATAAATAATTTTCTGTCAGATCTTCCACAACCTGCTTCTGCATATCGGAAACACGCGGATAATCGAAATCATACAGCAAATTCCCAAAATAATTTGTCACCCGAAAAACATACAGGTCAACCGCGCTGTTTTCGCCAATAATCTCCAATTGTAGCTGACTGTCCGACGAAAGCGTCTCTTTCTGATTGATATAATCCTCATCTCTGGAAAGCACTTCATTTGTATCATAGAAAGAATCCGCAAGAAGTGTCGTTTTACTGTTTTCATAAAAAGGCGACAGCCATAAATAATTCATCAGCCACAGGGTAAAAGAAGATAACCCCATCAACAGGATCATGATCAGAATCAGCTTCGTACGAATCGACTGCAGCGCTTTTACAGAATGACCCTTTTTTTTCTTCTTGTTATTTTCTTCCATACGGTTCCCCTCCTGCCGCCTTATACATCAAACTTATAACCCATCCCCCAGATTGTTTTGATATATGAGCCTTTTTCTCCTAACTTGCTTCTTAACTTTTTCACATGGGTATCAATGGTACGTGCGTCTCCAAAATAATCATAATTCCAGACATTATTTAAAATCCGTTCTCTGGACAATGCAATCCCCTGATTGTTGACAAAATATGTCAGTAATTCAAATTCTTTAAAACTTAATTCAATATTTTTTCCGTCAATCATCACTTCATGCGCCGCCTGATCAATAGAAATACCTCCCACTTCTTTTTTTTCATCAGACAGCGTATTGGTGCGCCGAAGAATGGCCTCCACCCTCGCCACAAGAATTTTAGGGCTAAACGGCTTGGAAATATATTCATCTACGCCGAGTTCAAATCCCAACAGTTCATCCTTTTCATCGCCTTTAGCCGTCAGCATGATAATCGGTACACGCGAATACCGGCGGATTTCCCTGCAGGTCTCCCATCCATCCATCTTAGGCATCATAACATCCAATATAATCAATGCAATGTCCTTATTATCATAAAAAAGCTCTACTGCTTCCTCTCCATCGCCCGCCTCCAACACTTCAAAATCTCTTTTTACCAAAAAGTCCTTGACCAATTTTCTCATTCTCTGTTCATCATCCACCACAAGAATCTTTAATGCCTCCATGATGCTACCTCCTATCTCTCAAAACGAAAAACACTAGAGCTGATGTTCTTTTCATCAACCCTAGTATATTCTAAAATTATGTAGAATTTGTGATTACTCCTTTAAACTTTTTTCTTTTTCTTCCAAAGCGCGCTCCCGCTCTTCCAATTCCGCCTCTTTTGCTTCCAGTTCATTGGTCCAGCCTTCATACTCATTTATCAATTCATTTCTCATATTCTCTTTATAATCCGTAAAATAGGTAAAAACGGAATACTGGCTCTGGTAGGTAACAAAAAGCATAACTCCAATGATCAAAAGCAGCATTACAATAAGCAGATTCTTCAAAATTCTGCCCGCCTTTGCCTTTTCAGCTTCTTCCTTATATTTCTGTATCTGCCTGCTGCCTTCTTCTGACAGCCCTGCTTTTTTATCATCCCTGCCCGGTACCCGGATTACCGGAACCGGTTCTAACAGATCTTCCGTAATAAACTCCGAGCCAAGCAGGCGTTGTCTGAGATTTTCCATATACTTTAAGCCAAATACAGTACGAAAACTTTGTTTTTCTACTGCCTGCTTATAAATCCTATACACTGCTTTCATATCGGACAGATTCGTATGAGCCGACAGGTACAGAATTGTCTCCTTTTCTTTTTGCGCCCGCTCATACTCCGCCCGGCTGCTAAAGGAATATCCATCTATAACAAAATCCTGTTTCATATTAATCCCCATTCCGGAGCGTTTACGCGACGGGGCAATGAGAAAGCTGCGTATGCAGTTTCTCATTTGCCATCAGGGGAATTTGTGACGCTCCGGCACAAATTCCCAAATTTTCCGCTTCATAGACTGAATAATGTCTTTTCCTCTATTAAAACATATCCGTAAACTTTTTTCCACTGAATCTTTTCCATATTTCCTAATTATTTTGAGCAAAGAAAGAAAGCAGTTCTTCCACCCGGTAAACAAGATAATCCGCACCATACTCCTCTAATTCCCCCGCAGGCGCGAAGCCATAGCAGACGCCGCAGGATGCAATGCCGCATTCCTTTGCGCCCAAAATGTCATGCTTTCTGTCTCCAACCATAATTACCGTGCCTTTTTCCTCTTCCTGAATGTTCATACGGCGGAATACTTCGCAGATAACATCTGCCTTTGCATTTCTCCCTCCATCCAAGGTACTCCCCACAATCTCATCAAAATACCGTGCAATCCCAAAATGCTCTAAAATCCGAACAGAATATTCTTCGGGCTTTGAAGTAGCAATTGCAAGCTGGTACCCCGCCTTTTGTAACGTAGAAAGAACCTGATCCATTCCTTTATATAATCTGTTTTCATACAGACCCGTCACGCTATACCGTTCACGGTATGTTTCCGTCGCCTGCAGCGCTTCCTCAAACGTCATATCAGAAAATTTTTGAAAACTCTCGATCAAAGGCGGACCAATAAACTTCATAAGTTCTTCCTCTGTTGGTATCGGACGTTTTGCCGCTTCCAATGCATATTTTACACAATTACAGATTCCCTCTTTTGAATCCGTAACTGTTCCGTCCAGATCAAATAAAATATATTTCCACGCCATAAAAATCCCTCCGCATAACTCTTATCAATCCGTTTTATGATGGCATCATTCCCTAAGTTAACAAAAAGAGCCCCGAAGGCTCTTTTTGTCGGATAACCTGAGTTATCCAGCGTATAATAGGGTGGGAGTAGAAAGTTTTCACTTTCTAACAAGCATTATATGAAAGTGTTATGTCCAGATTGTGACTAATATATGAACAGAATGTTCACAAATTCATTTGAATTGTATACAAGTATATTTGTATTATTTTTTTGTTAAATATATTGAATTTTTGCATAAATCATGCGATACTATTACACAGTGGGCTTGTCCCATACGGTACAAAGGGGTACCAAATAAATTTTATAAAGGAGGTTTTTTAGCAATGGCGTTAAAAAATCAGTATCTAATTGACTTACTGGAAACAGTAAAAAAGAGAAATGCCGGTGAGCCAGAGTTCATTCAGGCAGTAACTGAAGTTTTTGTATCACTCGAACCAGTCGTAGAAAAAAGACCTGACCTGGTGGAAGCAGGTGTATTTGAGCGGATTGTAGAACCGGAAAGACAGATTATTTTCCGCGTACCTTGGGTAGATGACAACGGTAAAACACAGGTCAACAGAGGATTCCGCATCCAGTTTAATTCTGCAATCGGACCATACAAAGGCGGTCTTCGTCTTCATCCTTCTGTTTATAGCGGTATTGTTAAATTCCTTGGTTTTGAGCAGATATTTAAAAACAGCCTGACAACTCTTCCTATGGGCGGCGGCAAAGGCGGTTCTGACTTTGATCCGAAAGGAAAAAGCGATGGAGAAGTTATGCGTTTCTGCCAGAGTTTCATGACAGAACTTTACAGACATATTGGACCGGACTGTGACGTTCCTGCCGGCGATATTGGAACAGGCGCACGTGAAATTGGATATATGTATGGACAGTATAAGAGGCTTCAGAACGAGTGGTCCGGCGTACTGACCGGAAAAGGTCTGACCTTTGGCGGTTCTCTGGCTCGTACCGAAGCTACCGGATATGGCCTTTGCTATTTCACAGATGAAATGTTAAAGGCAAACGGCAAGAGTTTTAAAGATCAGACTGTCGTTATCTCTGGTTCCGGTAATGTTGCAATTTATGCTACGCAGAAGGCAACGGAACTTGGTGGAAAAGTGGTTGCGCTTTCTGATTCTGCGGGATATATCCATGACCCAGACGGAATTGAATTAGAATTAGTGCAGCAGATTAAAGAAGTGGAAAGAGGACGCATTAAAGAATACGCTGAAAGAACGACACATAAGAATGTAACATATACAGAAGGCTGTAAAGGAATCTGGACAATTCCGTGTGATATTGCCCTTCCTTGTGCAACACAGAACGAAATTGACGAGGAGAGCGCTAAAGCATTGGCTGCTAATGGCTGCTATGCAGTAGCGGAAGGCGCTAATATGCCTTCTACTCCGGAAGCCATTGACGTATATTTTGCAAATCATATTCTTTACGGACCTGCCAAGGCTGCAAATGCCGGCGGTGTCGCAACATCCGGTCTTGAAATGACACAGAACTCCCAGAGACTTGCATGGAGCTTTGAAGAAGTAGATGAAAAGCTTCACGATATCATGGTTGAGATTTTCAAGTCCTGTGATGAAGCTTCAAAAGAATACGGTATGGAAGGCAACTATATGGCAGGCGCTAATATCGCCGGTTTCCTAAAGGTTGCCGAGGCTATGAAGGCTCAGGGCTGCGTATAAAAAATCAGACCCTTGAAGCAAGATTGCAGCAGCAAGAGATTCATTTATCTTACATTGGGGAATGCGTTTGCATTCCCCTTTTTGTGCAAAACCGAATTATTATATCAAAAATGGAATCGTCATATAAGAAACCATAATTATGGCATCAGTAAAAATCCTTCTTGAAACAACCGAAGCAGGATTTCCTGGGTTACTTCACGGATAAAGGCAAGCATACTGTCATATTGTAAATACTTTGTCTCTTTTTTTTCGTGTTCCTCATAAAAAAAATACTGTAAGATCCAGTTTCTGCTCGCTGTCAGCTCTTCCTCCGTGATCATTCCGCAAATCTCATAACTCGGCACCCGTTCCAGAGAGCATTTTGCTTCCTGCAATTCGGGAAAATCCTCAAGCAGCCGAAAATCCAACCAATCCGTTTCCCGGTTAAACCGTACAAAGGTTTCTCTGTCTGCCTGCGTCAATCCCTCCTGTGCAATATTTTCAAAAAATTTGGGACGTTCCTGTAAGATAAACCGTTCATCTGTCATCATATGCGTTATATATCCCAAATATAAACCCGGAGTCCTTTCCTCATCTTTCATATGCGTTTTCCAGAAAACATGCAGCCTCTCTTCAAAAAGAGATACCATGCCAGGTTTATCAAAACTCCCGTCCGGAATCCCATCCCGCAAATGACTGTGCAGCTTCATCAAACGCTTATAGTTTTTCCGCGCCATAATACCATCCGGACATATATTGCCTGCAATAAAATAGTCCTTCTGCAGCGATACTTCATTGCCAAACGGATAAAACCATTTCCTCTTTGATAATTCCGAAAAAAGCTTTTCTGCAATCAGCAAATGAACCATTGTTCCCGCCATATCGTCAACCCCTTTTTCCGCCAGATGCATCATTTTCCAATAATCTCTTCTCCATGATAGAAACAATATGCATTTCTTCCATTGTTCTTTACCCGATACATAGCCTTATCTGCTGCCGCTATCAAATCCGTCTGATTGGACGCATCTTCCGGATAGAGGGCTACACCAATACTGCAATGAATCCGGTACTCTTTGTGTTCCAAGACAATCGGCTGACGAAATACTTCCTGCAGCTTTTCCACATACTGTTTTACCTCATTGGTATCCTCGCTCATAATAATAGCAGTAAATTCATCTCCCGCCAGACGATATACCGTAAATTTGTTATCACATAATGAATTGGCGCGCTCCGCCATTTCCTTTAAAACAATATCCCCCGTATTATGACCTAAAGTATCATTGATATTTTTAAAATGATCAATATCATATAATACGACTGCAAATCTTTCCTTTTCTGCAATTTTTTTGCTGAGAACATCCATAAATACGCTTCGATTATAAATTCCGGTCAGTTGGTCATACTGAACCGTCTTTAACAGAAAATGCCTCGATTGATCCAGCGCATGATTCAAACGCCTTCTGCGCAGATTATCCAATAACAGCACCATGACTATCAAAATCAGTATAATTCCTATCACAATAGAAATACGTATCATAGCAATATTTTTTTCATAAAAGGTGGGGGTATGATTGATAATCTCCGAATGAGCGGGTAAATCTGATGCTTTTATCCCGTGCCTATCCATCACCGTTTGGTCAAAACGATATCCTCTCGGCGTATCCTTTACCAAACGAATGGATGAAAAATCTTTTCCATCAAAATATTGTTTTACCATCTCTGCCGCAATTTTACCCATTTCTTTCTGCGACACAATCTCTCCGCCCAAAAAGCCGTGTCCCATCCCTATGGAAACAATGCTAAAAGTAGGAATCGGTGCAGAAGAACTGATAAAACGTATTCCCTGACTTCCAATATAATGATGTCCGTCTGCATCCTCACTGCACATGATATATAACAAAATACTGTCCTTATCCAGAGACGACAGTTTCGTTTTGATTTCCTTCTGCGTCATAGAAGAAACATTCATTTCTGTAAACTTCAAATCCTTAAACTTTTTATCATATTTGTAAAATTCTTTCCGTTCGCCCTCGCCTGTAATCGTATCGTCCAACACGGCTACAATCTGTTTTGCATCCGGGTATAATTTCTTTGCAAGGGTAATGGTATTCTCATAAGAAAGTTTCTCAATCACTCCGGTTATCAGCGGATTTTTGCATACCTCTTCTGCCGCCTCTACTGCATTGACGCCCTCAAAAGCAATCGGTATCCCGCGAAACAACTCCTGTTGGTAGGTCAGCGCAAATTGGAACGCAGCATCGTCTCCTACAATAACCGCATCATATGCGGGCACTTCCGAAAGATATTGTTTCATGGACTGATAAAACAGTTCTTCGCCTTCTTTGGAAAAACTATTCTTAGTATCCATAAACTTATAATCCAGATTGACAAAATCATTAAATACGGACTGTATTCCTTCAATCTGCTCCGGCACGGTTTCCCATGCATAAGAATACGAGCTGATAAAGAGGACGCGTTTTTCCTCTTTCTCCAATCCGTTTGCTGTAGCTGCCCCGCCCAAAATCAGTATTCCCAGCAGGCAAATCCAACAGGCAGCTATCCTGTATACCACCTTTTTCAAATTTTCCACCCGTTTCATATCTCCCATTTCATTTCTTACCTATTTTATCTAATGCACTCTTAATATATAATATTATATTATTTTTATGATATAGTCAATTCATTGTGATGGAATAAACGAATGTCAGTTGACATAAATATCCCATACTCTCTTCCTTAACGACAGAAATGTACTTCCGCAAACTGCTTTTCAGGGGAATGCATTTTTACTTTCAGGCAATACTACTAATATAAAATCATTTTGAGGAGGAAATACAATATGAAAGCAGCGCCAAAAGACAAACCGGTTCACACTACGCCAAAAGGTGTTTGGGAAAGCAGCACAACCTATAAAAAGGAACATAAATCCAAAACGGAACATCTGAACGAAATTACCACTGACGCACAGGGAAACGGATATCCATTGACTAATCATACCGATAGAAACCAAACCGAAAATCAATAATATTTTTTATTGACAAATGTTCTGCAATATTTTATACTGTAATATGTAATGTTTATTGGCATTATAAATAACATCCTGCTGAAATAGCTCAGTTGGTAGAGCACTTCACTCGTAATGAAGGGGTCGTCGGTTCAAGTCCGATTTTCAGCTAAAAAAGTACCATACTACCATGCATACGGTAGTATGGTACTTTTTCTTTACCAGACGCTTTTTAAAAGCTCCTCATCCGACCATTTCCGGTATTCTCCCGGAGTCAGTTTCTCTTACAGCCGGTTATAGAGCTCCGCATATCTCCCGGCAGAATGATTCCATGAGAAATCCTTTGCCATGCCGCGGTCAATAATCTTATTCCACTCTCTCTTTCTGTTATAATACACATCCTTCGCATAACGAATCATATTTAACATCTCGTGCGCATTATAATTGCAGAAAGAAAATCCGGTTCCCTTGCTCTCATATTCGTTATACGGCTCTACGGTATCGCGAAGCCCTCCCGTTTCACGGACAATTGGAACGGTTCCGTACCGCAGGCTCATCAACTGCGACAGGCCGCACGGCTCGAATAATGACGGCATCAGAAATGCATCACATGCCGCATACAGCTTATGGGAGCGCTCGTTCGAATAAAAAATATTGGCAGAAACCCTGTCATGATACTTCCATTCAAAGTGACGGAACAAATTTTCATAGCGTTCCTCTCCGGTACCAAGTACGACAAGCTGTGTATCCTCTGCACAGATTTCTTCAATCACATAATCAATCAAATCGAATCCCTTTTGGTCTGTCAGCCGGGAACAGATACCAATCATAAACTTCCTGTCGTCTTCTGCAAGTCCCAGCTCTTTTTGCAAGCCTCTCTTATTCTTTATCTTCTCTTTGCGGAAAGTCTTTGCATTATAATTTTTGTAAATCAACGGATCCGTCTCAGGATTATATTCATCATAATCCAGGCCATTGACAATCCCCACCAGGCTGTTGCTCCGGGCGCGCATCAATCCATCAAGATGTTCGCCATAAAACGGCATCTTAATTTCCTCGGCATAGGAATCGCTGACCGTTGTAACCATATCTGCGTATACAATTCCACCCTTTAAATAATTTGCATCGCCATAAGCCTCTAACTTATCCGATGTAAAGAAATAAGATTTCAGACCGGTAATGTCTTTTACCTTCTGCAAATTCCAAACGCCCTGGAATTTCAGATTATGTATCGTCATAATCGTCTTGATATTATTATAAAATGGATTTTCGCTAAACATATCCTTTAAATATACAGGAATCAAACCCGTCTGCCAGTCATGGCAGTGTATAATATCCGGACGGAACTCCAGGCTTGGAAGCGTGGATAACGAAGCCTTGCAGAAAAATGCAAACTTTTCTATATCTTCATGAATATTTCCATATGGATGAAAACCGGCAAAATAGAATTCATTATCAATAAAGTAAAAGGTTACTCCCTCATACTCCATCTCCAAGACCCCAACATACTGCTTCCTCCATGCCAGATCAATATAAAAATGTGTAACATAATTCATCTTCTGTTTCCATTCTTCCGAAATACAGGCATACTTTGGAATCATGACACGAACATCAAATTCTTTCTTGTCAAAATATTTTGGCAGCGATCCTGCAACATCCGCAAGACCTCCCGTTTTGACAAAAGGAACACATTCCGATGCAACAAATAATACGTTTTTCATATAAACCTCCTTTTTAGGACAGCCATTTTTTTCATTTGTTATAGTATACCCTATATTTACTTTTATGAAAAGTTTTTTCTTACGTTAAGTTTTATTTTTCATTATGCCCGCATTTTATACTCCAGGCGAATTTTATCGGCAATCAATGCAACAAATTCGGAATTTGTGGGTTTTCCCTTTCTGGAACTGACGGTATAACCAAAAAGTTCCTCAATGGTATCCATTTTCCCGCGGCTCCATGCCACCTCAATAGCATGACGAATCGCCCTCTCCACGCGGCTGGAAGTCGTCTTATGATTTTTTGCGATGGTCGGATACAGTCTTTTCGTAATAGAACCTAACATCTCCTTATCATTAACCGACATAATAATAGCATCCCTAAGATATTGGTAGCCTTTGATATGCGCCGGCACTCCTATTTCATGTATGATATTTGTGACATCTGCCTCCAGGGAAGTTTCAAATTTGGGACGATGGTTTTCAAATACAGTACTGATTACCTGCGTATCCGTTTCCCCGCGTTCTCCCACTGCTTTTACCCGCGATACAAGCACCCTCGTATCAAATGGTTTTAAAATATAGTAGGACGCTCCCATTTCAAATGCACTTTCTGTTACGCTTTCCTGACTTACTGCGGAGACTACAATAATCTGCGGTTTGGTATCTTCATCACTTTTGCAAAGGCGCTCCATAACGCCTAAACCATCAATTTTGGGCATGATCAGGTCAAGCAATACAACATCCGGCTTTAGAATGTGAATCATCTTCAGCGCTTCTTCTCCATCTGCGGCAGTCCCAACCACCTGAATCTCTTCTTCCTTCGCAAGAGCTTCCTTTAGTAAATTCACAATTCTTTTGTTGTCATCTACTATCAAAACTTTTATTTTATGCATGCCTACTCCCCTTCCGCCTTTGGCAAATATAAACGCTGGTGCGAACCTATTGATTTCCGCTCCCTTTATATCTTACGCTTTCCCCAAAAGAAATAGCAACACAAAAAAAGTATTACTTTTCGACATAAACCATGTATTATCCTACTTCTTCTACATTTTCCATAAACAACGGTTTTTCCCTCTCCTCCTCTCCTCTTTTTTACCGTCACGGATTCCCGATGGATGCCAGGCATATCCTATAACATATTTTCCATAAAAGTGGCGTATCCCCTGGCGGGATTATTGACAAACACATGGGTAACGGCGCCAATAACCTTATTATTCTGCAGAATAGGCGCGCCGCTCATCCCCTGAACAATCCCGCCTGATTTCTTTAACAGCTTTGAATCCGTAACCCGGATGACCATTCCTTTGTTATCCCGTGAATTTACATTTACTTTTTCAATGGTAATCTCAAACTTTTTCACACTGCTTCCTAATTGACAGAGAATCCACGCTTTTCCCACCTTTACTTCTTGTTTCAGACCGACAGAATACGCCTTTGTTTTGTCATAAAAAAAATGTTCTTCTGTCATTTGACCTGTAATCCCAAGCGGCGTATTGCTCTGGATTTTTCCAATGCAGTTTGTCGGGCTCAAATTAACGCTCCCTATCAATTCTCCGGGGCTCCCCGATTCCCCTCTCTGAATCCCATCAATCTGCGCCGGATAAATTCTTCCCTTATTCAGACGGATTAATTTACCTGTATCAACATCCGTAATTCCATGACCTAAAGCCGCAAACTGATTTTGATCGGTTACAAACGATAGCGTTCCAATTCCTTCCGTATCTTCCCTGAGCCATACGCCAATTTTATACTGTCCATCCTGCGCAAGGATTTTATCCAGTTTAATCTTCAACTTATTTTTATCTCTGGATACTTTCAGCGTAACCTTTCTTTTGTCGCCTTTCTGCAATGCGTCAATGACCTGTTCAATCGTTGTTACCTCTTTGTCGTCCACCTGAAGGATTGTATCGCCGGGCTGTAAAATATCTTTGGCGGGCTCATAGGAAAATCCATCTTTTCCATCAATTTGCGAAGTTCCCAAAACCATAATCCCATCCGATTGGACATAGAGACCAACTGCTCTTCCGGAAGGCATAACCTTAGCTTCTTCAATTACATCAAAATGAATATATTTATAATGGAATAAACCAAACCATTTCAGCTCTGCCTGGTAACTTCCTAATGTACTTGCCGTGAACGTAATCGGTTTATCAAGAGCGAATGTCCGATTGCCGCTGTTTTTTCTGCTGCCGTTTGTGATAACAATAGCATCCTTCGCTTCCACCCAACTTCCAGTGGCTGGCACCTGCAAATCAATTTTAACATTCTGATTCTGGAATAAATAGATATGATTCGGAACCCTTGCCTCGATTTCCTTCCAATACCACGCCAAAATCATCCCCACATTAATCAATAATAAAAAACTCAATAAAATACGATATTTCCTTCGTCTTCTCCTATTTGCCTTTAACCGGTTTCCTCTACTTATCATAACTGTCTCCATTACTATATTAAAATTTTTCTCCACTAAAAAAACTAGTATATTTGTTATCATATACTAGTCTTTTTAAATTATTCTTATCCTAAAAACTTTCTGAAAGACTTATCTTTGCTTCCTTTTCCATTCCCCGGCCAGTTCTTTCATTTCTCCAGCGCTTTTAAGCACTGCTTCCGTAATCTGTGCTCCGCCTAAAATACGAGCTAACTCCTGAACGGACTCTTCCTGATTCAGTTTTCTTATACGGGAATTTGTATGGTCGCTGTCATTTCTTTTTTCAATCAAATACTGCGTATCTGCCATTGCTGCAATCTGCGCCAAATGAGAAATGCAGATTACCTGATGCTCTTTCGCAATGACCGCTAACTTTTCTGCAACCATCTGCGCCGTTCTTCCGCTGATGCCGACATCAATTTCATCAAAAATCATGGTAGCGATTTCATCATGATCCGCCAACACTGCTTTTACTGCCAGCATCACTCTCGAAAGCTCGCCGCCCGACGCAATGTTCCCTAACGGCAGTAAATCCTGCCCCGGATTTGTAGAAATCAAAAACTCGATATCATCTATTCCTTTTGCAGAAAATTCCTCCTTTCGACGTACTTCGATTGCAAATTGTACCTGTAAAAAATTCAGTTCCCGCAATGCCCGCATAATTTCCTGCTCCAAATCCGCCGCGCATTCTTTACGAATAACAGATATCTCCTCCGCTATTTTCTGAAATTTAGATTTTACCCTGATCAGCTTTTCCTGCAATGTCTTTTGATATTCGTCATATTCCTCATATTTTCGTAATTTATCGCGGATACTATCTGCATAAGCCAACACCAATTCTGTCGTGGCCCCATATTTTGCTTTCAGGCTGCGGACCAAATCCAATCTTTTTTCGATTGCATCCAGTTCCCCGGTTCCCGCATCGAACTCTTCCATATAGGCAGAAACGTCCCGGTTGACATCTGTAACCAAATCGTCAATGCTTTCAAACTGCTGTAAAAAATCTACTACCTTTTCATCATACTCCGCTATTTTCGAAAGAATTCGAATACTTTCACTTAACCGCTCCGATACCGAGCCACTCTCCTGACTTGTCATGCCATAAACTTCGGAAAGTCCCTGCGCAATACTTGCTGCATTGGATAAACGGCGATATTCCTGCTCTAACGCTTCTTCTTCCCCCGATACCAGATGCGCATTTTCTATTTCCTCTAATTCATACTGCATAAAAGAAATTTCCCGTAAACGCACATCCTCCGGAACCTCATTATTTGCAAGTTCCTCTGTCAATTCCCTGTATTCTGAAAAAAGATTTTCTAACGCCTCATCCTTTCCCTGCATCCTTTCTCTGGCATAACGGTCAACGATTTCCAAATGTTTCGCTTTGTGAAGCAGCGATTGCTGCTCGTTCTGTCCATGGATATCGATTAAAACATTCCCCACATTTCGAATCATGGCAACCGTTACACTCTCCCCGTTTATCCGGTTTATCGTACGCGCCGCCGTCAATTTCCGTGAAATCAATACCGTATCTTCCTCCAGACTTATGCCAAGCGCTTTTATTTTCTTTCTTGCTTTGTCATCCTCTACAGAAAAAAGCAGCTCTACCAAAGCAAAATCCGCATCTTTTCGTATGACGTCCTTCGAAACCTTTCCTCCCAGCGCAATATTGATAGAGCCGATAAGAATAGATTTCCCCGCGCCGGTTTCGCCCGTCAGTACATTCAAATGATCGGTAAAATCAATCTCAATCTCATCAATAATGGCAAGATTCTTTACATGTAAATTTAATAACATGCCTTTCTCCTTCCTTCTGCCTTTGTATTGCTCCCTGCATACTAAATATAAAGAAGGTATTGCAACAACTCTATTATAAAACAATTTCAGAATTGCTCCAATACCTTCCTGCATTTTTATATCATTCTTTTAGCGTTTCTTCGTATTCACTGAAACAATTTTTATGCGGCAACCCATTCTGCAGCCATTGACATAAGCATAGATATATGTGCTCCCAATGCCTTTTCCAACAATTTTACCATTTGTCACAGTAGCAATCCGGTTATTTGCAGAGTACCACGTAATAGCGTCGTCTGTTCCCATAACAGTCAACTGGTCTGTATCGTACTGGCGTATCCGTATGGACTTTTTATTTAAAGCAACAACATTTACCGTAACCGTAGCTGTGGCCCCGCTGGAGCTCGTAATGGTAATCGTAGCTGTTCCGGTTCCTACAGCGCGTACTACGCCTTTCTTTGATACCTTTGCAACACGCTTATTATCAGATGCTATTTTAAAGCTATCTGAATTTTCACCAGGCAACACGGTATAGGACAATTTGTCTTTATCGCCTTTTTTCATTGTCAGATTTGACTGGGCAACCATAATATCCGTAACGGGAACCTGTTCCATTACTTTGATCAAGCACTGTGCTTTTTTATTGCTCCCATCCTTCGCTTTGACGGTAATATATGCTTCTCCCTCCGCAATACCGGTTATCTTTCCGTTCCCTGTTACTTTGGCAATTTTTGAGTTGGAAGAAGACCATGCCAGCTTTTTAATCGATGCATTCTTAGGCTTTACTGCCGCCTTCAGCTTCAAGGTCCTTCCCACATAGCATACGGCATATGTCTTATTTAACGAAATGCTGCTAATTCGCCGAATAACCGTTACACGGCACTTTGCAGTCGCATGGACGGAATCTTTCGTCTTTGCCGTAATCACGGTAGAACCAAGTCTCTTTGCCTTGATCTTCCCGCTTTTTTTAGCTACCGAAGCAATCCTTTTATTTTTGGATGTAAAACGAACAGAAGGATTTTTCGTTCCATTCGTCCAGACTGTTTTCTTCAAACGGTAGGTAGATCCAATATTCATGCGAATGCTTGACTGATTTAACTTAACGGTAGACCTTAGTTTTGCCACCTTAACATGGCAGACTGCGCTGACTCCATATTCCGTCAGGGTACAGGTAATCGTACAGGAACCAATCTTCTTTGCCGTTACCTTTCCTCCTGAACTTACCGTGGCAATCTTCGTATTGGAAGATTTCCATGTTGACGCCGCGTTTGCCGAAGAAGGCGTAACAATCTTCTTTATCGTAAAACTCTTTCCCTTTGCGATCTCCCGGCTGGCAGGAGAAAGCTTTAACTGTACAGCCGGAATAACGGTAACCGTACAGGACCTTGGCGTAAGGTTGTCGTTATTCTGAACCGGCGTACAGGTAATGACCGTCATGCCCGTTTTTAAACCGGTTACTTTACCATTCTCATCAACACTTGCAATACTCTGATTCATAGACTCGTAAACAACTGCCTGATCTGATGTATTTTCCGGCGTAAAAGTTGGTATGATATTGAAAGATTTTCCGACCATAATTGTTTTATTGTCTGGCGATATTTCAAATCCGGTTGCGGGAATCACTTCTTTCGTAACCGTTATCACACACTGGATCGGATTCTGCGGTCCAATATCTTCCGCCCAACAGGTAATCAATACAATGCCTTCTTTTATACCTGTTACAACACCGTCATCCGTAACTTTGGCAATTTCTTCATCCGCAGAAGAAAAATGCAATGTCGTATTGACATTCTCAGACGGAGTAAAGATTACATTCAACTGAATGGAACTCTTAACCGGTACCTCTGCATTTTTATTCTCAAATTCAATCTTCCTTAAACGGTCCCTGACATTAACTTCTATATATGCCTGCGCCGGTTTTCCGGTTTTGGACACACCTTCCACCAGAACAGTAGCCGTTCCCACTCCCACAGCAGTAATAGCGCCTGTCTGGTCAACTGACACAACATCCGTTTTATCCTGCAGTACACTCCAGATCAGCGTCGGATCGGAAGGATTTTCCGGCGAAATCTTTGTTGACACCTGATAGATATCGCCTTTTATCATATCCAATGAAGTGACATCCGTCTGGATATCTGTTATCGGATCCTCTCGTATGGTCAGATCACAATACGCCCACACACCATTCGGATTATATACCGGCTGTACGGAAATCCTTGTTGTACCTTCCTGTAACAGAGTAACCGTACCATGTTCATCAATCGTAGCAATAGATTCATCACTGGATCTCCAATCCATTTCTGTGGCTGTTGCATTTTCCGGCTGATAAACCGGATTGAGAAACAGAAATCCGCTTGCCAGCGTTGTCGTATATTTTTCCCCTTTGTCGATAGACAGTTCTTTAATCGGCGCCGTTACCGTAACAACACAGGTCGCATAGGTATCGTTGTCTTTGTTGACAGCCGTGATCACAGCGCTTCCGACTTTGTCCTGCGCCAGAAGTTCTGCCGTAACATTTCCGTCGTTTGCCGTTACCGTTACCAGAGAAGTATCGGAAGATGTCCATAAAATATTTGCCGTCCTGGAATCAATATCCGTATGTACGGTATACCGTTCTCCGGCTTCAATGGAAACCTCTACAGGATCAATGGAAAAACTGGTGGCCGCTCTTGTAACGGTAATCGTACAATACGATACCCATGTCACTCCCTCATTGTCCGTCCATGCCAGAGTGACAATTACCGGATTGTTGGAAGGCGTTTCCTTTCTTGCCGTTACGGTAACATACTGTCCGGCATCACTGCTTAGCTCCAAATACTCCTCATTGCTGACATACCACGAAAACTGCGACGCTTCTGCCACCGCGTCCGAACCAATGATTCCATGCAGGCTTAATTGGGCACCCACCGACATCATGGTTTCCGAAATATTCAAATGAAAGGTATCAGCTACCGTAACCGTAACAATAACGGTATCCGTATCGCTCGGAAAACCGGGTATTTCCGTCGTCGCAACCCCTTTGTTTAACTTTACCGCAATCTGAGCTCTTCCCAGCGACTGCGTCTTAATCTGCATGAGCGCCTCATCAATACTGATATAGGTGTTACCGCTTGCTCCCTGAATGGTTGCAGTAAAATTATTTCTTAATACTGCTAATGGAATATTAAATGCCTCGGAAAGACTATAAGTACCGCCCAAGCTTAACGTAACGTCCTTATCTGTAAAATCACAATCCACTTTCAAGGACAGATTGACCGATTCACAGGCAGACTGTCCATTATTCTTACTGTCTTCAAAACTTTTGTACGTTCCTTTGACATAGAACTGCACCGTATACTCGCCTGCCATTGCATCGATTCGATAGGACTTTTCAGAGCTGATATAATATAGATTTGCTTCCTCCCAATCTTCTCCATAGTTTCCCAAAGAGTCTCTTACCAAAACAGTATCTGCCGAACCGCCTCCGGCGCTTTTGGAAATAACCCAGACTAACTTATCTGCAGCGCCAATCTGCGGATTTGCATCATTTTCTACCGTAATCTGTACTTTATCGCCATCCTTTACCTCTGCGGTATTCGGACTGTCATCCGAACCGGCAAGTATCGTTCCGCCATCCTCTGATAAAATCTGCGGTCTGACGTAGACGTCTATCGTATCCGTAAAACTCTGCGTTCCCTCCATCCATGTAACAGTCAGCCTGGCCGGTCCCGCACCAACTGCCTGCAATTTCTTTGTAGAAGAATTATAACGGATCACGTCTGTATTGCTGCTAACCCATGTTGCTTTCTCGCCATCGCCAAATACCAGCTTTAAATGGTCGTTTCCTGAATCCGCATTGCCAATGACGACCGTAGAGCCATAATCCATAATGAGCGACTTTCTCTCGTCGTCATGCCATAACTTTTCCATCTTTACTCCATGAACGCCCTCTAAATATTCATTGACGGAAAACACAACATCAATTGACATATTTAAAACATCGGTTGTATCATCCGCATGCGTAACTGTAACCGCAATCGCTACCGTACCGGTTGTTTTCGCACGCAAGGTAGCAAAGGTGCCTTCCCATTTATTGTCATCATCTCCGACGCCTGCATTTTGAATCTCTATGATATTGGTATTCATGCTTTCCCAGACACAGGTATCTGTAGACTGTACGCCTGTTATTGTAAAGGTATCCGTGGATCTTCTCATGATCATCTGACCGCCGCTGCTAATCTCATTACCGGAACTGTCTAGAAAGGTATATTCTGCCGCTTTTACATTCTGATGTTCCCTGAGCGTAAAAAAGCCCGCAAACAGCATGGAAAACAGAACAATAACACCAACTCCCCTTTTCCAATTCTTTTTTATCCTATTTTTTATCTGTGTCATTCTGATCCTCCCCTATCCTTCTATCTCAGGTTTCAGTCTGTCATAAATATTTGTCATTTCTGTGCTGCCCCTCTTCCCTGTATCCATTACAAACCTTATAATTTATATCGGCAGACCTCTTTGATTTTAACAGTCATTCCGGCATGTTCTTCCTAATTTTACAGCTTTCAGATCATTCATCCCAATTATGATATACGCACTGTACATCATCATCCTCCTCAAGCAGATCCAGTGTCCTCTGAAGCTGTCTGATATCATTTTCCTCACTCAGGGTAACATAGGTCTGCGGAATCATCGTTACCTCAGCGCTTGCCATGGCAATCCGATTTTCTTCCAGCGCCCCGTGTACCGCTGCAAAATCCTCTGGCGCCGTAATGATTTCATAAGAATCCTCTTCCTCTGCAAAATCCTCTGCGCCTGCATCTAAAGCAATCATCATCAGATCATCTGCATCCGTCTCACAGTCTTCTTTTGCAATGATGATCTGTCCCTTTTCATCAAACATATAGGAGACGCAGCCCTGGGTACCGACGCTTCCGCTTCCTTTCGTAAAAGCATTTCGCACATTACTTGCCGTGCGGTTTTTATTATCTGTCAACGCCTTTACAATGATGGCCGTGCCATTTGGTCCATATCCTTCATATGTAACTTCTTCATAATTGACGGCGTCCATATTCCCGGCAGCCTTTTTAATCCCGCGCTCAATCGTATCATTCGGCATATTATTTGCCTTGGCTTTCGCAATCACATCACGAAGTTTTCCATTATTGTCGGGGTCCGGTCCCCCTTCTTTCACGGCAACTGCAATTTCACGCCCGAGTATTGTAAAAATCTTTCCTTTGGCTGCATCGTTTTTTTCCTTTTTATGTTTAATATTTGAAAATTTTGAATGTCCTGACATACTAACCTCCGTTTTTGAGCGACTTATTTTTTATACAACTTATTAACTAATTTATTTTATCACTTTTTCTATAATCTGTCCAATATTGTATCGTCCCGTTGTTTCCTCAGATTGCCCTGCATATCGATTTATTCATCATAAATTGATACAATCTCTCCGTCCAAAATACGGTTCATATTTTTTACGGCGCAAAAATTGCCGCACATAGAACAGGTATCCTCTTTCTCCGGCCTTGCTTCCTCCCGGTACCTTTTTGCCTTCTCCGGATCAATTGCAAGCTCAAACATTTTTTCCCAGTCTAATGTCTTGCGTGCCATACTCATTTCTCTGTCCCAGTCCTTTGCCCCCGGAATACCTTTGGCAATATCCGCAGCATGAGCTGCAATTTTAGCTGCGATAATTCCCTCTTTCACATCCTGCACATCCGGAAGGCGCAAATGCTCTGCCGGCGTAACATAACACAGGAAAGACGCCCCATGAGCAGCCGCAACGGCCCCGCCGATTGCAGAAGTAATATGGTCATATCCCGGTGCGATATCCGTTACCAGAGGGCCCAAAACATAAAACGGCGCGCCTTTACAAATTGTCTGCTGAATCCGCATATTGGCTTCAATCTGGTCTAACGGCATATGTCCCGGTCCTTCAATCATGACCTGAACATCTTTCTCCCACGCCCGTTTCGTTAGTTCGCCCAGTGTAATTAATTCCTGTATCTGCGATATATCGGATGCATCCTCAAGGCATCCCGGACGACAGGCGTCGCCAAGGCTCATGGTAACATCATACTCTCTGCAGATATCCAAAATCCTGTCATAATGCTCATAGAACGGATTTTCTTTCCCTGTCATTTCCATCCATGCAAAAATAATCGAGCCTCCACGGGACACAATATTTGTCAGGCGTTTCATTTCTTTAAAATGCTTTGCCGTCTCCTTATTAATACCACAGTGGATTGTCATAAAATCAACGCCGTCCTTCGCATGCATCTCCACAATCTGAAGCCATTCTTCTGTTTTGATTTCCTTTAAAGGTTTATGATAGTATACAACCGCATCATAAATCGGAACTGTGCCAATCACAGCCGGGCACTCGCCTGTCAGCTTGCGGCGAAACTTTTGTGTATCGCCATAGGAACTCAAATCCATAATAGCTTCCGCTCCCATGTCTATGGCGCTCCTTACCTTTTCCATCTCCATATCCAAATCCGTCCAGTCACGGGATGTCCCCAGATTAACATTAATCTTTGTTGTCAGTCTGTTTCCAATGCCGGAAGGATCCAGACAGGCATGATTCTTATTTGCCGGTATAATGACCTGCCCTTTTGCCACAAGCCCTAATAACTCATTTGGATCCATATGCTCCTTCTGCGCCACGCGAAGCAGCTCCTTTGTCTGTATCCCTTTTCTTGCAGCATCCATTTGCGTAGTATATTCCATATTTCAATTGCCCCTTTCTGCTCATTCTATTCTTAATTTCTGCGATCCACCTACTGCATTATGCCTTTTTTCTACGGAAAGAAAAAGCTCCGGACACAAAATGCTCCGGAGTCTTCAAAAAACAGCTTTCGTCCTTATCCTTCCTACGGCGGCATTATCCGCATCAGGTTACGGGTCGGATCTTATCCCTCTCAGCCTCAAACAGCTCCCCAGATAAATTCTGTGTTTAGTATAATATCCCACTATCGAAAAGTCAATCTTCTTTCAGAAGTCTCTGTATCTTTTCCATAACCGAAGGCACCTCTCCTACCGAATGGATGGCGCACATTACCGTATCATCCCCGGCAATGCTTCCAACTACCCCCGGAACCTCCAGGTTATCAATTGCAGCAGCGACCGCCATCGCCATCCCTGAAATCGTCTTGATAACCAGAAGATTCTCTGCCTGATCCATCGAAAGATACCCATCCTGCAGTACTCTGATATACTTATGCCCAAGATTTGTTTCTTTTTCCTGTAACAGCGTATATTTCTGATGCACGCCATCTACAGAGATCTTCGTCAGCTTCAGTTCCCGGATATCTCTCGATATCGTTGCCTGCGTGACAGGAAACCCGGCCTGTTCCAGCCGGTCTGCAAGCTCTTCCTGTGTCTCAATCGGATATTTCCCGATTAAATCAATAATCTTGGCACGTCTCTCTCTCTTCATAATTACAAGCCCCATTTCTGCATCTTTTGAAAAGATGCCTTAATTCCCATTTAATTTTTCCCGCATCCTTTCATAAAATCCAATCTCAGACAGCTTAATCAGTTTCGTATCGGCATGCGGTTCCTGAATCACTAATTTGTCGCCGGAAGATAACAGCCCCACATTTCTCCCGTCTGCCATCAATACCGCCTGATCCCTGCACACATCTTTTGTCTGCCCAATCTCCAGCGTAATCTTATCTTCTCTGTCAAGCACCAGACTCCTCTTATTCAGCGAATGTGCACAGATAGGCGTGACCACCATGGCATGGACATTCGGCGCCATAACCGGTCCTCCTGCGGAGAGATTATATCCGGTAGAGCCTGTCGGCGTAGCAATGATCAAACCATCCGCACGATAAATATCTGCAAGTTCATGATTGACAAACACCTTAATAGTAATCAGACGGCAGTCTCCCCGCTTTGTAATAACCATATCATTTAGCGCATAGCAGGATGACCGGCTGTCAGAGTGCTGAAACATATGGCATTCCTTAAGCATCATACGGCTTTCTATGGTATAATCTCCTTCTAAAAGCCGATCAAGCGCAATATCCACCCTGTTTTGCTCAACCTCCGTTAAAAAACCAAGCGTCCCGGTATTAATTCCCAGTATGGGCAAATCCCTGTGTACCAGATCGATTGCCGCCTGGATGATGGTGCCGTCTCCCCCCAATACAATCGCACATTCTACGTCCTGCCCGATTTTATCAATCTCAGTAAAATGACAAATACCATTACTTTCCCACTTGCGGTTCTCCATCACGATACAACTGCAGCCTCTTTCCTCCAAATACGCTGCGATATGTTTTTCCATATTCTCATTGGCATCTTTGTCTCTATTCGTAATCATGCAAAAACGCTTCATAATTTTCCTCATTTCTCCATTTTAATCCAATGTGCCATGTGCATCTTCTACAATCTTCTCTGCAAGCGCAAAATACTGTTCCCCGTAATCCTTTTTCTGAAATTCTTCTATCCCATTTTCAGTACAGTCAACCTGCGTCTCTTCTTTTTCTAAATATAATAAATATTCTATATTTCCTTCCGGACCTTTGATTGGAGAAAAACTCAAATCCCGTACTGCAAATCCATGTTCCAGCGCATAGGTAATAATTCGGCATACCACTTCAAGATGTATCTTCCTTTCCCTGACAACGCCCTTTTTCCCAACTTTGTCACGCCCGGCTTCAAATTGCGGTTTTACCAGACAGACGACGCATCCGCCCGCCTTAAGAAGATTTCTTACCGGCATCAGCACCTTAGACAGCGAAATAAACGCAACATCAATCGAAGCAAAGTCAATCTTTTCAGGAATCTCTTTCTCTGTCACATATCGAATATTGGTACGCTCCATCGATAACACTCTTTCATCCTGCCTGAGCCGCCATGCAAGCTGATTTGTGCCGACATCAACCGCATATACCTTCTTCGCGCCATTTTGCAGCATACAATCAGTAAAACCTCCGGTGGAAGAACCTACATCCATACAAATTTTCCCCTCCAGAGGAATCTGCCATAGTTCGATTGCTTTTTCTAACTTGTAGCCGCCTCTGCTGACATATTTCATTGGAGTACCTTTTATCTCAATACGGACATCCTCCGGAAAAACGCTTCCTGCCTTGTCCTCACGCTGCTCATTGACAAAAACATTGCCTGCCATGATAATCGCCTTTGCCTTTTCTCTCGATTCCGCCATAGCGCGCCTGACTAAAAGCACATCCAGCCGTTCTTTCTTTTTTTGTTCCTTCACCTGCTACCTCTTTTCCAAAATCCCCCGGATCCTCTCTGCTATGCTCTCTGCATCTATTTGATATTTTTTCTTTAATATATCGACAGAACCATGTTCAATAAAGCGATCCGGCAATGCCGCCGGACAGACGGTTATCTCCGGGTATCCCTGATACCAGGCAGAAACCGCTTCGGAAAAACCGCCTGTGATAACCCCCTCTTCCATTGGCACAATGATAGTATGTGTCTTTACCAGTTCTTCCAACAGTTCTTCATCCAACGGTTTTACAAAACGCATATTGATAACGGATACAGAACAGCCGCTTTCCTTCAGGAGTTCCTTTACGGACACTGCTGTTTCAACCATACTTCCCACGGCAAGCAGCGCAATATCCTTTTCTCTGTCAATCCATTCGCACTTTCCATGCACAATCGGCGTCCGATACTCCATCAACCCTGTATACGCTTTTCCCCTTGGATAACGTATGGCTGTCGGGGTATCCCGGTGCAGGGCAAAATGCAGCATCTCTTTTAGTTCCCATGTGTTTTTAGGAGCCATAACCGTTATATTGGGCATATGATTCAAGAAAGCAATATCAAAGATTCCCTGATGCGTCTCTCCATCGCTGCCAACCAATCCCGCCCTGTCAATGGCAAAAGTTACCGGAAAATTTCCAATACAAATATCATGAATAATCTGGTCATACGCTCTCTGCAAAAAGGTAGAATATACCGCTACGACCGGATGAAGCCCTCCCGCCGCCATGCCTGCAGCAAATGTCACAGCATGTTCTTCTGCAATGCCAACATCAAAGAAACGCCCCGGAAACATTTCGGCAAATTCCGTTAAGCCTGTTCCTGCCGGCATAGCTGCAGAAACCGCAGCAACAGACGGATTTTTTTCCGCTTCTTCCACAATGGCCCTGCTAAAAATCTCTGTATAGGTAACCGGCTTCTTTCCCTGCCGCCTCTCTTTTCCATCTTTTACATAAAAAGGAGAAACCCCATGGAATGCAGAAGGATCCTCCTGCGCCGGAAGATACCCCTTTCCCTTTTGCGTAATGACATGCACAATAACCGCTTCATTTAACTGAGACGCACTATCAAAAGCTGTTTTCATTTGCTTAATATTATGTCCGTCAATCGGCCCAATATAAGTCAAGCCCATATCCTCAAAAAGCATCCCCGGAATAAACAAACGCTTGATCAGATCCTTGATGTTACGGATCCTGTCCGTCAGCGCCAGTCCCAGCGGCAGTTTCTGTAATACATGTTCCACTTCTTCTTTCAAACCTGTATAGTTTGTATTCGTTCGTATCTTTGCAAGATATTTTGACATGCCTCCGACATTTTTTGAAATGGACATCTGGTTGTCATTCAACACAATGATTAAATTCGATTTCAGTCTCGCCGCATTATTCAATGCTTCATATGCCATGCCGCCAGATAATGCCCCGTCGCCTATCACGGCAAATATTTTATAATCCTCCCCTTTGATTTCCCTTGCCTTTGCCAAACCAAGCGCAGCACTGATGGACGTGGAACTGTGACCGGTGTCTATCACATCACAGTCGCTCTCCGCACATTTTGGGAAACCGCTCATTCCACCGTGCTGCCGCAAATGGTCAAAACCACTCTTTCGCCCGGTCAGCACCTTATGCGTATAACTCTGATGACCGACATCCCATACGATCTTATCCTTTGGAAGATCGCAGCAAAGATGAATGGCCATTGTCAGTTCCACCACACCAAGATTAGACGCCAGATGGCCGCCCGTCCGGCTTATTTTTTTTACAAGAAACCTTCTGATTTCTTTTGCCAGGACAGGATAATCTTTTCCGTCTATATTTTTAATATCATTTGGTCCATTTATCTGTTCCAGTAAATCACTCACAATTTTTCTCCTTATTTCTTACGATTGGTCAGCATCCGGATTAACGTATTCAGATAGGGATTTTGTCCCGGCAGACTGTCTAATATTTCCAATGCCCTGTCCGAGTACTCCTTTACTGCTTTGGCAGAAGCCTCCAGACCATGCAGCGATACAAATGTCGTCTTCGCATTTTTTTCATCACTATGCGCCGGTTTCCCTAGTTCCTCCGTATTTCCGGTTACATCCAGTATATCATCCTGGATTTGGAATGCCAGTCCAACAAGTCTTCCGATTTCTTCCATCCTGGCAAGAGCTGCCTGATCCGCTCCACCAAGAATCGCTCCTATGAGCAACGATGCTTCCAACAGCGCACCGGTTTTTAAACAGTAGATAAATTCCACCTGCTCTGCACGCAGCGGTTTGCCAGTCATTTCAACATCAACAACCTGACCGCCTACCATACCATAAACCCCAGCCTTTTTTGCCAAAACCAGAAGCGCGGCAACCGCACGTTCCCCATGTTTTGCATTTGCAACGCCCTGTACCGCTGTCTCATAGGCATAATTTAACAGTGCATCGCCCGCCAGAATCCCCATGTCTTCGCCAAATACTTTGTGAGTCGTCTCCCTGCCTCTCCGGTAATCATCATTATCCATGGCAGGCAGGTCATCATGAACCAGCGAATACGTATGAATCATCTCTAACGCCGTCATAAAAACAGCTACCATTTCGTCTTCTTCCTCCGTAAAGAGCCGATAGGCTTCGCCTAACAGCATCGGGCGTATCCTCTTGCCTCCCCCCATCACGCTATAGTCCATTGCATGAAAGATTGTCCTTTGCAGAGAATCCCCTTTGGGAAGCGTTTCCTGTAATATCGCTTCAATAGCAGCCGTCTTCTCCTGCATTTTTTCTTGAAATTCTGCCTTGTCCAAATATTCCATCTATTTCTCTCCTTCTTGAATCACGACCAGCTTTTTTTCCACTTTATCAATAGCCTCATTACAGTTTTTTATCATCTTCATACCTTCTTCATATTTTTGGAAAGATGCTTCTAATGTCAAATCTCCACTCTGCAGCTGTTCAATCAGTTCTTCCAATGTATCAAAGGATTCTTCTAAGGTAAGTTTCTTTGCCATATCTATGCTTCTCCATTCTGTTCCATTTGTTTTTCTACACTGTCTACCGTTACCTCTGCTTTTCCATCCGCCATAGCAAGCTTTAATTTCCCGCCAACCACAAGCTGCTCTACAGACCGGATATGATTTCCCTGTAAGTCGGAAACATAAGAATATCCTCCCTGCAGTTTATACAGCGGCGACAGCCCTTTTAATTCCTCCGCATACAGAGCCATCTGATGTCTGGCAGAAAGCAGCTTTTGTTCCATCAGCCGCTGAAAACGATTCATACAGTCTGCAAGATATAACCGCCTTTGCCGGAGCAGATCCTGCGGACCGGCATGTCCCAAAATAGTTTCATAATGCTGCAGCTTCATCTTTTTCAGTTGAATGATATTCTCTATCTGCCGATTTATTGTATATGCATATTCCTGCAATGCAATCTCAAATTCACGATACGAAAACACGGCAAGCTCTGCAGCCGCAGAAGGCGTCGGCGCACGCAGGTCTGCAACAAAATCAGCAATCGTAGTATCCGTCTCATGCCCAACGGCTGAAATAACCGGTTTGGTACATGCAAAAATGGCATAGGCAAGCGCTTCCTGATTAAATTCCCACAAATCCTCTATGGAACCGCCGCCTCTCCCGATAATAATGGTATCTACATCTGTATTGTCAAAATATTGAATGCCTTCTATGATTGTCTTATGGGCGTCTTTTCCCTGCACCTTTGCCGGATATAACAAAATCTGCACATAAGGATTTCTTCGATGGGATACATTGCAGATATCCTGTATGACCGCACCGGTCTGTGCTGTTACAACGCCAATTTTCTGCGCATATTTGGGAACAGGCTTTTTTTTCGCGTCATCAAAAAGCCCCTCTGCTAAGAGGCGCTTTTTTAACTTTTCATATTCTTCATACAGCCTGCCGGCGCCCTCCTGTACAATGTCTACCGCATACATCTGATATTTTCCGTCGCGCTCATAAACGCTGATATTTCCCTCCACAACAACACTTTGCCCCTCCTGCAGACGAAAATCCAGATTTCTCCTGTAAGATGCAAACATCACGCATGACAACTGCGAGGCGCGGTCTTTCAGCGTAAAATAAATATGACCGGAAGAATGATATTTGCAATTTGATACCTCGCCTTTTACACGTAGCTGACGCAATGCATAGTCCCGGACAAACATATTTTTTATATATAGATTTATCTGTGATACGGTAGTGACCTCCTGCATAAAACGCTCCATTCCTGTGTACAGACACATCCCTTTCAGGCATCCGCTTCTTTCGCTACGGACGCCAGTACGCCATTGACAAAGCCTGAGGATTTTTCTCCGCCATACTTTTTAGCCAATTCCACTGCTTCATTAATAGCAACGCCATTTGGCACATCCTCATCATACAGTATCTCAAAAACAGCGAGACGCAGAACGCTTAAGTCGGTCTTTGCCAAACGGGAAAGAGTCCATCCTTTTGCTTTCTCTTCTATTATTCTATCAATCTCTTGCAAATGTTCAAGTACAGACTGAAATCTATCTTTTAATTCCGCTTTTGCCCTTTTTGTGGCATCCCTGCCTTCCATTCTTTCCAGATAAATATCTGCCTGTTCCATCAAAGCCCCTTCTTCATGAAAATTTGTCTGAAACAGTATAATATATAAATTTTCCCTTATCCTTTTTCTCGTCATATGAATCTCCACTGCTTCCTCTTCTCTGATTTATTCGTCGGCAAGACTAACTCCCGCAACGCGTATATTTACCTCTGTAACCATCAGACCGGTCATATTCTCTATCTGCTGTTCCACTTTTTCCTGCACCTGTTTGGAAACTTTTGGAATGCTGTAACCATATTTGATATTCAAAGCCATATCAACGCGTACATCACTTTCTTCCATTACGACTTTAACGCCTTTTGAAAGATTTCTCATTCCCAGTTTGCCTATCAGTTCATTGGTCAGGTTTCCCGCCATAGAGTGGACGCCATCCACTTCGTTTGCCGCCAGACTCGCTATCACAGCCACTACATCCGAAGCGATCTTCACTTCGCCGATTCCTTTTTTATCTACTACATAATCCTGTGTTTCCTTCTCGTTAGCCACAACAATACCTCCTGCTCTTCCTTACTCGCCAACCAATCGGACCAAAGCAATCCCGCCTGCGCAAATGCTTCCTTCCTCTTCCGATATGTTACATTATACCAAATTTGAAAGTATTTGCAATGACGAGTTACCGTCTTTTTCATAATGGGTTTCAAGTTCCAAAAGGTATTCTTACGCCTTTACCGCCTGAACCGGAACAGGAAACTGTAGAGAGTGTGACGTGATTCCGGTCTGCATCATTTGCTATTAACCGGCGTAATAACAATATTTTCAGCGGCAATATCGGTTTTACGCTTTACAATATCCTGCACCTGCGCCATTTGCTGGCTCGTCAGCTCATTGGCGCTGATTACCACGTCAGCTTCGCTGCCGCTGATGCTTACAACAGCGTCCTCAAATCCTTTTGCCTCTAACATTAATTCAGCAGCATTTTCCTGTTCTGCTGCCTTTGTAATCTGCGCCACCTCATCCACGGCCGCCTTTTTATCAGCAGAACTCAGCGACTTGTTATTAATGATTTCCATCAGGGTCTCTTTATTCTTAGCCCGGCTCTGCTCTCTGGATAATTTTGCGGAAGAAAAATAATCACTGCTTAAATTATTGGAAACCATAACGGCTTCTCCCGGATTTTCTTCCGATGCCACCACCTCGCCGTCTTCATTTACCTTATAGTCATCCTTTCCCTCATCCTCTGCAGAAATATCAGTCGTCGTTTTTGTTTCATCGCTTTCTTTTGTATCCTCCGCATCCTGTGTATCCTGTGTTTCCTGTGTATCCTGCGTTTCCTGCGTATCCGTCGCTTCTGTCGAAGTTTCCACTGAACCGTCATCCTTGAGTTCTGTTTCTGCTGTCGCTGCCGGCTGCTCCTTGTTTTGTGAGGATACCAAGCCGCTGGTACTAATTTCCTGTCCCGTGAAATTTAAATACCCCGCCACTACAATCATTACTGCTAATGCAGAAATAATAACCTGATTCTTCCTTACTACCTTTTTCACCTAATCCTCCAATCCCTGTCTGAATGAGCCCACTTTGTAAAATTTCTCATTCCGTTTGTACTATGTACATACAACAGTACTATTCCATTTTCATTACTTTAATCTTATGTGTCTCTATTGGAAATAATGCCTGAATCGCTTCAATAATTTCTCTTTCCTTTTTACTGGAATCGATACCTTTTGCCACCACCAAAACCCCCTCAATCGCAGGAGAATTAATCTGCACGACATAGGGACTTTTTTCTCCCCCGCTCTCGACCAGAACATTTTCCTGGCTGGATTCATACTTTTCCTCCGTCCGGCTGCCGCCTGTGTGATCTTCCTCCTGCGAATCGTCCTGTGTAACATCATTATCCTGCAGCGTAATCCGTTCTTCCGAAGAGGCCAGTGTAAGCATAACTTTTACATCGCCAATCCCCTCTACTTTAGATAGAATTTCCTCTGTCTCCGCCTCCTGATTTTTTGCATATTTTTGCATTGCATCCAACGCAATCTCATCCGTGCTCACAGTCTCCTCATCCACCTCTGCTTCTTCTGTGGAAGTGGAGTTTCCAGAAGGGAACGACAATATCAGCAGCAAAATTCCCGCCAACACAAGAATAACCAAACGCACCGTTCCAATTTTTTGTATTAGCTCTTTGATTTTTTGTGTTCCTCTTATTTCCATAGATGCACCTTTTCCTCTCCTATCACAAAGTATGCGCTAATCTCCTTGCGAAGTGTTTTTGCCTGTCTGGAATCATTCTCCTCTTCTCCGATATGCTTGTTATCTTTGTCTGTCTCAATCTGAATCGTTTCAACAGAAATATCATCTTCATTTTTTTTTCTTTTTTCCGAAGTTGCTGTTCCTGAAATCTCATCGATTTTATATTCATCTTTTTCCATACAAAGAGCAACATCCACATCAGAAAGCGTAATCCCATCTTTTTCTGCCATAGCTATTACCTGTTCTTTGACCGTATTGATATACTCTGTCTTTACAATATCCTGAAAATGGTCCTCTGCAATTTTCATCTCCTCTTTGATTTCCTCCATATCCATTTTCAATATATTTTCTTCCAACAAATCGTACCATTTATTTTCATAGGAAAGAACAGTTAACAATGGTCCCAGCATTAAAAGAATCATAATCATTCCGCTGAGAAACTGAAAATACTGCATATATTTGGGGTTGGTAATTAATCCCCGTAAAACAGAAACAATAACCACATATACCAATATATTCTGAATAAGCTCCTTTATCACAGTTCCCCTTCTTTCTCTACTTTCCAATCCCCGTCATAACACTCATCAGCGCAAGGGAAACCACGAACATCATGCAACCTATAAAAACCGCATGGATCAGCAGACCAAGCGAGGATGCCGCCGCGCTGATTCCTGCTACGATTCTGCTGTCTGAAATCGGCTGGATAAATGCATTGATTAACTGAAAGAGAAATTTACTGATAACCAAACGCAGCAGCGGAACACCGCAATACAACAATACGGCGATTACTCCCGTTACCCCGACTGCATTTTTTACCAGGGTACCGGCGCATAAAACGGTACCCGCTACACTGCTGATGGTATTTCCCACGCCCGGAATCGCTCCGGATACCTTTACTACCGCTGATGTTTCTAACTGCGAAGTAATCGGCAATACCAGTCCTTGTATCACATTAATCCCCATCATAACCCCAAACATTGTTTTCATAACAAAAGTAACGACGTCACGGATGAGTTCTGCCATCTTTGTAAACATATCCCGTTTTGAAAGCTGGTTTGCAATACGCAGCAAAAAATATACCTGAATTGCCGGAAAAATCAGACGCAGCAAAACAAATTCGACCACGGTAATCATTGCCAGGGCAAATTGATAATAAACGCCCGTTGACACGGTTCCCTGTGAAAACGCCATTGACATAAAATAAGAAGGAAGCAGTATCTTCATAAAATCCATAAGCTGCGTCAGAGTAGTTTCCGCTATCTGGGATACCTGGGTAAAGGAAGTCAATAATACAGAAAAAAAGAGGAGATATACGGCATAGAACGCCGTCTCTGCTATCTGTTTTCCCTGTAACAAGCTTGTGAAATTTCCTAAAACGGCTCCAATTACCGCCAGTAAAATCAAATAGACATATAACTTTCTCTCCTGCGCCAGGTTTGCTGCCAGTCCACGAAAAATGGTCTGCAAAGAGCTTTCCAGAGAAAAAGGAATCTGTCCCTGCATCAGCTTAGAAACATATTCCGAAAAAGAAAATGTATTTTCCCCCAGCATCCGGTTCATCATATTCTGTATTTCATCATAGGAAATTTCATCAAATACGGCCTGCGTTTCATCCAAAATACTCCCTCCTGTCTTTACCATTGCAACAGCTACAGACTGCTGATCGTTTCAATCAGTGTCATGATAATTGGTATACTGACTGCCAGAATCAACAATTTACCATAAAATTCAATCTGATTTGCGACGGTCCGATATCCGGCGTCATTGCACAAATTGGCTCCAAATTCGGCAACATAGGTTATGCCAATCATTTTTAATAAAATGCCTACATATACGGAACCTCTTCCCAGATACTCCTCAATCTGACGCACAGCATCCACTATTTCCCTCAGCTTGTCTATGGATAGCATTAAAATCAAAAGGCATGCTGATAGAATAATCAACATTCCAAATTCAGCCTTGTCCTTTTTCAATGGAATTGCCAAAAACACTGCCATAACACCAATGATTGCAACCTTGAGCATCGTTTCCTCCCATTTTTACAATGCAAACAGCGACTGAATCGTTTCAAACAACTCTGATATATAAGGCACCACCCATAAAAGGACCAGGATCAACCCCGCCAGGCTAACCAAAAAAGCCTGTTCTTCCCTGCCGGAATGCTTCAACACTTGTCCTAAGACAGAGACCAAAATCCCGACAGCCGCTATTTTAAAAATCAAATTTATTGTCATATCTTCCGTCGCCTTTCTACATATTTACATGAGCAATAAAGATAAAAAAATACCAATCGTTATCCCTACCACACAACTTACCTTTGCTCTTCCTTTGTATTCCTTTCGCGCCACATCAATCATTCCCCGCAGACGTTCCTGAAAAATTTGTATGGTATGAAGCTGTGTCTGACGATCCATATTGCCAAGATTTGCTCCAATTCCAAATAACAATTCCAAATCCTCTTCCTTGAGGTTATGATATCCGTCTGTCTGCTGCAATTCCCTTTTCCAGTGTTCCAAAAAACCAATTCCATCATGTCTCCTTAGATTTCCGCTCATTTGCAGCCAAAATGTTCCAAAATACCCACCGCGAAATGCCAGCTTATCAAACAGTTCTATCATATCACTGCCAGAATATTCAATCTCCCCATACAGAAATTGTAATGCCTGCTCAAATTCACAGAGCATGCGTATTCTTATGGCATATCGTTCCGCAGCGTACCAGCCCAGTCCGCTGCAGCCCAATACTATCAGGCATATGCCCAGAGACTTTAACATGCTTTTTTCTCCGATGCCTTTTCCTGTTTTCGCTTCGGCAGAAGTATGGTTCCGCGTTCATCCATGACTGTAGCAATTTTTCCGATTTCATTTGGCATTAATACAATATAACGTTTAAAAAAGCACTCTTTGACCAAACGTCCCAACAAAGGTTTGTTAATGATATCCTCAATGGAATTTCCATGAACGGTTGCCAATAGACGTACCCCGCAATTCATAACATATTCCATCGCTTCTACATCTCCCGCTGAACCAATTTCATCTACCGCAATGACCTGCGGCGCCATGGAGCGAACTAACATCATCATTCCCTCTGTTTTTGGACAAGCATCTAAAACATCCGTACGGCACCCCAAATCATTTTGCGGCTTTCCCTGATAACAGGCCCCCAGTTCAGAACGCTCATCAACTACTCCCACGGTCAATCCTCTGCAAAAATGCGTCCCCTCCGACAACTGACGAATCAAATCGCGCAGCAAAGTAGTCTTCCCACAGCAAGGCGGCGAAATAATCAATGTATTGCAAAACTCCTGATTTTCTATCAAATACGGGAAAACCTCATCCGAGCAGCCAATTACCTGATGGGCAATCCTTATGTTGAGAAAAGAAATATGTTTCATATTTTTGGCATCCTGCCTCTCCCAAATCATCTTCCCTGCCACTCCAATCCGGTGTCCGCCCCTTATCGTAATATATCCCCGCTTAAATTCTTCCTCAAAAGCATACATGGAATAATTACTAATATATTCCATTGTCTCGCGGATTTCCCGGGACCTTACCAAAAACGCATTCTCTTCGTCCCGCGTCAATCCCCCTTCCTGATCGACAAAATATTCTTCTCCCGCATACCGCACCAGTAAAGGAGCATCTATCCGCAGCCGGATTTCCTGCAGCATAGGAAATTCCATTTGACATTTGAAAAGAATGCTTCGGACTTTGAGTGCAAGAATTCGGTATATTTCCTCCAAATCTCTTTCACCTCCTTTACTCCATATATATGAGAGGACAAGCAAATTATTCCCAACTTTCTGTAACACCCCTATCTTTCAATATTGTTATCCCTCTTTATAAAATGCCATGAAGTAAAACCCCTTTTAAAAAAATGTTGCATGCGCTGAAAACTTAATGTATACTGAAAACAATGTAAAAAAAAAATCCTGAAACGATATATGACAGGATGAAAGAAAGGTTATAATTCCATGGATTACGGTTTAATAGGCGAAAAGCTGGGACATAGTTATTCAAAAGAGATTCACGAAATGTTAGCGGATTATACATATGATATCTGTCCTCTTTCAAAGGATGAATTTAAAACATTTATGAAGGAACATTCCTTCCAGGCAATTAATGTAACGATTCCTTACAAACAGGATGTCATCCCTTACCTGGATGAATTGGATGAAAATGCCAAAGCCATCGGGGCGGTAAATACTATTGTAAACAAAGGCGGAAAATTATTTGGTCATAATACCGATTTTTCGGGATTTATGTATATGCTAAAAAAGCATCATATCATTGCTAAAGATAAAAAATGTATCGTTTTAGGGGATGGAGGCGCTTCCAAAGCGGTAACAGCCGTATTGAATAAGCTGGAAGCAAAAGAAATTATTATTGTTGATATTATTAAAACTGCATCTTCAATTACTTATGAGGAATGTTTTGCCTATCACACCGATGCCGAATTGATTGTCAACACCAGTCCGGTCGGCATGTATCCAAAGTGCGATGCAAGTCCGATTGACTTAACAAAATTCCCGCATTGTAAAGCAGTTGTTGATGTCATCTATAATCCATTACAAACAAAATTAGTGGCACAGGCAAGAGAATTAGGCATGACTGGTGTAAATGGTTTGGAAATGCTTGTTGCACAGGCATTGTATGCCGTTGAGTTCTTCCTTGATACAAAGTTAGATGAATCCAGAATCGACGAAGTATTTCAAAAGCTCTACGCCGAAAAAAAACAATAGACCTTAGAATGGCAGTTGCAAAACCGCCGTCAGAACCAGATACGAAAAACGAAAAAAAAGAGCAGCATAAAGCTGCCCCTTTTTTCTTCTGAAATACCTTTTATATATTTTCTCTCTGCAAAGCCATTCTATCAAGCTTTCCTGCGAGAAATCCGGCATCGTTCCTGCAAAATACTGCAGCCATCACGCCGCCGTTATACTCTCTTCAGATATTCCCCTGTCCGGGTATCAATCTGAATCACGTCGCCAACCTCAACAAAGAGCGGCACATTGACCTGTGCTCCGGTTTCCACAGTAGCCGGTTTATTTGCTCCCTGCGCCGTATCCCCTTTAAATCCCGGCTCGGTCTCCGTTACTGCTAATTCCACAAAAAGCGGCGGCTCAATGGCAAATACCTCGCCATTATGGGAAAGCATCTTAACCATCTCATTTTCTTTCACAAATTTCAGGGAGTCTCCAACCTGATCTGCCGTCATATCAATCTGGTCATATGTCTCTGTATTCATAAAATGATACATGTCATCGCTATACAGATACTGCATATCGGAACGATCAATATGTGCCTGTGGACACTTTTCCGTTGGACGGAATGTCTTTTCCACAACACCACCACTCTTAATATTTTTCAATTTTGTTCTGACAAAAGCAGCGCCCTTACCCGGTTTTACATGCTGAAATTCAATGACCTGATATATATTGCCCTCAAACTCAATCGTCAAACCGTTTCTAAAATCTCCTGCTGATACCATGTTACTAATCCTCCTTCATGTAATTGCAAAACATTTGTCCGCAAAATCCTTTTTCTATATTACCGCATTTTTCCTATCATTTCAAGTGATATCTCCAAGCTTTGCAATAATCTTATCCGCTACTTCTGCAGAGGTACAGCCATCTGTCTCAATAACAATATCTGCGGCTGAACGATATTTCGGTTCCCGGGTTTCCATCATCTGACGGATATAAGGAACATTCATATTTCCATTCAGCAGCGGCCTGCTCGTACTATCCTTCACACGGGAATAAACCGTTTCCGGCGACGCCGTCAGAAAAAATATGACGCCGCATTCCCTCATCTTAACGACATTTTGCTCCTGCATGGCCATGCCGCCGCCGCAAGATACAATGCAAGGCTCGCTCTCAGCAAGTTCTGTCAATACACCCGTTTCAACCTCTCTGAAATATGGTTCCCCTGACTCTTCAAAAATCTGCGGAATACTTCTGCCTTCCCTTTGCACAATCATGGCATCGGTATCCGCCTCCTCTACATGCAGCCTTTTACTAAGCTTTCTGGAGGTACTTGTCTTGCCCACTCCCATAAAACCGATTAAAAATATATGTTTTTTTAACTTCATCTGCTTTCCTCATTTTCCGTGTGCAGCAGTTCCAGACTTCTGCGCAGCTCTTTTACTTCCAACTGTCCCGGCGCACTTGGCGCTCCCATGCACCCAAAGGTAACGGCAGAACCAAAACTCTCCCCCGCCAGACGGCTGACCGCTCCAAGCGCTCCCATGGACATCGTGATTACAGGCTTGTCCGGCAGTAATCTGTCAACGAAAGAGGTCGCTGCCATCAAACGAATAACATCCTCCCGCTCCTGTGGCATCACTGCTAATTTAGGTATATCTGCTCCCATATCACTCATAAAAAGCAGCCGGCTTACCATTTCCTCCTGTGACGGTGTCCCGGAAAAATCATGATAGGAGCCAATAACCGTTACCTTCTCTTGCAATTTCCCAATCAACTGTTGAACCGGTTGATTACACCTATCTGCCACATTCCATTGTTTCAAAGGGTAAGTTCCCCGGTCGTACCCCCGGAAAGTTTCCACATCCATAAGATCGGTAAAACCACTTTCTGCCATACGCAACAACAGTCTTTCATAAGTCTCCCATGAGACAGGACGTTCTCCGCCCTCTTTCGCCGTGCGAAAGGTAAACAACAATGGAAGTTTACCTATGATCCTTCGCAACTGTTCTGCTGTCTGCACACTCTTTTCCAAATCGTCAATCTCTTCAAAATAATCTGCGCGCCATTCCACCAGATCGACACATTCCTTCGTTACTTCCTGCGCCTTTTCCCATATCTGTGCCTGACTTCCTCCCACGATCGGGACACAGATTTTAGGCATGCCCGCACCGATTTTCAATGACCGTATCTGAATCATCGTCTTCCTCATTTCCCAATGATAATATTATTCATCCTGCAGGGAATCTTTTACCCCGGCAACAATAGCTGCTACTGCCGCTATCACTACCACTACCGCTATGACAACAATCCCAATCACTCCTGCTATAAGCGCCATATCATCCGCACCTTCCTTTCCATGAATAACTCCATTGTTTGTTCTATACATTCCGCTCTTGTCCATTAGAATATCATACTTTTTTTATTCCTACAAGATTAAGAAAACAAGAACACCGAAATTCCAACTTTCTGACAGAATTGCGGTGTTCTTTGAAAAGATATAGAAAAGATAGAACAATTCAAAACTTACTTTGCACTGTACTAGTTATTAATTAACTTCTCATCTTCATTATTCCAACTGTAGAGCCTGCGAACTTCCTCGCCTACCTTCTCAGACGGATGCTCCGCAGCAAGCTTTCTCAACGCCTTGAAGTGCGCCTGTCCGCCTGCCGGCGACATATCGAGCAGGAAATCCTTCGCAAATGCTCCGGACTGGATATCTGCAAGTACTTTCTTCATCGCTTTCTTAGTATCCTCTGTGATAATCTTAGGACCGGTAATATAATCGCCATATTCCGCCGTATTGGAAATGGAATATCTCATACCGGAAAAACCTGACTGATAAATCAGATCAACAATCAGCTTCATCTCATGAATGCACTCAAAATATGCGTTTCTAGGATCGTATCCTGCCTCGCAAAGCGTCTCAAAACCTGCCTGCATCAATGCGCAAACACCGCCGCAGAGTACTGCCTGCTCTCCAAAGAGGTCTGTCTCTGTCTCCGTACGGAAGTCTGTCTCCAAAACACCGGCTCTTGCTCCGCCAATGCCTAACGCATAAGCAAGTGCAATCTCCTGTGCCTTTCCTGATGCATTCTGATGTACGGCAACAAGGCAAGGTACGCCTTTGCCCTCCTGATACTCGGAACGAACCGTATGCCCCGGTCCTTTTGGTGCAATCATCGTAACATCCACATCTGCAGGCGGGATAATCTGATTAAAATGAATTGCAAATCCATGGGCAAACATCAACATATTTCCAGCCTCTAAGTTCGGCTCAATATCCTTTTTATACATCGCTGCCTGTTTCTCATCATTGATCAGAATCATAATGATATCAGCCTTCTTTGCAGCCTCTGCTGCTGTATACACCTGAAATCCCTGCTTCTCAGCTTTTGCCCAGGACTTAGAACCTTCGTAAAGCCCAACAATGACATTACAGCCCGACTCCTTTAAATTAAGCGCATGAGCGTGTCCCTGGCTGCCATATCCGATAATAGCAATGGTCTTGCCATCTAAAAGAGATAAATTGCAGTCATCCTGATAAAAAATTCTTGCTTCTGCCATTTTCTTTTCCTCCTGATTTTTATTTTTATATATGCAAAGCGCATCGTTTGCGTTTTACTCGAAATTAATCCATCTCCTCAAACATATCCTGAGCGCCCCGGCTTAATCCGGCAATCCCTGTCCGAACCATTTCCATGATTGCATAGCCGTTTAAAAGCTTTACAAACGCATTCAATTTGTTCTGGTTACCGGTCAGTTCAATCATCATGGTATCAATTCCCACATCAACAATCTTCGCACGAAAAATATCTGCAATCGCAACAACTTCCGGTCTTTCTTCGGCTGTTACTGCCACTGTTATCAAAATAAGTTCCCTGCATACTCTCTGACCATGTTTCAGTACTTTGACACAGCGGACATCCTCAAGCTTTTCCACCTGCTTTTCAATCTGATCCAAAACCTGATCGTCTCCCTGTACCACAACAGTCATGCGGGAATAAGCAGGATTCTCTGTCTCTCCGACTGTCAAACTGTCTATACTATATCCTCTGCGGCTGAATAAGCCGGAAACTCTGCTTAATACACCCGCCGTATTGTCAACCAGAATCGATAACACACGTTTTTTCATACGCCACCTCATGCTTGCCCCAATGGTTTTATTGATTTTTACGTTATCTATTATTGTAGCAATATATGGAATATTTGTCAAGAAACGGAAACTTGGGAAAAAACATTGATTGACACTGCGGTCATTCAGTGTTATCATACATAGTATTGAAAACTATGTTATTTTGCTTTTTATGCCACTTTACATCTTATCTGATAAGAAAGGAAATGCTTATGTCCTATTTGATTCTTTGTGACAGTTGTACGGATTTTACTGAAAGCATGGAACACGATTCCCATTTTATACGTATTCCTCTGACGCTTCACATTGGAGATTATGATATTATAGATGATGAAACATTTGATCAGAAAGATTTCCTGAAACGGGTTGCCGAGTATCCGGAATGTCCGAAATCCTCATGTCCAAGTCCGGAAAAATATATTGAATATTTTGAAAAAGCAGACGATATTTACATTGTCACATTATCTTCTCATTTGAGCGGTTCCTATAATAGCGCAGAAATTGCCAGAACAATGTATATCGAAGAACACGGCGAAAAAAATATCCATGTCTTTGACTCGAAGTCTGCTTCCGCCGGTCAGTCTCTGATTGCATTGGAAATTGACAAACGCGCCAAAAAGAATATGCCTTTTAAACAGATTGTCTCTGAAATCCATGCCTTTCTTGACAGCATGGGAACAAAGTTTGTATTGGAAACTCTGGAAATCCTGCGGAAAAACGGACGTCTCTCCAATATTACAGCGGCGCTGGTCAATGTATTGAATATTAAATTGGTTATGTCCTCTGACGGCAACGGCCAGATTGAAAAAATTTCCCAGGCACGCGGCATGAAAAAAACCATTCAAAAAATGGCGGAAGCCATCAAAGAAGACGCAGTCGATCCGGCAAACCGTACGCTTTACATTTCCCACTGCAACAATCCGGAACGTGCAGAGTTTGTAAAACAGACCATTTTAGAACTTCTTCCTTTCCGTGAAGTGATCATAGCTAAAACGGGCGGTGTAAGTTCCCTGTATGCTGCGGATGGAGGCATTGTGGTATGCTACTAAGATACCTTCTAAGCCGACGGACTCCTATCCGTTCACACCGACAAGATAATCGATAAACTGCTGTGCCGTACGGCCGGAAATACCGCCGTGACTAAGTTCCCATTTATTTGCTTCCGCACACAGTTCCTGTTCTGTCAGAGTAATCTCCGGATATTTTTCAGCAAGAGTTGTAACAATATGAAAATATTCCTTCTGGGACGGTTTATAAAAGCCAATCGTAACGCCAAAACGGGCTACCAGAGACAGCTTCTCCTGCATCGTGTCAGAGCGGTGCAATTCATCCTGCGACATATCGGAACGGTCGCTCCATGTTTCACGGATTAAATGACGGCGGTTAGAAGTTGCGTAAATCAACACATTCTCCGGTTTTGTCTCAAGACCGCCCTCAATTACTGCTTTCAAATATTTATATTCTATTTCAAATTCTTCAAATGACAAATCATCCATATAGATAATAAAGCGATAGTTTCGATTTTTGATTTCCGCAATCACTTTAGATAAATCCTTAAATTCATGTTTATAAATCTCAATCATGCGAAGTCCGCGGCTATAGTACTGATTTAATACCGCTTTGATACTGGTCGATTTTCCGGTTCCGGCATCCCCGAAGAGAAGCACATTATTGGCCCGGCGCCCTTCCACAAACGCTTCTGTATTTTCAATCAATTTCTTTTTCTGCTGCTCATATCCGACCAAATCATCTAAAGTCATGTCTCCTGTCGTCGTAATCGGGCTTAAGATACCATATGTCTCATCATGGGAAATGCGAAACGCTTTATTTAAGCCAAATTTCCCAACACCGTATTTCTTATAGAAATCCGTTATAACGCGGTACATCTGCTTCTCGTCCGCCGTCTGCTCAATGGCACAGCTTAATTCCTGTACCTTCTGGCTTACGCTTTTATTAAAAATCTGTTCGCTCTTCACTACCGCTTTATAATTCAGAATAATATCAAAACAATGGATGCCCAGCGCCTGTTCCAATGCAGAAAAATCATAATCAAACAATTGCTTAAAAACAGCAAAATCATTTTTAGCAAATTCGTTGACCGTTCCTTCTGTCGCTCCTACCTTTTCAGATACCATAGTATATGGATTCTCACTCATAGCGAGCAAAAATGCAAGGTAATTATGCCACAGATTGTTATCAAAGCCATAACGTGTTGCCACGTCTAATAAACTATTGATTTCTGCATAAATATCTGTAATCAGATCCTCTTTTTCATAATTACCGGATGCAAACCGTCTGCAGATATCCGACAGCCGGAATAAAATACGGTCTTCTTCCATATTTCTATAAATCACTAATTTTGATGTCAAACGATACATGTTACGCCTCCTGTCAAAAAAACAAACCTTTGCGTTTACATCTGCTCCGGCGCCTCAAGCCCCAGCAGGTCAATTCCCGTCTCCAGAACCCTGCCAACCAGGCGGCTTAAAGAGATATAGGATGCACGCACCGTTTCATCCTCATTGGTTACGATTTTATTTTCATGATAAAACTTATTAAATGCATCAGACAGCTCATAAACATACTGACAAATTTTATGAGGCGCCTGCTCCTCAAATGCCGCTTCGATGGTCTCGCTCCATTTTGACAAAGCAAGCATTACCTCCGTCTGGCTTTTACTCTTTGATGGAAGGACCTTCGTCTCCTCCCCGACAGAAATCCCATTAGCGGCAACTTTATTCATCAGAGATTTAATGCGGACAATCGTATATAAAATATAAGGGCCGGTATTCCCCTCAAAAGAGGTAAAACGATCAACGTCAAAAATATAATCCTTCGACGCCTGGTTACTTAAATCACCATATTTAATAGCTGCCAGGCCAATTTTTTGCGCTGTAACCTTGCGCACGCTGTCCTCCATATCACGCTCCGCCATCTTTTTTTCTACCTGGGCCGCCACGTCAGAAAGCAGGGTTTCTAACCGAAGAACGCCTCCGTCGCGCGTTTTAAACGGCTTGCCATCTTTTCCATTCATGGTACCAAAACCAACAAAAATCAAATCCACATCTTCATCAATCAGTTTTGTCTTACGCGCGCAACGGAACACCTGCTCAAAATACAGAGACTGGCGCTTGTCCACCACATAAATAATCTTCTTTGGATGAAATAACTTCCGACGCTCAACAATCGTTGCCAAATCTGTTGTATTATATAAGGTCGCACCATTTGATTTTAAAATCATGCAAGGAGGAATCTCCTTCGTATCCGTCTCTTCCTTTACATCCACAACCAATGCGCCTTCATCGATATACGCATATCCGCCATCTTTCATATCCTGTATCATCTGCGGAATGTATGGCTGCGCATCTGACTCCTTCTTCCACAGATCAAAAGAAACATTTAGCTGCTCATAAATCGCTTTTAAATCTGCTACCGACACATTGATAATATGCTGCCACAAGGCCAGGTATCCCCTGCGTCCCATCTGCAATTCTGCAGTAGCTGTCTGTGCCTCCTCCTTATACTCTTCATGTTCTTTGGAATAGCCGCTCGCATATGGATAGATTTCCTCTAAATCCGCCATGGTAAACGGCGCTTCCTCCGGATATTCCCCTTCATATCCGGCATCAAAATATACCAGATCCGGCTGGCGATGCCTTAACTCTGTAATAATCAGACCAATCTGCAGGCCCCAGTCCCCCAGATGCACATCACCAATGACTTCATATCCCATATATCTCGCTGTGCGTTTAATGCTTTCTCCGATAATGGCAGAACGTAAATGCCCGACATGCAGCGGTTTTGCTACATTTGCCCCGCCATAATCAATCACAATCGTCTCGCTTTTTTCTACCTTCTCACAACCAAACGTATCCGATGCGGCCATCCGATTGATATAATCGGCCAAAAAAACATGGCTTACCGTCATATTAATAAATCCCGGCTGTTGCGCTGTAATCTCTAAAAAAGTGTTACTGCCTGCTAACTGTTCCACCACTTCATTGGCCATCTGAATGGGCGCCTTATGATATTCTTTTGCCGCCGCCAACGCTCCGTTACACTGATACTGACATAAATCCGGACGATTTGACACCGTTACTTTTGCGTATTTCTTATCATAACCAGCCTTCTCAAATGCACTGCATAATTCTTCCTGTAACTGTTCCATAATTTTCTGCATGATTCTCCTCTTTTCTGCAAGATAAACTTTATTTCCCTTTGCTTTACTGCCATAACCAATAGTTGCTTTTTTCTTATCTTCTTTCAGCGGTTACTGCGCTTCTTCTATTATCTGATTCAAAATCTGAAAATACTCCGGAAATGTTTTTTTACAGCACTGCGGATTTTCTATTACAACTCCCTCCGAAGATAAACCGGTAATCGCAAATGCCATCGCCACACGGTGGTCATTGTAAGTCTTCACGGTTGTTCCTTTTACCTCTCCCGGATAAATTGTCACGCCATCCTCTTTCTCCTGACATCGTATGCCAAGCCGTTCTAACTCTGTGCAGATGACTGCAATTCTGTCTGATTCCTGACCGCGGGTATGCGCAATGCCTTGTATCGTAACAGGACTGTCTGCATATGGCGCAATCGCCGCCGCCGTCAGCGCCTGATCGGAAAAGTCGCTAAACGACGCCGTTACTCCTTTCAACATACCTTGTCCGGGAGCTTTCAACATAAGCTGTCCTTTTTCTGTCCAGGAAAGGGTACACCCCATCCGGCAGAGCACATCCAAAAAACGCATGTCCCCCTGCAGGGAATCTTTCCGCATATGACGAACAATCGCCGTTCCACCGGTAACCGCCGCCATCGCATAAAAATAGCAGGCCGCCGATACATCCGGCTCAATCTGATACTGCCGGTTCTGATAATCTCCCTGCATGACCCGGTAACAATCTGCATCAATCTGACGAACGCCCGGATGCCCAAACTGCTTCATCATCTGTTCTGTCATTTTCACATAAGACCGCGCACTGCGTGTCCCCGTCAGATCAATCGTCAATTCCCCGAACCGAAGCGGCGCCGCCATCAATAAAGCACTTAAAAACTGACTGCTTCTGTCAATATTTAATGCAACGCTTGCAGAAGCAGCGGACTGTTTTATGCCTTCAATAACCATCGGAAATGTATATTCCTCTTGCAGATAAGTAATGCGGGCGCCAAGCTGTTCCAACGCTTCCAATAGTTCCTGCATCGGACGTTTTTTCATCTGCTCCGAAGCATCGATTTCATATCTGCCGTCACACATGGCAAGATAAGCTGTCAAAAAACGGGCTGCCGTACCGGCGCTTCCGACAAAAATTTTCGCTTCCTTTTTCGGCGTGCCGCCTCCCTGTCCTAAAATACGGACACACTTCTCTGCTTTCTCTATTTCCACAAAAAAGCCAAGCTGTTTTAAGGCGTCTAAAAAATACAGCGAATCCTCGCTAAAAAGCACACCGTTTAATTCCGACTGCCCCCTGCACATAGCCGCCATTAGCAAAGCCCGGTTCGTGATACTTTTCGAGCCGGGAACCTCCGCCTCGATATGTAATGGTTTCGAAACCTTCTGTACCAGATATTTTTCCATGGCAATCTCTCCCGATTCCTTCTAAGAAATTTTGTGGTCATGGTAAAAATTAACAGAACCCTTACCATTTTTCTTTACTTCATCCATTGCCATGCTCGCCGCATAATACAAGTCATCAATCTTCCTTCCCTGCTCCCTTGTAAGAGCCACTCCGATACTGGCAGAAATTTTACATAAATGTTCCCTGCCGCTGACTTCCTGTTCTAACGATGCACATAGCTCATGCAGTCGAATATTTAAGTTTATATCATCCGCACAATTCCTTAAAAAGACAATAAACTGGTCCCCGCTTGTTCGGCTGATAATATCCTCTTCCTGAAAAAATTCCCGCAAAATATTTGCCGTATCCTGGAGAATCAAATCTCCACTTTCTACACCAAACAAATTATTTATCCTTTGAAAATTATCAATATCAATTACGATTGCAACACCCTCTTCCTCCGTGTTGTTCAAACACTCCCGAATCAGTTCCATTGCCTTTTCTTTATTGTATAATCCTGTCAGACGATCTCTTTCCAATTTCATTTCTTACTCCATTCTTTCCGTAATTTTTTCATATTTTCAACAAAAACCGGTTTTTGCGCATAGAGGAAGCTGCGCTTGCTGTAATTATAATTAATAACATCCAACATATCCTCTTCCGTCTCAAAAATGCAATCATTAATATCAATATAGATTTTCCTGCGGCTCATATCCTCTATCTTAAAAACGGAAGCGCACAGCGAAATCGTTGCAACGCCATCCTCTTTCTGATCCAACCACTCTACATCTATATTCAGATAGTTGGAAAGATATTTTATCCTCTCCTCCAAGGCTTCATATCCATTGTTTTCAATAAAAAAGCGTTTATGGTTCTCAAACAGTCTCCGATACGGTTCCATATTAAAATCCAGCGCAAAAATACGGTTTTCCCCTGCTTTTCCTGTAATACCGTGTATCGCATCATCATATGCCATCATAATCGTTTTGACACGACTCTCTTCCCCGTTATGCAGCCCCTCATACACCTCCTGAAAGATGGAATCCAAAAAGGTTTCCGCCATTGTTTCTATTGCATCCTCATTTACATATTTCATAAAAAAAGTAATCCAGTTTCTCCATGCATAATACGTAGGAAAGGTATTGACAGCCTCTTTCTTCGCCCCCATTGCATGAAGGACTTTTGCATTGCCGACAGAAGCCACTTTATAGCCGGCAAGATTACAGCGGTAACACCACTCCGTATCATCCCAGTACAAAAAATTTTCTTCCGGCATCAAACCAATTTCGTCAACAACGCTCCTTCGCACCATCAGGGAACATGCCGCCACGCTGTCCGTATATAAATATTCCGGCATACTCCCATCCTCGATTGCATTATAGTAATTGACCTCTGTACAAAAGTTACGAAAATCGATTTTCTGCCCAAACTGCTGCACATATTGCGGAGCCTCTAAATGGTATACTTTCGCTCCTGCCATACCGGCCTCCGGATGCGTTTCCAGAAAGTCATATAGATTTCCAATGGCTTTCTCATCCAGCATCGCATCATTATCTACACACATCAGGTACGGATACCCCTTTTCATATACCATACGCAGGCCGGTATTAAACCCTCCGGAACCGCCAAGATTTTCCGAATTTTCAATCAATATGATATTTTCCGCATACCTTTCTTTCATTCTTTCTACTGATTGATCTGTCGAGCCATTATCCACTACATACAAGTCATAATCCGTAAAATCCGATTCCAGAATACACTGAATACACTCTAAAACCTCTTGTTCCTTATTGTAATTACATATTACAATTCCAACTTTCTTCATAAACTGCTCATTCCTTACTGTCGTTTGTTCCATTCCGTTGCAAAAATTTCAGCTACAGAATATCGTCCTGATTTATCATATAAGTATACAATGAATCTTCACGTTTTTCAAGCATCCCTGTCTGCTTCTATTTTCCCCTGTTTATCACATATTCGCTAACAGGGAGAATATAATAAAAATGAAAGACCTGATACAGATACATTACAAGGAGGAAAAATGGTAAGAAGACGAAGACGTGGAATTGATGTTTCAAAATGGCAGGGGCAAATTGACTGGCATGAGGTAAAACGAGACGATATCCGTTTTGCCATGCTCCGCATCGGTTATGGCAGCGCAGATGGCACTGCCAGGAGAGATCCCTTTTTTTCCCGCAATATAAAAGAGGCCCTGGAAGTCTCCATACCGGTTGGCATATATTTCTATAGTTATGCGCGCACCAGGGAAGCGGCAAAAAGGGAAGCGGATTGGGTTATTCGTGAGTTAGAACCTTATCGCGGGCGCATCCTGTATCCTATTGCAATGGATATTGAGGACAATAGTCTGGAAGATTTAGGAAAACGCGCCAATACGGAACACGTAAAAGAATTTTGCAATACATTGCATGACGCAGATTATTATCCAATGTATTATACCTATTTATCCTTTTTAGAAAGTTTTCTGGAATATGACAGTTTACGGGAATATGAACTTTGGCTCGCCGATTACTCGTATGACGCGCCACATACTTATGATTATGGAATGCTACAGTATAGTGATGACGGAAGAATACGCGGCATCCGCGGTAATGTCGATTTGGATGAAAGCAGAAAAGATTACCCGGCAATCATTCAGAAAGAAGAGAGAAATGGTTTTACTGCAGTAAACACACTGAGCATTACCTAAACAAATATAGAAAAAGACCAAAATCCAATCCTGATCAAAAACAAACTATGATTTGATACCATAACGGGCAAAAAATGATTGGAATGCCTATATCCTTCCGCTGCTGCTTTACGGCAAAGGAAAAACATATGCCAAAAGCAACAGCGGGCTAAAAAACTATAATAGAGCTAAACTGACGCCAAAATGAAACGTGCGCCATAATATTCTTATTTTTTATCACTTCGAAGCAGCTTTAATCCGGCTGAATTGTTAAACGAATACAGGAAGTGATAAATTCTTTCCATATCGGTTCTGGAATCCATATCATACCATGTTCCAAAATACCCTACAACCTTTTGGCTAAAATGTACGGGGAATAATATAACCGGGCATTCATATGTACGAAAATCCGCCCAGACAGGAAGCACATTTTTACTTTCACAGTCGGTATAGGTAGTATTGCCCTGATTCTTCATGATTACCCGCATTGTTGTTGAAAAGGCGTTTTTCATACTGCAGTGGTCATTTTCTTCTTTGCCGCCAATCTCCAAGTCGGAGTTAATACACAGAAAACTGTTATCCGGAAGATAGTTTGACACCAATTCTTCAAAAACATCCATGTTTTCACATTTTAGAAATTCCTCCGCCATATCTGCATAGTACCTGACGTCTGCTACCTGCGTTGCATTCGTAGTACTCAACTGTGATAATACAGACGCAGGATTAAACAAATAATTTTCCTGACAACCACAGGACTGCGATAACTGCATATGATATGAAAGTTCCATAATGTTTGGCTGCGCCTTCTTCTCCAGAAGATCCAGTATCATCTCAACAATTTTCTTTGCATCATTCACATCATCCCGTACACAGGTGGTAATACCAGGAGAATGGTTTACACCTTCCTCAATACCATCAATACCGGTTACAATAATATCTTCCGGAATGTGGAATCCCTTCTCTGCCAAATAGTCGCATACGGCAACCGCCATTGAGTCATTGGCGCAAATGATCGCTTCCGGCGGCACTTTTAACGGATCCATAAAGCGTTCCATTACCTTGCGGGTAGGTCCCTCCCAAAATTCGCCATAACCGATACGGTCTTCTTCAAATAAAATATCATTATCCTCTAAAACTTCTTTGTAGATTTCGATTCTTCTGTCTGATACCTCGTTCCCTTCAATTCCTGCCATAAAATTGACTTCCCGTAATCCATGGTATTCAATTACATGGCGTACTAATTTTTCAAAGGAAGACTCCTTATCATAGATTACATTGTAACAGCCCTTCTGCTCTTTATCAATTGACACAACAAAAATCCCTGCATCGGATGCATGCTTTACAATATCAGACACGATATGTTCCTGCTTAAGCGTTTCAGGAAACAGAATCAGCCCATCCAATACATCATAAGCCATCAAATCAAAAATAGAAACTTCTCCTTCATCGCTGCTATTATAAAAATATAACTCTGACAAAGTGCCAAATATCATAACATAAATGTCATAATTTGAGAGTTCATGGCATAGTCGGCTTACCATCCGCATATGATACTTTTGATTCAAATATGAAGTACAGATTCCAATCACTTTTTTCCCCTGATACATAAACATTCCTCCCATGTATAAGTCTAGAATTACTCTCTAATCACATAGTAATGCAAAACAAAAAAAAAGTAAAGCAAAGTCTCTATATTTTTATAAGAAATTTCCAGTTTTTTTCCATCCGTTTCTTTCTGTTTGATGATACTTCATTTTCAATTCATATACTGCCCTATCAGTTCCATCACATCAGCCACCTGATACATATCTTCCGTCTGAAAACAAGACAGTAAAATACAATCTAAAATAAACTCTTCAGAAATCCCTTCCATTCCGCAGGCTAAAAGCACTCCGTTCGCCATATCTGTAAAATACGTTATAGCGTCTGACTGGCAATAATCCCTGTCTTCCTTTTTAATCTTATCACTGTATTTCGCCTGTGCCACATAATGAATCAAAGGAAGAAGATGCGACCTGTCAAGCAAAATCACCCGCCTTGCTGCTTCCTTTTTCTTTTTCCCTATGGCTGCAGCACCAATAGGCTGCTCCTCTGTCGCTGCTTCCTGTGATATCCTCATCTCTGCTTCCTTGTGCGAAGCAACGTGCAGCAATTCCGAAACCTGCTTATCCGACAGAAAGCTTACGGCAGAAAAGACCGTCCGGTACTTTTTCTTTCTTACCGGATAAAGACTGGAAAGCATATAATGGGTATTCTCATGCCCATATGCCAGACGGGCAGTATTTAAAATATCACGGCAAAATTCCGGCGAAAGGGAGTCTTTTCTGCGGGAAGCATGCTTGATATACCGCCGCACCATCTCTAACTCTCTCTGGTCTTCATCCATACTGCAATAATCGATATGCTTCGACAAGGCACTTTTCTGCCATGCCCGCTTCCATTCCCCGTAATCTGTTGTCTGCAACATCCATTGCAGTTCTTTCTTTTCTTCCCTGCGTAAAATCTTAAGTACTTCGTTCTTGTATATTTCAAAATAGTGCAGGGCAGTCTTACTATATCCTTTAAAAAAACGGACATTCTCACACATCCATCTGAAAAATTCATCCGGGGGCAGCGTATTTATTTCCATGTACTGTTCTTTTAACCAATTTGTATGGGTAGTCTGCTCAAAGACCTGTGCTGCTTCCATCTTTGCTTCAAACTGATATATCATCTGCTGAATCCTTTGATAAGAGATCTTATTCTGCAGACCGTACAGATATAGCCACTCTTTATAATCATTGTATTGCACCCCCGGCTGCTCCAACCCCTCTTTCAGATACGCTTCCGTTTTCTCCGGCGATAACTCCAACTCAAATGCCAGTTGAAATATCTGAAACCTTTTCGGCAATGCCTCGCCATTTATTCCAAACCATCTTCTTTTTGTCTTAGCAGACGCTTCCAGGCATTTGCCGCTTTTTCCCTTTATCGCCTTCTTTTCCAAAACAGAAAAATGTTTCCATGCAATCTGTTTCCTCTCCTGATACGACAGATGTTCTGTATCGCTTCCGGCAAATTCTTTGACTGCAAACGCCTCAAATCCATATACAGATTTCCTTTGTGATATTTCCTCGATCGACTGTAACAGCTCCGTTATATCGCCGCTGTGGTTTCTCTTTTTGTCTCTCATACTCTCTCCATCAAATCATTCTGTTGTTCCCTTCGTCTGTTTCAGCCCGCCACACAGCTTTCTATTGGAACAAATTGGTGATATCTCCCGCCACATTCTGGTCTGAATCATTTTTCTTCCCGTCTGCATTACTTTTCCGCTGATTCGTATTCTTTTCCGCCGGTTTCGGCGTCTGCGAAGGAGAACTTTTCTTTTTCTGCCCTTTACTGACAAGAAGAGGAATCTTCTTTCCCTGGGTTACCTTTATGCCTTCCTGTACTCCCTGAGAAATGACATTTCCTTTTTTTACGGAGCTGTAACGGTAACGGACCACCGGAATAAGATTTTTCTCTTTCAGCTTCTGCACTGCCTTTGCCTCTTTGACAGAAACCACTTTTGGCACCGTCACACGCTTCCTGACAGTATTTTCTTCCTGCCCATCTTTGCTCTTTCCTGTCTGCCGGGTTTCTACATTCTCCGACAGCTTCCCTTTATCGCCTTCCGGCTGCTTTTCTCCGCCGCTCTCCTGCTGCCGGGTTCTATCATCCCCCGCAGCCATAGTACTTTCTCCGGCTGCCGTCTGAATCCCGCCATTCCGGTAGGACGGCTGCAAATTTCTGCTATGCCAAACAAAAAAAGCTCCGGCTCCCGCTACGCACAGCAAAATAAAAACAAAAAAATATCTTCGTTTTCGCCTCTGCAGCATCATATCTTGTTTTGCAGCATAATACGCCTGACGCTGCTGCAGAAACTCCGTCCTCGTCGCCAGAAAATTTGATGTACGAATCCGGTCTATATGCTCCTTTTCTTCTGATACAGATATATTTTCCTCTTTCTCCTTTGAAACATCCAGTCCATCCGGAAGATGTTCTATGCCTTCCAGATACAAGGCTTCATATAACGCATCCATCGTCTGGTAACGGTTCTTTCCAAAAACTGACATCCCTTTATCAATTGCTTTTTTCTTTTCAATATCCAAACAGACATCCGGCATCTTTTCCAAAGGCACTACTTCATCATGAATGACCCTTTCTATCGCTTCTACAGGCACAACCCCTGTCATCATATAATAGAGGACCGCACAAATTCCATACACGTCCGTCCATGCTCCCTGTTTTCCCTTTACCCGGTACTGTTCTTCTGCCGCAAAGCCTCTTTTAAACATTACAGTACGTGTCATCTCGCCGTCCGGATTCATTTTTCTGGCGGCTCCAAAATCAATTAATTTAAGACTGCTCTGACTGGTAAACAGCAGATTATCGCCACTGATGTCTCTATGGATATATCCTACCTTATGAAGTCTGGACAACGAAAAAATAACCGGCTTCATCAGTTTTAATACCTCATCCGGTTTCTGCGCCCCCTGATTTCTGATTTGTTCCTTTACACTGATTCCGGAAATATAATCCATAACCAGATATGCAGTCCCATTTTCTTCAAAAAAGTCCCTGACACTGACAATTCCATCCAACTCCTGACAAAGAGACAGAAGTTTTGCCTCCCGCAGGAAATCATCTATCCCCTTACGAAACGCAGACTTTTCCTCTGTTTCTGCTCCTTCCTCTCCTGATAAACCGGTGTAAAGATATCCCTCCGGCATATACTCTTTAACAGCAACCATGGACTCCAATAAAGTATCCTCTCCCAGATATGTAATCCCAAAGCCGCCGACACCAATTACCTTCTTAACGCAAAACCGTTCATGCAGCATCGTTCCATTTTCCAGAACGCCCTGTTTTTCTGTATTTCTCATATCCATCTGCTCTTTCCGCCGTCTTCCGGTAAAAAATATATTATCGCTCAGGTCAGTTTTATTTGTTTTACAGCAGAATACTGACTGTATTTCTTATTTCCATTCCGCTTTTTCCACGTTCTTACCTTACAATATATCGTCCCCATGGACTTTTGATAACGCAATAAAAAATTACCATGATAATTACGGATAGATGTATTTTTTAAAACCACTTTTTTAAAATCATTCCCATTCTGACTCAAATATATTTCTGCGTTCGTTCCTTCGTACTTCCTGATTTTTATTTTTAAATATCCTCCGGTCTTTCCGCCTATTTTCTTTATACGTATAACTGGTGTACTAAGATACGGAACGAATATTGTATTGGAAACTGCAGCCGTTGATTCCACACACATTTTCGCCCGATTCTGGCATACCATCTTATACGTATATTTCTTCCCTTTTTTTAACTTCCTGTCCAGATATTGCCGTTTTGAAACCGGTATTGCTTTGATCTTCTGAAAAGAGTTCTTTCCGGAAACTTTACGGTATAATAACAGCTTTGCAGGAGAACCTGTCACCTTATTTGACCAATGAAGCCTGATTGCTTTCTGATTCGTTACCGTTCCTTTTAACCCTTTTAATTTTCCACTTAAACGCGTCGCCTTGCCTGCCGGCTCCTGAGAAGGGCTTGCAGTTTCTTTGATAACCGGTTCCGTACTGTGCAGATTATTCGGCGCTCCTGTCCCTCCCGGCGCAGTACTGGACAATATATCCGGCTGTTGCGTACTTTTTGGCACTTCTGTCCTTTTCGGCTGTTCCGTACTTTTCGGCTGTTGCGTACTTTTTGGCACTTCTGTGCTTTTTGGCTGTTCCGTGCTTTTCGGCGCTTCTGTCTCTCCCGGCATGGTATTTCCTATCGCTAAAGAATCCGATATAACAAATGTCCCGGTTTTCAGATTTGACAACTCATGAAATTCTACCGTTGCAAATTCCCTGCTTGTCTTATAATAATAACAGTCCCAGATGCATTCACGCCATTGCATCTGCTTTTTTCCAGCACTGTCAAATTGAGTCGCATAAAAAAAACCAATCTCATCTAAAAAAGAGAGCTCCCATTCATTATAAAAATAACCTCGGTATCCCCATGCCGTTTCATCCCATTTCACTGCGTCTACCACATACCGTTCAAAAAAATGATCAAAATATTCATTGCTGCCATAAATCGTATTTCCTACCTTAAAAGAAGTCAGACTAATCAGTGGGGCAAATCCACAGGTTTCCGGATGATATGAAGTTTCCAGTTGCAAATAAGCGGCATTCTCTCCATAGGCTTCCTGATATCGATCAGGTTTGGAAAATGTGACATATGGCGAAAAATCTTCGCTTGTTTTCCGATATTGACTCGTTCCAAATCCCCAGTCATATACCTCTCCTCCGACACTCACAAAAATATAACCACGACATCCCGCTGTCGATAATGTATTAAAAAATTCTTTTGGAATAATCTGATCTGCGGTTTTTACCTTAATCTCTACATAAAGAGAAGAACCGTATTGATCTACTAATTCTTTTAACTTTCCGGATTCCAATAACCAGCTTATATTCTGGCTGTAGAGGTTGATGCTGTACATGCCCACCTCAGAATTATAGGACCAGCGATACCTTTCGATAGCCAATTCATCATAAAACGTGCCTTGCTGAATTGCAATTCCCTCCACTCCGGCCGCACTTTTTACAGAAAAACAGGAGGGGATGCCGTCAGGCAGGAGATAAGTAATCAAAATAGAAACTATCAGGCATATTGACAAAAAAACTTTTCTTCTCAAACTGTACTTCCCCCTAACTCTTTTTACTTTTGTCCCCGCATCTCATGCTACTGTACTGATAGTTATACTATATCATACTTTTCTCCTGATTTACAATCCCTCATTTCCCGATATCCTTTTCCTGATATTACCGGTTTTCATATTTTAGGATAAATTTCGCATTATAACGCTCAACAGCGCTTAACTCCTCTGAATCCACAAAATCCTCCGGGTCAATGTAACCGGAATACCAGCTTTGCCCGTCAAAATAATCCTGCAGTTCCTGATCCGAAAACATCCTTCCATGTCTGGCATAAATTTCATTACGCGCCAGCCTCAGCTCTTCTTTACTCAACCCTCGCAAATCTTTCTTTTTTAATTTTCTTTCATTACTCTGTGGCAAAATGTATTCACTGTCAGAATCATCATAGGCGTCGTCATAAAAATCTTCCGTATCGTCATCCTCATAGGTGTAATCATAGGCATTTCCCGTATCGTCATTCCCATAGGTATCATTATAGGTATTTCCCGTATCGTCATTCCCATAGGTATCATCATAGGTATTTCCCGTATCGTCATCCCCATAGGTATCATCATAGGTATTTCCTGTACTGTCATCCCCATAGGTACCATATGTACTGTTATTTACATCAGGGCTGGCTGTTGCATCATATGGTTCCTCCGTACTGTCGTCTTCTGCTATATATGATCCCCCGCCAGCAATTATCATTGTAACTTTATAAACTTTACTGCCATCAAATATGACTCTTAGTATGTTCTTTTCAGAATCATGTCCGATATAATACATCTCTGTGCTTTGTGCAGTTACCATTTGCTGCTCCCATAATTCTTTTGCCTCTTCCTCACTCTGCCCAACATAAAAACCTTTCAGGCGAAACTTTCCCGTACCCGTTATATCTTCACTACTCATTGCACAAACTTTATTTTCGGAATCTAAAGTCAGAAAGTATTCATTATCTCCTATATAATACCCAACCGTATCAGCTTTTTTTACCTGATGCAGACACCTCACAATATTTATATCTTTTCCAATACAGTTTTCTAAATCCCTTCCCCAACCGGGAAACCATCCAAAATAGTATGACATATAACACGCTACCACTAAAAATAAAGCAACGAATATGCCGGCAATGAGCGGAATCCGGTTAGTTTTTCTGCCCCTATCATATGGAATATCGTACTGCCTGTTATCTCCACTGTAAGTATCCTTTGTATGATTTTCCATCTGCTGATTCGACGTTAATAATGCTTTTTCTGTTTTCTCCGGCTCTTTATTCTGCCCTGTTCCGGAAACGTCATAAGCAGCTCCGCACTTTACGCAAAATTTAACTCCCTCCTGATTTTCATGTCCACAATTCGAACATTTCATAACCATATCCTCCTCTCTGTTTTTGGTGTTACATGCATATCCGTCCATTAGAATGTATACATTTCTAAAATAGTTATGGTATCTCTTTTTTTTAATAACCCTTACCTTCTAAAAAGCATTTTTAACAGCGCCCAGGGAATTAAAATCCAACCAAACATAAGACCTAAAGCTATTTTCTTTGACACAATCTGAGTATAAGAGCCAAACACCATTTTATTCGCCCAAATTGTGCGCCCGACTGACCAGTACCCCAAAATACAATAAATAATGATAATCATAGTCCATCCTTCTTTCTCTTAAAATGTTTTCTGCCTTATTTCCGTAATCTGCCATTAATCCCTTAAGACTGCATCTAGCGTTCCCAGTTCTGAGGGATATCTGCAAGGTATCAGTATCGAACCATACTGGACATTCTCTATGACGATGGAATTCCCGCGTCCAATCCATAGACTACGGGCTATCGGCAATAACATAATAAGCGCCCAAGCATACATTTCCGCCATCCAAAACAGTAAAAGACAAAATACGCCAAATCCGATGCCAAAAATCCAAAAAGGCGACATTGTTTTTTTCAAATAAATTGCACGAATATCCCCCAAATTCAACTTATAGTTTTTTGTGGGCAGCTTATGTGTGACAATCGTTACTGATTCTCCCAGTCTTTCCACCTCTGTCAGCGGAATGCTGCGTCCACTCCCTATTCTCCCTTTTATGCCTCCGCCAATCCGACAAGATTTTCTCATTTCATTGGGCTGCTCTGTTTCATTGAACATCTCTTTCATTGTATCCCAACTGCCCCTTTCTTTATCAATACTGCCTCCTGCTGTATTTGCACGTTGTGCTACCGCATTCTGACTCTGCGCTGCTTCATCCCGACTCTGCACTACCGTATTTTGGGAAGCAGCCGATTCTCCGGTATTTGACTTTTCCTGTAAATACTCCTCTTTGCTATCCACTCGCCGTGCCTCTATTTCCGCACCCGCAGCAAGCAGCCTGTTCTGCAGTTCAATCATTTCCTTATAACTGGCATTTCTCTTAATATAAGCAGGAATCATCTCCAGGAAGGCAAACAGACTATCCCGGCTGGTGCCAAGCATTTCCTGTAATATAGCAACCACTTCCTGAACATTACTTCCCACCCTATGCATATAGATATCGAATTTTGCATCTACCAAATCATTCATGATATCATCCGTTAATTGGGACCGAAGATAATTCCGTTCTTTTGTTATAAATGATTCATCAAAATAACCTGACAGTACAGACAGCAGCTTCTGAGAATCTCCCTTTGCGTCCAGGAATCCCTCTATTCTTTCTGAAATAAGCGCTGCTGTCAAAATAGTAAGACGCAGATAATCCCCCTCAAGTTTTTGGATAACCTTCTTCTTTTCTTCCGTTGCAAAACGCATCATGCGTTTGTATCTGCTATCTTCGATAAAATCAGGTTTTACACTCAGAATATCACTGAAATTAAAAACCTGTATGTCACAAAGTACAAGTCCCAAATAAGCTTCGGCGCATTCCACATCTTCATCTAAAGCATCGTTAAAGAAACCCTTTGCAGCCTCCCATTGCTGTTCTGATAACTCAAAATAACCCCTCTTCAAATATTTATTTACTGTTTTTTTGTCTGACAGAAGAAGAGTTTTAAAATCTGTTACAAAAGAATCAGACTCCTGTTTCCAAAAATCACTCATATCCAACATCTGTTTCTGAATATATTCCATACATGTTGTTACCAACTTTGTCCCCACTTCATGATCAGAAACTTTTATCGGCAATCCCTTCCTATTGATTGCCGCCCCGTTTGTATCTGCCGTACTATCTGCTTTTTTCCCGCAATTACCGCAGAAAACACTACCATCCTCCATAGGACTTCCACAATATTTACAAAACATTTTTTCTGCTCCTTTCCTTTTTAACGATTTTTAGGCAATTGGTTTTCTCTCCAAACATTACTATCCTATCATGCGACTGGATTACCTTTTTTCCATTTTTTCCTTATCCTTATAAGTAGGGAATCCTGCTGACAATGCAAAAAATAAGTGGCAATCAAAAAACAGCCGTAAGCCTTTATTCTTCTAAAAGGCTTACGGCTGCTTTTAAACAATGCCGCAGACCGGAATCGAACCGGTACGGGTATCACTACCCACAGGATTTTAAGTCCTGGGCGTCTGCCAGTTCCGCCACTGCGGCATAAATAATATAACATATTATATTATGAAATGGGACCTACAGGGCTCGAACCTGTGACCCTCTGCTTGTAAGGCAGATGCTCTCCCAGCTGAGCTAAGATCCCA
>CANRJM010000010.1 GCA_947630925.1 uncultured Lachnospiraceae bacterium
ATCTGCAATTTTCAAGGTTCATTCGAGCCTTTTTTCTTTTGACTCGTTTTTTCATGGATCACTTGACACTATCTTATATCCTCTCCCCCAAACTGCTTTGAGATATCTCGGATTTGCCGGGTCGTATTCTATTTTTTCACGAAGATGTCTAATGTGGACTGCCACTGTGTTTTCCGTCCCATACGGCGCATCCTTCCAAACCTGCTGGTAAAGCTTTTGCGGCGAAAAGGATTCTCCCGGATGCTCCATCAAAAATTTCAGGATTGCATATTCCGTTTTTGTCAAAGCTACCGGCTCGCCATCAATTGTCACTTTCTTTGACCTGTCGTCAATACAGATTCCGCCGAGGCGCAAAACATCCCTCTCCTCTTTACCGCCGCCCAACTGCATGTAACGGCGAAGTTGGGATTTTACCCTGGCCTGCAGTTCTACCGGGTTAAACGGTTTGGTAACATAATCATCCGCACCCACGGTAAGTCCCAACACCTTGTCAATCTCCTCGCTCTTTGCCGTCAAAAATATGACCGGTACGTTGCTGATTTTTCGTATTTCGCTGATGGCCGCAATTCCGTCCATCTCCGGCATCATAACATCCAGCAGCACCAGATGGATTTCCTCCCTGTTGATGATAGCGAGCGCTTCTTTTCCATTATGAGCGCTATATGTCTTATAACCATCCGCTTTCAGATAAATTTCCAGTGCAGACACAATATCTTTTTCATCATCGCAAATTAAAATATGATACATTTTTCCCATTTCCTTTGCTGCAAATTTCATATAAACATTACGATTCAAGCGAAATACCCGCGTTTAAAATCACCTTAACGCCGCTTTAAATCCATGCTTACATAACGAATTGATTCATGAATCATAAGCATCGGCATTTCTCAAAACCGGTAGCTACCCGGAAAATGCCGTTGCCTGTTTACAGTCTTTATTGTATGAAAAAAAAGATGAAGATTCAATGTAGATTTTCTTTAAGATTTGTTTAAGATTTTTTTTAACAACTGTCTACGGCAAATTTAAAGTACCCAGACAATTTTCTGTTTCACAGAAAAGGAGGAATGGAACATCCCATTCCTCCCCATTATCTTCTTATTTAGATGGAATCATACTTGCAATTCTTCCGGCAAACTCATTGAAATTCTGCGTCTGTATTATAACCCTGCCCGGTCCTGTCAACCTCGTCAGGAACAAACCTTCGCCGCCCAGGAAAATATTTTTCAGACCTTTAACAGTCTCAATTTCATAGCGTACGGAACGGTCAAAAGCAACTACGTTACCTGTGTCAACCTTGATAACCTCGCCTGCTGCAAGCTCTTTTACAATCTTATCGCCATCAATCTCCAGAAATGCCATGCCTTAACCGGAAAGTTCCTGTAATATAAAGCCTTCGCCGCCTAAAAAGCCACTGGACAGCTTCTTTGTAAAAGTTATATTTAAACTTACACCCGGCTCCGCACATAAAAAAGAACCCTTCTGGCAAATAAGCCCTCCGGTTTCAGCAACATTAACCGGAAGAATCTCCCCCGGTACTGTAGATGCAAATGCTACTTTGGTTCCCGGAGCCTGCGCCGTATAATGCGCCATGAACATAGACTCTCCTGCAAACATCCTTCCAACACCCTTTAAAATGCCGCCATGCGTATTAGAGTCCATGACAATCCCGTCTGACATCCATGCCATACCGCCTGACTGCGTATACATAGACTCTCCTGCCTGATCAAATAATACCTCAACTGCCGGCATTGTGTTTCCAATAATTTTATACTGCATTTTTCCCTCTTTTCTGCATTGCTTTTTTACTTTTATCCCAATTTGCACATGCAATGCGGGTACAAATCGGCAATGTCAAACAACCATTTATTCTATATGATTATAGCACATACAGATATAAATTGAAATAAACTTTGCAAAAAGAAAAAACCTTACTGCTGCCAGAATAATCATCTTTTCTTGAACAGTAAGGTTTTTCATATTGACTGATAAACAGTATTACCGCAGCAGGAGCATCGGGTCTATGGTTTCTTTTCCCTCCATAACCTGAAAATACAGATTGCTTCCTTCTTCTGTATAATATTTTGTTGGTTCCGCAACGGTTCCGATTACATCCCCTTCTTTTAAGCTATCGCCTTTATTGACAGAAAGATTGTCCAACTGTCCATAGGATAGCTTATATTTATCTCCAACACTTGTTGTCACAACGGTTCCAAGTTCATCTGTTGTTTCAATTTTAGTCACTTTGCAGTCTGCGGCAGCTTTTACTTTAGTACCTACTTTAGCAGAAATTGCGATTCCCGGATTGCATTTATATTGTGCCAGAGTCTTGAAATAGATTGCATTATTCATACTATACTTCAATATAATATCTCCGGTAACCGGCCACAAAAGCCCCTTATCCTCATCAAATGAATGATTTACCTTATCCGTCGTTGTTGAGACCGTCTTTTTCTCTTTTTTCTTATCTGATTTACTGGTCGTTTCTTTTTTGTCTTTGCTTTTGGCAGCTTTTTTCTTATCCAATTTTGTGCTTTTTTCTGTTTTTGCCGCATTTTTGCTTTGTGATGTAAATGTTTCTGTCAGATCAAGATTTGCCTGTTTTGTCTCTTCCTTTTCTGTATTTTCATCCGAAGAAATTGCAGCATTTCCTACATTGTCTGCTGTAGAGTTTGGAACTTCTGTTGCAATATTTGCCATCATATTGCCCGCATTATTCTGCAGATTTACTTTGCGGTAACCTATTGCCCCTACGGCCATAATGCAGACTAATAAAACACACGCGGCGATATAAAAACCTTTTTTTCTCCATAATGATTCCTTCTCTTCAAACATGTTGTTTCCTCCATTCTATTAGTTAATAAATGCAACCACAAGCGATACGCGTTGCCTCTACACAAAAAATAGCACCCCGATTCTATCGGAGTGCTACGATATCATCTGCTAGTATTCTTAACAGATATTTTTCTTTTATTCACTTTTTCATAAAAATGAACCTGCATTCATTTTCCAAATTCATTTTGTCACATTTTCTGCCAAACCGCCCTGTCCCGACGGATGATATGTCCTATACGGCAATTCCTGCCAGTCCCGCGTCGCATCTGCTTATCCGGATTTATTCGTCCATTTGGTCATTTCCTTTCACAGGCTGTTCCAGATGGGAAGCGACTGCCTGTTCTTCCGCCGCCATCTGCTGTTCCGGTTTGGAAGCAACTGCCTGTTCCTTCTCTGGCATCTGCTGCTCCGGCTGGGAAGCGACCGCCTGTTCCTTCTCTGGCATCTGCTGCTCCGGCTGGGAAGCAACCGCCTGTTCTTTCGCCGGCATCTGCTGTTCCGGACGGGAAACAACTGCCTGATTTTTTAACGGCTTATTCTGTATCGGATTCGGTATTGTTGAAAATTTCTGCGGCACTGAATTTTGCACCGGAACACGGTAGGATACTGTCTGATACGCCACCGGTGTTGGTACCGCCACCTTTTTTTGATGATAATATACGACATATGTGTCGCTTAATATATCATGCAGACCACGTTTTCTCTTATCTGCCCCAATCATAATATAACCAATTTCCAGAATAATTGTCGATAAAAATTTCCCAACACTTTCACGAAATACAATTTCAAAAAATGTCGGTTTTCTGTCCTCAATGCTGATCACTCGAATCTGCAGCAACTTTTTCCCAAGAGTAGAGCCGGTAAAAAAAGTAAGCAAAACAAAATATGTTACTTTCAAAAGATATAAAATAATATCATATAGGGAATATTGAAAGATAAAATCTCTCAAAACCAAATCTCCCATTCCGCCAATAGAAACAATCCAAATCGGAATGCGAATAGCAAGCAGGAGCACGCCCACAATTACCCAATCAATAAGGTATGCTGCCAAACGTACGAAAAATCCAGCATACACTTGATTTTCCGTATTATTTTGCATAATATTTCAACACCCCATTTCCCTTATTTTCCACAATATCTGCCGCCAACTCCGTATCGGACTTTGGCATTAGATTTTCAATACCAGATAATAATGAAGTCCAGAAGCTCATCACATCGCTTTCCGGTGCATAAAACTGTATTTCTCCTCCTGCATCAAACGTATCAGCAAACTCCTGCTTCGCTTTCTCCAAGGGAGAAATTTTGTCAATTAATCCCACCTTAAGCGCCTGCTCTGCAGAATAAATGCGTCCATCCGCCAAAGCCCGGACCGAAGACTCCTCCATACCTCGTCCCTCACAGACTACTCCAACAAATTGGTCATATGTCTCATCAACAAGAGACTGTAAAATATCACGCTGTTCCTCTGTCAGATCAAGCCCTGCCGAACCCATCGATTTATTTTTGCCGCTTGTAATATCAATTTCTTTAATTCCTAACTTATCATATAAATCCTTACAATTTATCAATGATACAATCACGCCAATGGAACCGGTCCAACAGTTTCGGTTCGCATAAATCTGATCTGCCGCCATGGCAATATAATATCCGCCGGAACATGCCTCTGATGCAAAATACGCCCAAATTGGCCGATTCGTTTCTTTCTTATATTCCATCAGCTTCAAATACAATTCATCCGCTTCATAAACTGTCCCTCCGGGACTGTCTACATAAAGTAAAATCCCTTTGTTTGCATCCGAATGTTCCATTTCTTCAATATAGTCCAAATACATGTTGTGATTATAGGCATCCGAGGATGTCAGCGAAGCGGAAGAAACGGGGCCAATCTCGCCAACTATGTTAAGCACCCCGATAAAATCATCCGCCGGCAGTTCCTGGGTAAAATCATCATGATTACTAAAAAAATCACGCAGCATCGAAGAATCTTCCATATCCCTTGAAAAGTAACCTGCAACTATATTTGACAAAATTCCTGTTACGCCTATTGCTATGATAACTACACCGGTAACAATAATTCCAATTAGTTGTTTCTTCTTCATTGTAACCCTCCTGCTTTTTTATTATTTTCCCATAATAATCTCCATTTGGAGCATTTACGCTTTCTCATTGTCCTCTACTTCCACAGTTACTTTTTCAAGATGCCATATATCCCTTGCATATTCTTCAATTGTTCTGTCAGATGAGAACTTGCCTACTTTCGCAACATTCAGCATTGCCATCCTTGCCCACTGATCCGTATCCTTATATGCTGCCTCCACTCTTCTCTGCGCTTCTGCATAGGAACGGAAATCCTTCAGGATAAAGTACATATCCGGACGCCCGCCCTGTCCGTCTAACAGAGAATTATAAATGTCACGGAATTCCTCCGTATTGTCCGGCGCATATGTCCCGTCTATCAACTGCGTCAATACGGCACGGATTTCTGAATCCATATTATAAATTTCCCTTGGATTATATTGTCCGTTATGCTCATATGCGATCACTTCATCAGAAGACAGTCCAAAAATAAACGCATTCTCTTCTCCGACTTCTTCTACAATTTCAACATTCGCGCCGTCCATGGTTCCAAGCGTTACTGCACCATTCAGCATAAATTTCATATTTCCGGTTCCGGACGCTTCCTTGCTCGCCGTTGAAATCTGCTCGGAAACATCTGCCGCTGCAAAAATAATCTCTGCGTTGGAAACACGATAATTTTCAATAAATACAACCTTAATTTTATCATTGATGGATTTATCTTTATTGATAACATCCGCAACACTGTTAATCAGTTTAATGATTGCTTTTGCCCTGTGATATCCCGCAGACGCCTTTGCGCCAAAAATAAAAGTTCTTGGATAAAATTCCTTATCCGGATGCTGCTTAATATCATTGTACAGATACATAATATGCAAAATATTCAACAACTGACGCTTATACTCATGCAGCCGCTTAACCTGCACGTCAAAAATAGAACGGGGATTGATTTCAATACCATTGTGTTCCTTAATATATTTCGCCAGACGAACCTTATTCTGATATTTAATATTCATAAATTCTTTCTGGCTCATCTCATCATTGACATATACAGATAATTCATCAATATGCGACAAATCCGTAATCCAGTCATCGCCAATTTTTTTCGTAACCCAGTCAGCCAGAAGCGGATTTGCATGGAGAAGAAATCTTCGCTGCGTAATACCGTTTGTCTTATTATTAAACTTCTCCGGCATCATAAGATAGAAATCTTTTAATTCCTGATTCTTCAATATCTCTGTATGCAGCCTTGCCACACCGTTGACAGAGAAGCTTGCAGCAATCGCTAAGTGTGCCATCTTAACCTGTCCATCATAAATAATCGCCATCTTCTCTACCTTGCTGTAATCATCCGGATATGCTCTCTGAATATCCAAAATAAATCGGCGGTTAATCTCCTCAATAATCTGGTAAATACGCGGCAGTAATCTGGAGAACAGTTCTAAAGGCCATTTTTCCAATGCTTCAGACATAATCGTATGATTAGTATATGCGCAAGTTTTATTAGTAATGCTCCATGCCTCATCCCATTCTAATCCATGTTCATCAACCAGAATACGCATCAGCTCAGCAACAGTAACCGTCGGGTGTGTATCATTCAACTGAAAACAAATTTTTTCATGGATTTTTCTAATATCATCATGCTTCTCCATATATTTTAATACAGCGCGCTGCACACTGGCAGAAACAAAGAAATACTGCTGCTTTAAGCGGAGTTCTTTCCCTGCAATATGATTATCATTTGGATAAAGCACTTCGCAAATCGTACGCGCAAGGTTCTGCTGCTCCACCGCTTTCTGATAATCTCCTTTATCAAAAGAATCCAGATTAAAGGTATCAATCGCCTCTGCATCCCAAATACGGAGTGTATTTACTACATTATTATTATAACCGACAATCGGCAGATCATATGGAACTGCCAGAACCGACTGACACCCCTCCTGCACAAACTTGTTACGACCGGTCGCTTCATCCCTTTGTATGGTAACATAACCGCCAAATTTCACTTCAACGGCATATTCCGGGCGTTTAATCTCAAATGGATTTCCATACTTTAACCAATCGTCCGGCTTTTCAATCTGGTAACCGTCTTCAATAACCTGTTTAAACATGCCGTACTTATAACGGATCCCGCATCCGTATGCCGGATAGCCAAGTGTTGACAGAGAGTCCAAAAAACATGCCGCCAAACGGCCTAATCCGCCGTTACCGAGTGCGGCGTCCGGCTCCTGATCTTCTATAATATCCAGATTCATCCCCAGCTCTTCAATCGCTTCTTTAATTGCCTGATTGCCTTTCAGATTGATAATGATATTGCCCAGAGCACGTCCCGTGAGAAATTCCATAGATAAATAATATACTGTTTTGGCATCTTTCGCTTCATAAGTCTTATGCGTTGCCATCCACTGATCGACAATGATATCTTTTACGGCATACGATACCGCTTGAAATAACTGCTGATCGTCTGCCTCCTTAATGGATTTGCGAAACAAAACCTTTACATAATCTTCAATTTCTTTCTTAATTTCTTCCTTATTGATTTCTTTCATGCAGTATGCCCTCCTATGCTTGCTGCTAATTTTTTTAAATAACGTTACTATTATATAACACCAAATCCGAAAAAGCAATTTGCGCAATATAGTTTCGTCATTCTATACAGAATTCAAAAGAATCTTATCCTTCATTTGACATTTTTAATAGTTTAACGCAATCAAATGCATACTTTCTTCTTTATTTTCATATATAAAAATTAAGAAATCACAAAGGAATTTTTCATATGTTTCATCATATTCACAGATTTTTTCTTTTCTTATGCAGTATTTTTTTGCTTTCTTCCTGCCTGACCCTGACAGGATGCGAAAAAGAGGAGGCGCTCAAAAAGACAAATTCCCTGGAATTTACCATTGTTACCGGTACGGATATTCCGGAGGAACTGCAGTCCCTCATAAAAGAACGACAAAAAGAGGCGTTTGAGCTTACATTTTCTGATAATTCCTATCTATATGTTATAAAAGGCTATGGCCAACAGGACAGCGGCGGCTATAATATTGTTGTCAATGACTTTTTTCAGTCGGATGACTGCCTTGTGTTTGATACGGAACTTTTCGGCCCCAAACAAAATGAAACCGTATCCAGCACCCCGACGTACCCTTATATTGTAATCAAAACAGAATATCGTGAAAATCCCGTCGTTTTCCGCTAATCTTTGTTTTTCTTTTGCAACCGGTATGAAATATCCGCAAATGTTAAGATATCCTCCTCCTTCCACTCCTTTTTGACATATGCGGGTATTTTATTGCCATTAATATATGTCCCATTTTTTGAATCGGTATCCATAATATAAACTATCCCTTTCTCGTAGAACAAAATCGCATGACGCCTGCTGATTGTCTGATACGGCAGACACAAATCAGCCTTTTTATCCCTTCCAACAATAATTTTCTGCTTTTCCGCTATATAGTTACTGTCTTGAGACAAATACGGCTTTCCCTCCGCCACATTAGATAAAACATAGAAACCGCAGGAGCGTTCTTTTTTCAAAGGTGCTTTTTTAAAAGATTCTTTTTTCCCTGTATGGGAATCTACGGGAGCAGGAATTTCTTTTTTCTCCCTGTGGTTTTCCAAATATTCTAATATATCTTTTATAACAAAATTTTCTGATGTGATATATTGATACAAACCGTAGATTAAATCTACTGCCCTCTTATCCGAGTGATCCGTATGCTCCATCAGATATTCTACAAATGTAGTATATTCTTTTTTTAAGATATTTTTCCCTCCGGGAAGATAGCATAGACTGAGACTTTTCTTATTATGATTCCAAAATACCCATTCAGGCATTACAAAATATCCGCTCTCTTCTAATAAATATTCTGCTCCGCCATCTACAATCTCCAAAACACCTCTGCATAAAAAAAATATAGTATCGTATCCCGCCGCCTTCTCCTGTAAAGATTCGCTTACCCTCTGTAAAGAACCATACGAATACCGAAACTGCAATTTATCATCTATAGAATAGTATTCAACCGGCAAAAGCCCCTCAATCTGATTGTGTTCCATCATCCCAATGCCTAATTCAGATTCCTGTACCTGTTCTCTTGCAACCCTCCAAATAACTCTGTGATGCTCTTTATCCAGGTCGATTTCTCCTAACATAGCGCTTTTCCCTCACTCCCTTTTTTTGATTCCTTTGATTTGCTCCGGCTGTAATTTTCTGCACTCCTCTGCCATTTCTACTTTCTGCGACTTTGCCATAAAAAATGACAATACCGGAATATTGAGCTCTGCCTCCGCGGTAACCTTTCCGGAAAAAGACAAACCGCCTTTTTTTATTTCCGACTCCGTCACTTCCATCAGCCATAGCGACTGTTCCAAATACCTTTCATATTCCTCCTGTTGACAGGATATCTGTTCCTCTGCCAACAGATACAATACATTTTGCAGATTTGCCTGCAGCACTGCCTTATCATGTAAAAGAAATAAAACATATAAAATAACAAAAAAGATTCCAAGTAACATCGGGACAATAAACGCTGCCTCTACCGTATAACTGCCGCTGGCGTAGCTTTTATTCTGCTTTTTTGGCATATTGATCTTATCTTTCCTTTCTCCGCACTATAGCGGATACAACTTTAACCGGCAAAAACAGGCTGTAACCCGGAGCAGAGTAAAATAAGATACGCTGCTAACAAAAAAGGCGCTAACGGCATTGTTTGGCTGCGTCCCGCTTTCTTTACGACCAGCAAAAAAACAGCTCCAAAAAAAGCAAGCAAAAAGGTCAGATAAATTAAGATAAGATTATTCCACAGACCAACGCCTGCTCCTGACAAACCAAACAACAGTGCATCTCCTTTCCCCAACTGTTCCCTGCTTACTATGCTTACCACATAGAAAAATGCCGCCGCTCCAACTGAGGCAACCCATAGAGAAATACTTCCCTGACCAAACATATAATGTATTCCGATTAATACCGGCAATTCTATAATGATAACCGGCAGCCATATCTTTTTTTGCAAAATATCTATCACGGCTTCCGTCAATAACCCAATAAAAGTCAATAAATATAGGATATCATTTGGTAAATGTCCCACTTTCCCTTTACCGCCTTTCTATAGCCCTTTCATTCGCACATTTGCTGCAGGGAGGCATATTCCCAATTTTTGATAATTCCAGCATCCGCACCGTCCTTTTTAACCCGGGACATCTTATATTACTATGGTAACTGTCTCCATACGGCGTAATATAAATAATGGAATTTCCCAATAACTGCACTTCTTTACAGCAGCTTTTACAGGCATCATATTTTCCTCCGGAAGAATTTCTTTTTTGGTCTACTGTCCCAAAAGCAATACTCTGTATATTAGGATTCAAATATACGCAATCCCTCTTTTTATGATAAACTTTTCCACGTTCCGCCACATACACATACCCTTCTGCGCATTCATCCTGTGAAACCATGCTTTTTCCATCATAGGCATGAATCCGCTGTTGTTGATACACCCATATCCGAAACCATCTTCCTCCCAGAAAAGGAAGCTCAAAACTCTGTTCGGCACAGCAGATTCCCTGCTCCTCCTTCCAATGAATCCAAATATGCTCCCGCTGCCATCCTTCTATTGTTCCAACCTTTGTTCCATATGTTTCATATTGACCCGCTGCCTTCGCCAGACTCATCTGCATTTGATTTTGTTTAATGACCATTTGAAATAAATAGAGCATTGAAAACAGCACTAAAAAAAATGCCGTTGCGCAAAACGCCGCCTCTACCGTCAAAACGCCTTTTGCAAAAAGTGAATAGGGATACCCTCTATTCTGATGTTTTTTGTTATGCAGGGGAGCATCTCTTTGTATTGGCAAGTTTTTTATTGTTTTGTTGTTTGTTTCTTCAAAATAGAGGATATCCCTATTCACTTTTATATCCATAACTTACCTCCAGACTCCTTGTTCCGGTATTCCACTGAGCTGCAACAGATATCAGGGGCAATCTTTCGAATAAATTTGGTATATGGTAGGATACGCAATACTTTCCCCCGCAAATACAATCCCCTATGCAAAAAGACTGATTATACCTTTCCCGAAGATCATATTGGATTAAATCAAATATGCGCTCCTGGATCGTATTCTTAGAAGAAAGTAAAAGAAAAAACCAAAGATACTGCTGATAAGAAATATCTGTCAGGGAATTATTTTTATCTGATTTATGATATTGCTTTGCTTTTGCCGCAAAAAGCGATTTGTCTGCCAAACAGATTTTTTCGTATTCCACTTTAAAATTTGCAGCAGTCTTAACCAGAGGAACGCTTCGTCCATCCAACAATGCAGTGATATCGACACAGGCCTCCTGAAATGACAAAATCAACAAAATGGTGTATTGCACTGCAGTAATAACGGGCGGCAATCCTGTAAAACCTGCAATGGCAGTCGCAGTCGCAAGGCTTTTACTCTGCAGGGCAGTATCAGATACCGTATAAGCAAAATTCAGCAATGTCCGAATGCCCAAAAGGCGGTTTACAACCGCAGAGAGCGCATCTTTCTCTTTTTGTTTCCCGGTCAGGAGATATTCTAAGCCATATTTTGTGGTGCGGTTTGTCTGCTTTCCATAATAGGAAAATTGTTGATTGGCATAACAAAGCAATGCAATTTTTTCCGCCCCCTTTTCCATACGGCTGACATCCTCTGCGTCGTAAGGATTGTTTATTATCCTTTTTAAATACCCCGCTGTCCCCTCTGCAGATTGATCGGCCTGCTGATTTGTCTGTGAATTATCCTGTATATCCTCTTCTGTTTCCGGTAATTGACACAGTTCTACCACGCCCTCCGACAACCGACTGCTATCGCATACCAGAGACAAAACTCCCGATTTTATCATTTCGGAAAATACAGTAAGCGGATTCCCTCCTGCAGAATCTTTTTCTAAAGTTTCTTCCGGAACAGTTTCTCTTTCTCCACTCTCTTTTTGCACATCTTTCTCCGTATCGGGATGATGATATTTTCCCTTTTCAAAATCTTCTGCCATAGCAAGCCGATCGGAAACGGAATCATTTGCCGTCTGATTTGTCATCTTATTTAATACGGTCTGCGTCATATCTTTCATGCCGTTTTTCTTTAAAAATCCCTTGACCTGTTTCTGAAAAACGGCAGAATCTGTCAATCTTTTTATTGTTTCAGCCGTATAGTTTAAATCTCTCAAACGATATAAATCGCTATAGCTTTTATCAGCCTTTGTTGGCATACTTTGTACATTTTCCTCTAAGCACTGCAGTAATTCCCGTTCTAACGTATCTACATCAATACCATCAAAACCGCCATAAGCAAACAGGCCATATTCCTGATATAATTCCCTGTTATAATCTCCAAACGTCGTCATGGCTGCAGAATGTGCTGCCACACGTACATAGCCTTCCGAAGACATCACCCTTACATTTTCAAAAACAACTCCCAATAGTGAAAAAACTAACAAAAACAGCAATGTAAGAAAAACCGTAACGCTTCCTTTGCTCTTATGTAAATACTGCATCCTGCGCCCTCCCTCCCAAATCATAAACGGCTGCTTCTATTTGATACTAATATCTTTATTGATTGTCTTTGCGCCACCGTTAATCTGCGCAAACGCGCTGCTGACAATATTTGTGATCTGCTTACGGAAAATTACAATTAGCATTATCAGGATAACCAAAATAAGCACAATCTCTACTACTCCAATTCCATCCTCTTCTTTCCAAAAAGCTTTAAACTGATTCATAATCCTTCCATCCTTTCTTTCTGTTTTTCTCTCCCTTATTTTACAATTTTCTGCTACATTCCCTGGAATGCGGCATATAATATAAGAACAAATATAATGACAAGCATTATCATCATAGGCAATAACAGCTTTGTTCCTGCTTTTTCTCCCAACGCTTTAGCATTTTCTTTTCTCTTGCGAAAAGCATCCGCTATTTCATAATCCAATACTTTCATTAAATCATCCGAACCTTTTTTTAAATTTTGTACAATTAACGTACAAAATTTCATATATTCCAATTGCCCCGTCCGCTTTCCAAAAAGCTCATATGCTCTGTCTTCACTCATTCCATTTTTCATCTCCCGAAGAGAAAGAGCCATTTCCTCATATACATAACTTTTATCCTTTTCACTCCGCTCCTTCCGGTAATCAGATACCATCCGCTCCCATGCCCCTTTTGTACTAAGCCCGGCTCCTATCAATAATACAAAATGCTCTACAAATCCGGGATACGATATGCGCAGCTCTTCCTCCCGGCGCGCTATCTTCCGTTGGACGTTTTCCTTTGCCGCAATCGGAATAAGAACAAGCAGTAAAACAAATATTCCAAACAAAGTATAAGCCGGCTTTACCTTTTTTTCCCGATAGGATATCCTTTTCCCTTCTACTTCCTCAGGCAAAGGCAAATACCGTTTTAAAGCATTCTCCGTTTTCTTTTGTTCCAATTGTTTCTGCCAGTCTTCCCAAAAAACTTCCTCGCTTGTCCGTTTTTCCGGTAAAATAGTCAATTGTTTTACGAGCGTTTCCTCCTCTTCTCCATAGGACATAATCGCTGTAATCTTTGTCTGCTGCTTTTCTTTGATATCCTGATTTAACAAACTTCCATCACTCAGGATCAAACCGTCGTTTCCGACATCCCATTCTATAGCAATTACACTGTTTGGTACCGCATCCATTAAATTTAAGGGCTTTTCTATTGCTTCATCCGAAACATTTTCTCCCAAATAGGTTCGGTCAATATAGTCTGCCGCTTCTGCAAATACTTTTTTTAATTGCTCTTTGGAATATTTCTGTTGCGGCACTTGAATGGTAACCTCTTTTTTCGCCCCATCTGCACTTGCCTCCAAAGAGACCTGTTTTTCCTGTCCCAATACCCCTTCCTTTTCCAGAAAATAATGATTGACCAATATGCTTTTTTGTGCTATAAATCCACTAACTGCCGTTAGAAACAGTCCTGCCGCAACTGTTATAGCCAAAATGCATCCGATTTTTCCATAATACTGATAAAAAATTTCTTCTTCGCTTTTTCCTGCAAAAAGTTTTTTATGCTGTTTTAAAGTATGACTTTTCATTCTTATGGAAAATCTGCTTCGACAAAATACCAACAGAAGCTTAACTCCGTCGGAAAAAAGCATATTTTCCCATTTGTTTTTTTTCTCCCCTTTTTCTCCAAAAAAGATATTCGTTTTACCGGCATGCATTTTTTTTGCCCACAAAAAATATCCCATCCACAGGAAAAAAAGAATCAGACAAACCTTTTCCAAACCCATCGCTTTTCTCCTTTTATTGTCTTATCCTGTTTTTATATTTGAATATTGCCGATATGCTCGCTCCACTTATATGCAAAAAGATAGAAAACCAGCAGAATTGTCATAACAATCCTTCCTGACGCCCGATACATACAATCCAAGAAACCCGGCGAACAAATCCAAAAATAGAGAATAATTCCAAGTGGGATACCATTCATAATCTTTCCCTCCATTTTTTTCCCGGCAAGCATCGCTGCAATTTCTCTCTCTACTTCAATCTTTTCACTGATTTTTTCCGCCGTAGAACGTGTAATCGAAATGAGATTGCCGCCTGTTCGTTTTGCCGTCTGAAATACCTGGGCAAAATGTAAAATGTCTTCTGATTTCCAACGGTCAGCAAATGCAAAAAGAACATCTTCTATTGGCCGGTTAAGGGAGAGCTGCTGCCCTATCCAGTGAAATTCTTTTACTAACAATGCATCTGCCCCATATAATAAAAGCAAATCCTTTTGAGCCTCCTGAAACGCATTTTCTATGGAATATCCTGCTCCCAGTGCAGCAGCAATCCCCTGCAACCCTTCCCGAAACTGAAATGTAATTTCGCATATCTGCTGCCTTCGATAATCTTTTCCGGCAGAGAACATACGATAACTCCCAAAACCAATGCCTGCCAAACAGGCAATAAGAATATCCCGGTAAAAAAGGAAACTAAGTATGGCAGCTTTCCCAAATCCCGCAAAAAATCCTGTTTGGTATACCTTCCATGGATATCTTCTGTTCATTCTTCTACTCCCTGTCTGTTACTTCCTGTTATACTGTTTTTATTGAAATCCCCGCCGTTTTTAACTTTTCCTGATGTACCAAAGAGTCTCCTGTCGGCTGCAGCATTCCAAGTACCCTTCCATCTGCTCCCTGTCCCTCTTCCCTAAAACAATATAATTTCTTTAACTGTATTTCGCCCTCTGCAATTCCTAAGACCTCGTCAATTTCCAAGACTCTGCGCGACTTGTCACGAAGCCTGCCAAGCTGTACTACGATATCCAGTGCAGATGCTATCTGGCTTCGCACTGCCATGAGCGGAATATCCATCCCCATTAATACCAATGTCTCCAAACGTTTTAACATGTCCGGCGGACTATTTGCATGTCCGGTACACAAGCTTCCATCGTGTCCTGTATTCATCACACTCAACAATTCACAGGCTGCTGCATCTCGTACTTCGCCTAAAATGATTCTGTCCGGACGCATCCGCAGCGCCGATTTGATCAAATCCCGAATAGTAATTGCATTTTTCCCTTCCAGATTTGCATTTCTTGCTTCCAAACGCACCAAATTGGAAATCCCCTGTATCTGCAGTTCTGCGGAATCTTCAATCGTAATAATTCTTTCTTCTGCGGGGATAAATTCCGATAATGCATTTAAGAAGGTCGTCTTACCGCTCCCGGTGCCACCGCTGATAAAAATATTATATTTTGCCCGCACCAGAGACTTTAAAAAATCAGCCGCTTCCTCTGTAATCGAGTGCAGCTCTATCAGCCTTTGCATACAGATTGGTTTTTCCGGAAACTTGCGGATTGTAACAATCGGCCCTTCCAAAGCGATTGGAGGCAGAACGACATTAACTCTGGATCCGTCAAGCATTCTGACATCTACAATGGGATCCGCTTCATTTACCCGGCGATTTACCGTCGCCACAATCTGTTGAATCACATCCTCCAATTTTTCCTGACTGGAAAAGGTCTGTGGGTATTTTTCAATTTTTCCATCCCTCTCAATAAAAATATAATTTGGGCCGTTTACCATGATTTCTGTAATCGCAGGATCCTCCAAAAGTTCCTGCAGTACATCTAACCGCCGAATAGCGTTAAAAATTTTACGAATCATGCTTTCCTTTTTAGCCGCAGACAGATAAATCGTATGTCCCATTTTCAGTACATATTCTTCTATCCGCTCTGCTATTTCTTCATCTGTAATTTCTCCATAAGAATCCATTTCCTGAAGAATCTTTTCCTGTATTTCCTGACATTTTCTTTTTTCCTCTTCTTTTGTCAAATAGTTCCTCCTCTCTTTTTATTCCATTTCCTGAATATTTTCACAGATTCGGGTATTATTTTCTCGAATTAAAAGACGTTCAAATGCCCTTTTCTTGGACTGCTGTGATTCCGTAATTGCTTTAGGCATATAGATTCTGGTGCACTGCGACATCAGAAAAAGAATGGTATCGCTTAGATATCCGATATCAAATATGATTTTTTCATATTCTGTCTGCTTTTCCAAGACATCCAGAAAAAGCTCCATATCCTCTTTTGTCATTTGATATAAATCCCGGTAATCCTCTACCGCTAAAATCCCTCTGACTCCGTCAATGACAGAAATCAAAGATTCCAGTTTCATTGCCAGCTTGTCTTTTCTCTGTTTTAAATAAAAGATAACCTCTGACATTCCTCTTTCGGATATGATCTCCTGATGTTTCCCTTCGGAGAAAAACATATCAAGGCCGCAAAAAAGTTCTAAACTAATATATAAGACCCGATGCCGCTCTGATAATTCTTTTGCAGCAGTAAGCGCATACGTTGTCACTCCGCCTCCGCCGAACGGCGCATACACGCCGATAAACTCAATCCTCTTCCTTCGATATGACCATTGTGTGACATGAATTTCGTCATTTTCTGCAACATGGGACAATATCTCCTGTACAATATTTTGTGCCGGCTGATATTTAAAAACTAAAGTGTACGCCGGAGGCAGATTGATTCCTTTTCCTTCGGTCAAAAGTATCACTTGTGAAATATCAGCCTCTAATCCGGCAATCTCCTCTGCCACTTCCTCGCCTGCCAAAAGTACATCAATCTCGCCGGCAGCGGCGCATTTTTTCAGAAACGGCAGATTGGTATATAGCTTCGTCTCCAACATCTGATAGCCTTTTCTGCAAATATACTCCGCCAGACGCGTCATATAACCCGAACTGTCATACAACGCAATGCGCAGCTTGTTTACCATATGTTACACCACCTTCCGGCAAGTACCGTCAGATAAGCTGCCAGCAAAAACGGCGTCAGGATCATCGTCATATCCGTCCCATCCCGTTCCCTGCTATAATACAGGCCTTTTTCCTGCCTTCTGTCTGTTATATACTGCCATGCATACGTCATTCTCTCCGCCAACAGACCCCTTTTCCATAAAATGCCAAAAGCGCCAATTCCGCTCAGAATAAGAAAAAGGAGAATTGTCTGGAGGAACAGCGCGTGTTCAAGCAATACACCCATTGTTCCCAAGAGTTTAATATCTCCTGCACCCACTGCCCGAAAAGAAAACAGCGGCCAGCAAATTGCAACAATCAGAAAAAACCAAAAAATGCACCTTCCCATTTGAGAAATATCCTTTTGGAATAACGCCGTCAACAGACAGTACAGGATACCCGTTATAAACAAAAAATTGGGAATTTTTTTCTTTTTTCTGTCATAACAAACTGCTATAACAAGTAATAACAATACGAGCAGCTTATTCATAACTTACACGTCACCTGCCTTGCAAAAATTTCGCCCGGACAAACGTTGTTTTGAGCGAGTGACGCCAATATAACAAACCCTGTTTTTTCTGTCAAGCATCGCATTTTTAGCAATATTTGATAAAATTTTATTTATGTAATTGTGAAATAATACTGTAAAGCATAGAGAAGAATGATGCCCCAAATGCCTAATATGCCCGAAACGCCAATTGTAAATTCGTTTAAACTAACGGATAAATTTCCGCCAAAATGCAAAATCAGCAAATTCACAACATATATAATTACAATGCCTGACAGGCATCTAGTCACTATTTTTAGGATCAATCGAAAAACATCTACACCCATTGATGCTAAAAAAATTAAAAAACCACCAATAAATAACATTATAAACACGGTATTTTCCAACGTTTACCCCTTTCATTCTTGCAAAAAATGACAAGCACTCTCTTTGTATAACATTATGCCATATATTTTTTTTCATTCCTTTTTCTGAACCTGCATAAAATTGGAATTGCTGTCTATACTAATAGTAAGTAACCAGAACTGATTTTATTTTTGGATCATAGAAAAGAGAAAGGAAGGACTAGCCATGAAAATAGTACGGAAAAAAGAAAGACCCCCTAAAAAGGAAGTCTTTCTAAAAAAGGCGCTGGAAGAAGCACAACGCAGTCTCCAGGACGCCTATGATGGTCTTGCCAATGTTAAAGAACCGGAATTAATTGATAGCTACATCTATGAACTAAATGCCGCCAATCTGCGTTACCAGGTCATCCTGCGCGACTACAAATCCCTGAAAGAACAAAACAGTTCCATTATTTAAGTAATCGTCGGACGCAGGCTATCAAATACACCATATAGATCTAATGTTCCGTTTCCCCATATTTCACTTGGCACAGTCAAACCGTTCCGGTCTGCTCCTCTGATAAGATATTTTTTTGCTTTTACAGTGTCCATAGAATAATCATTTTCATAAAGTAACGCCCATTCCGTTAGCAATGCTGTTGCCCCCGCAGTCACAGCCGCCGCCATACTGGAACCGGAACGGTAACCATAACGGGCTCTTTCATTTCGTTCTTCACTGTTTTCCGGATATTTCCCCTGAAACGGTAACAAACCGTATACATCAATGCCGGGGGCTGCAAAATCAGGTTTTATCCTGCCTTCTCTTGTAAATCCCCTGCTTGACTCAATTGCGGCGCTTCGATTCAAAGAATTATAATATGTGCAGGTAATCAAGCCAAAATTATTTGCCGGATCACACAATGTCGTATCCGGATTTGGACGCAGGAAATATGTACTTTCAGAAATAAAATCCCTTATCGGAAGCCACATATCAAATCTGCCTGATATCCCGTTTTCTTCATATACACGGATTTTCCAGATGCCATCCACCGGATTCCGGAAGCGGAGACGAATGCATTCGTCCCCATCCTCAAAGGAAAACAATATATACTCTATATATACAACCGTATTTCCAAACAGAAAACGAATTTCCCGCTTTTCGCCCAGTCTTGCCTGGATTTTCCCACTATATTCTCCATCCGGAGAAACCAATGCAACAGAATACAAATTTGTGATATTCGTCCATAATTCCGTAGTAAAGCCTGTTTCCCCTTCTCCTACCCGAATCTCCACATCTACATAATCCTGTATTCCAAATTCTACATTTTTATAATGATGGGATGCATTCCCTTCATTTCCCCCGGCTGTAACGACATAAATCCCTCTGTAATTGCCTAAATCCTCTAAAAATTCTCCAAGAACTCCGCCCCGGTTATGCCCTCCCTGATTGGTTCCTATGCCAAGACAGATAATTAACGGCATCCGGTACTCAAAAGCCTTCTTGCGCAAATAACGCACGGCAAGCATAATATCGCTTTCTGCATAACAGGGATTATCCGTATTAATAAAATAATAATTCCGCAGATTCTGTTTTGCTTCTTTACACTTAACCATACAAATAGACGCAAGTGGCGCAACCCCGGAAAAGGACTGCTCCGCCATTTCGTTTCCACACGCTACTCCTGCAATAAATGTCCCATGCCCATTTGTATCACGGCTTGGTACAATATCAAGAGGCGACTGGCTCTCCAACGCACGGTTAATCATCTCTTCCGTATATTCAACCCCGTAGCCAAGACCCTCCGGCGCGCTCTCGCCCTCTCGCGGCGTCTGCACCGTTTGATCCCATATACTAATAATACGCGTCTGCCCCGCACTGTTAATAAATGCAGGATGAGAATAATCAATCCCTGTATCTACAAATCCAACCAAAACTCCCTGTCCATACAAATTTAAATCCGGCTGTCTCTGTATTCTGGCAATGCCTGCGCTTTCCAAGACCTGCTGCGAGGAAAGCAACCCATAGCAATGCGGGATTACCTTAATTCCCGAAAGCCTTCCGATCGTATATTCCGTCCCCTGCTCATACAATACGGCAAAACGTTGGGAAGCTATGTTATAACAATACATATCTCCCGAATCCGCCTCAATTTCTTCCTGAAAATATTCCACAAGGTAATCTAAATAGTCTTCTGAATAAATCTCATTGACGCAATTTCTGGGCATACTGTTCTTACCTTTTACACAATCTTGCAATTCTATACTATTGTATGCCCGGAAGTCAAAAGATGTGCTTCTCCGCTTTCACGCATCTCAATCAAAGGCGTTCCCTTTTTCTCAATATAGTCCTCTGTAATCGTTACTTTCCCAATCAGATCATCCTTTGGGATCTCATACATAATATCAAGCATAAACTCTTCAATAATGGCGCGAAGCGCTCTTGCCCCGGTTTTCTTTTCGATTGCCTTCTTTGCGATTGCCGCAATCGCCCCATCATCAAAATGCAAGTCCACTTCATCTAACGCCAATAATTTCTGATACTGTTTAATAATCGCATTCTTTGGCTGTGTCAATACTTTTTTCATCATTTCCTCTGTCATTGCCTGTAATGCAAAGACTACCGGAAGACGTCCCAAAAATTCCGGAATCATTCCGAACTCCCGAAGATCCTCCGTTGTTACCTTCTGTAAAATATTTTTATCCTGGTCAAATTCATCTCCCAACTGTCCCATAAATCCAATGGACGACTGCTTCATTAGACGGTTCTTAATAACCTTTTCCAACTCCGGAAACGCTCCTCCGCAGATAAAAAGGATATTCCTTGTATTTACCGTAGTCAGAGGCACCATTGCATTTTTACTGGTCGCGCCTACGGGTACCTCTACCTCGCTGCCCTCCAAAAGCTTTAACATGCCCTGCTGCACAGACTCGCCGCTAACATCACGGCTGTTAGTATTTCTTTTTTTCGCTATTTTATCTATCTCATCTATAAAAACAATACCATGCTCTGCTTTTTCCACATCATTGTCTGCCGCCGCCAAAAGCTTTGACAGCACGCTTTCCACGTCATCTCCAATATATCCGGCTTCTGTAAGCGAAGTCGCATCTGTAATCGCCAACGGTACCTGAAGAATCTTTGCAAGCGTTTTTACCATATACGTTTTCCCTGAACCGGTTGGACCAATCATCAGCATATTGGACTTTTCAATCTCAACATCATCATCACCGTTGTCTGTAAGTACACGCTTATAATGATTGTAAACTGCTACGCACATTACCTTTTTGGCATGTTCCTGACCCACCACATACTCATCCAAAGTTTTTTTAATCACATGCGGCGCAGGAAGATGCCGGATGTCAAAAATACCCTCTGTCTGCTTATTTTCTGTCTTCTCCGCTTTTTTCTTCTTAACCCGCTGGCTTTTAGGTACCTCCACATGCTTTGGCGGCTGTCCGGAAGCAAAGAAATCCATATATGGCATCCCCGCAAAAGGACCTCCCATTTTATCCATCGAATTTAATGTTTTCTGCATACAATCGCTGCAGATACTTATGTTATTTGGAATATGAATCATTTTTCCGGCAACGCTTTCAGGTCTTCTGCAGATATAACAGACCTGTTCATATTCCTTATCGTCTTCATCCTTTTTAATATCGTCTGACATACTCCACCTCATTTCTAAACTGCCACATTCTAAGAATACTCTATCAGAAAATAAGCCATAAGGCAACTCTCTAAGAAAAAGTAAAATTACAAGATAAAATCGAACGGCTTAGTTGACGGAATTTTTATGTTATGCTAAAATGCCTATATTATGTTGTTTGTCCCCGTAGCTCAGCCGGATAGAGCGACCGCCTCCTAAGCGGTAGGTCGGGTGTTCGAATCACCTCGGAGACGTTCTGGCATAAACAAAGCTGCCGCTTTCACGGATGAATTCGTGAAGCGGCAGCTTCATTTTATCTGTTTTTTCATTCTCCGACTGTTTCACTCAGCCTTTAAAAATCAAAAAAGTTTTTCCCAAAACTCTCCTTTGTATTCTTATGATTTTTAGAATATCGCAGTCCCCTGCCCACATTCTCCTTTTCTGGTTTTGGCGCACGCCTTTTATAATGCCTGCTGTAATTCCGCCTGTTCTTTTTCTTTGACCGCCTCTCGTCCTTCCGTTGGCTGCGCATCCTGCGGGCATGCAATTTCTTTCCCTGGCTGCTCCGGTATCCGCCTGACATGCGGCCCCTTCTTCTCAACCTCAATTTTGGCAGTCTGACGTGTCTCAATAAACAGATGATTCCAAAGATAACTGCGGCGGCCGCCAACAGCAAACATAATATCTGAACAACACGAATTTCAAAAAAGCCCAACACCCTATTCTTGACTTTTCGCCAAAAATTTGCCTTTTTCTCATTCTTTTTTTCCTTCTCCTCAATCTGTTTAATCTCACTGCCTACGATTTTTCGGGATGCGGCGTCCAGATGCTCCTGCCCGCTATCCTCTGACTTCGTATATAAAATATCTGTAGAACCGACTGTCCTGCCGCCATAAGTATATGTTACATGACCAATGACATTGTCTCCTGCCTGAAGCGTAACATTTGGATTATAGGAAACCTTCTGCTTTACCTTCGATAAGTCTACCCCTTTCGGCAATACTACAGAAGACTCCCCCGCTAAATGGACCGGAGATTTCTCTGTATCAAAATAACTGTCATAGTTATTAAATAACTCCTGATTAATATCACTGGATTTTTCATCCAGCGTATACTTCTTATATTTTTCAAAACCAAAATTTAACAGCGACGTTGTATCCGTATACTCATTCGGTTCGCCCTGCGTCGGGCCGTCCGCCCGCATGATAACGCATACCAATTCCATCCCATCTTTTTCAGCAAACGTTACCAGCGTATTCCTTGCCGCATTTGTATAGCCCGTCTTACCGCCAATGCAATACTTATATTCATATCTCGGATATTTATAACCATTGACCATCTGATGGTGATTATTCCACACGCGTTCCTGCTTATGTTTGTTCGTCTTCGCCATTACATAGGTCCTGGTTCCAACCGCCTTCCGAAATATCGCATTTTTCATCGCTTCCCTTGCAATGACAGCCATATCATAGGCAGTCGTATAATGTTTTGTATCTGGAAGACCATTCGGATTGTTAAAATGTGTATCTGTTAATCCGAGACTTTTTACACGCTCATTCATTTTGTCTACAAATTTTGCAGAAGTGCCGGACATATGCTCTCCGAGACCTAAGCATACCTCATTGGCCGACTCTAACATAATGGCATACAGACATTGCTCCACTGTCATTTTTTCCCCAACCTCTGTATAGATTGTCGAGCTGCCCGCTTCAATACCATATACAGCGTCTTCCGAAAACGTAACGGTTTCATTCATCGAACAGTTTTCCGCAACTAACATCGCCGTCATAATCTTTGTAATGCTTGCCGGATAATGCTGTTTGTGGATATTCTTTTTATATAAAATGGAGCCCGTGGACAGTTCCATCACAATTGCGGAATTGCTGGATAAACTTTTTTTATTCGGACCGGACGGCCATGAAACCTTTCCTGGCATGTTTGCTGTCGAAGCATTCGTGCAGCGAATCCCTGAAATACCTGCCGCCCCTGCAGTATCCGTCATACCCGGTACTGCTATGCCGGAGGCAAGTATCGCTGTGCATAATATCGTTATCACAACTTTGGTTTTTCTCATCTTCTTCTCCATTCCTCGTCTAAATTTCAGTAAACAGTGATTTACCCTCATTCTGCCTCAATACTATCTGACTCTTTCCGCAAACAGTATACCATACTCCTTAAAAACAAGTAAAGCCTTTCCTCCGCATCTCCCGGCAATAGATCAAACTGCCCCTCCTAATAGATTAATTTATAAAGATTTTTCTCCTGTGCAAAATTACTCATCTCATACAATACCAAAATCTGATCATAGGATTTTTCCTGTAATAGCTTTTGGACAGAATTTCTGTAATAGCGCAGATCAATCACAGTAATTTCGCCGTAATCTTCCAATAAAAAAGGGAGAAAACTATTGGCAAAGGAATCTTTAAATAGCAACAGATTCTTTTGGTTCTTTCCTGTCCGTATCCGCATCTCTCCATAATTTCCGCCAAAAAAATATGCATATTTATCTTTTTGTTTCAATTTCTGTACATCATAGACGCCCTGTCCCTTTTTCCCATCGCTCTCCACCTCTGCCTGGGGAATATTCTGCGCTGCATACATAACGTCCGGCACCGCATTGGCATCCAATACCCGGGAGTACATCGTTCCATAAAAATCCTTTGTAACTTTTTTAGGCTTAAAATAAGCATAGTCCTTTGCTTCTAACTGTGCAGACTTACAAAAAGCGCAATAGCCGGCATACGCTCCCCGGAGAGTCCAATGGTGATCCGTCTTAAAATAAACCTGTCCTTCTTTTTTTGCCGTGGCAAGTTCAGAACGAATATTAATATTTCCGGTACTTTCCAAAAGAATATCCGCCATCCGATACATATCCGCCGCATCATAATATGGCGCATGCTCCGGCAGCTTATCAGATAATACCGTCGCCGGCGACGGCACTAACATCAGGCTGGTCTTTCCCGCCGCCAATGTTCCAAGATGTTCCACATAATGAAGATTTTTGCTATATTGTTTTTGATCTATCATCTCCTGTGTATTTCTGGCAAAATAGTAATGTTCTTTTCCAAGATATACATCGGAAATTTCCTGATACCCCAACATTTTTTCTACACATGTAGAAAGCTTTATCCAGTTATCCCGTTCGATAAACTGGTCGCTAAATGCCAGCTCAAACTTCTCCTGAAATTCCCCGGACACGATTTTAGGCAACGATATAGAAGGATATTTCTCCAAATACCTGTTTTCACTTTCTGAATAAGTCTCCGGGACAGATACCGCGGAATGCACTCCAAAAAAAGCCAGAATTCCAAACGATATTGCCATGTAAATATAATAATATTTCTTCATTTTATCTCCATGTCTATAACAAACGATAATTTAAAATCTAAAATACAGGAACGGATTATACGAACCCTTAACTAACAGACTCAAACTGATAAAAAGGATACATATCGTATAGAAACCGTATACGATAAATGCAATTACGGAAGTCCTCTTTCGGATCGCCTCCGGCAATTTCCCCATAACAAATTCCTTAATCCACCGGACGCAACGAATCGGAATCCGCGTAGAAGCAAATAGAAGAATAACCATCAATACTCCATAGGAGCTCCATTGATAGAATGCCGTTTCATTTACCAGGGTATGCCTTATGCCAAATAACGCCTTAAAATATCCCCCAATCGCCGCAAAATCTTCCAATGCAAAAATAACCCAGCCGATAATAATAAAGAATTTCCCATAAATATGGCGCAAAAACAACGGCCATTGTTCCATTTTTTTTAGCAAAAATACTTTCTCAATAAAAAGAAGCACAAAATAATACAATCCCCAGAGTGCAAAATTCCAACTGGCGCCATGCCATAATCCCGTCAGAAGCCAGACAATTAGTAAATTAAGAATCTGTCTTTTGAGCCCCTTTCGGTTACCTCCCAGCGGAATATAGACATATTCACGAAACCAACGGCCTAAAGTAATATGCCAACGCCGCCAAAATTCTGTAATATTCATGGATTCATAAGGATAGCAAAAATTTTCCGGAAAAGAAAAACCAAACATCTGCCCTAAACCGATTGCCATATCAGAATAACCGGAAAAATCAAAATAAATTTGAAAGGTATAAGCGAATGCTCCGAGCCATGCCCCCGCAACGCTTAATTCATCCAGATTGCCCCCTGAAATTTCCTGCCAGACACAGCCAATCTGGTTGGCAAATATCACTTTTTTGCCTAAACCAATGAAAAAGCGCCGCATCCCCTGCACCCATTCCGTTTCTACAATCTTCCGGTCCTGTATTTGATTCTCAATGTCCTGATACCGCACAATCGGGCCCGCAATCAGTTGCGGAAACATGCAAACATACATCGCAAAAGAAATGATATTATGCTGCGCTTTTACAATTCCCCGGTAGACATCAATCGTATAAGACATTGTCTGAAACGTATAAAAAGAAATTCCGATTGGAAGCGCCAGTTCCAACAATGCAATATTAGAATCTGTCAGTCGATTCCAAGAAGACAGCAGCATGTCCGTATACTTAAAAAAGAAAAGGATTCCCAGATTTCCGATTACAGACAAAATCAAAAAATATTTTTTGTACTGCTGTTTATTTTGATGTTCAAAATATTCTATCATTCTGCCATTGATATAGTCAAAGACAGTTGAAAACAACATAATGAAAATATAAACCGGTTCTCCCCATGCATAAAAAACCAGACTGACCGCCGCTAGCAGAAGATTGCGCAGCGACTTCGGACAAATCAGATAAAGCGCAAGCACAACCGGTAAAAATGCGCATAAAAAAGTTAAACTGCTAAAAACCATTTTCTCTTATCCTATAAAATAATCTGTGCCAATTTTCCTATCAAATAAGAATTTCTAGTCATAGAAATATTATTGATAAGAAGTACATCTTTGATTTTCCTCTTCTTGATAAAATTTGTAACATTTCCTTCCCAATACCGATAATCAATGACATAAACCGTGCGATAATGATCTGCCAGATATGGGATAAAAGCATTGCCATATGACTCTTTAATGACAACACACGACGTTTTTTCTTTGATTTCCTTATTTCGAATCACCGTATAAGGATTATCACCCGCAATATAAGCGCAATATTTTAAACCGGCGCTATAGTCGGATGCATCCGCAATAACCGGCGCCTTCGCCGTAATGCCTGTCGCCGTCGTATATTTCATTGTAAGCTTTTTACTGTGCGGATGATAGGATATTAAAACATCAGCTTTCAAATTTTTATTTTGATTGGTATCGCTGTAAAAAGTGCCCCAAAACCCCTTTACTTTCGTTTTTGTATAGGAAGATAACGAATAAGGTTCTATCCCCTTTGTATGGCAAAAAGCCTCATACGCATAATATGCGCCCCGGGAAGTCCAGTGATGATCTGTCCGAAAATAGATATAATCTTTCCTATGCCGCATCATGGTATCATAGAGCGGAACAAATTTCCCCCTGCCCGACAGCTTCTTCTGCAAACGCTCCAACGCCTCCTTCTGCGAAGAGGAATTTACCTTATCCCTTTTATTGTCAGGCAATGTAATTCCTACGCTGGTAGGCGCTATCATCGTATATACTTCCGCAGAATTGTCTAAACTCTTTGTCAGTTTATTAATTAACGCTGCATACCGTTCTGCAGAACTTTCAATATATGTGTATAATTCATACGCCGCATTATCAAGGACAATCGTACCATTATCATATGACTGAATCTTTCCATGACTGATAATCTTATCATATCGGGGAGCGGCGGTTTTATCCGGAACGGGCGGCTTCGTCGGTGCAAACGTCTGCTTCTTTTTTATGGAAGAACCTTCCGGAGATTCCGTATTCTGACGAATACTGGTAATATCCTTGTCTGACCGCCCCTCCTTTTTCAAATTCTGTCTTCGATAAATTCCAATCCCGCAAACTGCAGCTATCAATAAGGCAACTACAAATATATAAATTCCCCTTCTCTTCATTTTTACTTCTCCCTATGTAATTATATATACGCTGCTACTGATTTATCGCCGACTTAATGATCTTGTCTGCCGTATTCACATCAGATGTAATGCATACAATGACATAATTACCGCTTTGTATCGAAATAGCATCCTCAATCTTTTTCGCTTCCTTAGGGATATAATCCTGGAACATGGTCTTCATTTCCTCCAGATGCGTTTTTGCATTTTCCTGATTCTTCTTTGCATCCGCCTCGTTTTTTGCAGTCATAATGACAATCTCATCCGCAAAGGAGCCGTTTCCCATATAAACCTGAAGCTTCGTTCCCGATTCCGCGGTAATCATTCCCTCCGCAACCGTATCATCTAATTTTTTTAACTCCGTATCAAAAATAACCTTTCCCAATAAATCGCGGACCAATGCGTCCACGTCCAAATCTTTTCCGACATTCTGTTTTTCCTGCGCTTTTGTTTTCTTTTCTCCCGCCGCCTGATTGGCAGTCGCCTGCTGATTGATATCCCGCACCGTATGACAGATGCTCCAACCGATTACAAATACAACAAATATACTCATTACTATCGTTGAAAGCAGACGGTAATCTGTTTTATGCCGTGCTGTATCTTCTTTCTTCTCCTCAATTCTTTCTTTTGATAAATTTTCCTGCTTTTCCATATATAATCTCCATTCCCGGGCAAACTAAATCTGTCCGCATAAAAAAAACTGTACTATCGCATAAGGCCTGCCGTCCTCTGCATCTAAAGATACCAGGATTTCCTTTTCCTCCGGCCGGTACACCACCGGAACAATCTTATCTCCCAATACCGCCTGCTTTTTATATTCAACGCGCAGCTCGGCAACGGCAGCCCTGCGATCCAGAAATTCCATTGCCATCTGAACATACTGACGGTTGTTTACATGACAGTTTGTATCCAAATGATATTCTCTTACCGTAAACGCTTCTCTCGGATCTCCCTCCGATATTACCTTTATCTTTCGCGGTGCATATTCCATCTCCAAAGGCTCCGCCGTGCCATAAACATCCCCAATTTCAGGCGTTACGATCATGGGCCTGCCTTTTTTTAAGTCCATCAATACCCATACGGAATTGGCTTTCGCAACGCAGGCTCCATTTGCATCCGTAATCAGGAAATTACGGTAACCAAACATTTTCTCATAACCATACGCCTGTGTGCCAACCGTAATCACTTCGCCCATTTTGGGATATTTTTCAAAAATAATCTGCCACGAATTTAACACCCACATCATTTGGTGTTCTTTGTGATAAGCAAGTCCTACCCCGAGATCCTCCGACTGAAAATTTGTGCAATCCTGCATATAATCAATAATGGAGCCAATACTAATTCTGCCGTCTTCTGCAACTTCACTATATCGGATTCTACTGTCAAATGTATACATGATTCCTCCATTCCTTTTAGACATAATGCCACTGTATTTAAGTATAACACGAAATATAAGAAAGCGGAATGTAAAATATATTCCTAATATAGATACATTCCACTGGCAAAATGCACAAATAATATTAAATTTTATTTTCAATCTGATACTGTGATGTAAATAATTCGTAATATTTTCCTTTTTTCTTTAATAATTCTTCATGCGTTCCCGCTTCGGCAATGCCGCCATCACTGATATACATAATGCAGTCTGCGTTCTGGATGGTTGACAGGCGGTGTGCAATAATAAAAGATGTTCTTCCCTTTAACAGACGGCTGAGCCCCTCCTGCAGTACCAATTCTGTCTCCGTATCAATACTGGATGTCGCTTCATCCAATATCAGAATCGCCGGATCGGCCAAAAGCGCGCGGGCAAATGAAATCAATTGACGCTGCCCCACAGACAGCCGGCTTCCTCTCTCATTTACCTGCGTCTGGTATCCGTCTTCCATCTGCATAATAAAATCATGCGCACAAACCGTTTTTGCCGCCAATATCACTTCTTCATCCGTAGCGTCCTTATTGCCATATCGGATATTATCCATAATTGTTCCGCTAAAAATAAAGCTGTCCTGCATCATTACGCCCATCTGCGTACGCAGCGAATGCAGCGTTACTTTTGAGATATCTATATCGTCAATCAATACCCTGCCGGAATCAACATTATAAAAACGGCTGAGCAGATTGACAATCGTTGTCTTGCCTGCGCCGGTCGGTCCGACAAATGCAATTGTCTCGCCCGGCTTTACCTGAAAACTGACGTCTTTCAATACCTTTATGCCGTCCTCATAGCTGAAGTCAACATGGTCGAAGGAAACCATTCCTTTGATTTTCGGCATTTCTACCGCATCCGCAGCATCCCTGACCGCAACAGGCTCATCAATCGTTTCAAAAATCCTTTCCAGATAGGAAACAGCCGTAACCATACTGTTATAAAAGGCCGCAATTGTATTAATCGGCGTCCAGAAACGGCTGATATATGCTGTAAAAGCAGTTAAGACGCCAACTGTAATGCCATTCGCCGCGCCATTTGCAATATAAGATACGCCCATAACATAGATAAAAGCCGTTGTCAGCGTTGAAATCAGAGAGACGGCCGGTCCCATTGCAAAACCATAATAGCTTGCATACATCCATGCATCGCGATAACTCTTACTCAGGTAATTAAAAATCTTCGTATTTTCCCGCTCCCTGACAAATGCCTGCGTCACGCGGATACCATTGATACTCTCCGCAATATAAGCATTTAAATTTGACTGTTTATTGCTCTGTCTCTGCCATGCACGCCTCTGGTACCGTTTAATCACAACAACAAACAGAATTAAAAACGGAAGCCCGCACAGACAAAACAAAGTTAAACGGACATTCATGCCAAACATAAAAATAATAATAAAAATCAAATTAAATAAATCCGTAATCGTCCCCAATATACCATTTGACAAAACGTCGCTTAAGCTGTTTACATAATTGACCACCCTGACCTGTATCTTCCCATGCGGACGTTCATCATAATACTGAAACGGAAGCTCCTGCAAGTGGCAAAAGAGATCCTCCCGCAGTTGATGAATAATATCCTGCCCAACCGATACTGTAAGCTTAATCTTAGCATGCGTACAGATTGCCGCATAGACACAGATCAGAGCAGTAACAACAACTAACCCGGTAATCCCCCTTATATCCTTTTCCGGAATATACCGATCCATTTCCAACTGCATGAACTTCGGAATAAATGTTACCAAAAAAGCAGACGACAACATAAAGAAAAGCGCAAGCAGCATTTTCTTTTTATGCGGCGCAATATATTGGATCATTCGTTTTAACTGTTTGATATCAAACTTTTCTTCTAATACTTCGTCTACATCATAGCGGTTTCTTGCCATCTGAACTCACATCCTTTCACTCCTACTGTTTTGGAAATTGATGATGATATACCGTTGCATAATAACCATTTTTTTCCAGCAGTTCCCTATGCGTTCCTCGTTCTATGATTTTCCCCCTATCCAATACAAAAATCTGATCTGCGTTCATAATAGAGGAAATCCGATATGCAATAATAAAAATCGTACAAGTGTGGTTAATATTTGCTAACTGCTTCTGGATATAGCTTTCCGTCTCCATATCCACCGCAGAAGTCGTATCATCCAAAATCAATATGGACGGCTCCTTTAACAGGGCTCTTGCAAGAGAAATCCTCTGTTTTTGCCCACCGGACAGCCCGACGCCTCTTTCTCCGACAATGGTGTCATAGCCCTCCGGAAGCTCCTGTATAAAACTATCTGCATCCGCCATTTTGGCCGCTTTTTCGACACGCTCAAAGCTGCAGTCCGGAACGCCATAGGCAATATTCCCCTCAATCGTATCTGAAAAAAGAAAGACATCCTGCATGGCGATACCGATATTGCCGCGCAGATCATGCATATCCAAATCCTTCACATTAATGCCGTCCACCAACACCTCGCCCTCCGTTACATCAAAGAAACGGCAAAGAAGGTTCATAACCGTTGATTTCCCCGCGCCGGTTGTTCCAATCATTCCTATCGTCTGCCCCTGTTTTACCTCAAAGTTGATATCCTGCAGAATATCCTCGCCCTCTGCGCAATATGAAACATTTCGGAACGTAATATTTCCCATAAGTTTTTTGCATGCCACAGGATTTTTCGGCTTCTTAATATCAGGTTCCGCCAGATAAGTATCATATATTTTTTCTACAGACGTAGTGAATCTCTGTACATCATTAATCCACCATCCCGCCATACGTAACGGCGACGTAAGCATCCATAAATAACCGTTTACCGCCACCAGGTCGCCGAGAGTCATCTGCTGCCCGATTACCATAACTCCGCCTACCAGCATCAACAATATATTCAGCATATTAGACAGCAATTCAAATATCGGAACAAAACGCTTCCATATTTTGGCAGCTCCCAATTCTGCATTACGGTACTTATCGTTTTCAACCGAAAATTTTTCAATTTCATATTCTTCCTTTGCAAAAGCTTTTACCACACGGTTACCGCTGATATTTTCCTGTACAAATGCATTTAAACTTGAAAAAGCCTCCCTGACCTTTTTAAACGCCGGTCTGACAGATTTTGCCTGCCAATAGGTAGTGGCTGCCGCCAAAGGAAGTATAATGACCATGCTCAGGGCAAGCCAGATATTAAACCGAAAGATCATAACCAACGCCAAAATAAAATACAGAACATTTTCGTATATGATATAAATAACATACGCGATAAAATGACGGATGGCATCCATATCGCCCGTCTGGCGGCTCATCAAATCCCCCGTACGGTTTTTATTATAAAAAGCAAAGTCCTCCCGTAAGAGCTTACGGTATACTTTGTCGCGCATCTGGAACAATACTCCCTGCGAACTGGTTTCAAAAAGCATCTGCGAGCCGACTCTGCAAACCCCTTGTACGATAACAAGGGCAATCAGTACAAAAATCAAAGGCATTAACAGGTCATATTTTTCTCCCGTAATCACATCATCTACAATGATTTTTGATATGTATGGACTGCTCAATGCAGCGGCGACCAGAACGGTTACTAAAACCATTCCGAAAAACATCCGCCATCTATATTGTCTTAAAAAGGAATAAAACCATTTCATCGGCGTCATAAAAGCATACTCCCCTTTCATTTATGCGTGTAAAAGTTATTTTAGTAAAAATCATAGTAAGATAATATAATGTGTAGCTTTAAAAATAGAACAAATCTATTCTGTTTCTATCTTTTGACAATTTTCTCAAAGGAGAAAAAAGAATTTAAAAAAATTATGACTTTTGGTACATTTTCTGCTATTCTTATGTATATGCCATACGTTATTTCCGTACGGTTTCTGATTGAATAAAACAATTTAAGGAGAAAACAATGCAAAGTTTATTTGAATATACGGATGGATTAAATCATCCCATGGAGGCTTTTCATCATTCTGCACTGCCATGGAATTTTCCCATACTTCCCCACTGGCACTACTTTATTGAAATCATATACCTGTTGGAAGGCACAGTAGAAGCAACGTGCGGACATTCTGTTTATACTCTTTTTCCTGGCGACTTAATTATCTTTTGTCCGCAGAAGGTACATTCTTTGAATGTCCTACAGGAACCAGGCTTTCCTTCCGGTTTAAACCCGCAGAAAACCGCAGACATGACTTGTCTGTTTTCTTCCGTGGCAGAACCAAAGCGGGACATGCGGCACAATGCAATTTATCCGGTCGCGGCCAACGGCATGGGAGAATTAAAAAAAGAAGCTTCGATTTCCTATCAAGTATTAAAATTTGACCTAAACTTTTTAAATACAGATAATAACTTTAAAACGCAATTTTCCAAAACCCTGTTATACGCCTTTGAGAATGATCCGAAAAATATATATTTTCCTGCTGAAGCATTACAGTCCGGCTCGGTTGCAGACCTGATGAATAACTGCATTTACGAGATGAACCATCAGAAATATGGTTACGATATCGTTGTCAGTTCCTTAGTCTCTACCCTTTTAACCTCTTTAATGCGCATCTGGCTGGACAATGGATTGAAACTAAATGAAATCCTGAAAAATACTTCCTCCGGAAACAGGTCGTTTGATGAAATCACACAGTATATTGACCATCATTACAATGAAACCCTGCGGGTTCAGCAGCTTGCCAGCCAATGTAATATGAGCTACTCTCACTTTGCAAAACTGTTTCGCAAAACTTACAACCAATCCTGCAAGGAATATATTGAATTTATCCGCATCAATAAGGTACTCGAGCTGCTTCGCCTTACCAACCTGGATCTTACTTATATCAGCCAGGAAACCGGATTTGCCGATTGCAGCCATTTGATTCGTACGTTTAAAAGAAAAAAAGGGATCACGCCAAAACAATGGCGAAAAAAATATGGCTACAGATAATACTATGCATTTCATTAAAAATATGCTATATTATAATAGATTTTTTACAAGTGGGCGTACGCTCACTTTGGGAATTTGTGCCGGAGCGTCACAAATTTCCCTGATGGCAGATGAGAAACTGCATACGCGAACTGTGTAAACAGTTTTTTCTCATCGCCCCGTCGCGTAAACGCTCCGGAATGGGGATTAATATGAATTATTGGCACAATTTTCGAGGACATTTAAAAACCATCCTCCATCATAAAAAACTGGTGCGCCGCTACTGCTTCCGCGCAGGTCTTTACAAACAGGGAATTACGCATGACTGGTCGAAATATTCCCCTGTAGAATTTTTAAACGGCGTTCGTAACTACCAAAACGGGAAAAAAAGCCCAAACTTTGGGGAAAAGCTTAAAAAAGGATACTCCTCTGCATGGCTGCATCATAAAGGACGCAACCGCCACCATTATGAATACTGGATTGACTACCCTCTGGATCCGAACATCGGCCTGCAGGGTATGCCAATGCCAACGCGCTATGTCGTTGAAATGTTCTGCGACCGCGTCGCCGCCAGCAGGAACTACAATCCAGAAACTTATGACGATTCCTATGCCTTGAAATACTACGAAAAACATAAAGCGCATTACGTGCTTCATAAAGATACAAAAGAATTATTGGAAAAACTTCTCCACATGCTCGCAGAGCAAGGCGAAGAAGCTACTTTTGCCTATATTCGGAAAAATATTGACTGGAAAAACTCGCCAAAGTGGTAAACAATGGCAGCAGAGAATCCTCTTAAAAACGGAAGGAACGGATATGAACATAAAAAAATTTTTAAAAAATAATATACACATCCTTTTTATTCTTTATCTTCCCATCTATCTATTCTGTTTTTCATGGTTGGAATCAAGAACAAATATCCCCTTTGCTGCCATACATTGCATCATAGACGACTGGATTCCTTTTTGTGAAATTTTTATTATTCCATATCTCCTATGGTTTCTTTATGTTACGGTCGTCCTGGTTTATCTCTATTTCCAAAAAAAGCATTTAGAAGATTACTACTGCTATGTCATCACATTGATCCTTGGAATGTCAACCTGCCTATTTATTTATCTAATCTTCCCTAACGCACAAAATATGCGTCCGGCTGAGTTTTCACATCCAAATATTTTTACTGATATTATTCGTTTTATCTATGCAAAAGATACTAACACCAATGTACTCCCAAGCATCCACGTATATAACGCCATTGCCACCCACGTAGCGTTTGCTTCCAGCCACGGTTTCCGAAACTGCAAATGGATAAAAAGAGCATCTCTGACGCTCTGCTCTCTGATCTGCCTGTCCACCATGTTTCTGAAACAGCACTCTTTTTTGGATGTTATAACCGCTTTAGGACTATTTATGATCTATTCCCCTTTGGTATATCGCTTTCTGCCAAAATATTTTAAGAAAACCCCGGAGGACTGATTTTACTGTTTACAACGGCGCGCACTCCTTTGCCAGCCATTCTCTTTCATCTGCTTCCAAATATTTCTCTAATACCTCAAAAACCCGTTTATGATAGGCATTCAGCAAAGAACGCTCCTTCTCGTCCATCTGGCCGGCATCAATTACCTTTCTATCAAAAGGAACAAACGTCAGCGGCTCAAAACCCATAAACTGACCGAAATCATTCTTTTCTCTCTTTACGCATAAGAGCAGATTTTCCAATCGGATTCCAAACTTCCCCTCCAGATAAACGCCCGGTTCGTCAGATGTAATCATCCCCGCCTCAAACACTGCCGGTTTTTCCCTGCCGCTTATCCGGAAACAAATGCGATTTGGCTCTTCATGCACATTCAGAAAATACCCGACGCCATGCCCGGTCCCGTGGTTAAAGTCACATCCCAAATCCCAAAGCGGCCGTCTGGCCGCATAATCCAATGCCGCACCGGAACAGCCGTACAAAAATTTAGCCGCGCATAGATTTAAATTGCCGCGCAGGACAGCGGTGTAGTAAGTTTTCTGCTCGCGGGAGGCTTCCTGCCCCAGCCAAATCGTCCGTGTAATATCTGTCGTTCCCTCCAGATATTGCCCTCCGGTATCAAGAAGCAGAAAATTCTCCGGACGCAGGGATGCGTCTGTTTCTTCCGTTGCAGAATAGTGGACAATCGCCCCATGCTCCGCATAACCCGCAATCGTATCAAAACTTGCTCCCATATAATGTTTCCCCTGACGGCGAAACTCCTCTAATTTTTCCGAGACTGTCCTTTCCGTCAAAGGCGCTTTTCCTATATTCTGCTTTAACCAGTAAATAAATTTGGTTACCGCGACTCCGTCGCAAATATGCGCTTCTTTCATATTGGCAATTTCTGTCGGATTTTTTACCGCCTTCCATAAAACAGTTGGCGTAACCACATCCACTATATTCGCCTTTTTTGAAAAAGTATTTAAAATAGAAGCGTTGATCCTATGTTTATCCACAAGAATCCGTTCTCCGTCCTCAAATAGGGATACATACGATATGATTTCCCCATACTGTTTCAGAAAAACCCCATCCTTTGCCAAGGCCTCCCGGCTTTTCCTGTCAAAAACAGTTTCTCCTGCAAACAGAACGCAGCTTTCTTTCTCAACGATCAAATAAGACAAGACAACCGGGTTATATGGGATATCTTCTCCACGGATATTCAAAATCCATGCAATATCATCTAACGTAGTAATAATCATCCGCGCGGCATTCCACTTATCCAAAAATTCACGAAGCCGATTCAGCTTAGACGCTCTGCTTTCGCCGGTATACCGTTCTTCTAAAAGCCATGCCTTTCTATGTTCCAGCAAAGGCCTGTCTGCCCAGACGTCCCCTATCAGGTCTCTCGACAAATCTAATCTCCCGTTTCTGGTTTCCAGTCTCTTTTGCATGTTTTCCGCCCATTCCGCAGATACCATCCGCCCGTCACAGCCCAGAGTCTGTCCCCTGCCAAGATTTTCTTCTATAAATTCTATCTCTCTCGGAACGCCCTCCTGACCGGACTTGTATAAAGTAATCCCGCTCCCCTTGAGCTGCGTTTCCGCCTGCAAAAAATATCTTCCGTCCGTCCAAAGGCCCGCCTGTTCCTGCGTTACAATGACCGTCCCCGCAGAGCCGTCAAATCCGGATATAAACTCTCTTGTTTTAAAATAATCACTGATGTATTCCGAACCATGAAAATCATTTGTCGGAATCCAATACATATCAATAGAAGCTTCTGCCATTTTCTGGCGAAGCTGTGTTATACGTTCCTGAATCTTCATAAACTCCCCCGCTCTGCTTTCTTTATTTCATGCTATCGGTTTGAAGGATATCGCTTAACTCCGCAAATTCCTGCAGGCTCAACCGCTCTCCGCGGACTGCGGGCGGCAGCCCCATTTGGGCAATGGCCGACGCCGCCTGCTCTTTTGTGACCGGAAGCCCTGCGTCATTTCCCAGACCGTTTTGCAAAGTCTTGCGCCTTTGATTAAAAGAAGCCCGAATTACACGGAACAGAAACTCCTCATCTCTTACCGTTACCTTTTTTTCTTTATGACAGGTTAAACGAATGACCGCCGAGCCCACATTAGGGCGGGGAATAAAACAATTGGGCGGGACATTGGCTATCACTTCTGCCTCGGCGTAATACTGAACGGCAAGCGACAATGCTCCGTATTCCTTTGTCCCCGGTTTTGCCCGCATTCGGTCTGCAACTTCCTTTTGCACCATGACGGTAATGCTCTCAAGTGGCATATGATTCTCTAACAGCGCCATAACAATTGGCGTTGTAATATAGTATGGCAGGTTTGCAACTACCTTAACCGGTCTTCCGCCATTCTTCTCCCGCACCGCTTTCGTAAGATCCATTTTTAAAATATCGTCATGGACGATCGTTATATTATCATATGCTGACAACGTATCGTTTAAAATCGGAATCAGGTTTTCGTCAATCTCCACAGCCATGACCTGATATGCATTCTCACAAAGATATTGCGTCATGGTACCAATCCCCGGCCCGATCTCTAATACAAAATCCTCCTTTGTAATCCGGGCCGCATCTATAATCTTCGCCAATACATTGGAATCAATTAAAAAATTCTGACCATATTTTTTCTGAAAATGAAAATCATATTTTTGCAGAATATGAATTGTATTCTGTGGAATACCCAGTGCAGCCATACGTCTTCCCTTTCCGTTTCATTTTTGATATGCAATCCTATCCTTCTATCCGATACATCCTTCTGGCATTTTCTTCTGTTCTTTGTATAACCTCTTCCCCGGTCATATGTTTCAGTTCTGCAATCTGCTCCGCCACATATATTAGTTTATCTGATGAATTACGCTGTCCGCGATAGGGTTCCGGCGATAAATATGGGGCGTCCGTTTCCAATACCAACCGCTCCATCGGCGCCTTTTGCACTATTTCTTTCAGCTTCTTGCTATTCTTAAAAGTGACAATACCGCCGACTCCCAAATAGAAGCCCATCTCCAAATATATTTTTGCCATCTCCCAACTATAAGAATAACAATGGATAACGCCGCCAATCTCTTCTGCATGCTCTTCTTTCATAATATCGAGCGTATCCTGCGCTGCGTCACGGCTGTGAATACAAACGGGAAGCCCAGTCTCCCTTGCAATCTCCAACTGCCGGATAAACCACTTTTTTTGTAATTCCTTTGACGGTTCATCATAATGATAATCTAAACCAATCTCTCCGATTGCCACTACCTTATCATATGCAGACGCTTTTTTCAGCCACTCCATATCCTCTTCCGTAAGTCCTGCTGTCTCAGACGGATGCACGCCGACAGCGGCATAGATAAAGTCGTACTTCCTGCTCAACGCCTCAGCTTCCTTTGCCGTATTTATGCTTGCCCCCACATTCACAACCGTGCCGACGCCCTTCCCGGCAAGATTCATTAAAAAGTCCTCCCGATCCTCATCATACGCCTCATCATCATAATGTACATGTGTATCAAATATCATATATTCTATACTCCTCTAAAAAATATAAAAAATCCAGACGGCTGACGTAAGATATTCTTATATCTTTCAGATCAAAACCATCCGGATTCCTATCATCCTATTTTTCGCCTCTTACGCTCTTTTCATTATACTGCAAAGTATTTTTCTCTGCAATAACCGATTTCTACAGCAGAAATACAACCATTGTGATTAAAAATACCGGAATCAGACAGCCGATAGACCAAAATATATAGCTGAAAAAGGACGGCATCTTAATCCCATTTTCTTCTGCCAGAGAACGCACCATAAAGTTCGGGGCATTTCCAATATAAGTAATGGCTCCCATAAATACAGCGCCGCAGGAAATCGCTGTCAAAACCGTTTCATCAATATACCCCATTACCGTCTTCACACCGTCGGTAAAGCCAAGCGATACCGCAGTTGTAAAGAATACAAGATACGTCGGCGTATTATCCAGAAAGCTGGAAAGACAGCCGGTAATCCAGAAGAACTGCCACGGTTCCCGAATCCCCAGGGAACTGCCCTTCGCCTTTAATATCAAAAGCGCCGGTATCATCGTAATAAAAATGCCAATAAACAGAACGGCAACCTCCTGAATCGCATCCCATGTAAAATTATTTTTCAGACGCACTTCGCTTTTTGTCAGCCGATACGATAAAAGTGCGGCGAGTAAAATAACTACTACCTCAAAGATAGCAGAAACCTGCATACGGACTCCGCCATAAATATGAATGCTTTTCGCAAAGAGCGGAACATTTTTCGGAAGCATGCCGCTTAAAATAACCGTGCCCGTAATAACGATTAAGAAAAAGAGATTATGCGCGCCTGACAAACGCAGCGGTTTCTTCTCCCCACTGCCATCCGGCTTCTTTGCGCCATCCGCAAGGTCTTTCCTATAGGCGATCGTATCTATGATAAAGAAAAGACCAAGCAGTAATACTATATTTAAAAGCAAAATCGGTAATAAACGCATACTCCAGAAGAAATCAATGCCATTAATAAATCCCATCAACAGCGGCGGATCTCCTACCGGCGTCAGACAGCCGCCGATATTAGATACTAAAAAGATAAAGAATATGACAACCTGTACTTTTCTATGACGCCACTTATTGGCGCGAAGCAATGGACGAATCATGACCATACTTGCTCCGGTCGTTCCAATCCAGCTTGACAGCAGCGTGCCAATCAGGAGTAACAATACATTAAGCTTCGGCGTGCCAACTAAATCGCCCTCCACGTAAATATTCCCGGCAACACAGAACAATCCAAAAAGCAATACGATAAAAGTAATATAATCGCCAAATATCACTTCCAGTATCTGCTCTGCTGCCTCTCCGGCGCCTGCATAAAAAGCAAACGGAACAATAAACATAACAGACCAGAAAGCTACCACAAGCGGTTTATATTTCTCCCACCATCTTTCTGCAATCAGCGGACAGACGGCAATACAGATCAGCATTCCCACAAAAGGGATACAAAACCCGAACGGCAGCGTAGCTCCAATGCTCTCTGAAGAACCTTTCTCTGCCGCCAGAGCAATAGACGGATGAAACAACAGTATGATGAAAAGCAACCCAAAAATCCATACAAAGCTTTTTTTAAATTTCCTCATCATGAACGCCTCCTATTTTTCATGTTTCCATCAGTAGTTGATGTCGGTGGCATATAAATTGCATCATCGGCATATTCAACACAAATAAAACAAATCTTTTTTAGTGCCAGACGAATCATATCATAAATTATTTTAAAAAACAAGCAATATATCGACAGATTTTGCGTTTCGTTACTGTTGATACCAATTTTAAAAAGCTTTTCTTTTAATTTCTTCCCTGTTTTTCATTATATGGCAAACTCACACGGAAGAACCTCTTTAAAAGCTGTCTTCCGTCAAACGGCAACAGCGGATAGAGATATCCCCGCCCCGCCATAACAGGATTAAACAGAAGAGCAACCAGCAAAAGAATGCTTCCAACCGTAAATCCAACAAGACCGGATGACGCCGTCAGAATCAGACAGATAATCCTGAAAAATTTAATTGCATAACCAAGCTCCATGTTGCTCTGCGTATAATTTGCAACTGCAACGAACGACATATATAACATAATTTCCGCATTGAACCAGCCGGAGCTTACCGTATAATCTCCAAAAACAATGCCCGCTACAATGCTTAACGGCGTCGTAAGCATATTAGGCGTATTGATTGAAGCCATTTTTAAACCGTCAATTGCAAACTCCAAAATCAATAACTGAATGACCGGCGGCACATTAATCGGATCCTTAATCAATATAAAGTCTAGCTGCTTCGGTACCCACTGGGGATTTTGCAAAAGCAGCAGAAAAATAGGCGTAATATAGATGGCAATAATACTTGTCAGCATTCTGGTCAAACGCAGATAAGTACCTGTAATCGGCGGAAAATAATACTCGTTGGCGTCTTCCAGAATACTAAAAAGCGAAGTTGGAAGAATCATTGCCGCCGGCGAATTATCGACCAGTATAACAATACTTCCTTCTAACAAACATGCTGCCGTGGTATCCGGCCGTTCGCTATACTTAAATCTCGGGAAAGGATTACACCAGCTCCTTGGAAAAAAGAGTTCCGACAGGCTTTCCTTATTCATGGTAAGCGCATCCGTCTGGAGATTTTGAATCCGATTTCGTACTTCCTTTAGGGCGGACGGCTTAATCCTGTCTTTCATATAGACAACCGATACATCCGTTTTGGAACTTTTCCCCACATTAAATATTTCAAAAATCAGGTTAACATCACGTATTCTGCGCCGAATCAATGCGGCATTCGGAACCAGCGACTCAATAAAACCGTCACGGGAACCACGCAGCACTTTGTCCTTATCCGGCTCTTCCACACTTCTGCTCGGATAATCACGGAAGTCAAGCGCAAGGACATTCCGGTATCCTTCAATCAAAAAGCAGCTCATCCCGGATAGCAGGAACTGTATGAACTTTTCCTGTGTATCTATCGTCAAAATATCTGCATATGGCGCAAATTTATCGATAAAGCCGTTATAGTCCTGCGGCATTTCCTCTTCCTTAATCGAATAGAAAAATTCCAAAACCTTTTCTGATACCTCTCCCTTTAGAAAGCCATCAATCACAAACATACTGGCCCGCCTTCCCCCTATAACCATCTGGCGGTGTAAGATATCAAAATTAGTTCCTATATGGAGGAGTTCCATAATGCCTGCCATCCTCTCATCATATTCCCCCTGAAAAATATCCATCTGTTTTTCCTTTCCATTATCCTTTTGATAATCACTCATACTGCATACCAACCCTTCTGACTGAAATTATTTCAAACTTAAAATCAGTATGTACAGTTTTTTACCAATTATACCCTGATTCATTTACAGGCTTATAACGCCAAAATATGCGCTGCCGCTTCAAAAACCGTATGACAATCAAGCTTGCCCTGCAGCAGTAGAAATGGTATGATACAGATAAATGGCTTAGCTATGGATAAAAAAAGCTGGGAAAGGGAACGCAATATGTCCGTCAGTTCTTATGATGAAACGTTATTTGAAGAAGCCTGCCGGGAAATAATCGAAAAGGAACGCAAAAAAAACGGAATCGGGACGCTTCAGGAAAAAACGGTACACGCTGTATTAAAACGATTTTATGAACCCGATACCGACCATCAGGAAATCCGTATCGGTGGTTTTGTCGCAGATATCTTTCGGGGCAACGAGATCATAGAAATCCAGACCCGTAATTTTAACGCTTTAAGACGCAAACTGGATGCATTTTTACCGGAATATCCGGTTACCATCGTTTATCCAATTGTCCATACCAAATGGCTTTTTTGGATTGACGAAGCGACCGGAGAAATTTCTCAAAAAAGAAAATCTCCCAAAACCGGCAGAACATATGACGCCTATTTTGAACTGTATAAAATCCGCACCTATCTGAACCATCCAAACCTCCATCTGTGCCTGGTGCTTTTTGACGCAGAAGAATACAGGCTGCTAAACGGCTGGAGCAAAGATAAAAAAAGAGGTTCCACCCGTTATGACAGGATTCCGATAAAACTGGTCGACGAATTTTATATCGGCAGCCCCTCCGAATACGGATGCATGATTCCCGAAGGACTGCCCGAACAGTTTACCTCAAAAGATTTTGCCTCAAAAGCAAAAATTTCCAGAGGAATTGCAAATCTGGCTTTGAATATACTAAATTATATCCATGCAGTCACGCGTATAGGAAAACTTGGAAATTCCTATCTATATGAAATTAGTAAAAAATAATGCAAATAGCAAAAAGGCGCGCTTTGCGTGCCCTTGCAGAAATGAGGGTAATTATGGCAAATAACATGTTTTCTACAAACAAATCGACACGCTTTCAGCAACACAGTCAGGATATCATAACTTCTCCGCGCGTTTATAACCTGACGATAGGCGGCATTACCGCCTATGGACTTCTTGTAAATTATATTATCTGCAGATACTTTTCTTATATATTTCTGCAAATGAATCCACTTATGCTGTATATCGGTTATTTTGTCTGCGCACTCGTTGGTTGTATAATGGTCAATCTGTCACGCAAAGCTTTTATCAGCTTTCTTGGTTACAATCTGGTCGTCCTTCCGCTGGGCGCCGTTCTGAGCGTGGCGCTTTACGGCTACGATATGCGTATTATTTTTCAAGTATGTGGCCTGACCGGCTCTGTGGTTGTAATTATGCTCTGCCTGTCGGCGCTTTTCCCGGGGTTTTTTCTCCGTATGGGAAGAATCCTCTTTTTTAGTCTGCTTGCACTGTTCCTTGTAGGAATTGTCGGATTCCTTTTTGGCCTGTCTATCGGTTTTTACAGCTATATTGCTGCCGCCATCTTCAGTCTGTATATCGGATACGACTGGGCGCGTGCAAACCAATACGTCCATACTCTGGATAATGCCGTAGATTCCGCATGTGATCTTTACATTGATATTATCAATCTGTTCTTAAGCATCCTGTCAATCGTAAACAGAAATTCCGATTAAAAAAGAAGAATTAAAAGGGAAAAGGCAGTGGAAAGCAAACGCTCTGTTCATGCTCTCCACTGCCAAAATATTGTTTTGAACCTCTACTACTTTATCTTAACGGTCTTTTTCTTCTTCGCATATCCGTCCTTACTTACTATAACGGTAATCTTATCCTTTTTCTTTAACTTTTGGGACAGTTTCAGTACGATACTTCCCTTCTTATTCTTTTTCGCAGAATACGTTATCTTCTTAACGGATTTTTTACCTTTACGCAGTATTTTACGATTAATCTGAATCGTTACTTTACTCTTTTTCAAAGTAGAAATCTTAATCTTCTTTGTTCCCTTTTTCGCTGTAACCTGTAACTTCTTAATCTTTTTCTTTTTCACAGAAGAATTATTCTGTGGTGTAGACGTGCCGTTTCCACCCGGTGTAGACGTGCCGTTTCCGCCCGGTGCCGGCGTGCTGCTTCCGCCCGGTGCCGGCGTGCTGCTTCCGCCCGGTGCCGGCGTGCTGCTTCCACCCGGTGCCGGTGTATTGCTTCCGCCCGGTGCCGGTGTTGCGTTTCCACCCGGTGCCGGTGTTGCGTTTCCGCCTGGTGCCGGCGCTAACCAGCCTGAAAATGTAAAGTTATAAGTTAAAGATGTAATGGTAGTATCTTTTCCATCCACCTGTAAGACAATTCCACCCTCACTTGCTGCCAAAACCGCATTCGCAACATTACTTGCCAACGGCAGGGCGCTGGTACTCCATTTATTTGGAAGCCCGTTTGCATACTCTCTTGCGCAGGTAAGACCCGATCCTATATTGGTAAACGTATACTGGCCGTTCACAGTAAGGCTCACATCTGACGTAAATTCTTTAGTAGATGTATTGTCGTTAAAAAATCCAAGATTTTCTATGACTCCCCATGTGCCCTGAATGGTCAGGCTTGCACTGTTATTCTCTACAGTCAATTCATGATCCACCCCGTCGGCTGCATTCCATATAGCCTTGCTATAACCGGATTCCGCATTTGCAAAATAATCATTTACCCACTGAATCATGCCGGGAATGCCTCCTGGCCTTTTCTCAAGAAACGCTTTGAGACAGTTGTATGTTCCATAATAACCATAAATGGCATCATGCGCCGTGCTGACATGGCTGAACCGGTTAAAGAACTGATCCAGTAACGGCTCCCATGTTCCCTTAAATACATCCAGTCCCGCAATTGCCGTATTCTTCTCAAAATTCTTCTGGCTAAGGCCGCTTAAAGAATTTTCAAAATCCTCCCGGAATCCTTTATTTGTCATCAGATAAGAATAAATCAGCACAACCGGATTGTCTGTTCTCTTATCTAACAAACCATAATCCTTATAATTGTCCTCTTTAATGGTATTGGTAAGAGCTTCTCCTGCACCTGACACACCGCCAAAGTCCATATCATAGAAGCAAAAACGCCAACGTCCGTCTGCATATGGATTTGTCTCATCCGTATTTGTCGTTTTCCATACGGACCAGTTCTTGCCCGGCCAGTCCCACTTGTTGTTAATCCATATCTGTACCGCAAAGTAATCCCGCGCAGACTCTGCATCCACCAATTTACAAAAAGCTTCATAATCTTCCTGCTTGGAAAGATCATTATGACTCTTAAAGAAATCCAATAACTCATGGAAATAGTAGCTTTCATCCTCCTCGCCATCCGGCAGGCTTCCTTCATCTAACTCATAACCAAGGGCAAGCGCCTCCGCATCTCCCTTATAAAGAACCACGTCATCTTTTACTACGCCATGTGTCTCTTCAAAATAATTGTCATCATAATCTTCCTGCAATGCATAGATTCCCCAGTACTCTCCGTTCAGATAGACGACGCAGACACGCGTTCCCTGCGTCTCGCATTTTAAGTCGCGGATCAATGACTGCCAGTATGCATCGTTGTATTTTCCTAAAAATGCACAATTTCCGCCGTTTCTCAAATTCAGCTTTTTGTACTTGTCAACCGGCTCTCCATTGTCATTCTTTGTGGAATCCTTAAAAAATGCATATTTGAAATTTTTCTTGCCATAATCTTCTCTGGCATATAAACGGAAACTCTTCTGATAATCAGAACGCGAATAATTGCCCTGAATACGGATTCCGCAATCCTGCTGCAGCTTCACGGCAGTATTTTCTCCGTTACTCTCAAAATAATCAATGTGCGCTGCGCGCTCCCATGTCTTTCCTTTCTGCTTATAGTTCGCATCCAATTCCCGCGCTACATCGATGGCATTTTGTGAAGTAATTCTCTTACCGGACGCCAGATATTCTTTTAATGCCTCGTCAAAAATATTTCCATGTACGTAGATTCCCTTCTCTGCATCAAAAAGGTCGTCATAATTCATGGAAATGGACATAATAGACAAATCCAAACCGGAAGCCTCGCAGCTTTCTTTAATTCCTGAAATATGATCTGCCATACTTCCTATAAAATAAGAATTTGTCACAACCGCTGAATAATTTCCGGCGCTGTCCATAGCTGCCGCTTTGATTACCGTAATCTTATCCACATCAGCGTTTGAAGGCATTTTACTGCTAAGTGAATTGTTAAACGTCTGATTCTTACTGTCCCAATCCGCATATGCAGAATCAAACTTTGCCGGATCTACTGCTGACAGAACATTCGCATCCTCTTTTCTGTCCGTAATAGTGATTGGTCCCGTATACTGGAATCTCTGCGCATGCTCGCTGCCCTCACTGCTTGTCGGATTGCTTCCATCCGTCGTATAGTAGATGGTAGTTCCCTCCGCAGCCGTAAGCTCCAACGAAAAACCGGAATCATACACACCGCTCTTATGGGAAAATGTTACCTCTTCTACTGTTGCCGCTTCTTCCGCCGCGACAGCCCGGGTAGGCTGGCCGGTTCCAAAAGCCGGCAATACCGCAACTGCTGCTGCAAATACAGCAATACAGCCGCCTTTCCATAAAACTTTCTTCATCTGCACTCTCCTTCCTTTTTTACAGCATATAATTTGTCTTTATATTATACCATATTTTTAAAAAGAATCATACCCTTATTTCCAGACAAAACAGCGTCCGTAAACAATAAAATAAGGACAGGCTTATGCTGTCCCCATTCCTTTCCAATACACCGGACAAACCATATCCCTATCTGGGATAATGTCATCTATCCGGTCCGTCTCCGTATATTTATACTGGGCTAGCGGGATTCGAACCCACGAATGCAGGAGTCAAAGTCCTGTGCCTTACCGCTTGGCGATAGCCCACTGTTGATAAAAAAATCCCTGCTAAAAATAACAAGGACTATCATAAGGTGGATACTGGGATTCGAACCCAGGGCCTCCAGAGCCACAATCTGGCGCGCTAACCAACTGCGCTATACCCACCATAAAGCGTGTCAAGAGGGATTCGAACCCCCGACCTACGGCTTAGAAGGCCGTTGCTCTATCCAGCTGAGCTATTGACACGTATAAGAGCGGGTGATGGGAATCGAACCCACGTATCCAGCTTGGAAGGCTGGTGTTCTACCATTGAACTACACCCGCATAATAGAAGACTGTCATATCTGCCTCTCTCTATTTGATTTACGTCACTAATCGGGGTGACAGGATTCGAACCTGCGACCCCCTGATCCCAAATCAGGTACTCTAGCCAAGCTGAGCCACACCCCGAATCAAAGATTTCCTTAATTTCCCTATCTGCGACGCAAGTAAGATTATATTATAGTCCCAAACAAATGTCAACACCTTTTTACAACTTTTTTAATCTCCCTACTGTATAATCCGCTCCATCTCGCGAATCAATGTTTTCATTTCCTGCTCGGTACCAATCGAGATACGCAGATAATTTTCAATACGGGGAGAAGAAAAATGGCGCACAAAAATATGCTTCTCCCTCAGTTTATCAAAGATTGTCTGCGCCGCAACCTTTTCATGCCTGGCAAAAATAAAATTTGCCATCGAATCGCCAAATAGAAACCCCAGGCGTTTTAACTCCTTTTTCGTCCACTCCCTCGTTTCAATGACCTTTCTGCGTATCTTCTCAAAATACTCCGTATCCCGTATTGCCGCCGCACCAATTTCAACAGACAATCTTGTCATGGGATAACTGTTAAAACTAAAACGCACATCATTCATGGCAGCAATCAGCTCCGGATTTCCCATCGCATGCCCAATACGCATCCCGGCAAGCGAACGGGATTTAGAGTATGTCTGCACAATCAATACATTTTCATACCGGTCAATCAGTTTTCGCGCCGACATATTACTAAAATCAATATATGCCTCATCAAGGATAACCACTACATTTTGATTATGTACAATAATATCCTCCAACGCCTCTATGCTCTGGCAGATGCCGGTTGGAGCGTTTGGATTTGCGATCACTACGCCGCCATTTTCTTTATAATAATCGCTGCGTACTATCTCAAAATGTTCATCTAACGGAATCTGCTCATACGGAATCCGAAAAAGCTCCGCCCAAACATCATAAAAAGAATAGGTAATATCCGGAAACAAAATAGGTTTGTCTGAATGAAAAAAAGTCATAAAAGCAATCGCTAAAACATCATCCGATCCAACACCCACAAATACCTGATCGTTTCGCAGTTTATTATAAGAAGCAATCGCTTCTACCAGCTTGGCAGAGTTTGGATCCGGATACAACCGCAGCAAACTCTCCGGATAGGCGTCTAAAATCTTACGCACTTCCGGAGACGGCGGATATGGATTCTCATTTGTATTTAATTTAATCATATCCGGAAAATCCGGCTGTTCCCCCGGTACATACGGATTTATTTTCCTTATATTATCTTTCCAACTGCCCATATCGTTCTCCTTTTATTTTTTCTCCATAATCCACCCGCTATTTTCCCTTACTGCGATAACACTCCGCAAGTTTTTCAAAGGCCGCAAAGGAACGTTTTATCATATCAATATCAACGCAATATGCAATCCGCACATAACCCGGACACATAAAAGAGCTGCCCGGTACGAAAAGCAGTTGAAATTCCTTTGCCTTCGCCACAAATGCACTGTCGTCCTCTTCCAACGCCTTTACCCACATATAAAAAGCGCCCTGCGGCTTTGCACATTCAAATCCCAGAGAAATCAACTTGTCATACAATAACTTCCGATTTGCATCATATACGGAAAGATCGACTGCTTCCTCTACACATCTTGCTACGGCAAGCTGCTGCAGGGACGGCGCATTGACAAATCCAAGGATTCTCGTTGCAATCGTTGCTGCATTTACCAGATTCTCAAAATCCTCCGCTTCCTGCGGAATTACCAGATAACCAATTCTCTCCCCCGGAAGCGACAAAGACTTGCTATAGGAATATCCCACAATGGTATTTGCATAATACTTTGTCAGATACGGCGCTTCCACTCCGTCATAAACAAGTTCCCGATACGGCTCGTCCGCAAGCAGATAAATTGCCGTGCCAAATTCCCTCTGCTTTTTCTCTAAAATCGCCGCCAGCCGCTGTATTACCTCCTCCGAATAAACAACTCCTGTCGGATTATTCGGCGTATTTACGATAACGGCTTTTGTCCTCGGCGTCAGTTTTTCTTCGAGTTCAGCCAAATTAGGTTGAAAATCCGGTATACATGGCGAAACCGCAACCATCTTTCCATCAAAATTCGCCACATAATGATTATATTCCCCAAAATATGGCGCAAAGGCAATAACCTCATCCCCCGGATCCAAAAGAGTCTTTAAGATAACATTTAAACCGCCTGCCGCGCCAACTGTCATAATAATATTCTTTAAAGAAAACCGTGTCCCAAATTTCTGGTTCAGCGATTTCGCTATTGTATCGCGCACCTCTTCATGCCCTGCATTATTCATATAACCATGCACATAATTGGAATCCATATCCCGAAGTATGGAAATCATCGCTTCATTAACTGCTTTCGGCGGTTCTACGCTCGGATTTCCCAGACTGAAATCATATACATTCTCTTTTCCATAAATCTGCGCCAACCGCTTGCCCTCTTCAAACATCGCACGGGTAACGGAACTTCCTTCTACATACTGTAACATCTTTTTTGCTATCATCTTTTACCTCCCTGTTGTGCCGATGCAACATTTCCAAAATAACCGCTTCCTTTCTCCCACTAAATACAGTATAGGGCAAGAACGCTTCTTTTACAACTTAAAATCTCAGAATAACGGTTTTTTGTTTAGAAATCCCGCAGATACGGGCTTTGAATGCAAGTTTAAGTTTTTTTAAGTTTAAGTTTTTTTAAAAAAGGGCTTGCTTTTTTATATTCAATTTGCTATAATAGTCCCGTTGTCTGAAAAATACATTATTTGCGCGATTAGCTCAGCTGGCAGAGCACCTGACTCTTAATCAGGGTGTCCAGGGTTCGAACCCCTGATCGCGTACTAAAAGTCTTTATTTGGCAGTTATCTGTTGGGTAGGGGCTTTTGTAATCGTACCTAATATCTTCATGCGGGAAAAATCAGGATTTCTGTATTCTTTCCGCTTATTTTTTTGCCATATGGCAGGAAACATTTTCTATCCAATACATACTATAATACAATAAGCAAAATGTATTGAGGTGTCTTTATGAACTTTCTCAACCGGTTTCTTCTGACATTCCAGTGTAACCGGCAGTGGAACAGAAAAATTTTCTGTTTAAAGCGTTCCTGGAACGAAGTGGCAAGCCTGCTTAATCTTGCATGCGAAAAAAAATGCCGCCCTAACCATCCTGAACACAACCCGCGCCATCACAGATAATCCTGTTGCGGGTTTTCCCTTTTTGCCGTATTCAGGCAATGTCATAAAAAGGCAACGTCAGTATATTGCCGGTACGCCCGCTGTATTGGCTGCAACTTCCTATACGGCAAAGTAAAAAGCGCCGCACGTTGCGGCGCTTTTCTGTCTCTTTATGAAAATCATCCATTATTTAAGAGTAACCTTAGCTCCCTCTGCTTCAAGCTTTGTTTTAATCTCTTCTGCTTCTTCCTTAGCAGCAGCTTCCTTAACAACCTTAGGAGCGCCGTCAACTACTTCTTTAGCTTCCTTAAGACCTAATCCGGTTACTTCGCGGACAACCTTGATAACCTTAACCTTATTTGGCCCTACTTCCGTAAGTTCTACATCGAACTCATCCTTCTCCTCTGCAGCATCAGCGCCTGCTGCGCCACCTGCTGCCACAACAACGCCTGCTGCTGCAGATACGCCGAATTCTTCCTCGCAAGCTTTTACTAAATCATTTAATTCTAAAACAGTCATGCCTTTAATCGCATCAATAAATTCCTGAGTCGTCATTTTAATACCTCCGTAATTTTCTAAAATAATAATAGTTTCGTTTCCATGTTACAGCGGCAGATAAATACTATGCTTCTGCTACGCTGTCGCCCTTCTCCGCAATCTGGTTAAGAACACGGGCAAGATTTGTAACAGGGGACTGTAAAGAACCAAGCAGCTTGGAAATAAGCTCCTCTCTGGAAGGAATACTTGCAAGCGACTTAATTCCATCAACATCATAAAATACGCCTTCTACAACTGCGCCCTTAAATTCAATCGCTTCGACATCCTTTGCCATCTTGCTCAATATACGAATCGGAGCAGTAGCATCTTCCTTAGAGACAGCAATAGCAGATGGTCCGTCTAACAGTCCATCTAACTGCGAAAAATCAGTACCTTCAAACGCGCGTTTCATCAGCGTGTTCTTATATACTTTATACTCACATCCCGCTTCCCTAAGCTGTTTACGAAGCTGTGTATCCTGTTCTACCGTAAGACCGCGGTAATCAACCAATACAACAGTTGCAGCGCCATCGACTTTAGAAGAAATTTCGTCAATGATAGGCTGTTTTAATTCAATCTTTGCCATGAGCAAACTCTCCTTTCCTGGGACATACCCATATTTTCCGGGATGATGCATGATCATCCTTTCACTGCACGTAAGCTTTTTACATAGAAAAACCTCTCTGCACGCAAACAGAGAGGTATAAAATCATCCATAAATTCTATCTCTTCCTCGGTAGGCGGTTGTCCTTATGCCGGTTTGCCGGCGCCTACTGTCTACGGCAGTGTTGGTCTGCTTTCCACAGAGCCTTTGCTAGAATATCATATTCCATGCAACTTGTCAACTACTTTTTACACAAACTTACTGTGCCTTACTTTTGCATAAACTTACTTTACCGTTACCTTAATCTTTGCTTTCTTTCCATTATATGCCTTTATGGCAACCGTGCAGGTCCCCCGCTTCTTCGCCCGCAGAATGCCATCCTTCGTAACAGCCGCTATGGATTTCTTACTGCTTTTAAAAGAAACCTTTGTTGCGCAGCAGCCTTTCGGTATCGAATAATGAAGCTTCTTTTTCTTTCCTCTTTTCAGCGTCATTTTCTTCTTTGCCTTAATACGGTATGGCGCTTTAAGGATATGGACAACCGCCTTTCCCTCATATCCGTTTGCGCCAACTGCTGTAATCGTAACATATCCTGCTTTCTTTGTTTTTACAATGCCTTTGCCGGACACGCCTGCCTGTTTTTTATTACTTGTTTTCCAGCGGACAATTTTTGCCTGATGAATCCCCTTCAAATAAGAGGCTTTCATTGTCAGCTTCTCGCCTGCTCCAACGCGGATACCGCTTCGCGGCGTAATTGCAAGTTCTGTTACCGTAACTTTTGCGGAAACCTGTCTGCCATTTACAGCGGTTGCCGTAACGGTCGCTGTCCCCGCGCCGTTTCCGTAAATTTTCCCATCCGAAGTCACTACAGCTACCGCCAGATTAGAAGTCGTATAGACAACCCCTTCCATTGCGTCTACAGGAACGGTTGTTACCCCAAATGCCGCCGATTCTCCATAAGAAAGAGAAAACTCTTTCTTTGCTGCAGAAATCTGTTCTGCTGCCGCTGCGCTTGTAGAACATTTCGCTCCGGATATCTCCAATACATCCACGTTCAACGCCTCATCATTTAGCAGTTCCACCTTTATAGTATGTTCCTTATCTACTAAATTTCCTATCTGATAAAAAGCTGTTCTGTCCCCTGTCTCTTTGACGGGATAACTGTTGCTTTGTACCTTGCCGTCTAAAACAATCCTTGCCTTCGCCTCAACTGAGTTTGCCCCAATCAGGCTGATACCGGTTCCCTTAAATGTATATGACAGAGCCGCTCCCCGCTTTTTCAATGCAGAAACCGTTCTTCCGTAGTTGAGATAACTCTGGCTCTGCAATCTGTCTACGGAACCGGTAAACGTAACAGCGGAATCCATGTCATCTATTCTGGTAACGGTTTCTACCCCGCCTTCAATCGGCGTTACCCGGATATTGTCAAAGCAGTTTTTATAATATGCGCTTCCCAGTGCAATCCGACCGGAATTGACCGGAGATTTTGTTATGGTGTTCTGCGTTACGGCAATATGATTGATATACGCCGTAATCGTATTTCCATTAACTTTTAGTTTTAAATTGACAAATCTGCCTTCCCGCATCCCCTTAATTTTGCTTTTTCCTATGGCAAGTTTTCCCTGATTGGTGTATAACGCCCAGGAACCGCTCCGGTACAAACGCAGCCAATAGCCGTTTTCCGCAGAAACAGCAGACGTATTATAGCGCGCACATATCGCCGCATAATTATTGCCTTTTTCATCCGGATCCAGCATAACGTCAGCAGATACAATATAATCGCGCCATCTGTCATCCCCCAGAGAAGTAGTCGGATTTACGGCAGTTCCCGACCAGCCGCTGCTGACACGGTCCTGATTGATTTTTTGTTTTAATACGTGGTTGCCGCCGGAAAGCTTTACTACCTCAAATGCTCCATTCAAATCATTCGTATAACGGGGTACAGCGCCCCTTCTCTTTAGATAAGCGCTTTTGTATTCCAGGTTATCCTCATATGGAAGGGATAACACGGTATTCCCCGCAGTATCGTTTCCCATTGTTTTTGCTTTCCTCTGGGCATAAGTCTGCTGCCCCGCCGTTGTCGTCAAAGTTACCATGGAATACGGCTTAACCGTTATGGTATAACTATAGACGCTTCCATTCTTCTTCGGCGTTACTTCCGCAATTTTGTCCAGCCAGTGCGCATCATACGCCTCCGTCTTACCGGCGCTCCTTGTCTCCCATACGGCAACCTTTGATGCCGCCTTCTTTACATGAGATACTTTTACCTGATAAGTCCGGCTTGTCTTACTGTCATTCGTGATCACGGTAGAATAATCCCCTGTTTTCTTGTTCATGGCAGTCAGATAAGTATCCTTTGTATTGGTAATACAATGGTCGGTCTGCGTCCCGTCTCCATAAGAACCGCTGTCAACAAAACGCCAGCCTTTTTTGATAAAATTATTGAAATGCATTGCCATAACCAATCCATTCGTTACCGAATAGTACCCGGACCAGGGCGTATTCGCTCCTACAAGCTGTTTTGGATAATACACCGCTCCATCATAATAGGAAGCAACCGCCGGCTGAAATTCATATAACGTCATATCAGACTGCGCCATTCCGATAATAATACGGTTTGCAATATCCAGCATCCCATTCGTGCCGGAAGTCGTCTGACCATCTGTTGTATTATTTGCCCCAAAAATGGAATCCGTTGCCACAGAAGCCCCTTCGCTGAACCAGATTTCTTTTTTATATTTTTTATGCAGCTTCTTTACTTTAGAATTCATATAAGAATTGTAGTGGCAGCCAATCACATCTACCGCATTCCGATAGGACTTATCCTTTAGCATCTTATCAGCCACGTACATATTATCTGACTCGTCCGCCGCAACAATTTTAATCTTGCCATAGTCATATCTCTGGATTTTTTCATTATTCAGAGACTTTGCCAGATACTTTGTCCATCCTTTTTCAATCTCTCTTTCATTTCTATTTGCGCTGACATAAGAAAACCGAAGTCCCCATTCATCATACGCTGCATCCAACGTCTCTTTGTACCACTTATAACGCGCTTTATAGCCTGCCTTATTGCTCTTTTCATACGCCTGCTCTACCCATGCCGGCATTCCCCAGCAAAGCATGTCAAGGCTGATATTGGGGTTAATCGTCAACGCATCATGCGCAAACATATAACCCGCTCCTCTCCTGACATTTGCTTTTTGTGCAGACGTCCGCTTCGTTGCTGGTTCTGCGCCGGAAGAAGTGTCGCTGTCGCTGCCAAGCTCAATTTTAATATGGGACAGACCGGCTCCCGTCTTTGTATTAAAAAGCCAGTTCATAATCTCCCAGTACGCCTTGGGATGCTCCTCCTTGTAATCCATCATCAGGCGTGATGAACCGTTGCAGGTAACCGCTCCCAGACCGCGGTATGCGCTCTTAGCCCTCGTTACCTTTGTATTCCCATTGACGGTTAAAACCTTTGCAGCGGCTTTCGCTTTAGCCGCCGACGGTTTCTTCACATTGCCCTCCCCCGCATACAGACTGCAGACAGACAACGCCATCATCAAAACCCACGCCATGCATTTCTTCCATCGTTCCATACAATCCTTCTCCCTTCTACAACATTTAATCCTGCGCCTTTCGGTTAATATACTCCGCTTTATATTTTGAATATACGATTGTCTGGTCGTGATACAACCCATAATAACCAGACATCAGATAACTCACACTGATTGCGATAAGAAAATAGGGAACTCCTTCATAACCAAACAACTCAAATGCAATCAACATTGACGTAACCGGACAATTCGTTACCCCGCAAAATACTGCTATCATGCCGACCGCCGCGCATAACGACGGCGAAATGCCGACAATCTGCCCGAAGAAACAGCCAAACGTTGCCCCCACAAAGAAAGATGGTACAATCTCTCCACCCTTAAATCCCGCTTCCAAAGTCAAAGCAGTAAATACTATTTTTAACAGAAACGCTTCCGACCGTACCTCGCCCTTTATCGCATCAGCGATTACCGGAACGCCCGCCCCCATATAGTCCGTCGTATGAAGCGCTGCCGTCAAAAGTATAATCAGGAGCGCAGAAAAAATAATTCGGATATATGGATTTTTGAATTTTGCATAATAAAAATCCCCCAATGAATGCAAAACCACGCAAAAAAGCACGCTCAATCCCGCGCAGCAGACCGCAAGCAATATGATTTTTATACTTGGCGCAACATGAAATCCCGGTATATGCGAAATCTGAAACACACTGGGTCTGATTCCCATATTTGTCGCAAATTTAGAGGCCACCAGAGAGGAAAATACGCACGGAACCAACGCCGCATAATACATAACGCCTACGCTGACTACCTCCATTGCAAAGACAGAAGCCGCAACGGGCGTCCCAAAAATCGCCGCAAACGCTGCGCTCATACCGCACATTACAACAATACGCCTGTCCTTCTCATCAAAACGAAACCATCTTCCAAGCTGATTTCCAATACTTCCCCCTAACTGCAGCGCGGCCCCCTCACGTCCCGCAGAACCGCCAAATAAATGCGTTATAATAGTAGAAATAAAAATCAGCGGCGCCATTTTAAAGGGAAGTTCTGTTTCTGCATGAATGGTTGACAATACCAGGTTTGTCCCTCTGTCGTTTTTATATTGAAACAAATAATATAAACATACAATACCAACACCTGCAAGCGGAAGCAGCAGAATCAGCCATGGTCTTTCCGTACGAAAATCTGTAACTTCTTTCAAACAAAAAGCAAAAAGCGTACTAAAAGCCCCTACTACTATTCCAACCACAGAAGAAAAGATTCCCCATTTCAAAAAAGTCCGGAGATTTCGATATAGTCTTCTGAGATAAAATTTATACATTTCCTTCTGTTTCATAATATATCCGTTCTTTCATTTTTCTCCTGTTGATAAAAATAAATCGCAAGCCATTCTTTCTATATTATATGCGGATAAAAAGCGAAAAGCAATATGTATCTGCGCTTTCGCATTTTCCAGTTTCTTGAAAAAGAGCAGCGTTCGCACGCTGCCCTTTTCTTTTTGCTATTCTATTTCTGCCTTATTTGCCGTCTAAAAGTAAACTTACTTTACTTTTACCTTCTTTACTTTACTCCACTTGCCAGTAACCGTCTTGCCGGAAGCTTTCGTGTAAGCGCAGACTCTCGCGAAGTATTTCTTCTTACTCTTTAACTTCTTGATCGTCTTCTTGGTCGTCTTTGCGTTCTTAACCGTGTAAGTCTTCTTGCCCTTCTTAAACTTCTTATCCTTAGCAATCTGAACCTTGTAACCGGTTGCGCCGCTTACCTTCTTCCACTGTACCAATACGGTCTTCTTCTTGGTTGATTTTACCTTCTTTAAGGTTACCTTCTTCGGAGCTGTTACCGTACCCGGTGTGTTGTTTGTGTCCGGTGTGTTGTTTGTGCCCGGTGCTACGTTTCCGCCAGGTGCCGGTGTTGCGTTTGCACCCGGTGCCGGCGTGTTTCCACCAGGTGCAGGCGTTGTGTTTCCACCAGGTGCAGGCGTTGCATCATCTCCGCCCGGTGCAGGCGTGTTTCCACCAGGTGCAGGCGTGCTGTCGCCCGGTGCCGGTGTTGCGTCTCCACCAGGTGCAGGCGTGCTGTCGTCCGGTGCCGGTGTTGCTTCTGTACCAGGCTCCGCCGTTGCTTCTCCACCTGGCGCCGCCGTTTCATCAACGCCCGTATACCAGTTTGTAAACGTAAAATCGTAGGTTATGGTTGTCATCTTCGTATTTGCAGCATCTGTATCTCCGCCTACACGCAAATATACACCCGTACTGTTTTGTATATACAGTATAGCGCTTCCATCATCAGATGATACCGTATCTCCCGTTTTCCCATACATATTGATAATACCGTTTCCATATGCATATGCGCAGGTCAGTTCTTCGCCAATGTTTGTAAACTTATATTTGTTATTTATAGTAAGGTTCACACTTGCCGAAAAGTCCTTTGTAGAACTCTCCGGATTAGCCTCTGTTACCCTGTCAATAAAAAATCCCATATTCTGCACACTGTCCCATGAACCCGTAAGAGTCACGCGCGCGCGATCCTTCTTTACTGACAATGTATAGTTTTTTCCATCTGCCGCTTGCCATACTGCCTTGCTAGGCTCTCTTGGCGGCGTAGGAGTTGCTTTTGACGGATCAGCTGTCGGTGCGGCTGTACTCTCCGCCGTTACGCTTCCATCATAAATGCGGAAAGAAAGGATCTCCAAACCTTTGTCACAAGTAAGATAGATAACTTTATCGTCTGTCGTCAGATCATATACGCCATGGCCGGTTGTTCCCTCTGGCTCAATCTCATGAGACCAACTTTCGTCCCCTTTGTCTGCGCTGACCTTCAGGTTATCGCCATTGACATTGTACCATACCTCCAGCTTTGGCTGGGTTATGCCTGTATAATCCATATTGCTAACCTGAAGCCAGTTACCCCATTCGTGGTCTATTACCTCTACGGTATCTTTAAATGTTATACTGTCGATAACATTTAAATCATTTGGCGCACTGCTGCCTCTTCTCCAGGAGCCTTCCATTTTCACATATTCGCCCGTACTTAACGTAAGCTCTTTCGCCGAAGCTTTTCCCAGGGTAAGCCCAACGGAACTCAGCACTAACGCGCACGTTAAGAGTACTGCAAAAAATTTTCCTGTTTCTCTTTTCAATGTTTTTCCCCCTTTTTTTAAATTTAGACAATTGCGAAATAATCAGAAATATAATATGCCCGCAGAACAACAATCATCATAAACAGGTATTTCAAGCTCAGTCGATACTTAAGCGGCAACGCTTCACGTATCATTACGAGGCGAATACAGAGCAAACATGCCTGTGGTGTTTTGTCCGTTCAATGAAAGGCAAAGCAAAGATGTGCAGATTCATTTGCAGCATCCAGCGCGCCCGCAGGGAATCCATAGAATATATCTGGAATTTTGCAATCGTCTATTTAAAAATTTCCGAAAAATCCTTATCATTTCCCAAAAATTTTTAAACGACTGCCAAAAGGCTTCCCCACTAACTTTGTCTCTACCGCAAAATTCTTAAATCCCCAAACCATATACACAGTGTAGACTAAAATAAATTTGATCCCGCAGATTTAGAATAGCATATTGTTTCGATTGGATTTATATAATTTGTTCACAAACAAAGTTAAGGTATTTTTATGCTACCACACTCTTTCCAAAATTTCAATATTATCAACCTTGTATATTTATTTCCATCCATTTTTCACTGATATTTTCACTGATATTAAATATATATTATTGACAAATATTACATCAAAAAATATAATTATAAATATTATCAATTAGGAAAAGGAGGTAAGACAATGGCAAAATATGTATGTACTGTATGCGGATATGTTCATGAGGGAGACACCCCTCCTGAAAAATGTCCTCAGTGCGGCGTTCCTGCTGAAAAATTCAAGAAGCAGGAAGGAGAAATGACTTGGGCGTCCGAGCATGTAGTCGGCGTGGCACAGGGCGTTGACGAGGAAATCCTTCAGGGACTCCGCGACAATTTTAACGGAGAATGTTCCGAAGTAGGTATGTACCTGGCAATGGCCAGAGTTGCACATCGTGAAGGTTATCCGGAAATTGGTCTTTACTGGGAAAAAGCTGCTTATGAAGAGGCTGAACATGCCGCTAAATTTGCAGAACTTCTTGGTGAAATCGTTACTGACAGCACTAAGAAAAACCTTGAAATGCGTGTAGAAGCTGAATGCGGCGCTACTGCCGGAAAAACGGCTCTTGCTAAGAAGGCAAAAGAGCTGGGATTGGATGCCATTCATGACACCGTTCATGAGATGGCCCGCGACGAAGCCAGACACGGCAAGGCTTTCAAAGGTCTGTTGGAAAGATATTTTAACTAAAAAACCTATGTCCATACTCAAACAAACCGAACCTCTGGCAGTTACGCTGCCGGAGGTTCTTATCCTTTACAGGGGCTGATAGGCTGCGTTCTTCACAATTCTTGTTGTCTGCCGCCGCGTTCTTTGCATTTTCCCATAGAAGAAACAACGCAAAAAAAGCGCCCGCCGCACGTCGTCCCACAAAGGCGTCATGCCGGCGGATGCTTTTTCTGTTTCCGTTCTTATTATATTGTTGCGAATCAGACAATCTTACTAACGGTTTATTTTATCTTGTTTATTTTATCTTCGTTTTCTTTACCGAACTCCACTTTCCGGTATACTTCTTGCCGGAAACTTTCTTATAAGCGCTGACTCTTACAAAGTACTTCTTCTTACTCTTTAACTTCTTGATGGTCTTCTTTGTCGTCTTTGCTCCTTTAACCGCATATTTCTTTACACCCTTTTTGAATTTCTTATCGGTTGCAATCTGAACGGTATAACCGGTTGCACCGCTTACCTTCTTCCACTGCACCAGCAACGTCTTCTTTTTCGTTGATTTTACCTTCTTTAAGGTTACTTTCTTCGGCGCTGTTACCTTGCCCGGTGTTGTATTCGGTTTGTTGTTTGTACCCGGTGTTACGTTTGTACCCGGTGCCGGTGTTGCGTTTCCGCCCGGCGCTGGTGTTGCGTTTCCGCCCGGCGCTGGTGTTGTGTTTCCGCCCGGAGCCGGTGTGTTTCCGCCTGGCGCTGGTGTTGCGTTTCCACCCGGCGCTGGCGTTGTGTTTCCGCCCGGAGCCGGTGTGTTTCCGCCCGGTGCTGGTGTTGCCTTTGGTTTCGGCGTTCTCTGCGGTGTTGGCGAAACCAGTGTTCCATCATCCTCTGCGACAACAGTTACCGGACAAGTTACATGCTGTCCGGATTCTCCCGTATAAGCATGAATCACAGTCTCGCCAGGAGCTACAGCAGTAACCACGCCATTTTTATCAACAGTAGCAACTTTTGTATTATCACTTATCCAGGCAATTGCTTCATTTGCCTCAGCCGGATCTGTAACAGGCAGAAGAGTATACTGCCAGCCGGCAGCCAGTTTCAAATCGTCATTGCTTAACGCAAGATTCGATGCCAGAACCTTCTCCCCGCTCTCTTTTGGCTCAAAAACCGGATTAGAAATGGTTAATGTCATCTCAATGGTATTATCGCCGGTTACATACCAGTCTGATGGGAAATCATAACACTGACCTGCCGTATTCTTCTTTACATCGCTAACAATATTATCCGGTTCATACCAATAATTCAGGAAACAGAGGTCAACTGCAGGAGCAGTCGGTACTATTTCGCCCTGGTCATTTTGCTTAGGGGTAAGATCCTTTTTCCAATTATAGGTATCTTTTAATAACGTACATGCATGACCATTAAAGGAAACACTTTCAAGCTTTGCATCCATGCTTATTACAGCGGACTCCGCAGCATTTCCATTTTGAACGGTAACATCCTTTAAGAACAGGGTATTTAGCTTAGACATCAAACTTTTATCATAAGTCATGCTAATCGTATATTTTCCTCCGTCAGACCCTCTTCTTACAGTCAGATAATCCGTAGCCGATAAAGTCTTCCATGTATTGGAATTACCCGCATACAGACCTAATTTCAAATCTTCCGGCTCCGTTACCTCTACAACGCAGCGGTCTACAGCGCCGGATGCAGCAGTTGCCGTAATCACGCAGATTCCAACACCTCTTGGCATAACGCCGCCTTTATAAGTAACCTTCGCCACACTGCTGTCCGAAGTACTCCATGTAATTAAATCATCGGATGAATCCGGCGTCAGAGTCGCTTCCAAATAAGTCGTCATATCCGCCGTATCCATCTTTAAATAATGCTCGCTCAGAGAAAGACCGGTTGCATTGCCTTTCTGATTTTTACCGTATACATACATGATACCGTCAATAATATCCTGCTGCGTTACCTTAAATGTTTCGCGGTCAAAAAGGGCAAAGCCAAATTCGCCATTATGACCGTTATCCCAATAAACCGGTACGATACCGTTTTCCTTCGATTCTGAACAAAGTTTCCACGCATAATATTTACGGTTTTCCAAATTCTTAGAATCCCCTTTGAGCGAATTGACTGTATTGGATTTATCAATCGAACCATACTCGCCAATAACGACCGGATATCCTTTCGACGTAAAGTCTTCCTTTAAGCGGGCAAAACCGCGCTCCATGTAATCTTCTCCCTGATAACCGACAGATTTGGCCGGATCTGCTTCATCGCCCCACTGTGTGGTAATATAATCTTCCTGTCCGCAAAAGCCCCAAGGAGCATAATAATGAACAGAAATCATGATACGCTTCTGTCCTTCCGGCACATCCTTACTAAGATATGTATCCTCCGGAATCCGGAAACCATAATCCGTATCCTCTTTTTCCTCTGCCGGATCATACCCTGTCGTCAGGGAAAGATCCGTATTCATACCAGGAATCAGCACCCAGCGCTTATCATTATTTCCGCCGCTCTGTCTTACCGTATCTACAAAAATCTGGTTATAGTCGTTGATATTTTTATAGACATCCTGAATCTGCTTCAGCGTCGCATCGCTTTTGCCAGCGATATCAGCGCCTACCTCATTCATCGACTCAAAGATCAGATGCTCGTCATAATCCTTAAAATAATCCGCAAGCTGTCCCCATACAGCCTTATACTTCGCCTTAATTTCAACCTGGGCATCATCATCCTTTCCCGGAAGGAGCCATCCTCCCGTAACGGTAGAATATCCGTCTCCATGAATATTCATGATAACATACATCTTATATTCTAAAGCCCAGTCAATAATTTCCTTTAGCCTTGCCAGACGCACTGCGTTTAACGTATAATCAGGAGCTTTGCCAATCAGATTCAGCCATGAAACCGGAATACGAATTGACTTAAAACCTGCTCTTCCCACATTGCGGATCAAAGACTTCTCGACCGTATAATGGCTCCATGCAGATTCGTTTGGCCCGTTTTGGTCAGTAGCTTCCATCTGATTCCCCAGGTTCCATCCTGCACCCATGGCTTCTACTATCTCTGCCTGACTCAAATCGGTATACCCATCCGCCGCCTTTGCTTTTTCACTTACACCTGAAGCCGGTGTATAACCGGCCCCAAGTGTTAAAATGAGAGAAGCAATTAAAAGAAAGGATAGCATTTTATTTCTTTTTCTTTGCAAAATTTTACCTCCATTTCCTATCAGCACTTTTATTTGCTGTTTTTAACTACATCTCTATCAGCGTTTTTACTCGCTGTTTTTAACTACACCTCCGTCATCAGACTACTTTACCTTGACGCTCTTTGCCTTACTCCACTTACCGGTAACCGTCTTGCCGGAAGCTTTCTTGTAAGCGCAGACTCTCGCGAAGTATTTCTTCTTGCTCTTTAACTTCTTAATCGTCTTCTTAGTCGTCTTTGCACTCTTAACCGTGTAGGTCTTCTTGCCCTTCTTAAACTTCTTATCCTTAGCAATCTGAACCTTATAACCGGTTGCGCCGCTTACCTTCTT
>CANRJM010000011.1 GCA_947630925.1 uncultured Lachnospiraceae bacterium
GGGGACAATACGCTGCTTGCGCATTGCGTGGGAGCAGGCAAGACGTTTGAGATGATTGCCGCAGCAATGGAGAATAAACGGTTAGGGCTGTGCCAAAAGAGTTTATTCGTAGTGCCAAACCATTTGACGGAGCAGTGGGCAAGCGACTTTTTACGCCTGTATCCGGGAGCCAACATTTTAGCCGCCACGAAAAAGGACTTTGAGCCTGCCAACCGGAAAAAATTCTGTTCAAGGATAGCGACGGGGGATTATGATGCGGTCATTATCGGGCACTCGCAGTTTGAGAAAATACCGCTTTCCACTGAAAGACAGGCGGCAATGATTGAAAGGCAGATATCGGAGATTGAGCTGGCAATCGAAGTCACAAAGGCGGAAAAAGGAGAGCGGTACACCATTAAGCAGATGGAGAAAACAAAGAAATCACTGACTGCGAGACTGAGCCGTTTAAACGATGCAAGCCGGAAAGACAATGTTGTCACTTTCGAGCAGTTAGGCGTTGACAGGCTGTTCGTAGACGATGAGGGTGTTATAATAGGGACAAATCAGAAGAAACCTAGTAAAATCAAGGGGTTGCAGATGATTTAGTCCTATTATTTTTTGCAACGAAACAATAAAACTTAAATTAATCAAGGAGGGATTGGAATGGCAAGTCGGGAACAGAGGAAGTTATAGAAGGCAGATATAGGTGAAATAATAGGCATTATGGACAGGAGGCAGATTATGGGTAAAGAGCTGGCTGAGGTTATTGAGGAAAATGAAATTGTATATCATTTGGAAGAAGATGGATGTTATTATCCGGATGTAAGGCTGCCACACTACAACATAGGAAAATACGGACTGATGCGGTGGGTATCTGTTGACAAACTGCAGAAGTGAGTATATCCGGCTGTTGTTGGATGCAAAACTGAATAAATATCTGCATGAGGTGGACGAAGAATGCCATGCAAGGGTAGAAATGCTTGTAGAACAGATGAAAGCAGGGGCGGGAAACTGCCCTTATTTTTTAGAGAAAATTTGTTCTGTCGTATGACATAAAATTATTGAATGAGCAAATAAATTGTTGGTATACTTTATTTTGATAAGGAGAGGACATTATGCGAAAACTTAAAGTTTATTTAGACACTTCTGTGGTCAGTTATCTGTATCAGGTGGATGCATCGGAGAAGATGTAGAATACATTGGATTTATGGGAATTATTTAAAAATAAGGTGTATGAGGTATATATTTCAGATATTGTAATAAGAGAAATTAGCGGATGCAATGAGGAAAAATTGAAAATATTATTGGATTATCTGGACCAGATAGATTATAATATAATTGAGGCAGATGAAGATACCGTTGAATTGGCCGGGAAGTTTATTGATTTTGGGATTTTGAAACAAAAAAGTTTTGATGAATATAAGGACTTACTGATATATCCGCGTCTGTTTTAATAGAAAGTGAGGATGATGACTATGAATGAGCCAACAGTAAGTGAACGGTTTGATGTGGAAGATATTAGAAAAATAAGAGAATATAATTCGCTTCGCCATGTTAAAATGACGCCTGCTGAAATTGTAGAAGATACAAAAAAAGGTGCGGCTGAATTACTTGCACGGCTGAAGGAAAATAAAATGATGAAAGTATAAGTTGCAGGGCAGAAAAATTTATTTTTTTGAAAATAAATATCATAATATGGTAACGATAAGTTGTAATGTTTGTAAATGAGGAATACGGGTATAAAGAAAAATAGTATATTTTATTGAGTATATGTGCGGTTTGTGCAGCATTATTGCTAGCATTTTTTGTGAATATTTTGTTTAAAATAAAGACAGATAGTATACTCAGGGCTGAATGAGCAGCAGGCGATGCGCTTAATTATGTTGCCGCAATGGAAAAAGAAAACACTTGAAACGCCGCACAGAATATGGTATATTGAACGTAAAGAAGGACACCTGCTGGTAACAGGTGTCCCCCAAAACGGAGTTGCCCACTCCAATGGTGGATTCTCCCGGATGATGACTTTGCTCTTATGAGCGCTGCCTATCCTGTGGATCAGACAGGATAGGCAGTTTTATTTCTTCTTACTGTCTCTCTTATCGAGAAAGGTCAGAAACGCAACAATCAGACTACCAAAGGAAATCAGTAAGCCAATTATCCCTATAAATATCAATACGATATCCGCAGCTGTCATATCACGCACCTCCCTTCCTATGTATTCCGGTGAACCGGTCATTGGCTCGGGAGGCTACCACCCTGTCATGGGTACTTTCCGTAATTTGGATTTTATCATAGTCCAACAGGAATTTCCAATCAGATTCTCTTTTCATGGAATATGTGAAAAGTGCTTCGATATCAATCTCAAAACAATCTCACGGAGCAAAAGAAAAGACTGGAAAATACCTATTTTACGCACTTTCCAGTCCAAATATCCTATTCTCCTTCTATGGTGCTAAACAAAGATTTAATGGAATCAGGGATGCTGACAATTCCATTTTTTGATTCATCCGCAGTTGCGACAGAGATATCGGCATCAATAGGATGATTATGGTAATAGTCGTCTTGAAAATGTTGTACGGATTCATTAATGGAAAGCATTTTTTGATCGAGAAAGGAAATGATATTTGCACATTCCCGCAATTCGTCCTGAATCCCCTGTGGCGCTTTTCCTTCAAATTTATAATAAATCTTATGTTCTAAGCTTGCCCAGAAATCCATAGCAATTGTCCGTATCTGAATTTCCACTTTTGTATCAATAACGTCGTTTGATAAAAATATAGGAATCGATACAATCATATGATAACTGGTGTAACCGTTAGGTTTTGGATTTGCAATATAGTCTTTGATTTTAATGACAGTAACGTCATTTTGTTTTGCGATGGCATCGGCAATCCGATATATATCAGATGTAAAAGAGCAAATAATTCGAACGCCTGCCACGTCGTTTATATAACGTAAAATATTTTCCAACGTAAGTTCTTTTTTCTTATGGCGAATTTTACGGGCAATGCTTTGTGTAGATTTAATTCGTGAAGTAATATGCTCAATCGGATTATACTGGTGCGCCAGTTTAAATTCATTATTTAATATCTCCAATTTTGTGCAGATTTCTTTTAGTACTGCATTATAAAGCAATAAAGCGCGATTCCACTCTTCTTCTTCATTGTAGTATAGTAATTCGCCCATGGCTGCCTCCTAAATTGTAAAATTAATTAAATGAATAAATTTTGTTAAAAAAGTGATATCCATAAATAATGATTTTTTTGCCGACGGTACTTTTTAACTGCAAAGGAAGACCAAATTTACGGTTTCGGATAATTTGGTAAATCTTTTTATTTTTATTTTTCAGGTATTCCCATAATTCATCCCTCTTTGCGAGATTTTCCTTAGAACCTTCATTTACCAAAAGAGCGGAGCTTACAATCATCATCATGGATAAATATTTTAACATGTAACTCTGTAATTTTTTATTTTCCAAAGAAAGAAAATCGTGAGAATCAATCATAATTTTTGTAATCTTAATCTGTTGATCAATGCGGCTCGTCATAACTGCTTCATTCACAGACTGATCGTCTCTTCCAATAAAATAGCGGTATAGGTCCACATTCAGGTAATACATTCGCTTAACATAAGGAAGCGGTGTAAATGCAAAGATATTATCGACATAAAAAGTATGCTCCGGCAGTTGTAACTTACAATCCCGTAGCAACTGCGTCCGATACATCAGGGAATGCATTAAGAGATTCTGGCTCATTTTAAAGTGTTTCACTTCATTCCATGTAAAAAATTGATTGCTCGGAAGAGCGCTTTTATAATTAATGGATTTTTGTTTGTTTATACTTGGCTTTTCATAAACATAGTTACTGATGATCAAATCCAGAGGAATCGATTCTTTAGCAACATATTTGATAAAGCGAACAATTTTTTTCAGACTTGTTTCATCAAACCAGTCGTCGCTATCTAAGACTTTAAAGAAAAGACCGCTTGCATTTGCAATGCCTGTATTGACGGCAGAACCATGACCGCCGTTTTCTTTATGGATAGCACGAATCGTATCCGGGTACGTTTTTTCATATTCTTTTGCAATTTTGAGGGTATTATCGGAAGAGCCGTCGTCCACGATTAAAATCTCAATGTCTTCTTTGCAGACAAGTGCGCTTTCAATTGCATGGCTCATATATTCCTGTGAATTATAACATGGTATTGTAATTGTAATCAGTTTCATTTGATACCTCATTTCTGCAATGTTAAAATTTGCATATATAGTTAAGCATGTCCTATATTTCATTATAATATGAAATTTGCATAAGGGAAAGTAAATATTAGGAAATTTAGCAGAAATTTAGCAGAAAAATAGAAAGTGGAATATAACGATAGAAGTCAAGCGGAAGTACAAGCACGGATTCTAATTGAAATGCCTTGCTGTATAGAGTATAATTTAAATATGCTTAATAAAGACGGATGGTATAATAATGTTAGAGTGAGGAAGAGTAAAGTTGAAGAAAATATATTTGCTTTTTGTCTTGTTGGTATGTTTTTTGTCTGGCTGTAATGTTTTTGGGAGAAAGAGCGTGCCTTTAGAAAAGGATTCGGTAAAAGATACTTTAAAAGCAGAAAGCTCGCATGAACCCGTTTTCGGTCGGAATGTGCAGAAGAAAGCAGGCACTGGGAATCCTGATGTAGAGAAGATTTCTGTTGGGGAGAGTACGATAGCTTTGCGGCAGGGAAAATCGAAAAAATATGTAGAAGTGATACGTACAAGAAGTGGTGTGGAAGAGCTGCTCGCCACATTTAAATGGAAAGTAGAAAGCTGCCATATAGAAGCTTTTAAGAATGTACTTTGCCATGATGGTTTTCTTTTTTTTGTCCGGCAACAATATAATCCATATGGAGCAGAAGTATATTATATAGGGTTGGAAGAAGAAAAGGCAAGAGTACTGTTTGCTAATCATGCTATTTATGATGAAGATACGAAAACATATCATGCTAGTTTTGATACAGTGCTTGATGTGGATTCTGATGGGGAACAGGAGGTAATTTCCAATGTTTATTATTTTGTCGATGGAGGGGCAGAAGCCTGTCTATATGATTATGTAGATGGGAAAGTTATGGAGGGGGCTTGCCTGGATTTATTTGACTTAAAAAAGGGACAGTATATGAATGGACGTGTGACAGATTTGAAATCAATGTACAACGAAAAAACAGGAAAGGTAGAAATTCATTATATCTCTTCTAAAAAGAGGAAATCTGCCATAAAAAAATATAAACTGGATCCAGATAAGATTACCATGAAAAAAAGGGAGTTATTTTGGGTAAGCGATGAGATGAAAGATATTGAAAACTATGATTAGTAGTTTATAGATAGAATGGAGGGTACAATGAAAGAAAATATACTACATAAAGTTGACCATACGTTACTAAATCAGACAGCAACATGGGAAGAGATAAAGGAACTTTGTGAAGACGCGATAAAGTATCAGACGGCGTCAGTCTGCATTCCTCCGCTGTATGTCAGTCAGGCAAGGAAATATGTGGGAGACCGGATGAAAATATGTACGGTAATCGGGTTTCCAAATGGGTATATGACGACGGAAACAAAAAAATTTGAAATAAAAGATGCATTGAAGAACGGAGCAGATGAAATTGACATGGTTATTCCGATAGGAAAGTTAAAAAGTAAAAAAGATACAGATATTTTGGAGGAAATCAGAACATTAAAAGATATTTGTCAAAATCATATTTTAAAAGTTATTATTGAAACCTGCCTTTTGACAAAAGAAGAGAAAATCAGGATGTGTGAAATCGTGACAGAGTCGGGAGCAGATTTTATTAAGACTTCAACAGGATTTTCGGAAGCAGGAGCAGTTTTTGAAGATATTGCATTGTTTCGGGAACATATAGGGAATCGGGTAAAAATAAAAGCGGCAGGAGGAATCGCTTCTTTTGAAGATGCAGAAAGATTTGTGGAATTGGGGGCTTCCCGCCTGGGTACCAGCCGCTTGGTAAAAATAATGAAAGATTTAGAAAATAAAAGTAGAAGATAAGAATAAAATGCTAGGAGATTAGGATGAAAAAGGCAATTTATGAAAAAACGATATTATTTGCCATGAAGGCAAGAGAATATTCTTATGCGCGATATTCTGACTTTCGTGTAGGCGCCTGTCTTGAGGCGGGGTCCGGCGCTCTCTATGGGGGATGTAATATAGAAAATGCATCATATTCTGTTACAAATTGTGCAGAGCGAACCGCTTTTTTTAAAGCAATCAGCGAAGGGGAGACCACATTTAAAAGAATAGCGATTGTTGGAGGATATCCAAATCAGAAATTGGAAGATTGCATGCCTTGCGGCGTCTGCTTACAGGTAATGGAAGAATTTTGCGACCCGGATCAATTTGAAGTGATTGTTGCAAAATCAGAGAAGGATTATAAAGTGTATTTATTAAAAGATTTGCTTCCAATGGCTTTTGGCAGCAAAAATTTAATAGGTAATTGCGAAACGTTCCTATCGTCTATAACCATTGTGTCATCTGCACAAAACCAACACAGGCACGCTTTCGCTATGTTTCGCCACGCAGCGGTACATAAAGCGCCGCTGCCGCGCCGCTTAAGTACCGGCGGGCTCGCAATACCTGTTTATGGTTTTGTACAGATTACACAATGAGGTATCCTATTTTGAATCGTTTTGCAAATACCTAAAAAATTTAAAATAGAAAAGAGGGGCGCATATGAGAATGTATGATATCATTGATAAAAAAAAGCGGGGAAATGAACTGACAAAAGAGGAAATTAATTTTGTGATTCATGGATATGTGGCAGAGGAAATTCCGGATTATCAGATAGCGGCGTTATTGATGGCAATATATTTTCAGGGGATGACAGAGGAAGAGCTGCTATATCTGACAAATTCTATGGCGGTTTCAGGAGATTTGGTGGATTTATCTGACATAAATGGCATAAAGGTTGATAAGCACAGCACAGGCGGGGTAGGAGATAAGACAACGCTTGTGGTAGCTCCTCTTGTAGCTGCCTGTGGTGGAAAAGTGGCGAAAATGAGTGGAAGAGGATTGGGTTTTACCGGTGGAACAGTGGATAAGTTAGAGTCTATACCCGGATTTCAGACGGCGATTGCCGAAGAAGAATTTTTTCATACGGTAAATGAGATTGGTTTATCTGTAATCGGTCAGTCTGCAAACATTGCGCCTGCTGACAAAAAGCTATATGCCCTTCGGGATGTAACGGCAACGGTAGACAGCATTCCTCTGATAGCGGCTTCTATCATGAGTAAGAAACTGGCGGCAGGAAGCGATAAGATTGTTTTAGATGTTACCGTTGGAAGCGGCGCTTTTATGAAAACAAAGGAAGACGCCGTTGCACTTGCTGAAAAAATGGTCGCCATTGGCGAGGGCGCGGGTAAAGAGACCATTGCGCTCCTTACGAATATGGATGTTCCCTTGGGGATTTCGGTTGGAAATAATGTTGAGATAGTGGAAGCCGTCAATACATTGAAAGGCAAGGGACCGAAAGATTTTCAGGAAATTTGTGAGATTTTTGCCATACATATGCTTGTACTTGGAGGAATAGGAGATTTTGCAGCCTGCAAACAGAAAGTAATGCAGGCGATTGCAGACGGGACAGCCCTGGAAAAGTTTGCACAGATGGTTAGATGGCAGGGAGGAGACAACACCTATATTTATCATCCGGAAAAGTTGGAAAAGGCGAAGTACAAAACAGATTTATTAGCAGGAAAATCCGGATATATTTATCACATGGATACGGAATTATGCGGCAGGGCAGCAGTCCTATTAGGTGCAGGACGGGAAACGAAGGACAGCGGCATTGATAGTACAGCAGGTATCTGCTTTTATAAGAAAACAGGCGCTCAAGTGAAAAAAGGAGAACTTCTTGCGACATTATATTCTTCTTCCAGGGAAAAATTAAAAGAAGCGTTGGCATATTTGGAAAAAGGATATGTTTTTGACGATAAAGAGCCGCCAGTATGGAATAGCGTTATAGCAAAAGTAACAAAAGATGGTGTGGAAGATTTGTATTAAACGGATTATTTTTTTTGATAGGAATCCTGGCTTGTTGTCAGGATTTCACTATTTCTGTAAATATCTAAAACAGAATGTTTGGGAATATGAAATGCAGATATATTTTGATTGGAAGCTGTCAGAGAAATCGTCAGAAATGTTCCGTTCTTTTTGTAAAATGCCAAAACCGTATTTGGATAGGCTGTGCTTTTACGCAATGTAGTTTGGCTTAACGTATATTGGCGGCTGTAAATAATATCGAAGGTTTGATTTGAAAAGTCCGGAAAGACAGGAACAGCATACGGTTTGGAATGATCAGCCTGGCAGGAAATCTGGCATAGAGGAGCGGAAAGCAAGGTTTCTTCTGATGATTTCCATAATTTGTCTGCCGTTGGTGCGATAATAGGATTATTTTTTGTGATGAAATTGTTTGAAGCAGGATATAACAGGTATTTTCCGTCGCATACCATTCCCGCGGTTATAAGGGAAGCCGTCTGCATATGGTAGGCAGACCAGGTAAAAGAGTCCGTATTAAAACGGTCAAGGAGAAAGTACATACCATTATAAATTTGATAAAGATTAAAGGCATTTGTTGTAACTTCTTTTTCTGTTTCGCAAAATGTCAGGATGCGGGAATAACAAGAAGATTGTAATTGCAGCCGGCAGGGCAGAAAAGCTCCATTTTTTACGGCAACGGATGTGATAGAAGAGGCGCCAATAACGGAGGCATCTTTAGATTTGGCACACAGCCTGATGTAGTAGGTATCTTCTGGCAATGCGACAGAAAGATAGGCGGGAAGGGAAAGTATATCTTTAGAAAGGATGAAAGTATTTTTTTCTAAAATTGTCCGATAAAAGGGAATTTGATTACTTTTATGGTAAATGGATAAATCAAGAAATTCGCAAGAGGAACTGTCAAAGGAACTGTCCAATTTTATGGACAGATTTTTTGCATTGACAAAAGGAGCTTTTTTTAGTTTTATGTGAATCAATAGGTGATTGGTATGCAGGAGAGAGAAGGAAAAAGTTAATTTAACAGTATTGTAACTTTCGGTAGAATTATTTTGTACGGCATTGTCAGAGACATAAATGATGTATTGATCCTTCGTATTTATTTTATTTCCGATTGCTGACCGGTTGGACAGATCCGGGGAATAGGAATTGATATAGGATAATTGCATCGTTTCCTCCCATACCATTTTTGTGCAGGGAAAGGTTTTTTTATTTTTTATGTCTGTAAAAGAAAGTTTTCCATTGCTATTACTTTTTGCACAGAGAAGCTGCTCTTTTTTTAAAAAAGAATCCAAACAGGAAGAAAAATTTGTTTTTTTAGAAGAAACCCTTTTTGCGGCTGAAAAAACCTGTACGGTTGCGTTTGGTAAGGGACGGTTATTCGTATCTGTAATAAAAAAATGTATGGACGGTAAGTTGTCCTTTGTTGGTTTTAATATGATATTTTCACAAATAACGCCTTTTTTAGAAACTTTTAAGGAAGAAATGGTATTTTTATCGTATCCTGTTTTTGATACAGTAAGAGAACTCGGGTTTTTAACATGATCAATTTTATAGTAACCATTTTTATCTGTATGGGAGGTCAATACTTTAGAAGCCGTTTTTAGATGGATAAAGGCATTTTTGATCGGTCTGCCGTTCTGCTGTAAGACGAATCCCGATATGGTCTGTTTGGTCAAACGTTCTGTATAGTTGACAGATAGCTTTTTTGGGAAAAGGGAAGATTTTATAAAATAAGTACCGTTTCTGGAAGAGTTTCCGGGACAAAACAGATGCCGTTTGGAGGCTGGAATCCGGTAGGTAAGCTTTTTGCCGTTTTTAGAAAGTTTTGTAAAAGGAACTGTAACAATAAAAGATTTCTTTTTCTTCGAGGATAAAAGGAGTTTGCTTTTTGCAACTTCTCTTTTTAAAAGAATGCGGCTGCTGGACAGAGTAATGGTAAACGTCCAGGGATTGAGGGATTTTTTTACTTTAATTTTTGTATGGGGAAGATATTTTTTTTTCGCGTTTTTTACCGAATGGGTAATTTGTTTTCCGGTCGCGATATCGGAATATTTTTTTGTACAAACGGTAGTGGAAGAGGATGAACGGGCAGAAGCAGGAAAGGGCGCTTTCCATATACTGAGAAAAAACGCAGGAACCATAAAAAGGGAAAAAAAATATAGATAAATAGAATGCGATTTTAATAACATAAATACCTCCTAATAAAAAATAGTGCAGAGCGGGAGCTTTTTTTTGAGAAAAGAAATTTCTCCGCTACGGATGTTTGTGTTGGTAACAATCAGATATTGTAATTTATTTAACCCGGACAGGCAGGAAATATTTTTCAACCGATTATTATGGGATAAATCAAGGATAATCAGGGATTTTAATTTTCCAAGTACAGAAATATCCCGTAAATGGTTGTTAGATAGACTGAGGACTTTTAAGTGATTTAAGTGGGAAAGGCCGGACAGAGAAGTTATGGAATTATCATTTAAATAGAGTTCTTCCAGATCGGAGAACTTAGTGTATGCGCTGCAGTTTTGAAGTTGTTTATTACCGGCAAACAGTATTTTCTGCACATTTTTGGAAGGCTTTGGTTTTAAATTGGCGGCAGGCGTTTCTTTTGGTTCAGAAGGAACGGACAGGATGGCGCTCGGAGTAGTAGTTGTTGCGATATAAACAGCCGGGGCGGTAGAAGCGGTAACATATTGACTGTCAAGCTGTATCTGTGTAGAATCTGCTTTTGGAGAAAATACATAGTAGAGGGTAAAAAGAAAAATACAACTGCATATGAAGAAAAATCCGTATAGGAAGGCAGAGGCGGACGGAAATTTATGAGAAAGGATTTCTTTTTTAACAGGTGTTATAAACGGAGTACGGTCTTCCGCAAAAAGGGCTAAATCGCAGGGACTGTCTGCGTCTAAATGTGGAAAAACCACGAGGCGTTGGCAGTCTGTTTCCTGTATATAGTGCGTTATGGCAGCATTTAGGGAGAAAATTGTATCTTCGCTTGTAAAGACGGCGTCTTCTTTTGGAAACAAAATACGATAAAGGATGGCGTCAGTTTCTGAACAAAATGGCGCGTCTTGCTCTTTGTGAAGAGCAGGACGGTTTCCGTCATGCAGCAGCATAAACAGAAGTAAGGCATAGCTATATAGATCAGGATAGTAGGGTTGTATAGAAATATCGTATTCTTTTGGGGGAGCAAAAAAAGGACAGGTGCCTGTCCGCAGATGCCTCTCTGTAAAAAGCGGGACAGGGATAAGGGGACGGCGGGCGTAAGAAGCAGAAGAAAAATCGCCAAGATAAAAATGTTTTGCGGAATCCATAAAGATATTTTGAGGGCGGATATCCAGATGAAGAATCCCTTGTTTATGTAGGGCGGATATTGCTTGTCCAATGTCTGAGGCGAACTGCTTCAGCATATCCCATGTCAGCCCTTCCAGAAAGAGAATGTCTGATAATGTTTTGTACTGAGGAAAGACAAGATAGACATATTTTTTATCATCATATTTTTCAACAGGAAGTAAGAGAAAAGCATTGTCCAGAGAAAAAATCTTGTCATAGAGAGTCTTTGGAAAATATTTTCTGGAAAGAATTTTTAATATATATGTTTTATCATTGGATTTAGAAAGTACTTCGTAAACGGTATTGTGATAATTAACAGAAACAATATCGGAAATGGTATAATTTTGTAACAGGCGTGATGGCATGGAAAAGCCCGTCTGTTTTTTGTGACATGAAAAATTAATAAAGATCCCCCCCTTCATTTGAAATAACGCGGACTAAACAAGTGCTGTTTGCAATAGCCGGATTCTTGCTTTGCAGATAGATAATAGCGGTTCCTTCTGACAGTCCGTAAAGCAGTTGTTTTTTTACGATGGCAATATTTGGATTTGTACTGCTCCATCTGTATGTTTTATCATGGAATATATCTTTACCGCCTTTTATTGTCAGCTTTTTTTTACAGCCCTGTTTTATACACAGGAAATGTGGGTAAAGGGAAGCTTTTTTTGCAGGATTTGAAGCAGGTGTTGGTGCGGGTGTACTGGTTACATTTTTAAAAATTTTTTTATTTTTTATTGGTTGGCGGGGAGAGGGAGCAGGGGAAACTATTTTTTTTGTCTTTTTTGCAGATAGATGAATGAAAAGATTCAGAGCCGCCTGATTTGTCAATTTTATAAAGATATATTGTCCGTTTCCATGTTCTGTCAGAGAACAGATCATCTTTTCTCTGGCTTTTACAAAAGTAGTATGAGTAAGTCTCTTGCCGGAATCGGAAAAAAAGGATACGTTTAGATGTTTTATTTGTGTGGATGTCAGAGAGACAGTGATAGAAGGGAAATAGGGCACACAGTAATAATAACTTTGATATGCCGGAATCTTATCGGAATGTACCGTATGAAAAGAAAGCGTATACGCCTGCGACAGGGAATCCGGTTTTTCGGCAGCAGAAACATTTGCCGGTGCGTTTGTTGTAAAGGCAGGAGTAAAATAATGAAATATAAGACATATTATTAAAGAAATAGAGCAAGATATAATAAATTGTTTCATGAGCGAAGTCCTTTCTCCGCTTCAAATCCTATTTATATCTTATAAGATTTTTTCATAAAATGCTATAGGCAGATTTGGCAAAATTAAAGCTTATATTTTGTTACATATGACATAAAAAAGACAGAGCTTTGTTACTCTGTCTTTTGGCTTCATTTGCATTATAAACATAATTTTATATCCGTTCCGCAGATGATGTTGGCGGCACAAAACGCCATTTATCAGTTGATATAACTTACAAATCTATATCCGGCGTCTTCAAACATACGCTCTGCTGCAGTTAAAGATACTGTTTTTTTGGAATGGGTTGCCGGATCCATCCATGTGACGCTGGAGGAAGTATATTCGGTGATCAAAACGGCGTGGTTATTATTTAACATTCCAATTACAGGCCTTTCGCAGCTTACAAAATACAAAATTTCATCAACCGTACATCCGGTCAGGTTTACCGGGCAATCCAAATCATTCTTCAACATGGAAAGAATGGAACCGCCCTTTAGTTCGGATACGGTTTTCGTTACCTGCGCCGATTGTAAAAGCATCTGCGTACAGGCTTTAATTGTTGATTCCGTATCGCTTGGATAGCTGATATTCGATAACTGCTTGCTTAAGAATTTTCCGCCGCGTTCCCATACAATATGAGAATTGTTATCCATTACAGAACCCATTTGTTCGTCTGCCGTTGTAATGGCTTTGGAAGCGCTGGAAGTAGATTGTGTAATCTCGCCATATGCATAAATATAATACTTTTCCGACTGGAATAAATCTTTGTCTTCCAAATGCAGAGTCGTATTTTGTGTGACGAGAATGTTTTTTGTTGAAAAAACTTCCGGTTTCTTTTTTAAAACAAATCCTGCCGGGAGGGAAAGGTAGGTTTCCGTAAGCGTTTTTTGAGTAACGCGGGTTGTAAGGTTGATGGATGTCTTAGAAATATCCTTTTGGTTCATAATTGTGTCATCTTTGGCATCTACAAATTTCCCGTTCTGTTTTTTTACGCGTTTTAAATGAATTACGTTATCTTCTACGGTTGCGTTGGTAACATAATAGGATTTTATTTTGTATTTTCTTAAAATAGCGCCTTCACAGTCTGAAATGATAAGCTGATATGCCGGTTTTACCACATCCCCTGTTGTCGATTCATAAATATCACTATTTTTAATAAAGCCGTATACGATATTGGAGTCGATGGTTCCCAAAACAGAAATATTTTCATTTGCCGGGGCGCTGACCTTTAATTTTTTTGAAGTATCCAGATTAAGGATAGTAATGGTATTGGTTTGTCCTTTTTCATTGGCGTTGGACCATACAAAGCATTTTGCAGCTTCCAGCATTGTAAAGTTATCTAAGGCTGCGTGTTCCGTTAAAATATCGTAACGCTTTGAAGTGATATTATAGGCATATACAATATCATTTAATGAAAAATAAAATATATCTTTTTTATTTAAATAGGAAAACTCTCCTAAATCTTCCTTCAACTGCTGATACGTTGTTGCAAGAGGAATATAAACCCTTTCGTTGATCTGGTTATTTGCAGCATTATAATCGTAAAGCAAAATACCGACACGGCCCTCATAATCTCCGCAATTAATATAGCCGTAAAGCATAAAGCTGATATTACCGTTATCATCTATCCGAAGAATCTTGATATCATGCTGCTCATAATTGTTACGCATCAAATCCGAAGAATCGTGCGAAAAAGTAAAAACCCATGTCAGTTTATTTTTATTCAGGTCATAGTACCAAAGTTCTCCATTCCGTACAAAAGCAACTTTTTCATTGGAGTCGCTGGAGGAGATATCTAAGTTTTTTTGTTTGGTAATTCCTATTTTAAACTCGCTTTTGGTCAGGGAAATCAGGTCCGGGTCAAAGAATGCTTCCATGGTACGGTTAAATGCCAAAAGATAAATTCGATTAGCGGAATAACGGACGCGGTAAAATTCTTTTACATGATAGGTTTCCTGACCGGAGTCGGTATTTGCCTGTACATAGTAATCCTGATAGATGGAAGCAGTTTCAATATTGATTTCTTTGATTGTCGGAACAATGTCAGAAATCTTCTTGGGATTTAGCTTTTTCCACATAATCAGGCTGCGGCTGGAATGGATATCGACGTTGGCAAAAGTGGAATCATCATTTGTATTTGCCTCCAGATAAGGGGAGATATCAAAGGATTTTCCCTTATCAAAGGTTGCCTGATGGAATGCAGTGACAAAATCCAATTTTTCTTTTAAATAACAGTCAGTGCCATAATATTTTATTCGGGTATAAAAATGTATTTTTTTGCTGTAACTAGTCGTTAATGTGATTTGCAGGCCATATTCCGTACTGGTATCCAGTCCTTCATTGATTTTAATATCTGCCGTGCGGAATTTCTGTTTGGTATTAAAAGCGGACAGTTCTTTTGTCTCTAAGATTTTATTGTTTGCGATATCGCACAGTTCATAATTCAACTTTTTGATTTTTGATTTGTTCTGTTCGATCTTTACCGTAAATTTTTTGGAAGCATCCAGGGGAGTAATGGACTCGCGTACGGCGCCGCTATTCATCTCGCTGCTATAGCCATGCAGGGTATTCAGCGTATAGTCATTTACCTGCAGATAGATGACCGGAAAGGTCGAAGCCTGCAGACTGGTCTCTGTAGTAGTTGCGACAGACAGCTCCGGAATATCCTGTCCAAAGAAAAAAACGGCTCCAATAAATAAAAAGAATAATGCTATAAATTTATATAAATATTTCAAGGGTGTCCTCCTCGCAGTAAATAGGAATTATTTTAAACGTATAAAAATTGTTATAGTATTAGTATAGTGTTTTTGGAACAAAAAGGCAACTTACTTCATAAATTAGTTTATAGGAAAATAATAAGGCCGGTAAGTTCATTTTGTATTAGAGATGCGCACCGGCAGAATGGAGAAAATATGAAGAATCATTCTTATGTGAAGGGATGTTGTATGACATTTCCGCTGGAGTTAGCAGAGATTGAGAGTAAAGAGCTTTCTCTGGACAATAAGTACTTATATCCGGTTGAGGTCATGGAGATTCAGGGATTGATTGAAGATGCCTGCGACCGGCTGGAGTATGATGGAAGTCTTATGTATGACGAGTATCCGGATAAGATATGTGTGGAGAATATGGCAAAAAATATTTGCGGAAAATGTAAATGCGCGCATCAGGAAGAAATCAGCAATCGCTGGATGCAGGCGTTGATACAGATGATGTTATGCAGTGAAATGTCATATCGCAGAGGACGCCGCTATGCGCATAAAAAGAACCTGGGGAAATATGACGATTAGACGGCTGCTGCAGCATTTAGGAAACAGGGATATTAGTAGCATAGGACTGAAAAGCGGGGATGGCCTTTGATGCAGTAAAACAACCGGAAATGGTCTTAAATAGAGTAAATATCCAACATAAAGAAGCAAGACATAGTGTAAAAAACAAAAAAACAGGTTTTTTGAAAAAAAGAGAATTCATAATAACACATCCTTTCACGTTGTATTTTTATTGTGTCATTATTTTTTCCAGATTTAGAAATATTATTCTTTATCCTTTAGAAAAATCTGGTAAATTTCTCTTTTTGATACATTACGATCCGCTGCGGCTTTTTTCATTGCCTCTTTTCTGGTCATACCCTGTGATTCATAGTAGTATACATGTTCAGGGATAGAAAAGCTTTCCCATTGGGAGTGTTCTTGCGCTTCCAGTGTTTTTGGGGCAATGCCTTCTATTACGAGAACATATTCTCCCTTTGGAGCGTGTTCTTCAAAGTAGTCTATCGCAGAAGATAAATCAAATAGCTGCACACTTTCATGAAGCTTTGTTAATTCACGGCATAATGTAAGCTTTCGGTTGCCGAGAGCGTGATACAGCTCAGTAAGCGTTGTTTTCAAATGATGCGGCGCTTCGTATAAAATCGTGGTACGTGTTTCCTTTTTCAGATGTTCTAAAATCTGATGACGTTCTTTTTTGTTATGGGGAAGAAAGGCTTCGAATGCAAATCGTCTGGTTGGCAGACCTGACAGGGTTAAAGCAGTGATGCAGGCACATGCTCCAGGCAGGGAAGTAACAGTAAGGCCGGCAAGATATGCCTGTCTTACAATTTCTTCGCCGGGATCGGAAATAGCGGGTGTTCCGGCGTCTGTAACCAATGCAATGTTAGCGCCTTCTAACAATTTGTTTACCAAATAGACGGCTTTATCTACTTTATTATGTTCATGATAGCTGGTCATAGGGGTTTTGATATGAAAGTGATTCAAAAGCTTAATTGTATTACGGGTATCTTCTGCGGCGATTAAATCTACCTCTTTCAGCGTGCGGAGGACGCGGAAGGTAATATCTTCCAGATTTCCAATAGGGGTAGCGCATAAATATAGGGTTCCTTGCATAGATACAGCTCCATTTCTAATGCTCGTAGATATCCAGTAATTGTCTGGTGTAAACGTTGGAATCTTCATATACAATAATAGGCGGTTCAATTTTTATCATGGATTTGCCGCCCTTAACAGCTTCTAACAAAACCATATTCGGCTCTTTTTGAATATAAGGATATACGAGACACATTCGTTTTGGTTCTAACTGATATTTTATCAGAGTTTGAAAAATTTCTGCCAGGCGGAAAGGACGATGAACCATGTACAAACTTTTTTTAGGCTTAAGCACATAGGAACTTTCGCGAATGACATCTTCTAAAGTGCAAAAAATTTCGTGGCGTGCAGCGGCTTTTGGAAGATTTGGATTTTTTAGACCGTGCCGGTCGTTCATGTATGGCGGGTTCGTTACCACGGCGTCGAAGGTTTGATTGCCAAAAAAAGCAGAGGCATTTACCAGATTGCCTGTGGTAATATGAATCCGGTTTTCCAGATGATTATAGGCAACGCTGCGCCGCGCCATATCAGCGCTTTCTTCCTGGATTTCCAATCCCTCAAAAAATTCAGCATTTGTTTTAGCCGCAAGGAGGATTGGAAGGATTCCGTTTCCCGTTCCCAAATCAAGAACTTTTTTACAGTTTTTCAGTTTTGCAAAGGAAGAAAGAAGCACGGCATCCATTCCAAAGCAAAATTTATCGGGATTTTGTATAATCTTATACCCATTACGCTGCAGATCATCCAGACGTTCGCCGGGGTGTAAATAACTTTTTGCATTCATAATACATTTGTTCCTGTCAGGCTTTAATGCGTTTTGTGGTTTCGATAGCTTTTATTTTTACCGCGGTAATTTGCATTCTTCTTATTCCGGCTGCTTTTGTTGGAAGTTTTTTCCGGATGCCCGGAAAGCTCTTCTTCCTCATGGAAGGGCGATTGTTTCTTGTATGGCTCGTTTTTCGCCTGCCGTTTGTTTTTATAATGCGGCTTTCTGCTGCTGTGGGAAGACTTTGATGACGCTTCAGAAGATGCTTTTTCATCAGTGTTTTCCTCAATATCTTCATTTTCCAACTGTTCCAGCTCTCTTAAAGCAACTTCATCTAACTCTTCTTCCGGCAGGTCGGAATTTTTTCGGTTGGCCATACGGTGCTCGTCTTCAAAATACAGCTCATCAGCCGGATATTCCAGAATTTCTTTTTCATCATTCGCTTTAGTAATAATGACTTTTACTTTTTGCTTTAATACGCTGACATTCCAAACTTCGCCTGTAAATCCATCCGGTGTAGTTACCTTTGCTCCAATATTTGGCAGAGAGCGGTTCAGGTACTCGTATGCTTCTTCTTCATTTTTCAGGCAGCACATAAGACGTCCGCAGACTCCTGAAATTTTTGCCGGATTCAGGGAAAGATTTTGTTCTTTTGCCATTTTAATTGATACCGGAACAAAGTCAGTCAGATAGGTATGACAGCAGAGCGGACGGCCGCACATGCCCATACCGCCTAGAAGTTTTGTTTCATCGCGCACGCCGATTTGACGAAGCTCAATACGCGTCCGGAAAACAGACGCCAAATCTTTTACCAATTCCCGAAAATCAATTCTTCCATCCGCCGTAAAATAAAAAAGCAGTTTATTTCTGTCAAATGTATATTCGCAGTCAATCAGTTTCATATCAAGGCCATGATTTTTAATCTTTTTCAGACAAATCTCAAAGGCTTCTTTTTCCAACTGCACATTTTCTTCAAAAACTGAGTCATCTTCTGGCGTTGCAAGGCGTATTACTTTTTTTAAAGGTTGTACAATTTTATCATCTTCCATTTCTTTTGGCGCCAGAGATACCGTTCCAAACTCAATGCCGCGCGCCGTCTCGACCAGAACGTGATCCCCCTTTTTTATCTGCAGACCGTCGGGATCAAAGTAGTAGGTCTTTCCTGATCTCCTAAAACGTACTCCTATTATAAGTGTCATAATTGATTTAGTCCTTTCTATGCCCTTTATTCTTTGATGGTCAAAATAAGTAATTCGATTGCAGTATCAAAATTTACGTTTGCATCCAAACGGATTTTTGCTTTGTCAATCGCTTTAATAATGTTTTCTATATCCTCATAGTTGCGGGAAGCCGCCTGCTGGGAAATTGCCTTATATTCTTCCCGATATAAGAGAATATTTGCATCTTTCGTTACTTTAAACATCAAAACGTCACGATACCAAAGCAACATCAGATCTAAATATTCTGTGATTTTCCCTTTATGCCGGCTGAGCTCTTTGATAAAAGCCATAATATCAGGGAGCTCCATCTCATCTATTCTTTTTAACAGGCGAAGTGTATCTTCTTTCATTTCATGAAAATCTTCGGAGGAAGCAAAATCAATTGCTTTGCCTACGTTTCCCTGGCAAAAACCTGCTGCGATTTTCGCCTGTTCCGGTTCCATCTGAAGATTTTTAATAAGATATTCTGTAATAATCTCTGTGTCCAATGGTTTTGTGTTTAATAAAACACATCTTGACTGAACCGTTTGAAGCAGATTTTTTGCGTTGTCAGTAATCAATAAAATAACAGCATATTCCGGCGGTTCTTCTATCGTTTTTAAAAGGGCGTTTTGCGCCTGTTCTGTCATTTGGTCCGCATCCGGTATAATATAAACTTTATGGTTGCTGCTATAAGGTTTAATCGTAATATCGTTGATTAACTGGTCGCGGATATCGTCTACGCCAATGCTTGCTTTTTCATGTACAATAAAACGAACGTCCGGATGATTGTTTGATTCAACTTGAAGACAGGATTTGCAGTGGCCGCAAGCGTCCCCCAGTTCTGTTTTATTTTCACAGAGCAGGGTCTTTGTCAGAGCGGAAGCAAGTAATTTTCTGCCGGAACCTGTCTCTCCGTTGATAATATAGGCATGTGAAATGTTATTTGTTTTTATGCCTTCAAGAAGATGTTTTTTTACTTTATCCTGTCCTATAATATCGTTAAAATTTGCCATAATATACTCCATTTCTGCGTAAAAACGCTGATGCTGTTAAATGAATATGCCGTTTTATAGTATTAAGTCAGAATATCTAAAAGCAGACCGCGTATTTCGTCAATTTTACTAAGAATAGTAATCGTATCTTTCTCTTCCTGCAGAAGTTCTTCTGCCAGTTCATCTAAAGTCTGGTTTATTTTTTTTATAATGCCGTAGACACGATGTCGTCCCTTTCTGTCAAGAAAGTTTTCACGGCTGAATTCATGCGTATGCGTTGCGATTTCGTTCATAAAATTCTGAATCAGCTTTCGGTACTGTTTCATGTCCCGGATATCCATACGTTTGCTTAAGCGGTTACCCTGCTGTATAATGTCTTCCATCATGAGGGAAAGCTGTGATTGCAATTCATTTTCTTCCAGGCTGCTTAACAGGGCAAAGCGAAAAGAACTGTCGGCTTCTGATGAAGTAGGCTGCTGTGTTGTCTGCACCAGTTGCTGCATGGAATTTACTTTTAAATCCATATCACAAATCTCCTTTCTATATTACAGGAAAAAATGTTTTGTCCTGTTCCAGATATCGTCAGAAACTTGTTCCATACTCTGGTTGCCGTCAATCAGAATAATGGTTTCCTGTTCCCGTAATCTATCAATTAATTCAAGATAGCGGTTTCTTACTTCCGTCAGTCTCTCCTTTGTTTCAAATAAATCTTTGTGAAAACGCTCTTTTGCCATGCGTTCCAAAGTAATATCAGGAGCCACGTCTATAAAAATGTGGCAGTCCGGGTGAAGCGTATCTGCGGCTGCAGCATTTAACTGCATTACCCAATCCAGAGGGACACGAACGCTCTGATAGGCATAACTGGACAGAAGATAACGGTCACAGATAACATGAATCCCACTTTCAAGTTTTGGGCAGATACCGTCGGTTTCATTTAAAAGATGGTCCAGGCGGTCGGCTGCAAAGAGGGCGGCAAGCGTCCGCTCATCTGCTTTCATCCGTCCGGAAAGATATTGACGCAGCAGGGAGCCAATTGGTCCGGTTGACGGTTCCAGTGTTTCATAGCAGGGAGCCTGACATTGCTCTATTCGTTTTTTTAATAAGTTTATCTGCGTGCTTTTTCCGCTTCCATCAATTCCTTCAAAAGCGATAAAACGTCCTTTCATACGGTTCATAATGGTTCATCTCCTATATACAGGCAATTGCTCCGCAGTTATCAGACGGAATCCTGTTGATTAATCCAAATAGCATTCCCTCTGCGACTTGCATCAGAGCAGGCCGCAAATACGGCATCTTCAATGGCATAGGCGCTTTTATATTGAATGATCCCTGCATTTAAGGTAAAAGCTTCGGACTGTCTTTGTTGTATCGACGACACAAATTTTTGCGCAGCGCTGAGCGCCTGTTCCTCTGTTGTTTCCGTAAGAAGACAAACAATCTGGTTGTTTCCAAACCGGGCAATCAGATCCGTAATACGGCTTGTTGCTTTGATAATACTGGCGCAGTAGCAAAGACAGGGAATTTCTCTGGAATTGTCCTTACAAAGAAGCTGAAATGCAACCAGAGATAATGGATTATGGTGACGTTTAAAACGCTCAATCTCCTTTAATGCTTCGTCATAAAAGCCGTTTTCGCTTAGCAGACCGGTTAAAGGGTCTTTTTTTGATACTGCGCTTTCATATAAAGAAACCGGATCATAATTTTTCCGCCGCTGTGCCATCAGTTTAAATTTTAATGTTGCCTGTTTGACAGAACGGATACCCAGACAGACTTTCCAGGAAGTACCGTCATAGGCGGTATATTTATGTGTTGTAGACTGGGCGGTTTGGGAAGTCTGCAAATCCATATCGTTGACAATTACGGCAAATTCCCTAACCTGATCATAGATGTATTCTCCAATACGGCATCGATTGTATTTGCGGTATGGCTGAATACGATAGTCCTGCATTTCAAAGCAGTCACTGACGGCTTCGCGCCATGCGCAAAACTGTGTTTCGGAAATCCGTTGTTGATCTTCTGCAGTCAGGCAGGAGTAGGCATTTGCCCAGTTTTTGGTATATAATGCATGAAAAAACTGATCTAAAATATTTTTAGCTGTATCATACTGTGTACCGGTTGGCGGCTGTGTATGAGGAAAAACAAATAACTTGCGCTGCGTGCAGTGATCCTGCCAAAGACGGTGATACTCTGCTCTTTTATCAGCATTGCTTAATATTTCATATGCTTCGTTGATATCCATCATACGCAAATCTTCGTTAGCATTTCTGCTGCTATCCGGGTGGTACAGGGTACATAACTTATGATAAGCGGCTTTGATAACATCCGGGGATGCATCATGATGTACCTGTAAAATCTGATAATAATCTTTAAATTGTGAAGGCAATCAGAAGCACCTCCTTTTTCCCAAGATATCCTTGCTTCTCCTCTGTTTTTTGTGCTATTTTTCAGACGTCAACAGTTACTATAATCATACGCTTTTTTGGGCATATTTGCAAGAGCTTTCCCAGGCAGATACTGCTTATGCAGTAAGATTTCCGCGCCATTTTTTTCCATGAGACAATATTTTTCGTATCTTTGCGGTTTCCGACCAAATAAAAAAGGAGTTTTTACAGAGATTTTACTCATAAAAACTCCTTCATTTTGTATAAGGTTTGCTTCATCATCCTGCCTTTAATTTAAATTTCTGAACGGCTCTTTCATCATCAACCGGAATTTTTTCCATAACAGCGCCCAATGCACCCATTTTTGTTTCAAAGCATTCATAGCCGCGTTCGATATACTGGATAGAATCGATAGTGGTATAACCGTCAGCGACTAATCCGGCGACAACCAATGCAGCGCCGGCGCGAAGATCTGGTGCGCTCAGGGAAGCCCCGGATAAATCTTCAGAGCCCTCAATAATTGCAACATTTCCTTCTACTTTAATAGAAGCGCCCATGCGGGTAAGTTCATCAACATATTTAAAACGGTTTTCAAAAATACTTTCCGTTACCGTACTGGTACCTTCAGACAGCGCTAAAAGCGTTGCGATTTGGGGCTGCATATCAGTAGGGAACCCCGGATATGGCAATGTCTTAATCTGTGTATGACTTAAACGTCCTGTTGCTGAAACACGGATTGCGTCATCAAATTCTTCAACTGTAGCGCCGATTTCTGTCAGTTTGCCGGAAATTGCCTCTAAATGTTTAGGAATAACATTTTTAATCAGTACATTTCCTTTGGTGGCGGCAGCAGCAACCATAAATGTGCCTGCTTCAATCTGATCCGGAATAATGGAATATTCGCTGGCGTGTAGTTTTTCTACGCCGTTAATACGGATTTTATCCGTACCGGCGCCTTTGATATCAGCTCCCATACTGTTTAGGAAGTTGGCAACGTCAACAATATGCGGTTCTTTTGCAGCATTTTCCAATACAGTGCGTCCTTCCGCCATGCAGGATGCAAGCATAATATTAATCGTAGCGCCTACCGATACAACATCCAAAAATATGTGATTTCCAACAAGATGTTCTGCCTGTGTATCAATCATACCTCTTTCAATATTTACCTCCGCACCAAGCGCGCGGAATCCTTTTAAATGTTGGTCAATAGGACGGCTTCCGATATCGCATCCGCCGGGAAGTGCAACGGTAGCTTTTGCATATTTACCAAGTAATGCGCCGAGCAGATAATAGGAAGCACGTATTTTTCGGATAGAATCAGAGTCTATGGTAAAGTTGGAAATAGTGCTGCCGTTAATCTTTACAACGTGGGAATTTATACGTTTTACTGTTGCGCCAATACCTTCAATGGTTTCCAAAAGGACATTGATATCTCTTACATCGGGCAAATTATCAATGACTACAGTGTCGTCGGTCATGATAGCGGCGGCAAGAATACCCAAAGCGGCATTTTTTGCGCCGCTGATTGTTACTTCCCCGCGAAGAGGGATGCCGCCTTTTATAATATATTGATTTTCCATATTGCACCTCATAAAATTCAATCTAGTCATCAAATTTATTGCGTAATTACAGTTATTATTCCGTCATTCTCTTTTCCGTTTTGCTTTTTCATGTTTATCTACAAGTGTAGAATACGCTTTTTTCTAATAACCGAAGCATAATTGACATATCAATATTATAATCAATTAATATGATATGTCAATAAGAAATGAAAAAGAATAACGGATAGGATTCTCTTATTTTTTTCGATTCTCAAAATAAATAAAAGAGTCAATCGCATCAAAAATATCCTGGAAGGTTTCTCTCGGAGCGGCGTCAATATATTTTTTTAAAATTTCCTGTTGGGCGCTTCCGTGATATTTTCCATAAAAAATGTCAAATAGATTGTGACCGCGTACGTAAATCCGAATATCTTCTAAATGTTCTCGGATATCCTGCTTACTGCGGATTTTTATATTCTTTGTGCGTAAAAGCTTTTTCATACTGTTCAGTTTATATAAATAATCTTTATATTTTTTATATAGAATATTATAAAAATCTTCTTCGGAATGTATTACGCCAATTTTTGCCATGACTTTTGGCTCCAAAAAATAATTTTCAAAAGAATAATATTTTAAGATAAGTACATTTTTAGGCTCAACCTTAGGGATATTGCCAATATCTTCCTGTGAACGGCGGTTGTAATAGCTGCAAAGCTGCTTCTTCAGATAGTTTGGATTTTTGCCGTCGCTGTCGCGGATCATAAGAAACTGATCTTTTAAATATAATTTATTAATATACTTTAAATTTGCATACGTTTTAATATTGGTACAGCTATTAACAGGAATAATCGTAATACGCTGCAGATTACCGCTGCTGTCATAAATTTCAGAGTAATATTTTTCTAATAATAATGGCAGTCGGTTACTATCCTGTTTTCCCTCTACAATAAAAACAAAACTGACATTCATTAAATCATTGGCAGTATATCCCAAATCATCCAGGATTACATCTATATTAGTATTTTCTTTGACAATAGTGTAATAGTCCTCATCTAATACAACCTCTTTTATCTGTTTGGTAGAAAAATTAAAGATCAGGTTAGGGGAATGCGTCGAAAAAATTACCTGATTCTTTTTGGAAAGACGGAAAAGCACTTCGCTCGCCACCTTTTGAAGCTGCGGATGAAGATAGATTTCCGGATCTTCCATTACAATAATACAGGGGAGAGTGCCGTCTTCTTCAATATAGGTCTCCAGAAGGGACAGCGCGTAAATACTGCGCAGGCCTTCGCTTAAAAAATTAATCGGGCCGGTTCTGCCGCCGCGCATTTTATCATAGACTAAAGTATCAACACGAAGAAGGTGCTCCATGTTATAATCCATAACGTATTGAATTTCCTGAGAGGAACTTCCGTTGGCATAAAAATGTTCATTTACCTTTCTCTCAAATTCTTTCAGGTTGGTATGGAATAATTTGTATTGTAAGAGGCGTGCAGTTTCAAAAAGGGTTAACTCCTCCGGTGTCTTTTTATTAATCAGGCCGATGCATTGAAAGCAGCGGCTGCAGGTTTTGGTAGCATCAAAAGTACATTGATTATCCTTTAACTTTTGAAAGGACTCTTTATCATAGAAGCTAAATACATCATTCTGCAACGCCTCGAGATTTCTGCTTTGATCAATATGGTAAATTTTTGGAAAAATATCCAAAATAAAGGTATTATTTTTTTGATAACCATCGTTATAGCGTATCTGCCGGTTTGGATTGACCAGACAGGAAAAGGAAATGGAGTTATCCTGAAAAGAGGGAAGCCGTGTATGGAATTCGGCAAACCATGCGTCAAAGCCGCGAAGTTTGCTGATCACTCCTTTTTCATGAAAGTACTGTAAATCCATGTCGGTAAATTCAAGCTTAACAGAAATTTCAATAGAGTGGTTTTTATCCAGATAATCATATGCCGTAACAGGATGCAGGCCTGCAACAAGCAATAAAGCATCAATTACGGCAGTTTTTCCTGTATTATTCTTACCTACCAAAATAAGGGCGTTTTCTACATCCGAAATCTCAAGTTCACGAATGGACTTAAAATTCTTGATTTTAAGATAACATATTTTCATAAGTACTTCCCCCTTTATAATATAGTATGAATCCGAAAATAAATGGTGTATGCTATCATTTTGATTTTCTTTTCGGCATACGTTTCTTTTTCTGAACGGTTTTCTTTTTAACGGAATAACCAAATGTGCCCAGCGCTTTTCCAAGCGTAAAATAGGTACCGTGGGAATATGCAAGCATATGGCTGTCGTTTAAATGGAAGGTTCCCTTTTCATCCATATATTTTTTATCAACATGGACTGCCGTTACCCTTGCTAAAAACAGATCATGGGAGCCTAACTCTTTTACTTCGGTAACCTGACATTCAATATTTACGGGAGATTCCTGCACCATTGGGCAGGATACCGTATCTGCGGAGATTGGCGTAAGCCGGCACTCCTTCCATTTGTTTACGTCTCTCCCGGAACGTACGCCGCAGTAATCTACAGCGGAAACAAGCGCTTCCGTAGTGAGATTGATTACAAATTCCCCGGTTTCTTTAATCATTCGGTGTGAGTATCGTTCCGGCCGGACGGATATAGAAACCATGGGAGGGTTAGTGCATACCGTGCCTGTCCATGCTGCGGTAAAAATATTTGGAGCTCTGTCCGGTGCCGCACAACTGACGAGGACGGCGGGCAGCGGGTATAGCATATTGCCGGGTTTAAAGTCTATTTTACACATTATAGGTTTCCTTTCTCATTTTAGTTCTATTTCATATTATGTAAATAGTTTTAGTATACCATAGATCATATCGCCCGCGATATATTTTTTCGGAGAAACCATGCAAGAAAAACTACACAAACAGAAAAGGATATGTTAAAATAGAATTAATATAACAGAATAGGAACGACAAGATATATTCAGAAGGAGGGTGGATGTTATGCCAAATTATCTGGCATTTGAGTCAATGACGGAAGGCCTTGAGGGTAAAGTAAAGCAGGATTTGAAGTTTAAAACGGGTAATTTTTTATGGAAGGTGCGGTTTAATGTTCCGCTGGATCCAAAGACAGTAAACAATGTTAATTTATATGTAACAACGCTTAATATGTCACCCCTGAAGACAGCGATCCGCTATAATTCACTGGAAAACGAAATTGAGATAGAACCGTTAGAGCCATATGCGCAGCATGAATCATATATTCTCAATATTACGACCAAAGTTACCTCTCTTAGTGGGAAACCGTTAAAACAGCCGTTGCAGGTACAGTTTAAGATTGATGATCAGTAAAAGTGATGAAAAAAAGCGATGAAAAAAAGAAAAAAACAATTTAAATCTAAGCTATTCAATTTTAGCAATAATATCCGGTTTCATGAGAGAATGCTTCTTATTTATATAATAGGAGGCATTATTCCTTTTGTGGTTGCGCTGCTCTATTCGAATCAAAGAAGCAATGACGCTTTATTGCAGCAAAATAAGGAAGCGCAGGCAGAGGAAATTTCTTTGATCTGTTCCAGTATTCAGGAAGCTATGTCAGTAGCAGAGAATGTTGCAGACAGGCTTTCCGAGGATGAAAAGGTTCGGGAGATTACGTCAAAAGTGCTGAAAAAAGATTACAAAGATGCGGAAACTTTTGAGGAAGACTGTAAGGCGCTTTCTTTTATTGACAGGTATGAGCAGTATTATCAGGAAGAGATTTCATCCATAAAAATATATGTAAGAAATGAAACAATCGTGTCAAACCAATATTTTAGTTACATGAATAACAATATGCAGAAACAGGATATCGATTTTCCGGAGTATTATAAGAACGGGGATGTTTTCTGGTCTTATACTTATGATAATAATACGTCGGGAAAAAAGATAATGCAGATGACACGGCAGCTTCGGGATGAACGGGGCGCTGAAATTGGTGTTCTGGCGATACGGCTTCAGCCGAAAAGAACAATGGATAAGGTGCATAATCGAAATGACAATACAGTATTGATTTATGCAGACAGGGATATTCTGACGACCAGTTTTTCGATAGGAGAGGAATATGATTTCCTGTTTAAAGAACTAGAGCGTTTTAAGGCGGACAAAGGAACAACAACGCTTACTTATGGTATTAAAGAGTATTTGGTAACCTATGAAAGAATAATTTCTGCCAGAAGGGCAGAAAACTATTATACGGTAGTGGATATTTTGGATTACCAGGAACTTCGTTCCAAAGTCAATCAAACCATTTTTGTAAGCATAAGCATAGGAATCACGGGACTGTTCATATCCATTATTTTGATTCTCTTTTTTTCCATAAAGATTGGAAAACGGATGAACCGTCTGCGATTACAGATGCATTTGGTCGCAACGGGGAAATATGAGGAATTAGAACCAATTGAAGGTTCCGATGAAGTGGCGCAGTTATATCAGGATTTAGAGCGGATGGCTGAGGACATTCAAAGGATGACGGACAGTATTGTAGAGGAAAAAGTGCAGAAAGAACGGCTGCACACAAGGCAAAAGGAAGTCGAATTTAAAATGCTGACAAGTCAGATTAATCCGCATTTTCTGTATAATACGCTGGAAACAATTCGTATGAAAGCAAAGATTAACAGGGAACCGGAGATTGAGGAACTGGTCAAGAGACTTGCAAAGGTTATGAGGAGAAATATTCAGGTTGGCGATCAAATGGTCACACTTGGGTCAGAGATTGAACTGCTGGAAAATTATTTTGTGATTCAGGATTATCGGTTTGGCGACAGGATCCATACAGAAATTATCGTGGAGAAAAATGTCAATACGGATATTCTGGTCATTCCCCTGATTATGCAGCCTTTTGCAGAAAATGCGTTTGTGCACGGTTTGGAATCCAAGGAGTCGGACGGAAAGCTTTCTGTCCATATTTCCCGGATGGCGGATGATATTAATATAGAGATAACAGATAATGGAATTGGGATGAACTATTATAAATTAGCCAAAATCAGGAGAAACTTAAGAGAGGATAAAAATTTAGAAAAGGAGCATATTGGAATCAGCAATGTCCATCAAAGGCTTATTCTGCTCTATGGGGAGGAGTATGGAGTCTCTATTGAAAGCAGAGAGGGCAGGGGGACGAGTGTAACGATTCGTTTTCCGGCAGAAACAAAATTTCCGTATGTATAATTTTATAGGTAAAAATGTATAAAAAATATGGTTACTTTTACCAATTTTTGGTGTTATACTACTAAAGTACATGTAGACTTGTGCAACTATTTTTTATAAGAAAGTGAGGAAAAGGGAATGAGAAAAACATTTAAATCAATTGTCACGGCAGTTATGGCATTGGCACTTACTGTAGCAGCGATTCCGAATACGGCTTTTGCAGATGAGTCGTCAAAGGATGCAATTGCGGCAGGTAAGGCTGCGTTCGACCCAAGCGGCAAGACAGAGTATCATGCATATCTGCTGTTCCAGGTAGACCAGTCATGGGTATTCAGGGATTCTTTTGCAAATCCTGAGACGGGCAGAAGCAATGCAAACTTTAATAAAGTATTAACTACGAAGAATGTGTCAGATGCCATTCCGGTTGATGGCGAGATTACGGATGCAGTTGTCAAGGGAAATGGTACTTATACAGTAAAGGTTGAAGGATTGAACAGCGTTACAACTTCAGAACCTACGGCAGCGCTCAAGGTTGCAGGCGTTTCGACTGACATCCCGTCCAGCAGCGGCATTCAGATTACAAATGTAAAGACAAAGATTGACGGCATGACAAAGTCAGAGCAGCCTAGCGCTATTTTGGATGACGAAGAAGACGCACGTTCTAAGACGATGACTGTTCTTGTCAATAATTTATACAGAAACACAACAGAGTTAGGAACAGAATTACAGGTTCCAACGGATTCTCTGGAGATTACATTTACCGTAGCAGGTTTTGATGTTGACAATCCGGATGCAACGGAAGCAACCCCGACGCCTGCACCTGCAGATACGAGTGCTTCCGGTAATGACAGTGATTCCGAAGCATCTTTCTTCACAACACCGGGTGGTATTGCATGTATTGTAGTAGTAGCAGTAGTAATAATCGGCGCAGTTGTTATTGTAATATCAAAAAAGAAGAAAAAATAATGATTGATAAGGACTGTTGATCAGGAGACAAGATGACTCCGTTATCTTGTCTCCTTATTTCTTAGTTCAGGAAATCCTCTGTATGTAGATTCTGGATTTTGCGTAAAAGAAAGCGCAGATTGTTTTGCTGGAGAGAACAGGGAAAGAGTCTCTCTTTTTTGATATACTCGTAAATATATTAAAAAATTGTGGCGGAAGTTTGAAAAATGCGTGTATTTTGAATCAATAAATTCTGGTATTCAGGAAAGTTGCCTTTTGGTAAAATATTATAAAAGAGGCACTTTCTTTACAAGAGGGGTAAATATATAGTTAAGGAGGTTATTATGAGAGAGGAAAAGATTGAAACGAGGGGAGCTCTGGGCGGTCTGTACTTAATTCAGCGTCTTTTGTCCGTTGCAATTATTATTATCGCCTTCTTCCCAGTTGCCAATCCCGCTAAGATTTGTGGATTGGTCAGTAATAAGATGTCGTTGTTTACAGCGGCTGTCTCCTATTCTACCTTGACAGGAGATTTGAGGCGGGCATTCCGTATGGGATGGGTTGACGAATACATATTCGTTATAGCATTTATTGCAGCAATTATCGCTATGCTTGGCATCGCTGTCACAGCGGCGGGCGTTTGTGCTTCAATGGGAAATCTGAGGCTTCAGAAATTGGGATTGAAGTTTAGCATGATAGGAACAATTGTTGAAATTATTGGCTATATAGCCTGTGTTGTGTCCTATCTTCTTCTGAAGAGCAATGTAACACCCGATAAGCTGGGCGAAGTATCGCCGCAATTCCCAATGGGCGTTATTGTGTATGGTATTTTGGCAATTGTGTTATTGTTGCTTTCTATAGGAATTTTTGTGAAAGCGCCTTCTGTTCCGTTGGGAATGAAGTATGATATGGAGTCAAAGTACAAGTTATTTCTTATGTTTCTGCCATTTGCGGTATTTGCATTTTTGTTCTGCTACTTACCGCTTTACGGTTGGAGATATGCCTTCTTTGATTACAAGTCGGGCGGGACATTGTCTGCTGACAACTTTGTAGGATTTAAGTGGTTTGTCTATTTGTTCCAGAATAAGGCTACCAGAAGGGATCTTGTCAATGTTATGACAAATACGTTGGCAATCAGTGGATTAAATGTTGTTACAACCTGGATTCCTATGATTTTTGCCGTATTTCTCTGTGAAATGAGAAACATGAAGTTTCGGCGTTTCGTACAGGCGTTTACGACAATTCCAAACTTTATCAGTTGGGTACTTGTATATGCGATAGCGCTTGCTATCTTCTCTACAGACGGCTTTATCAATACATTCGCAAAACAGGTTGGCCTTTTGGGAGCGAATGATACCGGAAGCAACTATTTGATGGGCGATAGCCTGACCTGGGTTAAGATGTGGGCCTGGGGAACATGGAAAGGCGTCGGTTGGAGCGCAATCATTTATATTGCCGGTATTTCCGGTATTGACCAGTCCCTGTATGAAGCTGCCACTGTGGATGGCGCAGGGCGTTTCCAAAAAATGCGTCACATTACGCTTCCTGGATTAATACCAACTTTCTTTGTATTATTGCTGATGGCGATTGCAGGTATCCTGAGTAATGGTCTGGATCAGTATCTTGTATTTTCAAATGCAGATAATGCTAAGCATATTAACGTTTTGGACTTATATGTATATACATTGGGTATTGGTAATGGTTCCATTCCGCTGTCAACAGTAGTAGGTATGTTTAAGTCGATTATCAGTATTATCTTGTTGTTTGCCGCAAACGGAACTTCTAAGCTTCTGCGTGGCGAAAGTATTGTATAGGAGGTGAATACACATGGCAAAGACTGCACAGGAAAAAATTGATGCAAAAAAAGAGAAAGCGTATTATAAAAAACATAAAAAAATGTACCGTACAACTCCCGGCGATGTTGTATTCAATATTTTGAACTATACGTTTTTTGGTATATTTACATTGACATGTATTTTCCCGTTCTATTATCTGCTTATCAATACGATATCGGATAATGAGCTGGTAAAAAAAGGTTTGATAAACTTTTATCCAAAGGGATTAAACATTGATAACTATATTGCATTGCGTAAAGTAGGCGATTTGGGAAGTTCATTTATTGTTACGGTCAGCAGAACCCTGATTGGTACTGCGTTGATGGTATTAGCGTCTGCATTTGTTGGCTATTTGGTAACAAAGCAGGAAATGTGGCATAGAAGTCTGTGGTATCGATTCCTTGTTATTACCATGTACTTTAATGCCGGTTTGATACCGATATACTTGAATATGGCGCTTTTAGGTTTAACACAGAATTATCTGGTATACATTCTTCCTTTGGTTGTACAGCCGTATAATATCATTCTGGTCAAAACGTATATAGAATCGATACCGGCGGAATTGGAAGAAAGCGCGTTTATAGACGGCGCTTCGTATATGGTAGTATTTCGGAAGTTAATCTGGCCGCTCAGCAAACCAATTCTTGCAACGATTGCAATTTTTGGCGCAGTTGCCCATTGGAATTCTTTCCAGGATTCCTTGCTTTATATGCAGGGTAACAGCGAACTCTTTACTTTGCAGCACAGATTGTATATTTACCTGAATATGTCATCTAACATAGCTGCCTTGATGAGTCAGGGTGGTACCGCTGCTCAACAGGCGATGGAGCAGGCATTGAATGCGAAAGTAATAAAATATACGATTTCCATGGTATCCGTAATTCCTATTTTCTGTGTATATCCGTTTATGCAGAGATATTTTGAAAAAGGTATTATGCTTGGCGCCGTTAAGGGCTGATATAGGACTTACGGCAAAGTTGGCGTGACTGGCTATATGGTTGAAGGCATAGGAGGAAGAAATGATGTGCAGAAGATTTTTAAAAAAGCTGATATCGATGCTTCTCGCCTTTAGTATGTCAGTGGGTTCTGCCGGTATACTTACCGGCTGCGGCTCAGACAGCGAAGAAATTGTTATGCTTGATGTCTATAGTCAGCTTACCAGCTATGTTGGAGTACAAAAGGGATGGATTGCGGACATCCTAAAAGAAAAGTTTCATGTAAAATTAAATATTATTCCTGAAGATCAGGAAAACCCTATGCAGGACGGCAACCTGGGAGATATTGCAATATGGGCAAATGAGTCGGGTGGATATCCCGTTGCCGTAAAGAATAATTTTCTTTATGATTGGAATAAGGAGAACCTTCTTTCGGAATATGGCTCCTATATTAAAAAGCATATGCCATTGGCCCTGCAGAAGAATCGGGAACAAACCTCGAATATTACGGATGGTGCAAAAGATACGCTTTATGGATTTTCGGGAAATGCCGCAACCTCCTATGAAAACCACGATTCCTTTTTCTATACATGGGATATCCGCTGGGATCTTTATAAAAAATTGGGATATCCGGAGATAAAAGATTTGGATGATTACTCACAGCTTTTGTCTGATATGCAGAAACTGTGTCCGACAGATGATTCCGGCAATAAGGCATATGCAGTATCTCTTTGGTCCGACTGGGACGAGGCGATGGTTATGTATGTAAAAGCGATGGCGTCTGCATATTATGGCTATGATGAATTGGGAATCGGTTTGTACGATCCTGAAACGGGAAAGCTGCATGATGCATTGGAAGAGAATGGTCCATATCTTGAAATGCTTAAGTTTTTTAATCATCTGTATCAGAAGGGGCTGTTGGATCCCGCGTCAATGACGCAGACATATGATAAAATGTATCAGAAAGCTAAGAACGGCGGTATATTATCTTCCATTTTTAACTACAGCGGTTCTCAGGTTTATAATTCAAAGGTGCATGCAAAAGCGGGAAAACTGATGTATCCTATGAAACCGAAAGAGGCTTCGCCAATTGTTTACGGACTGAATCCGCAGGGCAGCGGCTCTATTATATCGATTGGCGCTGAAACAGAGTATCCTGATTTATGTATGAAGATTATCAACTGGCTCTGTACACCCGAAGGTTATCTTACAACCTGTTATGGTCCAAAAGGAGATTGTTGGGATTATGACAAAGACAACAATACTTATTTTACGGATTTGGGGAAAAAATGCCAGGAAAATCCAAATACCGAATTGGGAGGAGATTATAAAGGAAGTTTTTTAGATGGTTGTTTACAGCTAACTTTTATAACATGGTCAAATAATGCTAATAATCCGGAGTCAAATGGAGAAACATATAACAGTGAAAACTGGAAAAGCAATATTCCGAAAGCGGAAACGGATATTGAACGGGATTGGTGCGATGTAACGGGTTGCAGTAATCCAGACGCTTATATGAGCAGGGAAAACTTTGTTGTTTCTCCGGGAACTTCTTATAAAGAAAGTGAAAAATCGAGTGAATTGGAACAGACATGGTTTCGTGTAACAGACGAAATTAAAAACAGTTCCTGGAAAGCTATCTATGCCGGATCAGACGCTGCGTTCAGAAAAATCGTAAGTGATATGATGGATAGGTGTGAACAATGCGGCTATAATGATTGTGTAAGCTGGACAGCAAATGAAGCCGCTAAGCGCAAAAGTTTAGAGGATGAAATTAAAAATAATAGTTGACATCGAAATAAGCTAGGGCTGTTCATTGTAGAAAGGACAGCCTTGCTTCATCTCTTTCGTGGATTCTATAGTATGGAGGCAGATTATTTATGAGCGGTTTTTTTAGTTTGGAAAGTCCTTTTTACAAATTTATGAGCCGGCTGTGGGATATGTTAAAGCTAAATATTTTATGGCTGCTGTGCAGTGGATTGGCTGCAAAATTTGTATTGGAGTATTTTCTGCTGTATTTTGGGCTTGCGCAGTTTCGAATACTAAGTTTTTTACCATTGGCGTTTATGGGAGCTGCAACGACAGCAGTATATGTTGTTACGATCCGTATGGTAGATGAGCAGGAAGGATATATTGCCCGGTCATTTTTTAAAGCGTACAAAGAGAATTTTAAACGGGGATGCATTTTAGGAATCATTCAGATGGTTGCCGTATATGCCGTTTACATTGATTTTCAGTTTTATAGAAATGTGGATAAAAATAATACGTTATTTTTAATAGTAGGCGTGATTGCGGCTGTATTGACCTTTATGCATACCGTCTATGCGTTTCCGTTGCTTGCGCGCTATGAGAATACATTACTTAATACGATGCGCAATTCATATGCAATTATGATACGTTTTTTTCCGCGGACCATTTTTCTGGTTATTATTCTTGCAATAGAATTTATAGTAATTTTTTGGAACAATACGACTGTTTTTCTTGGGATATTGATTGGTCCTGCCAGCATTATGCTTACCATCAGCGGAATTGCATTGTATATTTTCCGGCGGATTGAGGAGGAAAATAAGGCGAATATGCAGGAATCAAAGGCAGATGAAATATCTGAAGAGGATAAAGAATAAAAAATTAGTTAAAATAAACAAAAAAACAGTTATTTCTCTTGTAAATGTTGTTATTTCCTATTAAAATAGGATTAGGAAATAAAAAATTTTATCAAATAAAGGAGGAACTATGAAGAAAAAAAATTTATTCAGGAAGTTAATGTCTATGGCATTAGCAAGTAGTATGGTTATTGGTTTAACCTCTACATTGTCCGGTTGTACTAGTGGATCCGATACGATCACATTAGATGTATACAGCCAGCTTGCAAACTATTCCGGTATCCAGACGGGATGGATGGCAGATCTTCTGTTGGAGAAGTTTAATGTTAAACTTAACATTATTTCCGATGGCAATGGCGTGTATGAAACACGTATGGAAAACGGAAACCTGGGCGATATTATTATCTGGGGCAATTCTCCGGATAAATACGCAACAGCGGTTAAGAACAATCTTTTATTTGACTGGAATGAAGATGGGCTTCTTGACGAGTATGGGCCTTATATCAAAGCTCATATGCCGATTGCCTTGAAGAGAAATCAGGAGCTTACCAAGGAACTGACAGATAATAAGTCTGACAGTCTTTATGGATTTGCAGACGGCGTTGCAACAAGCAGTGAAGATCATCAGATGTTCTTCTATAACTGGGATATCCGTTGGGATCTGTATAAGAAGATGGGATATCCAAAGGTAAAGGATCTGGATGATTATTTACAGCTTTTGGTTGATATGCAGAAGTTATGTCCAAAGGATGATTCCGGTAATAAGACATATGCGGTATCACTGTGGCCTGACTGGGACGATGCTATGGTTATGTATGTAAAAGCTATGGCAACTGCATATTATGGTTATGATGAGCTGGGAATTGGTCTATACGATTGCAAGACAGGAACGTATTATGACGCATTAGCTGAGAATGGCCCATACCTTGAAATGCTCAAGTTCTTTAATAACCTCAATCAGAAAGGATTGTTGGATCCTGACTCTATGACACAGACATATGATAAGATGATTGAAAAGGTTCAGAACGGCGGTGTATTGGCCTCTATCTTTAACTACAGCGGTTCTTTGGCTTACAATAAAAAAGCGCATACAGAAGCAGGAAAACTGATGTATTGTATGAAGCCGGAAGATGCAAGTCCTATTGTTTACGGTATGAACCCGGCAGGCGGTACCTATGTTACGAGCATTGGCGCTAAGACAGAGTATCCTGATAAATGTATGGAGGTTCTTAACTACTTTGCTACTCCGGAAGGAAGAATGACATATTCCTATGGTCCAAAGGGAGAATGTTGGGATTATGACGAAGAAGGTAACACTTACTTTACAGATTTAGGAAAGAAGTGTAATGAAAACAAGCAGACCAAGATGGGTTCAAAACATGAAGGAACCTTCCATGACGGCGAAATGCAGGCAGCTTTTGCTACATGGGCAATTGATGCAGAAAATCCGGATTCAAACGGAGAAACTTATAATTACCAGAACTGGAAGAGCAATGTTCAGGAAGCTGAGACGGATATTGAGCAGGATTGGCGTGATAAGACGCAGGCAATCAGTATTAATGATTACTTTGAAAAAGGTGCTTATACCGTTGCGCCTGGAACATCATTTAATATTGCAACACAGGATTCCGAGTTGAAGACAACATGGTCGCAGGTAACGGAAGAAATTAAGAACAGCTCATGGAAAGCAATGTATGCTAAATCAGATGCGGCATATGAGAAAATTGTTAATCAGATGATTAAAAATGCAAATGAATATGGATATAAGACTTGCGTTAAATGGAGTAAGCAGCAGGCAGATAAGAGACATCAGATGGAGCTTGCGGTTACTAGCAAAACACCAGAATCCGATAAATAATTTTTTATCGTCGCATAGAACCAGAAGGCAGAGTGCAGAAATGCGCTCTGTCTTTTTGTGATTTTCCCTTTCTTTATGCATAAACTTCCTAAACGAAAAATATAATGATAATAAGAAAGAAAAAAAGACTGGAGGTAGCTATGTCAAAAACAAGAATTGTTATCCTACAGCTTAGAGAACTGATATTTACGGGGATTTTTGTAGGATTGGGAATTGTACTGCTTATACTGTTGTTTATTATGTTTTGGCCAGGAAAAAGTGAAAAGGATGAGGCATCGCTATCCAATCAATCCGATAAAGTGTATGAGGCGGGCGTCTATACGCAAGAGCTGCAGATCGGAGATGCGACGTTAAATTTGCAGTTGTCCCTGGATGAGGATCGTGTAAAATCGGTTGAGATAGTTAATTTAGACGAGAGCGTAGAGACTATGTATCCTTTAATGAAGCCAACGGTTGAGGAAATATCCAATCAGTTAGCCGCTGGAAAAAGCATGGATGAAATTGTAGTATCAGACGAATCACAGTATACGGAAAAAGTAATTGTGGATGCTGTAAGCAAAATGATAACGGAACATGAAAAATAAACGGTATCAATCCAGGTAGTTGTAAAACTTAGGTATACTATTTGGAATTGTTTCGCAATTACCTATAGATTTATGGGATAAAAGGAAAAAAGGAAAATCCGGATAATGTCATGCGCCGTCTTGTCGAATTGTAAATCAGATATTATAATATAGGAAGATATGGAGAAACGGACAAAGGAGAAACTATGGCGTTACAATTTATCTTAGGAGGTTCTGGGCGGGGAAAAACATATTATTTGCAGCATTTTATATCAAAAGAGGCAAAAATGTTTCCGAACCGGCAATACATATATCTGGTACCGGAACAGTTTACTATGCAGACACAAAAAGCATTCATTGAGATCAGTGAGGAAAAGGGCATTTTAAATATAGATGTCCAAAGTTTTTTGCGTCTTGCTTTTCGTATATTTGCAGAAACCGGCGCCGGTAACATACCTGTTTTGGACGATATGGGCAAAACCATGGTCTTGAAAAAAGTATTAGGCCAACTAGAGGATAGGTTGGATTATTTTGGGAGAAATATCCATAAGAAAGGATATGTACAGGAGATAAAATCATTTCTGTCAGAGTTGTATCAGTATGGAGCGGATGAAAATACGATAGATGAAATGATTGAAACGGCGAAGGGACATCCGCTTTTAGCCCGAAAACTTACAGATATTAAGCTGATATATCAGGAGTTTTCATCTTATCTGCAAGATCATTATATTACGACGGAGGAAATTCTTACAGTGCTTTCTGATGCGGTGGAAGAATCTAAAATTTTACAGGATAGTATTATTTGTCTGGATGGTTTTACCGGATTTACACCGACGCAGTACCAACTGATTGAAAAGCTGATGCGGCTGGCAAAGAAGCTCTATGTCACAGTGACGATAGATGAAAGAGTAACGATTGCCAAATCAGGTCCGAAACATAGTCTGTTTTATATGAGTCAGCAGACAATCTGCCGGTTGCGTAAGATAGCGAGAAAAAATCGAATAGAAGTGTGTGCCGAAATATGGACAGGTAAAAAAATAGAAGAAACACGCTTTTCAGAAGCAGAGGATATTTGCGCATTGGAGGAAAATCTTTATCGGTATCCGTTTAAAGTATATGACCGGATACCGAAGGGGATTTCTCTTCATGTTCTAAAACAGCCGGAAGAGGAGATTGCGTTTGCAGCAGAACAGATTCGCGGTCTTCTTTTGGATAAGCAATGCCGGTACCGTGATATTGCGGTTGTTACGGGAGACTTGGGAATTTATGGAATGTTAGCAAAAGAAATATTTGGACAGGCACAGATTCCCTGTTTTATCGACCAGAAAAAAAGTATTCAGGAAAATCCATTTGTTGCGCGGATAATGGCGGTAATTGATATTTTTTTGTCAAATTTTCAGGCGGATAAAGCGCTGATTTATGTTAAAAACCTGTTTTCTAAGTCGACAGGGGAGCAGAATGATTTGTTGGATAACTTTTTACGTGCAACAGGTGTTCGGGGATACAAAAAATGGCAGGAAGTATGGGACTGCAGCAAAGTATTTTATGGAGTTTCCAGTGAGAGACAAAGGGATATCGCCTTGCAGCTTGACAGTATCCGACTGGAAACGGTAGAACAATTAGGAGGATTATATGAAAAAATTGGTAAGGGGAAACACAGTGTAAGGGAATATGCGCAGGCATTTTGCGAATGGTTTGAGGAACAGGAGTATTACAGGGAAATTAAGAAAATTTTGGATGAAGCCGTTTTGGAAGGAAAGGAAGAGATTGCGCGGGAGTACAGCCAGATTTATCAGATTGTGTTGGAGGTGTTGGAACGTCTGGTGGAACTGCTGGGAGAAGAGCGTATGGACCTGAAAGAATTTAAAGAAATTCTGGATACGGGTTTTAGCGAGGCGCGTATTGGGTTAATCCCGCCGGGGGTAGATCAGGTTGTGGTTGGCGATATGAATCGTACTCGTCTATCTGATATTAAGTATTTGTTTTTCCTTGGGATGAATGACAGCAATATTCCAAAGGGCGGTGCAAAGGGCGGCGTGATTTCCGATTCTGAACGGCTGTTTTTGACGGAAGAGGAGTTTGAGTTAGCACCGACCATCCGCGACGATATATATACGGAGCAATTTTATTTATATTTAGGTCTGACGAAGCCGTCAAAACATTTGTATTTGACGTATTGCGAGACGGGGAATGATGGAAAAGCACAAAATCCCGCCTATATTATTGACAGACTGCAAAAGATTTTTCCTAAATTGGAAACGGTATGGGAGGAACGGCGAACAGACGACCGTTATCTTTTGGGAAATCATTTAGGCATAGATTATCTGATTCAGGGATTGCGCAATGGCGGCGATTCGGAGAAAAAATGGCAGGAACTCTATCGTTTTTATGCAGAAGATAAAGAGAGGAAAAAGACGCTGGATAAGTTGGTGGAGGCTGCTTTTTACAAAGAATCGCAGACAGATTTATCAAAACAGGTAGTCAGAGAATTATATCATGACATCTTAACAGGCAGTACCTCGCAGTTTGAGAGATATGCGGCCTGTGCGTTTTCTTATTTTATGCGCTATGGACTGGATTTAAAGGAAAGAGCAGAACATCAGGTAGAATTTTTTGACATTGGAAATATTGTGCATGAAGCGTTGGAGCGTTATACGAAAAGATTACTTCAGGAGGGGAAAAACTGGGACGAGATAACAGAGGCGCAACAGCATATCCGCGCAAATGAATGTATCAATGCAGTGGTAGAGGAATATAAGAACGGACTTCTCTATAGTACAGAAAGAGATACCTATCTGATTACCCGGTTAAGGAGGATTTTGCAGCGAAGTATCTGGGCAATTACAGAACAGATGAAATCAGGGAAATTCCAAACGATTGACAGTGAGGTTCACTTTGAGATGCTGCATGCGACGAAGGGGAAGGATGTAAAAAGTCGGATGGAGCAGCCAGCGGGAGAACACACGCTTCGTCTGATTGGGCGGATTGACCGTGTGGATCAACTGTTGCAGGGAGATGTTTCCTATATAAAAATCGTCGATTATAAGACGGGAAAGAAAACGATTTCCCTGTCAGATTTGTATTATGGTTTGCAAATGCAGTTGATGATTTATTTAACTGCGAGTGTGGAAGAGAAAAAACAGAAGTCGAAAAAGATTGTCGTTCCTGCCGGTATGCTGTATTACAATATTGACGATCCAATTGTGGAAGGGAAGGCGGCAGCGGAGGAAATAGAAGGCTCTATTTTAAAGGAGCTTCGCATGGATGGTTTGCTAAACGAAGATGATCCGGTGCTTCCATCTGTTGATCTTGCTTTTGCAACGGATGGAGACGGCTTGAAACCGGAAGTCACATCTGCAATCGCTCCATTTGCAACCAATAAAGATGGAACGTTAAAAAAGACGTCAAAAGTAGTAACGACAAAAGATTTTGAAGTACTGATGGCTTTTACGGAAAAGAAACTGCAGGAAATCCATGATGAAATTATGGATGGAAAGATTGCAGTAAATCCCTATCGGAAGGCAGACGCTGCAGAGGAGACAGGATGCAGTTATTGTCCGTATCATGGTATTTGCCGTTTTGACATACGATTGGAAGGGAATCAGTACCGTATCCTAAAAAAGTTGTCAGAGGATGATGTCATGCAAAGGATTATGCAGGAGGAAGAGGATGAAACCCAGTTGGACTGAGGAGCAGAAGCAGGTAATTCATCTGCGTAACAGAAATATGTTGGTGTCTGCGGCAGCAGGTTCCGGAAAAACAGCCGTTTTAGTTGAGCGCATTATTCAGAAGATTACACAGGAGGACAATCCATGTGATCTGGACAGGCTGTTAGTAGTAACGTTTACGAAAGCAGCGGCGGCGGAGATGCGTGTGCGGATTGGCAATGCATTAGAGGAAAAGCTGCAGGAAAATCCGGAGAACCAGCACTTACAAAAGCAGGTAAGCCTGCTTCATACTGCGCAGATTACCACGATTGACAGTTTTTGTCAGAGCATCATTAAAAATTATTTTCATGTAATCAATCTTGATCCATCGTTTCGCGTTGGAGATGAGACCGAGTTAAAGGTTATGAAGATGGATATTTTTAAAGCTCTGTTGGAGGAAAAATACAGTCAGGCGCGGAAGGAGAACAATGAAAGGTTTTTGCGTTTTACGGATATTTTTTCGCCGGGGCGGACAGATAGTGCGATAGAAAATATTGTGCTGTCCCTTTTTGAGGCGGCAAACAGCTATCCGTGGCCGGAAGAATGGCTGATGGAATGCGCGGAAATGTATCGGGTAGAAACGCAAGAGGATTTAGAAGAAAAAGCCTGGGCGAAAAATCTGATTGATTATTTAAGAAAATGTATTGAAAACTTTCTGCAGATGGCAAAGGACGCAGAAAAAATCTGTATGGAGCCAGGAGGTCCGCAGGCGTATCTGGAAGCGATCCAATCGGACATCCAATATTTAAAAGAATTGCAGGATGCGCATTCATATCAGAAGCTCTGGGAAGTTTTTGCGAAACATAATCCTGCAAGACTTCGTGCAGTCCGGGGCAAAGAGGTGGATGAAGAGAAAAAGGAAATAGTAAAAAGGCTTCGGAACGGTTATCTGAAGGAGGGGTTAAGCAAGCTTCGGAGTAAGTTCTTTTTCCAGTCGTCAGAGGATATGCTTGCAGATATGCAGAAAATGGCGCCTTTTGTCCGGGAACTGATATTACTGACGCTGGATTTCCAAAAGGCTTTTACAGAGCGAAAAAGGGAAGAAGGGCTGCTTGATTTTGCAGATATGGAACATTTCGCATTGGAAATTCTGGTTTCAAAGGATGAAAAGGGGATTTATCCGAGCGAAACGGCATTGGAATTGCAGGAATATTATGATGAGATTATGACGGATGAGTATCAGGACAGCAATTATGTGCAGGAGCTTCTGCTCACCAGCCTTTGCCGCGCACCGGAGCAGAAACCGTATCTTTTTATGGTAGGCGATGTAAAGCAGAGTATTTATAAATTCCGTTTAGCAAGACCGGAACTTTTTATGAAAAAATACGATAGTTATACAGTTGGAAAAGGGCCTTATCAGCGGATTGATCTGCATCAGAACTTTCGGAGCCGTGCGGGTGTTCTGGAATCGGCAAATTATATTTTTGAACACATTATGAAAAGGGAACTTGGTGGTATTGAATATGATAATACGGCAAGATTAGTACCGGGGGCGGATTATGAAAAATTGGATTCGTATATGGCGGACAAGACAGAGGTGCTTTTGATAGAAAGCCAGACAGAGAGCGGGATGGTAGAGAAGAAATCTTTGGAAGCGGCAGCCATTGGACAGAAAATCCGGGAAATGGTACAGGGTAAAAAACCTTTTTTGATTCAGGACAAGAAGGGGAGCCGTCCGCTGCGTTATGGAGATATTGCCATTTTGTTACGGGGACTGACCGGTTGGTCGGAAGAGTTTATCGGCATGTTTAATGATATGGGGATTCCGGCATATTCTGAAACAAAGACCGGATATTTTACGACTTTGGAAGTTGAAACCATATTAAATTTTTTATATATTATTGACAATCCCAGACAGGATATCCCTCTGGCAGCAACGCTTCGCTCGCAGCTTGGCGGCGTAACGGATGAAGAGCTTGCATGGATTGGAACCATGCCGCAGGAGATTAACTTTTGGGACAAAATAGAAGATTTTTTGGGCTACCGCGAATGGAAGCGGGGGAATGAAACAGCAGGCGAAAAATTTGCACAGCGGGGTATTGATTTTAAAAAACAAAAAGATTTTTGTAAAATGCCGGAAGAAGCGGCGGCATGTTTAGAAAAAAAATTGTCTGATTTTTTGGATAGATTAAGAGACTATCAGAGATTTTCACAGTCAGGTTCCGTCTATGAATTGCTTCGCAGAATTTATGACGAGACGGGATATTATCATTTTGTTTCTGCAATGCCGGCGGGAGAAAAGCGCCGGGCCAATCTTGATATTTTGTTGCAGCAGGCGGTGGAGTTTTCCAAAAATGGACACGGTGGAATTTACGGTTTTACAAAGTATATTGAAAACCTGCAGAAATCCGATGTTGATTTTGGAGAAGCTGTCCTTGCTAATGAAAATATGAACGCCGTGCGTATTATGACCATCCATAAAAGCAAAGGATTGGAATTTCCGGTTGTTTTTGTGGCGGGCATGGGAAGACAGTTTAATTTGATGGATGTCAGAAGAAGTACGATTATCAGTAGTGATTATGGCATTGGATGCGATTTTGTGGATTTGGAAATGCGTTATAAGCAGCCGACGCTCATGAAGCGTTTTCTGGCAAATGATATGCTTCTTGGGACGCTGGCAGAAGAAATTCGTATTTTATATGTAGCGTTGACCAGGGCAAAGGAAAAACTCTGGATAACAGGAACAGTAAAAAATCTCCCAAAGCAATTAGAAAACTGGAGAACACAGTCCCATCTTCCGGCATATTATCGGCTGACTACGGCGCAGACATATTTTGACTGGATTATGGCGGCGCTTGCAAAGCGGCCTGCCATTCGGGATGCAATGGATAACTATATAGAGAAAGCGGAGGATGTGTCCTGTTTTCGGGATAATAGGGATGAACTGTTCGGGATGGAGCTGCTTCTGCCCGAAGAGGTTATAACGGAAGAAAAAACGGAGCAGAAAAATCGTACCATACAATATAAACAATTAAAAAACTGGGATATAGATCATACTTATGACGAAGAGATGCGCCGTGCAATAGAAGCACAATTGACCTATCAGTATCCGTATGCGTATGATGCCGTATTTCCGGTAAAAGTATCCGTATCGGAGTTGAAGCGGCGGGAAATGCTTCGCGCACAGGCAGTTGCGGAGGAGGAGGAGATAAAGTTCGAGGATGTTTGCAAAAGCATGGCGCCAAAGCAGACAAAGGAAGCAGAGACAGATATCCCGCGTCCTTCCTTTATGCGGGAAAAATCAGAGATTTCCGGCGTTGCCCGCGGAACGTTATATCATATGGCAATGGAACATTTTCCATATCAGGCTGTTGCAGAAGCAGGAATGCAATGGAATCGTGCGTTATTTGTAACATTTTTAGAGGAAATGGTACAAAAGGGTTATATGCGGCAGGAAGAGGCTGATTTATTGGATGTAAGAAAATTTGAAGAGTTTATACGCTCTGCTCTCGGCAGACGGATGGCAGACGCGGCGGCAAAAGGCGTGCTTTATCTGGAGCAGCCGTTTATGATGGGGGTGCCGGCAAGTACGATTGACGAGAAGCAGACGAGCGAAGAATTGGTCATGGTGCAGGGAATCATAGATGCCTTTTTTATTGAGGAAGATCATATTATTCTTGTAGATTATAAAACAGACGCCGTAGGGAAGGGACGCGAGCGGGAGCTGATTCAGAAATATCAGACTCAGCTTGACTATTATGCGCAGGCGCTGGAAAGGCTTGCCGGAAAAAAAGTATCGGAAAAGATTATCTATTCCTTTGCGTTAGGAAAAGAAATTCTGTTGTAGTGTTTCCAGGCAATTACAATTCTTCCTCTAATTTATCTAATTCTTTCATCCACAGGCTGACGGATGCATCACTTGGCATTCTCCAGTCTCCGCGGGGCGATAGAGCGACACTACCGACTTTAGGCCCATCCGGCAGGCAGGAACGCTTAAATTGTTGAGAGAAGAATCGACGGTAAAAGGTACGGAGCCAGTGGCAAATGGTACGACTGTCATATGTTCCGGCAAATGTATAGGACGCCAGACGATAAATTTTCGTTGGAGAATATCCAAAACGCATCAGATAATACAGATAAAAATCATGAAGTTCATAAGGGCCTACAATATCTTCTGTTTTTTGAGAAATCTCCCCATCCTTTGGCGGCAGCAATTCCGGACTGACAGGAGTATCCAAAATATCTGTCAAAATATCATGCAGTTTCGTTTCCGTAGATGTTTCGGCATAGTACAGCACCAGATAGCGCACCAAAGTCTTTGGTATGGAACTGTTTACGCCATACATGGACATATGATCGCCGTTATACGTTGCCCAGCCAAGGGCAAGCTCTGACATATCGCCGGTGCCAATTACCAGACCGTTTAATTGGTTTGCCAGATCCATCAGAATCAGAGTACGTTGCCTTGCCTGTGCGTTTTCATAGGTAATATCATGAACATCCTTATTCTGCCCAATATCACGGAAGTGCAGAAGAACGGCTTCGTGAATGGGAATTTCTTTTAAAGTGGCTCCCAGAGTTTTCGTCAGTTCACAGGCGTTTTGATAGGTACGGTCTGTTGTGCCGAAGCATGGCATTGTGACAGCAAGAATACCGCTTCTGTCGATGCCGAGCATGTCGAATGCCTTCACTGTAACTAATAAGGCAAGAGTTGAATCCAATCCCCCTGAAATTCCGATGACTGCATTGGTGCAGTGCGTATGCGCCAGGCGTTTTTTGAGACCCATTGCCTGGATATTTAAGATCTCATTGCAGCGGCGGTTGCGGTCTGCCGTATTCTGCGGAACAAAAGGCGTGGGAGAATAGTTACGTGTTAGCGTAGTATTGTTTTTCTCAGTAAAAGAAAATGGCTGAATGCGGTAATTTGTGTTATGCGGCGGCAGCGACTCGAAAGTGCCCATGCGTTTGCGCTCGCTAATCAGTCTTCCAAGATCAATTTCACTATATGCCATACTGTTTTGGAAACGGACCGTTTCCGTCAGCATAGTTCCATTTTCGGCAATCAGGTTATGTCCGGCAAAGACAAGATCGGTCGAGGATTCTCCTTCTCCGGCGTCGGCATAGATATAACCGCTGACAAGGCGTGCTGACTGATTGGATACCAATTCATGACGATAAATATCTTTTCCGGTAATTTCATTGCTGGCAGAGAGATTTGCGATCACTGTTGCACCGACTAAAGCGTGCAGGCAGGAAGGCGGAACCGGCATCCACAAATCTTCACAAATTTCGATGCCAAGCACAAATTCCGGAACATTTTCTGCCTGAAAAAGCAGATTGGTACCAAACAAAATGTCGGTACCGGCTGTTCCAAGCGCCTCAATCTGGATTGTTTCATATCCAACGGATGGCTTGGAAAAATGGCGCCCTTCATAAAACTCAGAGTAGTTTGGTATATGTTGTTTTGGCACAATTCCTAAAATTACGCCTTCATGGATTACTGCAGCAACATTATACAGGGAGTTCCGAAGAAAAAAAGGGAAACCAATTATTACAATCATATCCATCCCCTTGGAAGCAGATAATATTTTTTGGATTCCGCAGAAAACATTTTTTAACAGGCTCTCCTGTAAAAAAAGATCGCCGCAGGTATAGCCGGTCAGGCAAAGTTCGGGAAATACGGCAAGTTTTGCGCCGATATTTTGCGCCTGCTTCATCCCTTCCAGTATTTTTTCTGTATTGTATGTTACATCTCCGACCAAAATATCCGGGGTAATGGCGGCAGCCTTTATAAATCCATCCTTCATAATAACCATTCCTTTCCGACCCAAATCTATTAGATGATTGGTAAAAATACAGATGTTTTATATTTTTATTTTTTCCTGAAGATATCATTATTATAATCGAATTTTTGTAAAATAGGAAGTCATTAAAATAATCAGGCGGAAAATAAACGGTTCTTTTCCAATCATTTTCTTTTTTTTCGGGCAATACGGGTAAAAATACAGGTATGATAACTAAAAAATTATGGGTATGTTTGGAAACATATTATATGGTATAATGAAATAAAACAAAATTTAGGAGAGAAAAAATGGATTGGCTATATTGCATATTTTATACGGTACTATCTTTGGCAATCATAACAGCTTTGATTTCTCCGATAGTGATCATGTTGCGTTTTTTGACAAAAGAACACGAAAAAAAGTACATGATACGGGTGTGGTATCTGGTCTATCTGCGGAGCATCTGTCCGATTGCCCTCTCCAGTCCGATTTGTTTATTCCCCGCATGGAACCGGCGTTTTCATCTGTTTCTGGAAGAGACGGGTTTAACAATAAAAAATAGTGACGGTATTTTGAATAGCTGGATAGCAGTATTTCAAAAGGACATTGCTACAACCATGGCATTTAAGGGCTGTAGTATCATCTGGGCGTTTGGAGTTGTCTTCATTCTGTTATTAGCTGTACTTAGTCAGAGGCGGCTAACCGGACGGCTTCAGTCAGCAAAGTCCCTTGGAGGGAATATTTATGAAACTTCTGCCGTCCCTGTACCGGTCAGGACAGGCTGGTTTCAGCCAAGGCTGTATATACCCGAAGGAACTTCCTTTCAGGAAATCAAATGGCTGTTAAAGGCAATGGAATATCAGCGGCGTGAAATATGGCAAAGGATAATGATTACGCTGATTATTGCAATCCAGTGGTTTAATCCGGTTATCTGGCTGTATTATTATTTATGGAATATAGATGCAGAAATGGCAAAGGACGAACGTCTGATATATCACAAACAAGCAGACGTACTGCGGAATTATGCACAGGCGCTATTCAATTATAGAAAAGCATCCGAAATACCGTTTTCGTTTTCTACATTAACTTTATGTGAGAGACATCCGGAAAAGAGAGCCCGCAGAATGATGTATCAAAAATGGGACACATCTTCGGGCGCTCTATTGGAAGCATTATTGCTGTCTGTTTTAGCGATTTGGCTGTTTTTATTGGCGCCGATACAAATTGCATGGTCAGGTGGAACGCGGGGTGGTAATAACACGCCGGCGCGGGAGGAGACGTTATTTGACAATCAACAGAAACAAATGGTTGCAAAGGCGGAAACCGTATCTCCGGAAGGATTGAAGCGGTTATTGCAGTTAGAGATGCTTTCCGGTTCGGAGTCACAGGACGGCTATGACGGTAATTTCCAAGTGACGATGTATGATTCCATCGGAAATGTCATAGCGGAGAAAAAATTAGAAGAGTTATTTCCTGACATGGAAAAGGGGACCTTTCATTTTACGAAGGGGCTTGCCCTGCATGTAAAAGATTATAATGGAGACGGTATCCAGGAGTTGGTTCTGGGGCAGCAGATGGAGCTGTCGCAGGATAAATTTCAGGAGATGCTTCAACATACGGATGAAAAAGTGGGGACAAAGACTGCAGAGACTGCGCAAAAGGCTGCTTCCTATCAAATTGTTTCTTATACCTTATTAAATATAGAGAATGAGGCATTCCGTGTGGCGTGCAGTGACATTTATGCAGTAACAGAAGAAAAGGGGCAGAAAGAATCAACACAATTTGAAGTGCCGGAAAACAGCAATACCATATTTCAAGTTCCATTTGTGGATACGGAGCTTTATTATATATGGGATGAACAGAATGGGGAATATCAGCAGAAGTATTTGAAGCAGGAGGAATTAGCGGAGTATCTTAAAGGAAACGGTACGGAAGGAGAGACACGGGAACACACCCTGAAAAATACTGCAGGCGATACGCAGGTATTGGTGTCCGCTAAAAAGGACAATACCGGAAGTGAAGCAATTCAGTCGGTAATACTTCAGCCTGGAGGAAGATCGAAAAAATGGAAAGACATAAAAGGGTATTTTTGTGATTTGTTCTGGGTTTCTGCAGGAGATGAGGAGAAAGAGCGTTATGCGGTTTTAGTTTATAACGGAACAAAGGCGCAGACGTTTATGATTTATGATGTAATGAAAGGAGGGTTATATTATCAGCAGGAGGATGGAAGCGAGAATTTGCAGGAATTGTTTAAGCAATACAATGAAGGAGAGATAACTTTTAAGGAGGATAAGGCAGTTATTTACAGCTTGAAAGGGAAAAACGGCGATATCCTGTATATTAACTTTGCAGCCGAGGCAGACGGGGGTATAGCAATCCGGGGAAGTTATCAGTACGACGTCGGGAAAAAGATTTTTAGCAATTTGTCCTATTCCAGGTTTATGGAAGACGGAGCGTCTCCTAATCCAACGGATGCAGTACAGGAATAGGCAATCTTTAGAGAAAAAGGGAGGAAACAAATGCTTCTTTTACAAAATATCAACAAGTATTATTATACGGATACCTCTGTTACGCAGGCATTGCGGAAAATAAACCTAGAGTTTCAGACAGGAGAATTTGTCGCCATCACAGGAGAGAGCGGCAGTGGAAAGTCTACTCTGTTAAATGTAATCAGCGGGATGGATACATTTGATGATGGGGAATTGTATTTTGACGGAGAACCCACGTTTCAGTTTGATGCTTCCGACTGGGAAGAGTTTCAGCGGAACAGAATAGGATTTGTCTTTCAGGATTATCACTTAATCGGACAGTATTCTGTTTTGGATAATGTAATCAGCGCTCTTATTATTATGGGTTTTCAGAAAGACGAAGCAAGGGAAAAGGCAAAGCATTATCTGGAACAGGTTGGATTGGCAGAGTTCGAACAACAGAAAACATCTGAATTGTCCAGCGGACAGAAGCAGCGCCTTTCGATTGCACGTGCTCTGGCAAAGGATACTTCGATTATTGTGGCAGATGAGCCAACCGGAAATCTGGACAGCGAGACAGGGGAACAAATTATTGCGCTGTTAAAAAAAGTGTCAAAGGATAAACTTGTCATTATGGTAACGCATAATTTTGAACAGGCGGAACCATACGTAACAAGAAAAATACGGCTTCATGACGGTGAGGTTGTTGTGGATGTACAGGTAAATGGTACAGAACCCGTAACAAATCAGGAAGAGAAGAAAGCAGAAGAAAAAACGGAAAGACCATTTGTGCCAAAAGAAGAAAACAGAAAACAACAAAACAGAATTGCTCTGTTTTTTGCGGGATTAAATTCGAGGACGCAGAGGGGCAGGGCGTTGCTGTTCCGTATATTCTTTTTCTTTACGGCGGCGGTTTCCTTTGTGTTTATCGGGCAGTTATATAAAAATGCGGACGATACCTTTACCAAGGATTATGACACCTCTGTTTATTGTCAGAAAAATGACAGCAGATTATCTGTACGCAGGAAAGACGGCGGCGCATTATCATCGAAAGATATTCAGAAAATGCAGTCTGTACGAAATGTAGTACAGGTAGATCAGTATGACTATGCGAATGATATTAATTATTATACGGAGGAGGGAAAAGATTATGAATTTTCCTATAGTACGATAAACGCATATGATGATGATTGGGGCGGCTATCAAACTTATGCATGGGAAGGGCCGACTGACGTAACGGCCCAAAAAACTCCTCAATTTTTGAATAAAAAAAAGTTTATGAAATCCATTACCTGCATATCGAAGGAGGATTTATCAAAGGGAAGATTGCCGGAGAATCGTTTTGAGATTGTACTATATGCAGAAGATACCAGAAAATTAAATCAGGAAATGGAAATTTACTTTACTGCAGACAATATTATGGGCGAGGTAAATTATTATCATCATAAGTTCCGGGTGGTTGGATTACTAAAGCAAAAGACTTCGCAGATTTATTTTCATGGGGATTTTTGCCATATGCTGTCAAACCCTGCGGATGGTGATCAGGCAGATTTGGAGTATGGTCCTTTTCTTAGGCCCTATATGGACTATGTAGAGAAAGATCAGTTTTATGTTGTAGTTGGAGATGATCTGAAGGGGAATCATGCACGGGCGTCTCAAAATTATATTTTACCAATAGATTCTATCCTGCCGAAACTTCATAATGTCAGAGCCGAGGATATAACGTTAGAATCGGCGCTTGCAGGAGAGGATCGGTTTACTCTGCGGCTGAATACACAAAGGAAGGGATATTCCAAGGAATTGGAAAAACGGAATGGACAGCCTGTCATGCTTAAGGTATCCGGGAAGTCGTTTCAGGATCAGTCCGGTCTTTTTTTGGAGGTCAGCGAGGAATTTTTCCAGAAATATTTTTCCAGAGGTTCTACGCAGGCGTCTGTTTACATAAAAAACTATACCAAGACGGACAGCGTGATCCGGGCGCTGAAGAAATTGGGATATGTGGCGGTCAGTACGTATCGTATCAGTTCCATAGACTATAACAGTCAAAAGGTAATGGACCGGCTGATATTTCTCAGTATTTCCGTTGGTATATTGCTTGCCCTGATTTTTGTGGAGATTTTGATTCTTCGCTCTATGATGAAGATTAAAATGAAAGATTATTATGTATATCAGTCAATGGGAATGCGGCTGGGTATCATGAAGAGGATTAATTATTATGAAATGTCACGGTATTGTCTGGAAGCAATGGCGGTCACAATTCTTCTTATGCTTCTGCTGAATCTTTCCAAAATTCCACTGCTTAACAGCATGATGATTTATTACGGAGGATTTGCATACGGCACATTTTTTCTTTATAACTTTGGTCTGGAATGTATAACTGTATGGTTTTTTAACTGTCTGCTGAAAGGGAGGATGAGGTCATGATTACTGTAAAAAATTTAGAAAAATATTTTAATCATGGGAAGAAAAATGAGCTGCACGTTCTGAATGGAATCAATGTCGAATTTCCCCAAAATGGCCTGGTATGCATCCTGGGGGAGAGCGGTTCCGGAAAGACAACGCTTTTAAATACAATAGGCGGATTGGATTCTTTTGCTTCCGGCAGTATGGAGATTGACAGGCATATTTTTCAGAGGTATCAGCCGGGAAAGATAGAAAAAGTGCGCAATAGTACATTTGGTTATATTTTTCAGAATTATTATTTGCTGCAGGATTACACCGTATTATATAATGTAAAGCTGGCATTGAGTACATATAATATATCGGAAGAAGAAAAGGAAGAAAGGGCATTATATGTACTGGAAAAATTAGATATGGCAAAGTATAAGAAGAAACTGGTGTCGCAGCTTTCCGGAGGGCAGCAGCAGAGAGTTTCCATTGCAAGGGCATTGGTAAAATCTCCAAAGATTATTCTTGCGGACGAGCCGACGGGGAATCTGGATGAGGAAAATACGCTTCGCACCATGAGTATTTTAAAGCGTATTTCCAAGGAATGCCTGGTTATTCTGGTATCTCATGAGAAACGGATTGCGCAGTTTTTTGCAGACAGGATTATTGAGATACAGGATGGAAAAATTATTAAAGATTATGAGAATAAGAATAAAGACGCTTATCAGCGTATGGATGACGGCAATATATACCTGAGAGATTTGGAATGCACTGCTTTGGAAGGAGATGGAAATGTTATCCATCTGTATCAGGAAAAAGAATCGCAGGAAAAAATAAAGCTGAACCTTGCATGGAAAAATGGAAGGCTCTATGTTCAAAATCTACGGGAATATGACGTCCTGCTTGCCGGAGAGGAAGCTGGCTGCGAGATGTTAGATGAAAGCAAGCCAAATATAGAGCCGGAAAGTATGGAAGAGTACGACTTTTTTCTGCCAGAGTTAAAAGCGTATAAAAAAGCAAACTTACGGGGAAGAGAAATTTGGAAGCTGGCTTTGGAAAATATAAGGCTTATGGGGAAAAAGCAGGCGTTTATGATTGGCATACTGCTGATTACGGCAGTCCTGCTTACCATTTCTTTGGCTAATTTTACAAACGGGTATTTTATCAATAAAAGAGATATTATTACGGAAGATTCTCACTATGTAACGATTCATGCCTCTCCGGCCCATGGCGGCATAGATGAAGAGGATTATGAGAAGGAGTTTGCGAAATTTTGTAAGAACTATGCATTTCAGGGGAAATATTCTGATATTTTTAAATCAACCGGCGGAGGACTCAGTCTGCGCTACAATGGATTTATACAGCTTCAGGCGATTGGTTTAGATTTTGATGATTTTTCTTATGTTTCCCTAAGCCATCTGAAAAAAGCGGATTTAATCTATGGACGGATGCCGGAGAAAAGTACGGAAGTGGTAATAGATAAATGGCTGATTGATAAGGTGTTTGATATTAATAGTCCGTATAGCCTGCTTTTCAATAATACGAAATCCTTTTTAAATCAGGAATTGGTATCTTCCATTAATGATGATACGTTCCGGATTGTGGGAATTTGTGATGTGGGAGAGCCGAATCTGTATATCGACCCGTACAAAGCATTAGGATTATCTGCAGGCGGTTATCGAATTGCCAGTCTTCAGCAGTTTCAGGCGCAATATCCTGGAAAATATGATAATATTTCCCTGACTACGGACGAAGTGTTGGTTACGGAAAGCGCATATATGGGATACCAACGCCGTAAAACAGATAGGATTGGTATCGAGAATGCGGAACATGAGTATTATTCGAGGGATTATAAAATTGCAGGTTGCTTTCCGGACGATTTTGGCGAAGATTATGTATTGTGTGACAAGAGCTGCGAGGAGATTCGGAATGGGGTAATTGTACGTTTAAAGAGCTATAAAATTTATACGGAAAATCCAGAGGAAACCATACGCGATATCAAAAAAATAGCTTCGCAGTATGACAAGTTAACCATATCTGCGTTCAGCAATTATTCCAATCAGCTAAGGCAATATAAGGAAGCGCATCAGGATGCCATATCCAGTCGATATCTTATAGCAGTCGCAGCCGTAGTGGTATCATTGTTTATGATCTATTTTATGATTCGGTCTAATGTATCTTCCCGGGTGGAAGAGCTGACGGTATATCGTCTGTTAGGGATTGCAAAAAGAAGTATATTAAGTTCCTATTTACTGGAAATGTTTTTCATTACTTCTTATACGGCGCTTCCTGCGGTGGTTATTACAACCGGTGTCATTCGCTTTATTGGCTCAATTCCTTCCCTGGAGCTGCAGTTGAACTTTCCGTGGTATGCAGCTCTCGCATTGCTGTTTGCGTTTTATCTGATGAATTTATTTATCAGCATTATTCCAGTGTGGAGAACGCTTTCAAAGCCGCCTGCCGTATTGGCGGTTAAAAAGTTTTAGAGCTTTTTCATAAGATTTTTAGCATTGTTCCAATCAGAGTTTTCAATGGAGAACTGCAATTTTTCCAAAAGACTGACTTTTCGCATAGGGAATGCAACGGACAGCAGGATTTTTAGCTGTTCGTTTGCTTTCTGGCGGTCATGCTCTGCAATGGCGCTTTGCAGATTTTTGATAGCATTAAATGTATCCTGTGTCGTATAGGAGCCTTTTTTCTTTTTCTGGATAATCGGAATATCTGCCGATGGCGCCGTAAGCAGTTGATGACATTCTTCAATAACGATATGATAAAGAGCGATTACGTTATCATGATGTTCCCGGATATAATCAATGTCGCCGTCCCCTGCGGCAAACTCAAGAGCTTTTGCTTCATCGGACAGGGAATCGGCACCCAGGGATTTTGCGCTGCTCTTTAAAGCGTGGATATAGATTTTGTAATCTTTCCAGTTTTCTTTCTGGTAGGCGTCGCAAATTTCTGCAATCTTTTCTTCGCCGGTATCATAAAAGAGAGTCAACAGTTTACGGTATAACGGTTCTAAATTATCATTGATGGAAAGACCAGCCTGCCAGTTGATTTCACATAATTCTATATAATCTGTAGAAGTCGCCTGCAGGTTATTTTCACTATTTGTTTCTTTCGCGGTGTCGTTTTTCTCCGAAAATTCTACCGTAATCGGACGAAGCAAATCCTGAGGCAGATACTTTTGTATGACCGCTTCCAATTTTGTAGAGGAAACCGGTTTTGACAGATAATCGGTAAATCCTTTTTTCAGATACATTTCTTTTGCACCCTGTATTGCGTTAGCAGTAAGGATAATAATTGGAACCTCTTTGCATAAATGTTCTGTCTCTTTGATATGCGCAAGGGTCTCAATACCATCCATATTTGGCATCATATGATCCAGGAAAATAATATCATAATGTTTCTTCTGAATCATTTCCAGACACGCTTTCCCCGAAATTGCTGTATCAATTTGGATATTTGTGGGTTCCAACAATCCTTCGATGACAGTCAGGTTCATCGTATTATCATCTACTACCAGTATTTTGGCATCCGGCGCTGAAAAATTGGTAGAATGTACCGGTTCTGTTTTGTTGATGCTAAAGAGCGTATTGATATTTCCAATTGGCGCAGGATTAATAATCGTTTGTTTTAAAACAAACGAGAAGGTAGAGCCTTTGTTATATTCACTTTCAACTTTAATAGCGCTTCCCATCAGTTCCAAAAGCTGTTTTGTGATACTTAGGCCCAGTCCGGTTCCCTGAACCTTTGCGTTTCTTTTTTCGTCAAGCCTTTCAAAAGTTTCAAACAGTTTGCCCAGCTCGCTTTCCTTAATGCCGATACCGGTATCCGCAACACTAAATTCAATCCATGCGGCATGATTTTCAATAGAAACCAGAGCAGCGCGAAAAGTAACCGAACCTTTTTCCGTATATTTAATGGCATTGCTGACTAAATTTGTAAGAATCTGTTTGATCTTTGTTTCATCGCCAAGCAGTTCTTTTGGGATGTTTTGATCCAGAATAATTTTACTGAGAAGATTTTTTTCTTTTGCCCGGATCTGTAAAATGGCAACAACATCCTGAAGCAACTGCTCCGTTTTGTAGTTGTTGTCTACAACGTTCATCTTGCCGGATTCAATTTTGGAAAAATCCAAAATGTCGTTTACAATGGCTAACAGTGTATTTCCCGCATTCCGAATATCTGTAGCATATTTTTGGACTTCCGGGCTGATTTTCTGCCGAAGTATTAGTTCATCCATGCCCATAATGGCATTAATCGGCGTACGGATTTCGTGGGACATATTAGTAAGAAAGAGCGTTTTGGCATTATTGGCGCGCTCTGCTTCTTGTCTTGCAGACTGTGTCGCTTTCATCTGCTGACGGATAATGGAGATGCTCGCAAGGCGAGCCACCATCCATGCAAAGAAGGCGATAATCAGCGCGCAGAAAATAAACAAATAAATCCGAAAATAAAGATGCTCAAAAAACTGGGCGTCCTTTTTAATATGGATGACCGTATCCTGCAGGATATGACCGGATTCATCCAGAATCTGCATATGGAATTTATAGTTTCCATAGGTTAGATTGGCATAGGTAATATTATTGATTTGATGCTGTCTCTGTGTAATGCCCTGCTCATCAAAGCCTTCCATATACATATGGATCAGAGGGTTGGAAAGCGTATAGTTCAGCGCCATCGGCTGAATGGAGATGTGCGTAGCATCTGCCGGAATTTGATATGTACCATAAATGGGATGTAATGGGATTTTATCATTTATGATAATTTCATCTATCCCTAATTTGATATTGGAAGGGGTACTCGCAATATTTGCAAAATCGCATTTTTTTACACCGTCGTCACAACAGATATAATATGTCTTTCTTCCCTCCGCAAAGTTCCATGCGTTTGATGTGAGGGAAGAATCCAGTCCCCTGCTCTTATCCAGTAAGATATAATTATATCCTTTATCTTCCAGAAAATCTTTTACCGGTATTACAAAAATACCGACGCTGCTGCTAATCCATGCCTGACCGCCGGTAACATGGATATCATAGCAATTGTTGTAGGGTAAATTCTCCAGTTTGCGGATGGTATTTCCTTTATGATAATAAATTTCGTTTGTAGTAATGTAGAGCAGACCGTTGTCAACAGGAGCAATGCGGGAAATAATCTTATTTTCTAAACCATCAGGGGTATGAATCCGTTCTTTTACCTGTTTGTTTTTAATCATATAGACGCCGCCTCCGCCGCTGCCTGCATAGATGGTGCCGTCTGCGGTCTGTGTAGCGCATAATATCTGAGGCGTTGAAAGTCCGTTATCCTGTCCGAGGACAGCATCTATCACGCCATCTTTTATATAGGTAAGTCCGGTGTTGCTGACTGCAAGAATCGTTCCATCCTGTAATTCCAAGGTATAGCAGAATAGTCCGCCCTGTGTTCCCGTGCTTTCATTAAACAGAGTAATCTTTTGGTCTTTCGAGACGCAATATAAACCGGAACTGCTGTAGGTACTAATCCACAAATTTTGTTTGGAGTCCTGCATAATGTGGCGTATGCGCATACCTTCTAACTGCCGGGTAAGTTTGTTTTTCTTTTGGATGTTATTTTCCTCATCTATAATAATCAAACCGGAATCACTTCCGATATATAAATCATGATTTACCTTAATAATTGAATTGACAATAGTAGGTTCCGTATTGGCTTTTTTAAATATGTCGGAAAAAGGATTGCTGGACAGTTTACAAATTCCCTTTTGCGAGGAAGCAAGCCAAATATTTCCCTGAACATCGCGTAAAGCATCTATCATGGTATTGCTAAATTCTTTCGGGGACAAATTATTGGTTTTTCCATTGTTTGTATAATGCACTACGCCGTTTTCTGCGCAGATAAACATTCCCTTTTCGATGCGGTCAGGAATAATATCGTTGATATAAGAAAGATGGGGAATTGTAAAAATAGGCGAGTATACAATCTTATTGTGAATATATTTCGCAGTGCAAACTGTATTTTCCGAGGTGCCTACCAGAAATACGCCTTGTGCGGAAGTGGAAATACAACGAAAATATTCCCCGGGATTTTCTTTATAAGAAATCTTGGCAATATTTCTCTGTTTTTTGACATAGAATAAATCTCCGGTATTTGTTACGCCGGCAATGCAGTCTTCTTTCGAAGAATATGCCAAATCGTCAATAGAGGAAATGCGTTGGCTGGAAAAAGGAGAGCGGACTTCATTCTCTGCAGTGATAATGGATAAATAATTTGTTGTACCAACGTAAATATTTTTCTGACCGTCTTCTGTAATACAGCGGACGGAATCGGAAGTCATTCCATCTCTTACCGTATAAAAGCGTATTTTCTGTGTATCAGGTTCATAACAGGCAACACCGTTGCTATTGGTTCCAATCCAAAGACGGTTTTGCGTATCGGCATATAGCGCAGTAACAGTGTTTAAACGGGAGTCGCCTTCAAATTTTACAAACTGATTTCCATTATAATGAAAAAGTCCTGAGTAGCTGCCAACCCAAATATATTCGTCTTTTGTCTGGACAATTGAAGTGATTTCACTGGAAGTCAGTCCGGAGTTGGCGTCAAATATGGAAATATCATATTCTGAAAGGTCATTCTCTGCGCAAGCGGCTTTCTGTGAAGAGAAGGAAAAAAATAAAAGTCCCAATAGTAAACATAGCCATCGTTTCATAATGAATCCCTCCTCTTTTCTTGATGCTTTTTTCTTATATCTTTCAGGTAAAACATACCCTGTACGATAAAGAGCGTCAGGACTTTATCAGGGATATCTACAAAAGCGTAACCGATAAAAAGGGAAATATAGGTTTTGCTTCCATTTTGCTGCAGCATGGAAACCAAAGAATCTCCCCAAAAATTTTCAATGATTCCATTTCCCGAAAATATATTTATCAGAAAAAGAGAAATGATAGAAGCTAGCGCCGTTAAAATACCTGCGCTGATCAATTGAAAAATGTCGTAAAATGATATTTTTTTATAAAGAATACTGGCACAGATTGAAATAGGAATACAAGAAAGCGCATACAGCAGGTTGGCCGGAAAAAGAAGGGAAAACAGGGAAAAGCCAAGCAGACCGACCAGACATCCGGCGGCAGGACCAAACAGACAGGCGCAAAAAACCGTTCCAATAGAATCCAACCATAAGGGCGCCCGCAATATCACGGCAATCCATTTTCCGGCAAAATTAAATAGTATGCCTATGCAAATTATTAAAAAATATGTCAAACATATATGAAAAGATATTTTATGGTCTTTGTTCATAAATTCCCCCATGTCAAAAGCAAATGCTAGCATCTCATATAAGACTAGTATAGCATATCTTGAAAAAAAAGGGAATCATTCATAACGAAGAGCATCAATTGGATTTAACTTTGCTGCTTTGTTTGCAGGGTAATAGCCAAAGAAAATACCGATTACCATCGAAAACAGGACAGAGATTAGAATAGCGGCAACAGGTACGGCTGTAGCATAACCTAAAATGGAAGCGGCAATCGCTCCTAAAAGGAAGCCCAGTAAAATTCCCAGACAACCTCCTATCAGGCACAGTATAACGGATTCAATAATAAACTGCAGACGGATAGAGCTGTTTTTAGCGCCGATCGCTTTCCGCGTCCCGATTTCTCTGGTGCGCTCAGTAATGGAAACGAGCATAATATTCATAACGCCGATCCCGCCGACCAACAGAGAAATTCCTGCGATAAAAGCAATGGCAATGGAAACCGTCTGAATCATTTCGTTCATAGACTCCGTCATGGACTCTAGCGTTGAAGTAGATATTTCGTAATTGTCATTAGATGCATAGTATGGGGCAAAAAAAGTTTCAATCTCATCGGCAAAACCAGTAACGTTTTCAATGCCTGCCCTGGTTACTACAGTAAACTGTGAATAACCTTCGTTGGCATGCGTCTGTTTTTTCCCGGTAGTAAGCGGAATATATGCATTGGTAGTAACATCCTCATCCGTGGAAGCATTTAAAGTGCTTTCCTCGTATTTATATACGCCGACAATATAGTAGTCATAGTAGCTATTGTCAATCTTTACACTGATCTTCTGCCATAATGCCTGTTCGTTATTTCCATCAAATATATTTTCTACCGCCTTGTCAGAAATCATGATGACCCGTTTATTTCCGGTTAAGTCTGCCTGTTTGATCTTCCGGCCTGCAAGCAAAGTGATATTACTGCTTTTAAAGTAATTCTGGTTGATTCCCATGACAGAAATATTTGCATAATCGTTTTTTGCATTTATGGTTCCATTTCCAATCGTTTCACTGATGGAAATGGCGTCGATATAGTCTGGATACTGTGCAGACAGTTCTTCCAACATATCGTCTGTGATCAGGTCTTCCTCATTGGCAGAAGCTGTCCGGCTGGCGGCGCCAAATTTCATACCGTTTGTTCTGGTTTCGCTTTCTGCCTCTTTTTGTTTGATGCCTACCGTAATATTGTTTGCACCCATTTCCTGAAAGGAAGTAGAAATGGAAGTCGTTAAAGAAGAACTGACAGTCATAATGGAAATTACGGAGCCAATTCCAATAATAATACCAAGCATTGTCAGTAAAGCCCGCATTTTATTTGCCAGAAGAGAAGTAAATGCCAGCTTGATGTTTTCAAGTATCAGCATAGTTCACGCCCCCTTTTGATGTCTGTAATATTGCCATCGAATAGTGTAATTACGCGTTCGGTTTCTTTTGCCAATTCTGTGGAATGTGTAATTAAAACAACAGTTTTCCCCTCTTTTTCATTCAGTTGATGAAAAATGTCCATGATCAGGCGTCCTGTCTTACTATCCAATGCTCCCGTCGGTGCGTTATAGTTAGTACAACATTGTAACCGAATCGGACACAAAAGCGGTAAACCTTGGTTTTTCCCTTGGTCTACCGCTTATTTTATCTCATTTTTTCTATTTTGTCGTATTCATACTCTTTATATCTCGGTGCTTCTCCGTACATTCTTCTGTATTCGCATTCTCCTAACGGTTTTACTCCTGTACTATCAGTTTCAACCCTCAATTCTTCAATCATATTCTTATATACTTCCATACCGCTACCGTCTGCTCTTGTGAATTTATAACATCTTCCTGTATCTTCTATTTCCCCGACAAATTCATAACTTCCACTATTTCGTATAGTTAAATAAATTTTATCCATTATTCTATACCTCCCTCTCCATTTTTTCTCTAACCGCTGCCACTACATAGGCATTATTAGAATCTGCCTTACCCTCTTTTACTTTCTCCGCAATCTCGGCTTTCATGCCTTTAGGTAACGCTAACTCCATTCTGTCATAATTCTTATCCCTGTATTTATTCTTTGCTCGGGTTGCTGCCGTGGCGGCCCCGTTGTTCCTTGTGTCTATCTTCTTTTCTTCCATTGTGTACCTCCTGTAATTTTATACCGTAAGTATATCATACTATTTTTACTTACGGAAGTATATAATTTTCACAAACTTACGGAAGTATATTTGTGCAATCTGTCTATTGCTTTTATACTTCCGTAAGTATATAATATAATCATCAAAGGAACACAATAACAGTTTTCAATACAGGAGGTACAGGGATATGATTAAATTTGAGGTTGGTAAAACATACAGTATGAGAAGCATTTGCGATAGTAATTGTGTATGGACTTATACAGTTACCGCACGAACCGCACAAACAATTACTCTTTCAGACGGTGGCAAGGTTTTAAAGTGCCGTATCAATAAGCAGGTTTCGGAGTATAACGGTTGTGAATCTGTTTTTCCTCTCGGTCGTTACTCTATGTGTCCTATTTTAAGGGCAACGGCATAGCAATTAAACGGGGTGGCGGTCCTGCTGCCCCGATACTCAAAGA
>CANRJM010000012.1 GCA_947630925.1 uncultured Lachnospiraceae bacterium
ACGGTATTCCCATCCGATGACAGCCTGCTGAAGATGCTGTATCTGGCAACTATGGATATCACAAAAAAATGGACAGGTCACAGGCAGGACTGGGGTCAGATTCACTCCCAGTTGGAAATCTATTTTGAGGAACGCCTTTCCGGCAGAAATTTGTAAAACGCTCTAAAAATATGCCGGTTTAATTGACATGCAAAAAAATCACTGTATAATACAAGTAAGGGCAGAACCATAAAAATAGGATCTGCCCTTCAGTAACTATTCACAAATCTTATATCGGTTTTCTGAGTTTACACAAAACTTGAAACGGTCTCAATTGATGACTTTTTATGTCCACAGCAGGAGATTAGAACGATCGCTATTACTAATTAAAATGAATAGTAAGTTCTTTCCCTAATGCTTTTGAAATTTTTACTAAAAAATCCAAGCTGGGATTATAATTTCCGCTTTCAAGCCTTGAAATGTTACTCTTTTGTGTGCCTACTCTCTTAGCTAACTCTGCCTGCGTCATACGCTGTTCATGCCTTGCGTGTATAATTTGTTCAATAGTTTCATATCTTGATTTTAACTTCAGATATTCATCCGAAAAATCTTGATCCATCATCAAGTCCGCCTTAACCTCTTCAAAAGACATAGTATTTTTATTCATGACTTTCCCTCCTGATATAATCATCCATATATTTTTTTGCTCGATCTATTTCTCTTTTTGGTGTTTTCATTTTCTTTTTTATAAATCCATGTAATAATATATATTTATTGTCTTGATATGTAAAATAAAATATCCTTGCGATATCGCTGGAAAATTTTATTCTCAGTTCATAAAGTCCGCTATTATTTTTTCCTTTTATTGGTTTAATATACGGCTCTCTTAATTTATTCCCAAGATTTTTTAACAGCTCGATGTCTCTAAATGCCTTTGCGCGCATCTTAGAATCAAGAGAGTATAAAAAATTTAGTACTGGTACTTCTCCATTTTTCTTTTTATAAAATTCTACAGTAAATATATCACGCACCTTCTTTCAAATAAATGTTATCATATACGATAACATTTGTCAACGCTATTTTTTAATAGAATTGAACAATGCTCCCCTTTCTCAACAGATTGCATTGCCGCTGCATTTCTTTAACTGCCGCATATTATGATCAATGCGATTGCGACATTTGATCAATATTTAACTCCAACAGAATTCTTCTCCGGAACTTGACATCTCAACAAAAGAAGATTATAATAGCCTTATTAATAGCGCGAGATTAAATCTCGCAAAAGCAAGGGAGGCAATGATATGAATATCTACGATTTCAAGGTTAAAGCACAGGATGGGAGCGAAGTATCGCTGGCCGATTACAGGGGGAAAGTCCTACTCCTGGTCAACACGGCGACTGGGTGCGGGTTTACGCCGCAGTATGACGAGCTTCAGGATTTGTATGAGCTTCATCAAAAAGATGGACTGGAAATTCTCGACTTTCCCTGCAACCAATTCGGGGAGCAGGCTTCGGGCAGCGACGAGGAAATCCACAGCTTCTGTACCGGACGGTATGGCATTACCTTTCCGCAGTTTGCTAAAATTGACGTTAATGGCGAAAACGCTATTCCCCTCTATAAGTATCTGACGGAGAATACCAAATTTGAGGGATTCAGAGGTCCGATGGGACTTATTTTGAAAGGTGTCGTTAAAAAGATGGACAAGGACTACAAAAATAACGGCAGCATTAAGTGGAACTTCACGAAATTTTTGATTGACCGCAACGGCGAAATTGCCGCGCGTTTTGAGCCGACCGAATCGCTTGATAAGGTAAAGGCGAAAGTGAAGGAGGTGCTGTAATGTTTCATTATGACTATAAAACGGAAAATACCTGTTCCCAGCTTATCAGTCTGGATTTGGACGGAGACGTGGTACACAACGTAAGCTTTATGGGCGGCTGCAATGGTAATCTGAAAGCCATTCCTCTGCTGGTTGAGGGATGGACGGTGGAACAGATTGCCGAAAAACTATCTGGCGTTCTTTGCGGACGTAGACCGACTTCCTGCGCAGATCAGCTTGCAAGAGCGGTTCGGGCAGCATATGAAGCCGAGCAGAAAAACTCATAGATGATTGCGAAACGATTCAAAATAGGATATCTCATTGTGTAATCTGTACAAAAACCATAAACAGGCATTGCGAGCCCGCCGGTACTTAAGCGGCGCGGCAGCGGCGCTTTATGTACCGCTGCGTGGCGAAACACAGCGAAAGCGTGCCTGTGTTGGTTTTGTGCAGATTACACAATGGATATAGACGATAGGAACGTTCCGCAATTGCCTAAGAAAAAATCATAACGTAAGGAGAAGCAGACACTATGGCGGACCAATTTGACCCACTGAAACTTGAAAACCAATTATGTTTCCCTCTCTATGCCTGTGCGAAAGAAATCGTGAAGGCATATAAGCCTTATCTGGATGAACTTGACCTTACCTATACACAGTATATTACCATGATGGTAATGTGGGAACATAAGGAACTGCGGGTAAAGGAAGTCGGTAAATATCTGTATCTCGATTCCAGTACATTGACACCGCTGCTCAAACGGCTGGAGGAAAAGAGGTATGTGGCGAGGCGCCGCTCGACAGAAGATGAGCGCGATCTTATTGTTTCTATAACTGACGAGGGAGAGGCTTTGCGCGAAAGGGCTCTGACTGTACCGCAGCGTCTTGCTGCCTGCATCGCTCTGGAACCGGAAAAAGCGCAGCTTCTTTATGGGGTTCTGCATGAGCTGCTTGGTAAGTTGGGCAGCAAATAAAACCCGGATATGTCCAATGGTTTCGGCAAGGCGCCGTCCGCAGCGGATGGCGTCTGAAGCCGGAAAGACAGGATTAGGCATATTCTGCATGAGTATTATTGACGCAAAGCTGCGTCTTTTTTTTGCACATTTTTTTATATGAGGACATAATAGAGATAGAGGGGTTGATGAACCGGTTAAAATTTCAGGAGGACTAAGAGATGTACCAGGAGATAAATGACTTTATTCAGAGATATGGAGATGACATTTATCGTTTTTGTTACTATTTGACAAAAAATCGGACAGAGGCAGAGGATTTGTATCAGGAAGCTTTTTTGAAGGCAGTGGAGAAAAAAGAGGTTCTTTTGCATATCCTTCAGGCTGTCCGGCAAGAAAAAGAAGACCGCAGCGCGCTGAAATATCTGATGGCTATCGTTGCAAACCTCTGGAGAAATAAACAGAGAAAGCAGATGAGACACAGAAGGATTGCTCCCAGAGACGATCGGGAGGAAGCAGTCCTTGCGGTAACAAGCCATGTGGGGAATCCGGAGAGGGACTATCTGCAAAAAGAACTGCGTGAGGAAGTCAGAAGGGTTGTTTACGGGCTGCCGGACAAAATGAAGGTGGTGGTCTATCTGTATTACATTGTCCAGATGAGTACGGCGGAGATTGCAGAAGAGCTTCACATACCGAATGCAACAGTCAGAAGCAGATTGAGCCGGTTATGGCAGTGGGTGACAGATATTCCATGTATCTTGTCCTGCGTATTACGGGGGATAAAAAAATTATTTCTGAGAATCATACAGGCTTTTCCTATTGTATTTTTGGAAGTGAAAAAAAAGGCGAGGATATTGCAGAAACGTATCAGGATTATCTGCTGGCAGCCGAAGGAAACGTGATGTATTATGCTGTGCGGGTTCAATATCATGCGCAGGGACAAAAACAGGCAGGAAAATATTTTTTGAAAGCAGGTAATCTTTGCTATGCGGATGATGTGGACAGTATGGGAAGAATAGGGAAATTTAAGACAGATAAAGATGGCAGTCCCTTGATCGCACAGGAGGGGCAATATGAACTGACATTTTCTGTTCCGGTCTCTGATCAAAAAGTTACTGCCCGGATAGACGGGATGAAAGTAACCATAACGACGCTAAATGCTTGCTTTTTGGGTGGAAAAGATACTTTTCAGGACAAGGTTGACCAAAAGACTGGGACAAGGATTCCTGAGGCGTACCTTTTCATGAAAGATGGAAGTAAGGTAGAAGTGATTTCCGAGGCAACAACGACGGAGGGAAATTTGTTGTGCGGACTGGAACGCCCTGTTGATACAGAACAGATCCGCAGCTTGGAATTTCAGGGGAAAGAATATCCTGTAAAATAATAAGTAAAGAAAATAATCGGGGCAACAGGATTTGAACCTGCGACCTCACGGCCCCCAGCCGTGCGCGCTACCAAGCTACGCCATACCCCGGTAAAGGAAATGAAACCGAATATCGATTTCTTTTACCGTTGTATATAGTATACGATATTGCCGCATTTGTCAAAAGAAATTTTAGTTCCTTATTAGGGCAACGTGTTTGCGTTGTCCTTTTTTCTATCAAGTAAAAAAGCAATATGGAACCTATAAAATCCATTTGTCATAAATAGAGTGTTGTCAAGAGCTTGTGGATTTTTTAAAGATAAAATATAATATTCGGTAGTATCGGATGGGTACCTGTATACCAATCTAAGGGAAATAGAATCGGGAGGAACGGGTAATGCGCATATTAGTGATAGAGGACGATGTTCAGCTACGCACCGGTTTAGAGGAGCTATTAGAGCAGGAGTATACTGTCATAACGGTGGGGAGTGTGGCGGAAGCAAGAGCGATTCGCAGAGAGGCTGCCCAGACAGAAAAAAATATTGATTTATTCCTGTTGGATATTATGCTTCAGGATGGCTTAGGATTTGAACTATGTCGTGAAATTCGGGAACAGGAAGACACACCGGTTATTTTTTTGACAGCTTTGGAGGATGAGGAGCATACGATTCAGGGGTTGAATATGGGCGGCGATGATTATATTGCGAAACCATTTCGCAGCAGAGAATTGTTGGCGAGGATTTCTGCCCACATACGAAGGCATCAGAGCAGGTATTCATCGGAAGCAGGCGTGGAAAAATTGGAAGGAGGAGCGACTGCCGGAAGCGTGAGAGGATATATTCAGAGCGGGGATATTTGTTTTTTCACGAAAGAAGAGCGCGTGTATTGTAAGGGACAGGAGATTTCTTTGCGAAGAGTGGAGTTAGAACTATTGAAATATTTTTTAGAGAGTCGTGGAAGATTATTGCGAAGGGAACAAATTTTAGATTATATTTGGGACAGTGTTGGCGATATAGTGGAGGATAATACATTGTCTGTGCAGATTAGCCGTCTGCGAAAGCAGATTGGCAGGTATCAGGGGGAAGAATACATTGAGACAATCCGGGGGATTGGTTATCGCTGGAATCAAGAGATTAAGTATCATAAAAGAAATGAGGAAGCGGGAAGATGAGATCAAAATATTATTATATATCTGTTTGCTGTCTGGTTATTTTATTGTGCGGGACCATGCTCGCAGGAATGCAGCTTTCTGCTGTGCGGGATAAAAAAGGATTTAAGGCAGTTGTGGGAAGCTTATATGAAAAAAATCCTGAAATAGCGGCTCAGGTTTTGCAAAGCGCATTAAATTCTGACAGAGCCCATTCTCAGGAAATGGCGGAAATGGGGGAAAAGGCAGCGGAACAACTGGGTTATACGGACAAAGTGTATGATTTCTATTTCTTTCGGCTGGGAAAGCGGGAGGAACAGGTTTTTTGGGGGATTTTCTGCGCGGGAATCGGGACACTCCTGATAGTTATATGCAGTAAAGGATATACTTCTTTCCTAAAGCAGCTTGACGATTTAAGGAGAAGAATACGGAAAACGACAGAGCAAGAGGAAGAATTTATGATGGAAGTTGACGGAGAAAAGGAGTGGATTCGTCTGGAGTATGAAATCAGGGATATCATCAAAGGTAGGCAGAAGCAGGAGAGATACCTGAGACGAAGGCAGAAACAGATGGAATTGTTTATAGGAAATGTGGCGCATCAGATAAAAACCCCTCTTACAGGGATGATACTGAATCTGGAACTGCTAGACAGCCGTCTGAAAGAGAAACAGTCGGTACAGCAGGATTTGAAAGAACAGTCGACACAACAAGCTTTGGAAGAACAGTCGGAACAACAAGCTTTGAAAGAACAGTCGGCACAACGAGCTTTGAAAGGGCAGTCGGAACAGAAAAATTCGGGAACGCAGCCTGTACGTATAGCTCCGGAAAGGCAGAGGAGAGATGGCATTCAACTGGTTCAGGACAGCATCAAAAACGGAGAGAAAATCAGGGGATATATTATGCAGTTGTTAAATCTGGCAAGGATGGAGGCAGGAAAGATCCATTTCCGAAGGGAATCTGTGGAATTGACAGAGCTTTTTGAAGAGATACAGGAGAAATTCGGTAAGGATCGGCTTCTTCTGCGATGGCAGGCAGAGACAGATGACGAGAGGGCGTTTATTATAAAAGGAGACCGGGACTGGCTGTATGATGCTGTTTTTAATCTGGTAGAGAATAGCATTCTCCATGGAAAGCCTGATACGCCAGTCGAATTACAGGCGATTGAAATGGGAAATGAAGTGAAGATTGTGCTGAGAGATCAGGGAAGTGGAATGGGGAAGGAGGAAATGGAACACTTATTTGACCGCTATTTTGTGGGAGATACCTCGGAGAAATTTTCTACCGGGATTGGTTTGCATCTGGCATGGTATGTTATTCAGGGACATCATGGAGAGATTGCTGCCGAGAGCCTGTCCGGCGAAGGAACCAGCATAACATTCCGGCTGCCCAGATTTGACTTGAAGGAAAAGATTGCGGCAGAGGGCAATGGGAGCGATTATAAATTTTATCCGGTGTAAGAGTCTTGTAAGATTGGTGTGGTATACTGTTTATATGCAAAAAGATGTTTCACATAAAGCATCTGTGGGAAGGACGCACAGGGGAGGCGCATATGGATAAGAATCGGAACCAACAAAAGAAGGCTAAACGGCAAAAGAAACATATAAAAAGAAACCGAAACCATCAGGAAATCAATCTGCAAAAGATTGGAATGAAGCGGAGAAAAAAAGAAGTACGGCATATGAGAGTGATGGCAGGGCTGACTGTATTTTTTTTGGCGGTCACACTACTGTTTCAGGATAACATGAGCAGTTATCAGATGGAGATGAATTACCGTGACTATGGGAAATGGTTTTTAAGAGCGCCAATAGGCAGTGCGCCGGTAGAGAATGCTTACTTAGAAAATGCCGGGGAAATCTGGACAGGGAGTATGCTCTATCAAAAAAAGAGTGGAGATTCAGGGAAAGAGATTGAGATGGAATCGTATGATGACAGACGCAGTACCGGGAAAATCATAGGGTGTATGGATCAGGATATAATTCGGACGGGGAATATCCGGCTTTATGAGGGAAGATTTCCGGAGAAAGAAAATGAAATTGCTATGGATCTCAGCGCATTGCAGGCGTTAAACCTTAGTTATGACTTAGGGCAGAAGATTTCTTTTTATCTGGCGGAAAATGAGGACATGGTCTTTCTGACCCAACAAAATAAAAAAATGAGATTAAAATTGGTAACCTATACGCTGGTGGGCACGATAAAAAGTTATGCATCCATGTGGGTTGAGGGAGACGCCCTTCCCAATGCAGTGGTTTCTGCCGAGGCATTTGGGCATCTTCCGGTCAATAAAAAGGGATATCGTTTTTCTTCCATTCGGCAGGAATATGTAGAGAAAGATGCATTGCAGGCGGGACTGTTTGCCGAGGAACTCTGGGACAGTATGGAGAAAAGACTGGGCTCTTCATCCAAGGAGGTTGTGGTGAATGGAGAGGAAGGATATATATTCAATTCTTTTGCCTATCGCAATCCGTTCTGGGGGAATCGCGTCATGTATCGAAATATGACGATTCTTTTGGTTGTGCTGGGTTCCTGTGTTATGGCATATCTGATGTCGTCCTATCTGTCCAAAAGGAGACAATTCTATTTCCGGCTGCGGGAGATTGGCGCAACGGTTTATCAGATTTGGAAAATGGCGGGATACGAATGCCTGTTTGGAACTGTTCCGGCGGCAGCAGTGTCTTTGCTTCTTTCCTATCTGCTGAGTCTGCTTATGGTCTTTGGTATAGCAAAAGGGACAGGCATTCCGTTTTTTTATGTTTTTCTCTGGAAGACATTTTTCTTCATTCTTGCAGCAGTCTGTCTCGTCCTTTTTATCGCAATGTTTGCGGCGCTGCTTATTTTTCGCAGCAGGAGGATTACAGACAGCGGTGCAGATGTCCCGAAATGGAGAAGGGGAAGATTGAAACGCCATTCGCAGAGAAGAAAAAAATTGCTGACGCTGAAAAATGTGTGGAAAAGAGAGCAAATCTGCCATCCGGTATCTGTTGTATTTCTACGTCTTGTGGGGATTCTTGCCTGCGTTGCGGTAATCGCATGTATGATGCAGATATACGAACAGGTCAGAGTATATCAACTTGCCAGAGAAGAATATGTGGATTATGAGGTTTGTGCTTTGGGGAGGGGACGCGTTTTTTCTACTGCAGATGTCCCGGTAAAGCCGTATCTCAATGAAGAGACAGGGGAGAGGGTAACGTCAGAACAGGTTAGTTTTGCAGAAGATGATACCTGTTCTATGAATCGATTCATCCCGGATTATGTCATTCAGAATATCCGTGAACTGTCTGGGGTAAAACAGATGGATTGTATCACGAAGGATATTTTTCACATTTTCTCATGGAAGGGAAAGGAACACTCTTCCTTCTGGAAACGGACGGTTAACGAACATCTGGTAGGAGAACCTGATCTTACTACAGAGCTGGGAAGAAAATATGTGGAAGTAAATGAGCTATACCAGTATGAGACAAGGTATTATGCGGACTGTAAAGAGATATGGCAGAAGTTGAAAAATCATCTGGATCAGAAAACGGCAGATTATGATGCGTTTTGCCGGGGAGAACAGGGGATTTTGTTGGAATCCAATCTGGTAACAGAATGGGAGGAAGACGCCGAAGATTCCACGGAAAAAATGATAGAACTTGATTCTACGATAAAACCGGGGGACACATTGACGGTTCAGACCAAAGGAAAAGGAGTCTCCGTTGTTGTCGCCGGGGTCATGTCGGCAGATGAATTGGACTTTAGTGGTTCGCCGTATATTTTGGTAGGAAGCGAGAAGTTGGGAAGAAGGATTGCTAAAGAGGATTCAAAAGAATATGGATATAATACGCTGCGCATCAGATTGAATGCAATGGCGGACGCTGAAGCAACCGGGAAAATTATTGCCAGACAGTGTGAAAGAAATCAGTTGAGCTATGACAGTTATTTAGAATATATTCAGAATGCATGGCAGCAGATGCTTCGTTCCGTACTTGTATATGGCATGCTGGCAGTTGTGATTTTTGTCTTATATCTTTTCGCCTTATCCAATATCTGTCAAGAAGAAAACAGAAAACGGGAAAAGAAGCAAAAGGCATTATATCATATGGGAGTATCCAGACGGCGGTTAAACAAAGCACGGATTTTGGATGGAGGAAGGGATGCAGCATATTTGCTTTTTGCAGTACCTATCGTATATATTATTTGGGGATACCGGATTTGGGGAGAATGGTCAGGCAATACCATCGGTTGTTACAGTTCATTTTTTCAGCATATGATTTATGACATGACAGAGGAGAAATATATTTTCTATGGATTATTAGATGCCGTTGATTTTCGCTGGCTGGCAGGTTTTATGCTTTTTGCATGCGGCATGGTATTTTTATTTCATATTTATGGAATCAAAGAGGAGAGGTGAACAGATTGAAAGAAATCATATTAGAGGCAAAAGGAATCAGCAGGACTTATGCAGGAAATGTGCCGGTTCCGGCATTAAAGAAATGTGATATTCAGTTTCAAAAAGGGGAATTTACTGCCATCATTGGACGGAGCGGTTCCGGTAAATCAACGCTGCTGCGTATTTTGGCTACGCTGGATTTGCCGGATACCGGAGAGTTGTACATCGCGGGAGAACAGGTCAATGGCTGGAAAGACAGCAGGCTGGCAGCATTCCGAAGAAGGCAGATTGGGTTTATCTATCAGGATTATCATCTTTTTCCGGAATACACCGCCTATGAAAATATTATCATGCCTATCCATCTGGATGGGAGAAAAGAGGATGCAGCCAAGATAGAAGAATTGATGGAGCGGTTAGATATCGGACATTGCAGGGATAAGTTTCCTTATGAAATGTCGGGCGGAGAACAGCAGAGAACTTCAATTGCACGGGCTTTGGCAACAGAACCGGCGGTCGTTCTGGCGGATGAGCCGACGGGGAATCTGGATGCGGAAAATGCAAAAGAGGTCGCAGAACTATTACGACTGGCATCGGAGGTGTATGAACAAACCATTGTGATGGTCACGCATGATGCCCAGATGGCAGAATATGCAGACCGTATCATCCGGATTTTGGATGGAGTCCTTTTGCCATCTTAAACAGGGACAAATTATAAAAAGATGGGTGCCGTATTGAAAAATTTGATGGATATGGAGAGAATATGAAAGAGCTGTTTGTTTATAGGCATATTATAGATAAAATAGATATTGGAACACTGGCGATTTTGTTTTGCCTCATGGCTGTGGCAGCGGGGTTTGACAGCTTAGGGTATTTTGAACGGGCGGCTTCAAAGCTGATACAGAAGGCGAATACGCTTCGGCTGTTAATGCTGTCCGTGGTTCTGTCTGCCTTTTTTCTGAGTATGTTGGTTACCAACGACGTGGGGCTGATTATTATGGTGCCGTTTACCATACAGGTGTTTCATGCTGTAGAACGGAATGACAAGCTGATCAAGGGAATTGTTTTGGAAACCATTGCCGCGAATCTGGGAAGTATGTTTACACCCATAGGAAATCCGCAAAATGTGTATTTGTATCAATATTATCATATGGATATCCGCGATTTTTTGCAGAGAGTGTTTCCGTATGCCTTGACGGCGGCGGTTCTGTTGACTATTTTGGTTATGTGCGATTTGCAGGGCGGCGCTGCGGTCAGGATTCAGAAAAATTTTGGCAAACAAGAGTATTGTTCCGTGAAAAGGAGAAGATATCTGACAGCGGTTTATTTATTTCTCTTTTTGGTATGCATCTGTGCGGTCATGGATGTCATCCATTATGGGATTATGCTGGCGGTTGTGGCTGTAGGACTGTTGGTTGTTAACCGAAGGCTTTTCCGTGCGGTAAATTATGCCCTGTTGGGGAAGTTTATTCTGCTGTTTGTGTTGGTAGGGAATTTAGCCGACATATCATGGATTGGGAAACATCTGCAGTCTCTTGTGTCAGGAAATGAATTTTTTGCCGGCATCGCATTGAGCCAATTCTTAAGCAATGTACCTACTGCAATCATTCTTTCAAAATTTACTTCCAATGGATTAGAACTATTGGCGGGAGTTAATGCGGGCGGTCTGGGTACGCTGATTGCTTCTATGGCGAGCGTGATTTCTCTGGAATATTATCGTAAGACAAAGACGGCGCAAAGGGGAAAATATCTGGCGGCTTTCACGGCATATAACGTAATGTTTTTGGTGTTTTTCATCCTTTTGCACCATGCTTTGGGGCGTTAGAAGTGTTATTGCAGTTGTCGGGAAATGGCAATCTAAGGGGAGGTAATTATGAAACGAGAGACAGGAATCAAAATCTTGGGGTGCGCGTTAATTAGCGCGGGGGTCATTGCTCTTGCGGTCTGCAGCAGATCCGGAAAAAAGACAGGAACCGGTTTAGGGATTGAAAATAGTACGACAGAGCAGACGCAGGAAAAGGACGGTGCGGATGGAAGCACACAGGAGGAAGGACGTAAAAAGATGGTTTATATGGATAATAAGATGGAGAAAGTGCCAATTGGTTATTATTCCGCATTAAAAAACGGCGGAACGGTGGAAACATTCAAATATCAGGTAAAAGATAATACGGATAACGCTGCTTCCTATGAAAAAAAAGCAATGATTTATCTGCCTGCCGGTTATGAGCCATCCGACACAGAGAAAAAATACGATATTGTTTATCTGATGCATGGAGGCGGGGAGGATGAGCAGACGTTTTTGGGAGACGGAACATATGACTCTGAACTGAAATCTATTTTAGACCACATGATAGCAAATGGGGATCTGCCGCCATGTATTGTATGTACGCCGACATTTGAGAATCCGGACAATTCCGGGGGAATCGCGCGCGTACAACATTTTCAGGAAGAATTTCGGGATGATTTCATTCCGGCGGTGGAAGGGAAATACCACACATATTATGATGGGACTTCGGTGGAAGCTTCCAGAGAGCACCGCACATTCGGCGGTTTTTCGATGGGGGCTGCTGCAACATGGTGGATTTTTGAAGGATGTATGGATGCGGTTTCAAAGTATATTCCTATCAGCGGCGACAGTTGGTGCGGCGGTGCAACCGGAGAAGAAAAAGTCGCTCATCTTACAAAAGCTGTTGAAAAGCAGGGATATACAGCAGAAGATTTCCGGTTGTTTTACGGGTGCGGCGATGTTGGAGATATCGCTTACAACAATGTTACATCACAGGTCAAAGCAATGAAATCAGACAAGGGAATTTTTACGTTTTGTGATAATTTTGCGGATGGTAATTTTTATTATAAAAAAGTAAAAGGTGGCGGACACGATCATAATACGGTATATACTATCCTTTATAATGCGCTGCAGAGCCTGCTTGCCAGACCAAAGACGCCAGAGGAATATGATGCATGGGCAGAGAAACTTTTGGCGGAGAAGGAGCCGAAGAATCTGGCGAAGGAAAAGGCAATCTATCATTATGGAGAGTGGAAAAAGTACTATTATTATTCCAATACTGCCAGGAGAAAAACCGGTGTGAACGTATTGCTTCCGCCAAATTATTCAAAGGAAACAAAGTATCCGGTGTTATATTTGCTGCACGGATATTACGATAATGAGGATTCTCTTGCAGGCGACGGATATGCGCTGCGTGAAATGCTTGGAAATTTGAATGGAAGTGGAAGGGCAAAAGAGATGATTGTCGTGCTGCCATATATTTTCTGCAGTCCGGAAAAGAAGGAATGTACGGAGATGAATCTGGAAAATTCGCTCTGTTATGATAATTTTGTCAATGATCTTCTGACCGATTTAATGCCGTTTATCAAAGAAAAATTTTCAGTGGCAGAGGGAAAAGAAAATACGGCGATTACCGGTTTCTCAATGGGAGGAAGGGAGTCTGTCTTTATTGGCGTGAGCCATCCGGAACTCTTTGGCTATGTCGGGGGCGTTTGCCCGGCGCCGGGACTGACGCCGTGGAACAGTTCAAATGAGCATCCGGGGCAGTTAAAAGAGGAGGAACTTGTCTTTCCGGAAGGAAAAGAGCCGTACTTGTTTTTGCTGAGCGCGGCAGAAAACGATCCTGCTGTCGGGCAGACGCCGTTTATGCTTCATAATATATTGGAGAAAAATAAAACAGCGCATCTTTGGAATGTAATTCCGAAAGGCGGTCATAATACGGTTAGCGTACGGGTACATTTATACAATTATCTGCGAATGATTTTCAGGTACAGAAAATAAAATATTGTTATTTCCAACCAATTGAAAGAGATTCCATTCAGGCGTCGAAAGATTAGAAATGTATATCTTTGGCGTCTGAATTTTATTTTATTATACTTTTCATCACATGCACTAAAATCAAATTTAGAATCGTGTTAGTTAATGAAAGGAGGTAAGTAGTTGAGATTAGAGACGGAGGAAGAATATAATCAGATCGTCGAAATGTATTCTGACATGATTTTCCGGATTGCATACCAGAATTTATGGAATATAAGTGATGCGGAGGATGCTGTGCAGGATGTTTTCTTAAAGTTGTTAAGACAAAAGAAAAAGAGTTTTCACGATTATGAGCATTTGAAATCCTGGCTGATTCGGGTAACGATAAACCAGTGCATGGATTATAAGAAATCTTTTTTTCGAAAAAATATGGTTCCGCTGGATCATCTGGAAATCCCATATGAGCAGGGGGAACAGGGGATTTTGGAAGAATTGTATCAGTTGCCGGAGGATACCCGCAATATCCTGTACCTGCATTATTACGAGGGTTACACCATCAGGGAGATTGCTAAAATTCTTGGGAAAAAGCAGAACACAGTAAATTCCAAACTGACAAGAGGAAGAAATCAATTAAAAAAAATAATGGAGGTAAGAGATGCAGGAAGCATATCAAAAGGTATTTGACAAAATGAAATTGAGCAAAAAGGGGAAAGAGCGTGCAAAAGCGCTGTTTTCTGAGGAAAATGAAAGGAAGGGAAGAAGTATGGAACGAAGGAAGATCATCTGGAGAGGGGCAGCCGCAGCCGCTTGTCTGGCTCTTATTGTGACAGCAAACGCGGTTGGGCTGATGCAGCGGCAAAACAGAACAGAAGTTCCGGGAAATATAGCAGAAGAAACAAATTCTGTATTAGACAAGTATTTTACTGTTACTGCTTATGCGAAGGAGTTGACGAAGACAGGCAAGGTGTTTCAGGAAAAATATTCCGGGTCGAGTAATGGATTTTGCGGGGATAAAACAGATGAACTCAGCTATAATTTTGAGTTTCCGGTGGAGGTAAAGGGAGAAAATATTGATACGGTTACGTATACTATTCAGGAAGGCGCATTTTGTATCAATCATCCGAAAAAGAAAAACATTGTGGTTTCCGGAAATAAGTTAGAAAAACTCTTAAATGTTCCGGGACGCTCTGCGGAAGACGAGCGGGAAAAAAAGCTTACGTACCTTGACGAGCAATACCGCTCTTTTACCGTAAAATATGATTACCAGACAGATAAAAAAATCTGCGTTGACATTGTTGGAACTTCTGATGCGTGGAGTAAAGAGAAAAAAGCGCAGTACAAGGCATTACATTATGATATTGTTGATTCTACGGTAGAAGAGGAGAAAGCAGTCTGCGATTTTCTGATGAAAGACATGAACATTACATGCATGGTAACATATAAGGACGGTTCTACAGAAAGCAAGGATATTGTTCTCTCTAATGAAATTATGAGAGTTTCAGATGTTACAGATGTTGCAGAGGAAGAAAAGCCGGAGAAGGATAGCCGGGTTGTTGTAACGTGTTTCAGCATACGGTAACAGCGGAGCATAAAGTTATCTTACCTGAAAATTCTGATAAGATTTTGTAAGCTTATCAAGAAGCTGCTTTTCGGATTTCAGCAGTTTGAAGTTTGCCTGTATCCAGGAAATGGTTACCTGCTTTTTGTTCAGACCGGAAAACCATTTTGCAGACAGACCGTCAGGATCAAACTCTTTTTTCTTTATTTTTTTGCATGTTCCGTCTATATAGCTGTAGTATCGGTATACTTCCTTATCTTCTTTTTTGTCAAGCGTTGGATTCAGCGTCGGCATAGATACAGTCGGTAAGTCGTCCGTTACTTAACAGCATGGCGGCATATGCAATGTAACGCGCTCCGTATCCGCCGGAGACATAGTCGTCTGTGAGGTAATAATATCGGTTGGACGATTCATCATAATAGGTCTGAAAGTGTATAAACTCTAATATCGAAAGTTTATCAATATGAGCATCCGATTGGTTGGACAGAGTTATAAAAATTTTTGAAAATACACCCGAATATGCTATAATTTTAAGAAAAATGTTCAATGATTTTAGCGAAAATGTTGCATGAAATGGAGATGTAGAGATAAATTATTCCGTAACAGTAATCTTGGGTTTTGCTGGATTGGAGAATAGGAGGATTAGGGAATTGATGGAAGTATGGGATTTATATGATAAGAAACGTCGCTATATCGGTACAGACCATGTTCGGGGGGAAAAATTGCCGGAGGGAGCCTATCATTTGTGCGTCCATGTATGGATTAAAAATAAAGAGGGAAAATATCTGATTTCCAGACGTTCTGCAAATCGTTCCAATAATCCGCTTCTGTGGGAATGCGTGGGAGGTTCTGTTATAAAAGGGGAAAGCAGTCTTGATGGGGCTCTTCGTGAAACAAAGGAAGAGGTAGGTATTCCATTGGATGCAAAGAAAGGACGAGTTCTTTTTACAAAAGTAAGGACAGCGATTGATGGTATTGTCTTGCAGGATATTATGGATGTATGGTTATTTGATTTTGACGGAAATGCTCATCTGGAAGATGCCGATACAGATGAGGTGTGTGAGACACTTTGGCTGGAACCACAGGAAATTCGTACATTATATGACAACGGGGAACTTGTACCGACATTGGATTATTTTTTTTCTGCAATGGATTCTGTAGAAACAGATTACAAGGATATTATTGGAAAGTCAGTTAAGGGGAAAATTGACAGACCGTTAGGAAGCAGGCATCCGCGCCACACGGAAATGATTTATCCTGTCAATTACGGCTATGTGGATGGCGTATTAGGTGGAGACGGAGCGTGGCAGGACGTATATTTTTTGGGAGTAAAGGAGCCATGCCATTCTTTTGAGGGAACGGTAATTGCTGTATTTCACCGATTTAATGATATAGAAAATAAATGGATTGTTGTACCGGATGGGGTAGAGCTTTCGGATGATGAGATATTGGGAGAAATTGCATTTCAAGAACAGTTTTTCTATGGTAAATTGTATCGATAACGATATCAGGATGTGACATTGCCCATAAAAGACATTTTGGATGTGGCTGCGCATAAAATTCCATTTTTTTCACAGACTAAAATACGGGTGTCAAAAGGTACTTTTTATTTTCGTTATTTTGTAAAATCAAGAAAAAGGATAGGCAAAGTGACGAATGCAAAAATAAAAAGTACCTTTTGACACCCGAATCAGATTAAATAGAAAAAATGGAGATGATGTCATGGTTATAATCAATGGTAAAATCCTTACAATGGCAGAAAAAACCTATGAAAACGGTTATGTCAGCATCAAGGATGGAAAAATCTGTTCCGTGGGAGATATGGAAGCGTTTTCTGCGGATGGGGAGGTATTGGACGCGAAAGGGGCATGGGTAATGCCGGGGCTGATAGACGCTCATTGCCATGTGGGGATTTCAGAGGAGAAATCGGGCATGGTCGGAGATGACTGCAATGAAATGACTTGTCCGATAACGCCGCATCTGCGGGCGGTAGATGCTGTAAATCCAATGGATCCGGCATTTCATGATGCAGTTATGGCGGGGATTACTTCATTGATGACAGGTCCCGGCAGTTCTAATGTAGTCGGAGGGCAATCGCTGTTTATGAAGGTACAGGGACGCTGTATCGATAATATGGTAATCAAAGCTCCGGCTGCCATGAAGGTGGCGTTTGGCGAAAATCCCAAAAGGGAATATGGGGAAAATGGAAGTATGCCGGGCAGCAGGATGGCAATTGCCGGTATGTTGCGTGAAGAACTAAGCAAAGCATGCTGTTATCGGGAGAAAAAGGAGCGGGGGGATTTTTCCCCTGCGGAGAAAGATTTTCGCATGGAATGCTGGCTTCCGGTTCTCAGGAAAGAGATTCCTTTAAAAGCGCACGCGCATCGGGCAGATGACATTTTAACGGCGATTCGGATTGCGAAAGAATTTGATTTGAACATGACGTTAGACCATTGTACGGAAGGGCATCTGGTCGCAGATGAAATTAAAGCGTCGGGTTTTCCTGTTATTGTAGGACCGGATTTGAGTTCCCGTTCAAAGATTGAAATTAAAAATATGAGTTTTAAAACCGCCGGTGTTCTGGAGCGAGCGGGGATAAAGACTGCGATCATGACAGACCATCCGGTATCCCTGATTCGTTATCTGCCACTCTGTGCCGGTCTAAGCGTTAAGCAGGGACTTTCGCTGGAGGGAGGACTGCGCGCCATTACAATTCATGCGGCGCAAATCTGCGGCGCGGCTGACAGGGTTGGCTCCCTTGAGCCGGGGAAGGATGCAGATATCGCAATCTTTACCGGGAATCCTATGGAGGTCTTTACCAAAACATTATATACCATTATAAACGGCAAGATTGTGTATCAGGAAGATTCTTGCCAAAAATTTTAGCGCATTTTCCAAAGGATGAAACAAGTGGGGAGAAAAAATTGTTGTGGTAAGCAGGAGGAGTACATGGTAAACTGATAGAAAAGAAGAGCAAATGATAAAATAAAACAGGGAGGTAAGATCATGGCAATCGGGCGAATGGAGACAAGGAGCGGAGAACAGGTTTTCCGGACAAATCCGGCGTGCTTCCTGCGTGAAGTATCATGGAGACTGGTATCAGCAATTAAGTTTTTTCTGGTTTTATTTGCCGTAGAACTGCTGATATGCTTTGCTTTATCGAAATTTGGATATGTCTGGCTTTGGAACACACAGAGACAGAGTATTCTGAAAGGAAATATTCTTCCGTGGGTGGCGGTCGTTGTGGCAATCGCCACGCTCTGGGCTTTTCTGGGGGCGTGTCGAAAGATTCGAACCGCGTATTTGACGAGCACCTATTTTCGGGTGCAATCGCTGTTTCGTGATTCGGGACAGATTTCATTTGCGGAATATGAGATTGAGTACCAGGAGACGGATGTAAAACGTGAAGGAAAGATTTATTCTATTCCCGGCGTGCGCACAGTGTCCGGGATGGGAGAAGAGCATATATACCAACTGCCCTATCTGAGCCAGAACGACCGGGATGAGCTGCGGGGGAAAATCTCCCGGGCTGCGGAGAAATATGAACCTGTATCGACATCGGGAGGCGATGTCTGGCGGCAGAAACAGATTCGGCTCGATACGGCGGCGCTAATGAAACGAGAGTGGAAGTGGTGCCGGAAAATCGTTGTGATTAGCCTGATTTTATCTGTTGCTGCTTTTATCGCTTCCTATTTTTTACCTGGAAAATTCTCTTCCAGAATGTTTTTGCTGGCGATTGCTTTTTTGATTTATATTCCCGTCCGAATTGGGAAAACAATGAGGGATAAGAGGCGATGCCCGGAAACGATACGATTTATTGGCGATTACATTTATTTTGATGAAAAGGCATTTCAAAACAGCCGGATTGAACGGATTGAGTTAAGCGCCCGGTCGGAGCGTTTATCCAAAGACAGTGATGAGATTAGTCGGGATATTACAGTACGCACTGGCGGAAAGACATATCGGTACTGGATTGGCTCAGATGAGAGCATGCCAGAGGAAACCTATCAGGAAATCTGCAGGGAGATTGAGAAGACGATGAAGCCATACCGGGAACGACTGATTTATCGTAAGGACACGGATCGTATATAATAAACTAATGTTTACATAATCATTTTGTAACACTGGAAAGATGCGGCGAATTTTGTAATACTGGAAATACATGGCAAAAAATGCTAGAATAAAATATAAGGCTTTTTGAGGGAGAGATTTCAAGGTTTGGATGGAGTCTGTTCATTCACAATGAAAGAAGGGGATTAGTGTGAGTCGGATATTGGTATGTGATGATGATCATGAGATTGTGGAAGCAATTACGATTTATTTGCAGCGGAAGGGTTACGAGGTCGAGAATGCCTACGATGGCGCAGAGGCTGTAGAGATTTTGGAAAAGGATCAGATCGATCTTCTGATCATTGATATGATGATGCCCAAATTAAGCGGACTAGAGGCGATTTTTCGGATTCGGGAAAAGAATAACCTGCCCATTATTGTGCTGTCGGCAAAGTCGGAAGATCAGGATAAAATCTTTGGCTTGAAAGTAGGAGCAGATGATTATCTGACGAAACCTTTTAATCCAATGGAACTGCTCGCCAGAGTGGAATCCCAGCTCCGCCGGAGTACGGTGCTAAACCAAAATTTTGGCGGGGAGAAAAAAGAAGAGCAGAATAAGCGGATTTACAGAAAAGATATGCTGGTTGTTGATGATGACAAGAAAATGGTAACCGTAGAGGGAAAACAGATTCGCTTGACGCCGATTGAATATCGAATACTGTTATTCCTGATGAAAAACCGTGGACAGACCTTTTCCAGCGGGCAGATTTATGAACAGATCTGGGATGAGGAATCCATTGGATCTGATAACGTGGTGGCAGTCCATATCAGGCATATTCGGGAAAAGATTGAAATTGATCCCAAAAATCCCAGATATATTCATGTGGTATGGGGCATTGGTTATTGTATCGAGTAGGCAGTCAGAGGGGATGCTGTAGTATTTATCTGGTATGAAGTATGGGAGGGGATTTGGATGAAACAGTGGAAAAGTTCTGTGATTATTCGGACAATATTGGCGTTGTTGTTGATTCCCGGGGTGTTTTTGGATGTGCTGGGAGCTTCCTACATCACTGTCGGAAAGGAATACGTATCAACAGGTAATGAGGAAGAGAGGGAATTTTTTCTGAGACAGGAGCAGACGGAAGCATTGCTGGACGGTTACATCCGATTGTTCGAAGAATATATGCATATCGGCGCATTGATTGCCGAAAATGGAGATATTGACTATGACAGGGAGATTCTGTATTCGCTGACGGATGACAAGAAATATACCATCAAGGAATTGCTGCGCCAGTCCCAGACGGAGGGGATGGCAACGGAGATTTTTCAGGATTTTATGAAGGATTTTGCGCAGCATTCTCTGGACGGAGAAAGTTATCCCTGGCGGATTGACCGTATTGTAAATTTAGATACCAGAGTGGTTATTTCCGGGGAAAATATTTTTGTATTTCATTCCCCAAATGTGAAAAACAGAACGGAAAATGCAATTCGTAATATGAAAAGCCGCTTATCGAATATGGTTCCGTTGACAACGGATGACAAGATGTTCCGAGCGAATTTGTTGGATAATTTGTCCGTAGATATGGACAGGAGCCTGCATTGGGAACATGATTTTCATGCAAAAAGCCAATATGAGGAATATATTATCAGTTATTTTAAAAAGTACGCCGAGTGTTATTTTCTGAAACAGTTGTTGGATAGTTATGAGAGTGTGGAATCCGGGAAATTTCAAGAGATCTATGATGATTACTGCGAGGAAGCAAAAGAAGAGATTTTATCTGAATCGGAATTTGCAGATGCGCTGCAGGAAGAATACCGGAAACGTTATGACCGTCTGACGGATAAGGACATTCCCTGGAGAGTGCATTTACTCCCGCAGTCTATGGACGAGACAAAAAAATATGTGACTTTTTTGGTAGAAACCTATCAGCAGCTCACTTATTTATTTGCCAATACCAATTTCTTTTATGTGTTTGAAAATTCGTCAGGACTGTTGTTGACCAATAAGCGCGAGCTGTGGAATGATCTGGCAGGGCAGCTTTCTTCGGAGGATAGCGAACGTTTGAAAAAGTATGCCTATATCTATTATGATCGCAGGGTGCAGGAGGGAAAGACCAATCTGGACAGAGAGAATCTGCCAATGTCCGGAAATGTCATAGAAAAGCTAAAAATCATTGGGGATGATTTCGGGGCGGGAAGTTATCAAATCGTAGCCGGAATCGATTTGAACGGGGTTTGGAATCAGGAACCGCAGGATGAGTTCGTCGAACAGCATCAGGCTTCTCTGCGCAGGCGTTTTATGTATGAAAGCGGGGAAATGTATGGAATCGTTGGAATAATCCTTACTTTGTTTGCGCTTTTTTTCCTCTTTTTGAGAACGGGTACTCCGGTGGGCATGGAAACGTCCGCATTGTACTTTTATGATAAAATTTGGCTGGAAGTACAATTGCTGTTCGGTTTTATTCTCCTGCGCATGATTGTCTGGCTGAAACATTTGTTTGATGGTTATTCCGAAAAAATTTTGTTAGTGTTTTATAGTGCCGCCATGACAATTCTTCTGCTGATTTTCATCGCATTGCTTTTCAGCATAGTCAAGCGGCTGAAGCTGCATCAGACAGCTAACTACTGTATTTCGGTCTTATTTGTGCGGGAGGTATTGATTGGCAAATTGTCTTTGCGGGAATTTGGACGAAAATTGTATCTCCGTTTCTCCATGCTGCATCCGGCGAAAAAATTTAATTTCTGCTTAGCCGTGGAAGCCCTTTTCGTCGCATATTTTGGTATTTCCGCAGGATGGATTTATTGCAGTCGTGGGCTTACCGTCAGGGGATATCTGCATTCTGTTTATGGCGGAATCGCAGTTGCCGTCGGGCTTTTTTGGGGGATTGCCCTGCTCCTGTGGCAGCGCAGGCAGATGCAGGATGAGATTGCCCAACAGAAAATTATTTTAGCGATGAAGCAGATTTTAGAGGGAAATTTTCATTATGTACTTACGCAGGAAGCTGCCGGGGTGTTGTCTCGGGATTTGACGGATATTGTGAATCAGATTGGGGCTGTTTTGGAAAAAGTGGTAAATGAAAATGTCAAAAATGAGAGAATGAAAACAGAACTGATTGCGAATGTTTCTCATGACATTAAGACTCCTCTGACTTCTATTATCAATTATGTGGATATATTGCAGGGGGAGGATATTACGGGGAAACAGGCAAAGCGGTATCTTCAAATATTGGCTCAGAAATCCCAGCGTCTCAAGCTGCTGATTGAAGATTTGATAGAGGCATCCAAGGTTTCCAGCGGAGCAATTGAGCTGAATATGGATGTGATAGATTTCAGGGAATTGGTATGTCAGGTAAATGGGGAGTTTGATGAGCGTTTTGACGGCGCAGATTTGGAATTGGTCACGGAATTGCCGGAATATCCGATTTATTTCGAGGGAGATGGAAGGCGTGTCTTCCGTATTCTGGAAAATTTGTATAGCAATGTGGCAAAATATGCGATGAAGGGCAGTAGGGTCTACGTGAGCCTGAGCGGGCGCGAAGAGAAAGTTTGCTTTGTGATAAAAAATATTTCAGCAGAGAAATTAAATATTACGCCGGAGGAACTGACGGAACGCTTTGTACGGGGAGACCACTCCAGGTCGACGGAGGGAAGCGGTCTGGGGCTGTCTATCGCTAAGAACCTGACAGAATTGATGAACGGCGAATTTGTGATTACTGTAGATGGAGATTTGTTCTGCAGTGAAGTTTGCTTTCCACAGGTGCAGATGGGGGAAGAAACTTTCAATTCTTAAGAAATCTTAAGAAATTTCCTTTGGATTTTTAAGAAATCTTAAGAAAAATCGTAAGTAAATCTTAAAAATTATATAATATACTGTTTTCATAAACTCAAATAGGTAATTGTGAAACGATTCCAAACAGTATATGCAGTCTGAACCATAACCAGAAGCAGGTATTTTAAGCCCGCTTGCGATGGTTTGGTGCAGGTTGGAGTAAATGAAAGTTTTGCAATTATCAAAATAAACGCAAAGAGTGAAAGGAGAGAGCAGTATGACAGAAAAAATTTTTAAGCTTTGGCCGGCCCTGTTGCTTTGCACATTGGCACTGGTATTTCTGCCCGCTACAGCAGCGCAGGCCAAGCAAACAAACCGGGGTAAGATAGGAAAAAATGCTACATGGTCTTATAACGAAAAGAAGAAAGTTCTGACAATTCGGGGAAAAGGTTATGTAGAGGCGAATGATTTGAAGAAGTACAAAAAGGGGGAATATTTATGGCTGGGCAGAGATGATGGTAGTCTTCCAATGTTTCAGAAGATTGTATTCCAAGAGGGGATCAACACGATTGATTATTGTTTTTTCGCTCTGGAGAATGTAAAGACCATTTCTCTGCCGAAAAGTCTCAAAAAAATTCGCTATTGTAATAGTAGGTATATTGAAAATATCAATGGGCAGCAAGTAGACCCCTGGAGCACTACTTTGAAAAAGATTGTGGTGCATAAAAAGAATAAAAAATTTAAGATTTCCAATCATGCATTGGTATCAAAAAACGGCAAGAAACTGTATGTATTTCCATCGGGAAAAACATTGGATGCTTATAAGATTTCCGGTAAAGTGACCGGTATTGAACAATATGCCTTTTGGGGAGCTGATATCCGCAAAGTAATCATTGGGAAAAAGGTAACGAAAATTGGGAAGCAGGCGTTTTGTAATAGCGCACTGACAGAGGTTGGTTTTGGAAAAAGCGTGCAGAGAATCGAATATGCTGCATTTCAGGACTGCGTGTTAAGTCAGTTGAAGCTGCCGCAATCTTTGAGCTATATTGACCGATATGCCTTTTACGCATGCCCGCTTACGGAGGTTACGATTCCATCTAAAGTGAATAAAATTAGAGACTATGCATTTGGCAACAATCATAAACTGAAAAAAATTGTTTTTCAGGGAAATACCGTAGTAGGAACTGACGCTTTTGCAGACACAGTGAAGTATTATTCTTGGGACGGTATAGTAGACGTTCAGGTTGAGCAGCCGATTACAATTGTGCTTGGGAAAAGTATGAAAGCAAATGTAGAAGCTTTTTGTGAAAATTTAGGCTCTCAGATTACATTTCAGATAGAGAGCGGAAATCCAAAGTACTATGTGAAAAATGGGGATTTGTATACGGTTCGAGGGGATAAATTGGTTTATGAGTGTAAAAAGGAAGACGCAAAAACAGAAACACCGCCTGCAGCGCCGACGATAGACAGCGCGGCATAGATATAGAGGAGAGAGCAGGGGGGATAAGAAATATATAAGAAAGTACAGAACAGATGTTCATTTTGCTCTGTACTTTTTTTATATGCTTTGGTATAATAGCAGAAGATAAATCTGGTTAAGATAAAAACAGATATATTTTATATTTATGCCGGCTTGTGATTTTTGGCAGGGATTGTGGCAGTAACAAATTTTGATATTAAAATAGAAAATCCGAATTAATTTGAGGTATTTATAATGGACCAATTTAAACTACACAGTGATTATCAGCCCACCGGCGACCAGCCTCAGGCAATAGCGGAACTGGTGGAAGGGTTCAAACAGGGGAATCAGTTTCAGACCCTTCTTGGTGTTACGGGTTCCGGCAAGACGTTCACGATGGCGAATGTCATTGCACAATTAAATAAGCCAACTTTAATCATTGCGCACAACAAGACACTTGCTGCTCAGTTGTATGGAGAGTTTAAAGAATTTTTCCCGGAGAATGCGGTGGAGTATTTTGTATCGTACTATGATTATTATCAGCCTGAGGCATATGTGCCGTCGTCTGATACTTATATTGAGAAGGATTCGTCGATCAATGATGAGATTGATAAATTGCGGCACTCTGCAACGGCTGCGCTGACAGAACGGCGCGATGTGATTATTGTGGCAAGCGTATCGTGCATCTATGGTTTAGGCAGCCCGGTAGATTATCAGAATATGACGGTTTCCCTGCGTCCGGGGATGATTAAGGACAGAGATGATGTAATCTATCGTTTGGTTGAGATTCAGTATACGCGAAGTGATTTGGATTTTAAGCGTGGTACTTTCCGCGTGCGGGGAGATGTATTGGAGATTTTTCCAGTCAATGAGTCTGAGAAGGCCATCCGGATTGAATTTTTTGGAGATGAAGTTGACCGCATTACAGAGATTGATGCATTGACAGGACAGATAAAAGCAGAATTAGAACATATAGTAGTCTTTCCGGCGTCCCATTATGTAGTAGAGCCGGATGCGATGGAGAGGGCTATCCATACGATTGAAGAGGAACTGAAAGAGAGAGTCAGATATTTTAAGAGCGAGGACAAGCTGATTGAGGCGCAGCGCATCGCCGAGCGGACGAATTTTGATATTGAAATGCTTCGGGAGACGGGATTTTGCTCCGGCATCGAGAATTATTCCCGCCATTTATCGGGATTACAGCCGGGAGAAACGCCGAATACGTTGATGAATTATTTTCCGGATGATTATCTGATCCTGGTGGACGAGTCGCATATGACAATACCGCAGGTGCGTGGAATGTACGCCGGCGACCGGGCAAGGAAAGAAACATTAGTAGAGTATGGATTCCGGTTACCGTCGGCATTAGATAACCGTCCCTTGAATTTTGAAGAATTTGAGAGTTATATCAATCAGATGCTGTTTGTATCCGCTACGCCGAACGTGTATGAGAAAGAACATGAGTTAGCGCGGGTAGAGCAGATTATCCGTCCGACCGGTTTATTGGATCCTGAGGTTACCGTCCGTCCTGTAGAGGGACAGATTGATGACCTGATTGGAGAAATACGTAAGACGATTGAGAATGGCAACAAAGTTATGGTCAATACTCTGACCAAAAAGATGGCGGAAGATTTAACAAATTATATCAAAGAAGTGGGCATTCGGGTAAAGTATCTTCATTCGGATATTGACACACTGGAGCGTTCGGAGATTATCCGGGATATGCGTCTGGATGTCTTTGATGTTCTGGTAGGAATCAATTTGTTGCGGGAAGGTTTGGATATTCCGGAGATTGAATTGGTCGCGATACTGGATGCGGATAAGGAAGGCTTTTTGCGTTCGGAAATCTCATTGGTGCAGACCATTGGCCGCGCGGCGCGAAATGTCGATGGCCGTGTTATCATGTATGCCGATGTCATTACAGAGTCAATGCAGCATGCCATTGATGAGACAAACCGCCGGCGCCGTATACAGGAAAAATATAATCAAGAGCATGGTATTACCCCGCAAACAATTAAAAAGGCAGTGCGGGATATTGTGCGGATTTCAAAGAAAGTGGATTCTCCAAACTTTGATATCGAGAAAGATTTAGAATCTATGAGCCGAAAAGAAATGAATATGATGCTCCAGAAGATAAAGAAGCGAATGAATGCAGCGGCAGCAGAATTGAATTTTGAGGAAGCGGCAGCGCTTCGTGACCGTATGTTAGAGATTAAGAAACATCTGTAGCGTTGTTTTATTATATATACAGATGAGGCTATTTGTGCCGGAGCGTCTCAAATAGCTCTGATGGCAGATGGGAAACTGCATGCGCGAACTGTGTAAACAGTTTTTTCTCATCGTCCCGTCGCGTAAACGCTCCGGAATGGAGATTGGTATGAAAATAGGGGTAGATTATTATCCGGAGCAGTGGGAACGGAAATATTGGCGGGAGGACGCTGATCAGATGAAGGAAGCCGGCGTCCGGATTGTGCGGATGGGAGAATTTGCATGGAGCAGGCTGGAACCGCAGGAGAAGCAGTATTCTTTTGAATGGCTGGACGAGGCGGTTGCCATTTTTGCGGAGCGGCAGATTCAGATAATTCTGTGTACGCCGACATGTACGCCGCCGCAATGGCTTTTTGAAAAATATCCTGAGGTTATTCAGATGGACAAAACGGGAAGAAGAGTTCCGATTGGAATCAGGGGGCACCGTTGTCTGAACCATCCGCTTTATCGGCAGAAGTGTAAGGATATCATAACAAAGCTGGCGACTCGTTATCGTGACAATGCGTGGGTCGTCGGTTATCAGATTGATAATGAGTTGGAGGCAAACCATTGCTGTTGTCCGGTGTGTGAAGAAAAATTCCGGGAGTTTCTCCAAAAAAAATATGGCCGGATTGAGAACCTGAATCAGGCATATGGGAATACTGTATGGAGTGGGGAATATTCCTCTTTTTCACAGATCAGGCCGCCTTTTGGCGAACATCCGACATGGTTAAATCCTTCCTATATGCTGGATTTTCATCGGTATGCCTCTGAGAGTACGGCGGAGTATGTCGCTTTTCAACGGGAATTGATTCACGCTATCGATGAAAAGGCGCTTATTACTACCAATACCTGGTTTTGTGAAAATATGCCGGATTGTTATGAGATGTTTGCAGATCTGGATTTTGTTTCCTATGACAATTATCCGGCGACGGCGCTTCCAACGGATGAAGAGACGTTATATTCCCATGCGTTTCATCTGGATTTTATGCGGGGAATCAAGCAGAAGAATTTTTGGATCATGGAGCAGCTTAGCGGAAATCTTGGAAGCTGGACTCCGATGAGCCCGGCTTTGCAGCCGGGAATGCTAAAGGGGTACTCTTTGCAGGCGATTGCACACGGCGCCGATACCATACTGCATTTTCGCTGGAGAACGGCAGTGTCCGGGGCGGAAATGTTCTGGCATGGGATTCTTGACCACAGTAATGTAAAAGGGAGACGGTACCGGGAATTTTGCGAACTGTGTCAGACGGTCAATCAGCTTACCGATTTGGAAAATACCGTTATCAGTAATAAAGTGGCAATTTTATATTCTTCAGAACAGGAATATGCTTTTAAAATCCAGCCGCAGGTAGAGGGGATGCATTATTTTACCCAGTTAAAGGCGTATCATGACGCATTTACCTGTTTTGGCGTGGGCGTTGACCTGATAGACTGGATGAGTGATTTATCAATATATGATGTAGTCGTTGCTCCAACCATTTTTGTTACAAATCATGAGATAGAACACAATCTGCGTCAATTTGTGGAAAATGGCGGTCATCTGATACTGACAAACCGTTCCGGCGTCAAGGACGCCAATAATCTATGTATTATGGCGCCGTTACCGACTGTATTTTCAGACATTGCGGGTATTACGGTAAAAGAATACGATCCGATTGGTCCTGTGAGACAGAGGCTTCGGCTTGCAGAGGAACTGTCAGAAAATGGAAAGCAGACCGCGGAGGCAAGTCTCTGGTGCGATATTATAGATGCAGAAGATACAAAGGTATTGGCGCGCTATGGAGAAAATTTTTATCAGGGTTCTGCGGCAATCACACAAAACCAGTACGGAGGCGGTAGGGTTTATTATATTGGAACAGTTCTAAACCGCAGAGGAATGCTTGCGTTGATCAAGTATATGATCCGGGAATCCGGGATAGAGTATGTGGAAGGTCTTCCGCTTGGCGTAGAACATACGGTGCGGGAAAACGGGAAAGAGAAATGGACATTTCTCTTTAATAATACAAAAGAGACGCAGGCTTTTTCGTGGAAAGTTGTTTCCCAAAAGGGTGCGGATGAAATGCATCAGGAGGTGCTGAAACCGTTTGAAATGAGGATATGGAAAGAATAAGGCGAGACAGGGAGGGTTTTCTTTGCGTTGGTGGAAGCGTTTGATTTTCTCGATTCTTAGTGCAGTATTGGGATTTTGTTCACTGGATTACTTGATTTATGCATTTCGTTTATTAGCGAATAAGAGAAATATAAGCGGTAAATACGATCCAAAGTCGGATGCGTTTTGGCAGTTGGCGGGGCTGGGACTGTTTCTGCTCTGGTTTGTAATCGTTGCTTTTTATATGTATTTGATCCGGAGGAGTTCCAGTCAAATTGATCTCATAGAGTCGGATGTGAAAAAAGGGAAAGAGCGCGTTCGGAGAAAATGGTTTGACCTGATTTTTCAGGGCGGAATATTATTTACCGGACTCATTGCCCGTTGGTGTTATCTGATCTATTTCTATCTGCCCAACCGGTAAAAAGAATAAAAAATCTGCCAATTGCATGGGGAAAATTCCCGTAATTGGCAGATTTTCTTTGTCCATTTGTCTTGGTCTATTCAGATTTTCCTTGTCTGTTTGTCGTGACCTATTTAGATTTTCTCAGTTCGTTTGTCTTAGTTTATTCAGATTTTGTTTCCAGTTTTTCATAGCCATCCGGAATTTTAATGTTCAGAGCTTTACAGTTCTCTTCATTATACATCTTTGTGTACTTATCGGATAATTCTACTTCCATATCGCCAGGATCCTTTTTGTTTTTCAAAATCTCATATGCCATTTCTCCGGTCTGATATCCTAAATCGTAGTAATCGATGGAAAGCGTAGCGATACCGGCTGAGCATATGCCCTGTTCGCCGGCAATCATAGGAATCCCCGCCGGGATGGCTATATTTTTAATCGTCTCTGCGCTGGAAGCCATGGTATTGTCAGTTGGAACATACAATGCGTCGCACTCGTCGCATGCAGTTGTTGTGATGGACTGGATCTCATTTGAATCAGCCGCCGTATATTCCTTATAATCAATATGATCCTTTTTTAACTCCTCAACCATTAAGTCAGCCTGATAAGCGGAGTTTGGCTCGGAAGAACAATAAAGGATACCGACCTTCTTTACATCCGGAATCAATTCCAGAATCATATCTTCCTGTTGGTCAATAGGAGCTAAGTCGGATGTACCGGAAACATTTGTACCGGTTTTTCCGGTCCAGTCCTTAATATTTAATGCGGTGCCGTAATCCGTAATGGAGGTTCCTAAAATTGGGATTTCCGTTGTTGCTTGCGTAGCAGCCTGAAGAGCGCCGGTCGCATTTCCTAAAATCAAGTCAACATGGTTTGTGACAAAGTTATTGCAAATGGTAGAACAGTTGGCGGCTTCTCCCTGTGCATTCTGCTCGTCAAATTTTATATTTCCCTTGCCAAATTTGTCGTTCAAAGCAGCTTTAAATCCTTCTGTGGTTGCGTCCAGAGCTTCATGCTCTGCCAACTGGCAGATACCAATCGTATATTCTGCAGAAGAGTCGTTGCCAGAACCGCATCCGGTCAGATTACAAACAAATGCTGCCGCTGTTAAAACAGAAACCATTTTTTTTAAGATTCTCATAAATTCCTCCTTTTTTGTTATAAAAAAGCCTGTCAACCTACTGATATTGATGTTTTACAGAAAGCGACAGAAACAACCTAATAAAATGATGAGTTACATGTTTTTTATTATAAGTATTGTCCTGCCAGGTGTCAAGTATTCAGATGACCGAACTTTTTCGTATAACAAAAACGACAGGTATATTTTTTCGGAATGATTGCATAGGTAAATTGGCGGTTGGCAGAAACAGTCATGGTATGTTACAGTAAAACATACAAAGTATTATGTTATCTGAAAAACGGAAAGAAAAATGAGGAAGTTGTAACATGGAGAATTATATGAAGACGCCATTATGGAATGATACGTTGTCAGAAGAGGAAAGAATAGAGTATTTGCTGCGGGAACTGTTCATGGAGGAAAAATTCCGCTGTTTGGGAACGGGGAACCGGGAATTTCCGCGTCTTGGCATTCCGGAGTTTGGCGTTGGAGGCGAAGCGGCGCATGGCGTCCAGGCAAGAAATGATCAGGGATACGATACCGGAAAACCGGCTTTGACAACAATTTTGCCGAATCCTATTGGAATGAGTGCGACATGGGACGAGGAATTGATTCAGAAGGCTGGAGAAATGGTTGGCAACGAGGCGAGAGGGCTCTATCAAAGCGGAAAGCACAGAAGCCTCTGCCTGTGGGCGCCGACAGTTGATATGGAGCGGGATCCGCGTTGGGGCAGGACGGAAGAAGGATATGGAGAGGATCCATGTCTGACTGCAAAAATGGCGGGAGCCTATGTAAAGGGGCTGCAGGGGGAACATCCTTACTTTCTTCGCTGTGGCGCAACATTGAAACATTTCTATGCCAACAATGCAGAAGAAGGACGGACTTATGTATCAAGCTCAATCGATTTACGGAATAAGTACGAATACTATTTAGAACCTTTCCGACGCATTGCGCAGGAGTATCATGCGCTTGGAGTGATGACTGCATATAATGAGGTAAATGGTATTCCCGCCATGCTGCTTGAAGAAGAAATCGCATTGCTGAAAAAGTGGGGGATTTGTTATGTGGTTTGTGATGGAGGGGATGTTAGCCAGACAGTAAATTTCCATAAATATTTTTCCAGACATTCTGAAACGATTGCGGGCGGTTTAAAGGCGCAGATTGACTGTTTTACGGATGATGAAGAATTAATCTGTCAGGCGGCGAAGGAAGCTGTGGAGCGGGGCATGATAACAGAGAAGCAGATCGATGCGGCGCTGAGCAATTATTTCAGGGTTATGCTGCGGCTTGGATTTTTTGATCGGGAAAAAAAGAACCCGTATGCCAGGATTGGCATGGAAGCCGTGGGAACAAAAGAAAACCATGCGCTTGCCAGAAAGATAACTGCGGAATCAGTGATTCTTCTAAAAAATGAGGGAATCTTACCGTTAAGAAAACAGGATTTTTGCAAGCAGGGCAGGAAACTGGCGGTGCTTGGCCCCTTGAGTGACGTTTGGTTTAAGGACTGGTACTCCGGTATACCGCCGTATACTGTTACGCCGGCGCAGGGAATACGCAATGTCATTCCGGAAGGGGTTCTGGAAGAAGACGGAGTTTCCTGGGGAAAGTTCCGTATGCATACGGGCGGTTATCTGGGAATCATGGAGGACGGAAAGAGTATCGGTCTGGTTGACGAAACGCACGCCGAAACATTTCGGATGGACTTCTGGGGGGATGATAGAATAACGCTCCGCGCAGGGAGTAACGGACTTTTGCTGACAACACAGGACGATACCGGCAAGGGACAGGATGGGGCGGTTTATGCAATGAAGGAGGAGGCATTTGGATGGTTTGTCAGAGAAATTTTTTATTGGAAAGACGGGAAACTCCTGGCATGGGATGGACAGCCTTTGACAATTGACAGCGAAGGCAGGCTCCGAAGGACAGATTTTTGCGAAAGAACCGAGAAAGATGTTGAAAAGAAAACGGAGCCGGGCGATGGTTCTACAACAGTAGAATATATATGTATAAAAGACGGAATTGCCGCTGCTGTCAACACGGCAAAACAGGCGGATACCGTACTGCTTTTTTTGGGACCAAATCCTATGATTAACTGTAAAGAGGAAATCGACAGAACGCATATTGCGCTTCCGCCTTATCAGGAGGAGTTGCTGCAGCGCATCTGTAAAGTAAATAAAAAAGTGGTTTTCGTATTGGTCAGCAGTATTCCTTTTGATATTTCGTACGCAAAGGAGCATGCGGCAGGAATCCTGACCTGTGCGTCCGGTTCCATGGAACTTGGAAACGGACTGGCAGATGTGATTTTTGGGGCGGAAGGACCGGCAGGCTGCCTGAATATGACATGGTATCCTTCTGCGGCGGATTTACCGCCAATGGATGATTACGACATCATACAGGGGAAGAGGACCTATCAATATTACGAAGGCAGGGCATTGTATCCGTTTGGTCATGGTCTGACCTATAGTGTGGTTACATATGACAGGATGCAGGTAAACGTCAGGGAAAATAAAAGAATACAGGTTTCTTTGATAGTATCCAATACAGGGAAATATATGACAGATCAGGTAGTACAGATCTACGTCCGAAAATCCGGTTCAGAAATACAACGCCCCAAAAAGCAGTTGGCAGGGTTCCGTCGGATTAAGGGGTTGGCGGCAGGCGAGCAAAGAGAGGTTTTTCTGGAAATAACAACGGACAATTTCAGATATTATGATGTGATTTCAGAAGAAATGTTATTGGAACCGGGGAAATATGAAATTATGGCAGGAAAATCAAGTGAAGAAATCCTGCTGCGGCAGATGCTCTTACTCGAAGGGACAAAGCGTCCGTGCCGCGACGGATTCAAAGAAAATAAAGCAGAATGTTTTGACCGCGCCCAAAATCATGTCTTACAAGAAGGCCACCTGGGGTATGTTGCTGTCTGTACTAAAAACAGTACAGATATCTTGGAACTTTCTTTTGATAAAATGTATTTTAAAACCATTCCGCAGGAAATTATTCTGGATTTCTGGAAAGAATATCCTTGTTTTATTTCTGTTGAGGCGGATGGAAAACAAATTGGATCCTGTACGTTAGAAGGTCCTTTACAGGGGCAGGAAAAACAGCTTGCTGCGGGACAGGCAAGTGGCAGAGGCGCATTTGAGGCGCATCGGAATTGGCTTACAAAGCACAGGGAGATTGGTTATTCGGAGATTTCTGTCCCGGTTCGGGATGTTCCGGTTGGTACGGAATTTACCCTGACTATAAAATGGCAGGGAAAAGGAAAACTTTGCACCTACCGTTTCCGATAAGGGGCGCACTTAAGAGTGCGCCTTTTTGACCCAGCCCTTTTTGCCGAAAGAGACATGTAATTTCCTGCTAAAAGTATTGATTTTCCGGATGATGCGATTTTTTCCTTTTCCTTTGAGCGGCGTGGGTTGATAATTGTTAATGGATGTAGTGGAAGAGATGCGGCAGGGGATGATGCGTACGGCATTGTCCCTTTTTAATTTTTTTCCTGCAAAGGTAAAGGTCTGCTGATAGATCATCGTATCTTTGTCTGACGGGTTGGTGTTACCGCCAAAACAAAAGTTAGCGAGGCTGTAGACAATATAAACGCCCTTATATTTTTCAATACCCTGCAGTGTGTGCGGATGGTGTCCGAGTACAAGGTCCGCCCCTTTTCGAACGGCATAATGAGCGAGTTTTCTCTGCGTCTCATTCAGAGAGGAGACGTGTTCAATCCCCGCATGCATACTTACAATTACTAAATCCGCTTTTTTCTTCTTCAGCTTCTTCATTCCGCGGTCTATCAGCGTTTTACAGTAGTTCAGCCCCAGTAAACCGTTGACGGAAATCATGCCGATTCGTTTTCCTTTGGTGCGGTAAATGGCAACTTTGCTATAGGAAGAATAGGTAATATGAGCTTTTTGAAAAGCGGAAATAGTATCTTTGTAACTTTGTTTGCCATAGTCCATGCAATGATTATTGGCAAAGGCGACAGCTTCGACAGAGCCTTTCTTCAGTATATTGATATAAGAAGGCTTGCCTTTAAAGGCAAACGTTTTCTGCGCGCGCGTATTGCTTTTTGTGAGCGTTCCTTCAAAATTTACTAGAGTCAAATCATCCTGTCGGAAATATTTTTTTACCTTTTGGAAGAAATACGCATCATTTTTCTTCCGGTTATAAACACTGTAAAAATTCACGCTTGACGAAGATGCGCGGTCGCTGCCAAAGGTACAGTCACCGGCGGCGCTAATTGTAATGGAAGTGATAGGGGCGGTGGCAGTCTTTGCCTTTTTCGCTTTTGTCTGCCGGGCAGGAGGCGTCATATTTTGCAGCGCTGCAGCAGGAGAAACCGTAGGGAGAGACGGCTGCTCTGAGGAATGACCGGCGCTCTTTTCAGAAGATGATTCTACAGATGTAGAACCAAAAGTCTGTTTTGCCTTATCCGTACAACCGGATGCCGTGCAGATGGTAATAGATAATAATAATATGCCAGATATCATATGTTTGTAATATTGATATTTCATAAAAAACTCCTTTTGGCTATAAAGCGCAGCCATTGCTCCATTTTAACAATGATCATAACGAAAAAATGAAATTTTGTAAATACAACCGGACAAATTATGCTGCGGGTTCATGATCAGCCGGACAATAAATATATGAGGAAACCATTTCCATCCATAGAGATTTATGGTAAAATGGCAAAGCAGGCAAAGGGGGCTGGCGAGAACAGCCCCGTACGAAAATTGGAGAGGTTCCTTTTTTGGGGAACGGTAAGGAGGAAAAAGATGGACAGTTCTATTTCATATGTATGGCGGGCTCGTAAAAGAAATGCGCTGGGGCTTCCCTGGACATTCACTACTTATACTTTGTCGGAGGATCGTCTTTTTATTAAAAGCGGGCTGCTAAAGACAGTCGAAGACGAAGTGCGGCTGTATCGCATACTGGATTTAACCATGAGCAAAACGCTTTTGCAGAAAATTTTTAAAATGGGGACGATAACCGTTTCCTCTGCGGATAAGACTATGAGCGAGTTTGAGATAAAGAATATAAAGGATGTCGATGCCGTCAAGGAAAGACTATCCGCTCTTGTAGAGGAAAATCGTGAGAAGAAGCGCGTGTCAAACCGCGAATTTATGACGGAAAATGATATTGCAGATCTGGTCTGATACCGATTTAAAAGTTTTTTTGAAAATTATGAAAAAACTCTTTTCACAGCGATAGATTCTATGTTATACTACTTCATAGCGACTTGGCAATTTCTGGACGTGCTTTGCCGACAGGTGTTTTGCCAAAGTCAATATGTGCGATGTTGTATCGTAATACATTATTTATAGGAGGTAATATTTTAATGGCAAACAAATGGGTTTATTTGTTCAGCGAGGGTAACGCAAATATGCGCGAACTTCTCGGCGGCAAGGGCGCTAACCTGGCTGAGATGACTAGTATTTTTGGTAAGGACAGAGTACCGCAGGGTTTTACCATTACAACAGAAGCATGTACTCAGTATTATGAGGACGGTCGTGAAATCAACGACGAAATCCAGGGACAGATTAATGAGTACATTGTAAAAATGGAAGAGATCACAGGTAAGAAATTTGGCGATAAAGAAAATCCTCTTCTGGTTTCCGTTCGTTCCGGTGCACGTGCTTCTATGCCGGGCATGATGGATACAATCCTGAACTTAGGCCTGAACGAGACAGTTGTAAATACAATTGCAGAAAAGTCCGGAAATCCACGTTGGGCATGGGACTGCTACCGCCGTTTCATTCAGATGTATTCAGATGTAGTTATGGAAGTAGGCAAGAAGTATTTTGAAGAGCTGATTGACAAGATGAAAGCAGAAAAAGGCGTTCAGCAGGACGTTGATTTGACTGCTGACGACTTAAAGGAACTTGCTTCCCAGTTCAAGGCAGAATATAAAGCGAAAATCGGAAAGGATTTCCCGGATGATCCGAAGGAGCAGTTAATGGGAGCTGTTAAGGCAGTGTTCCGTTCATGGGATAATCCTCGTGCAAATGTATATCGCCGTGATAATGATATTCCATATTCATGGGGAACCGCAGTAAACGTACAGTCCATGGCATTTGGTAACATGGGCGATGACTGCGGTACGGGCGTTGCTTTCACGCGTGACCCTGCAACAGGCGAAAAGAAGCTTATGGGCGAATTTCTGACTAATGCACAGGGCGAGGACGTAGTTGCCGGTGTGCGTACTCCTATGCCGATTACTGAGATGGCTGAGAAGTTCCCGCAGGCGTTCAAAGATTTCCAGGAAGTCTGCCAGACTTTGGAGAAGCATTATAGAGATATGCAGGATATGGAGTTCACGGTTGAGCATGGCCATCTTTATATGCTCCAGACCAGAAATGGTAAGAGAACAGCACAGGCCGCTCTTAAGATTGCCTGTGATTTAGTGGACGAGGGTATGAGAAGCGAGGAAGAGGCAGTTGCTATGATTGATCCTCGTAACCTGGATACGCTGCTTCATCCGCAGTTCGATGCCGCTGCATTAAAGGCTGCTACTCCGGTAGCTAAGGCACTCGGCGCTTCGCCGGGAGCTGCCTGTGGTAAGGTTGTATTTACAGCAGATGACGCTGTAGAGTGGGCTGCCCGCGGCGAAAAGGTTGTATTGGTTCGTCTGGAGACATCTCCGGAGGATATTACAGGTATGAAGAGCGCACAGGGTATCCTGACTGTTCGTGGCGGTATGACGTCTCACGCAGCAGTAGTTGCCCGTGGTATGGGTACATGCTGTGTATCCGGCTGCGGCGACATCATTATGGATGAAGACAATAAGAAATTTGAGTTAGCTGGCAAGACTTATACAGAAGGGTCTGAGATTTCCATTGACGGTACCACCGGTAATATTTATGATGGTATTATTCCGACTGTGGATGCAACGATTGCCGGCGAGTTTGGACGTATCATGGGATGGGCTGACAAGTACAGGACGCTGAAGGTTCGTACGAATGCTGATACGCCTGCAGACGCTAAAAAGGCTCGCGAGCTTGGCGCTGAGGGAATCGGTCTTTGCCGTACTGAGCATATGTTCTTTGAGGAAGACAGAATTGCTGCATTCCGTGAGATGATCTGCTCTGACACGGTAGAGGAAAGAGAGGAAGCGCTTGCTAAGATCCTTCCATATCAGCAGGGCGATTTCGAGGCTCTTTATGAGGCATTGGAGGGAACGCCGGTTACGATTCGTTTCCTGGATCCTCCACTTCATGAGTTTGTTCCTACTGAGGAAGCAGAAATTAAGAAGTTAGCTGATGCGAAAGGAAAGAGTATAGAAGAGATTAAGGCGATTATTGATTCTCTGCATGAGTTTAACCCAATGATGGGACATCGCGGATGCCGTTTGGCAGTAACATATCCTGAGATTGCCAGGATGCAGACTGCTGCAGTGATTCGTGCGGCAATCAATGTTAAGAAGAAACATCCGGATTGGAATGTTGAGCCGGAGATTATGATTCCTCTGGTTGGAGATATCAAAGAACTTAAATATGTTAAAAAGGTTGTTGTTGAGACTGCCGATGCAGAAATTGCTGCAGCAGGTTCCGATATGAAGTACGAAGTTGGTACGATGATTGAGATTCCTAGAGCGGCTCTTACGGCTGATGAAATTGCTTCTGAGGCTGAGTTCTTCTGTTTCGGTACCAACGATCTGACACAGATGACTTTCGGATTCTCCCGTGATGATGCAGGCAAGTTCTTAGATGCTTACTATGATGCTAAGATCTTTGAGAACGATCCGTTTGCAAAATTGGATCAGACAGGAGTTGGACAGCTTATGGAAATGGCTGTTGCAAAGGGAAAGAAGGTACGTCCTTCCCTGCACTGTGGAATCTGCGGCGAACACGGCGGAGACCCTTCATCTGTAGAGTTCTGCCATAAGATTGGTTTGGATTATGTATCATGTTCTCCATTCCGCGTGCCGATTGCAAGATTGGCAGCCGCTCAGGCAGCAATACTAGACAGATAGGCGAACGTGAGTTTGATTTAATCAACAATATTGCACTGGTAGGTAATTATTTACAGTATGTTTTAGTCATTCCATTTGAGGATGCAAGGGCATATCGTAAAAGTTCTGGCAGATATTTAAGATGTAACCAATGGGATGATTTGACAGTAGAGATTTATATGTCAATATGATAAAAGGGATAGTCAGAAATGGCTATCTCTTTTTTGAAGTTGAAATCTATTTGTCAGTATGATAGAATTTATATATCTTATTATAAAGGAGATTGATTATATGAAAATATTAAAACCTATAATTACAAACATAATATTAATCCTTTTCTTATTTTACCTAAATAATAATGTAGCATATGCATACACAGAACAAACAAATTGCATTGTATCAGAAGTTAAAATTGAAGAACAAGGACAAATATTAGGTTATGGTGACACATTACATCTAAGCTGTAAAATAGAAAGTGAATATCAAATAGATAAGGTTGTATTTTGGATGAGTACAAATTCTAAAAATGTAAGCTTTGATATGGAATATGATATTAATTCAGGAAAATATATTAAAAACCAAATATTAAATGAGGATATGTTAGAAGCTCCTTACAGGACATTTCTAATATATATATGGTATATTAAAGATGGGGAAAAATATAGAGAAACAGTATATACCGATAAAGATTTTCCTGAACAATGTTTTGTTTTCAATAATAACTGTAAAAACAACAATCATTTATATGACAATGGGAAAATAACAAAATTAGTTACGTGTAAAGATGATGGAATGAAAACCTATACGTGTTCTGTTTGTGGTTCAACAAAAATAGAATATATTCCAGCTAGTGAAAATTATCATAAAATAGTTATTGATAATGCTATAGAAGTGTCATATATTAATAATGGTTTGACAGAGGGAAGCCATTGTTCTATATGTGGGAAAATAATTAAAGAACAAAAATTAATTCCTAAATTATTAAATATTATAAACAAAAATCAAAAAATTACAGTGAAAAAGAATAATTACACATATAAAGCTAAATCGTTTAAAAATAAAAAAATAACATTTAGAATTAAACCAAAAGTGTTAGGAAAATGTAAGATATCATATAAAATTAAACAATATCCTAAAAACGCTAAAAAATATATTTCAGTTAATAAATCAGGTAAAGTAATATTGAAAAAAGGAATTAAAAGGGGAAAATATAAAATTTCTGTAATTGCTTCTGAATCTAAAGAATATCAAAGAACAGGTAGAACAAATATAAAAACTACTATTATACAATATAAAAAAGCAGTTAAAACAATTACTATTAAAATTAAATAATCGTAAAAAAAATAGGGGGATAATACTTGTTTATCCCCCCTATTTTTTATTGTCATGGCATATGCCATCTTTGCAAATAAGTTTCTCTTAAAAGAGAAACGAACGCAGCAAAAAAATAAACCACTTGATATGTGAGTGGTTGTAATTAATTAGCGTTATATTATTTAATATACTTTTTGTTCATATAACCAACTTTTCCTTTGTATCTTACTCTAGCATACCATAATTTAGTAAAAAACACATCTACTTTCTTGCCATTTGATATACGCATAATTTTATTTGTTTTGGCAATATTCTTATAAAGAAGAAGCCCCTTTTTTCTATTTATAGTACCATTCCATGTCTTTTTAAATTTATCTGGAGTACCATACTGTTGTTTTAATTTTGTAGTAGTGCTTCCCCATTTCTTTAAATAAAAATGTGGTAAATCTACTATACTTGTCCAATCTCCGCCCCAACCAAGTCCTATATTTTTCGCAATTTTAGCTACTTTCTTGATTGTTGATACATCATATAGTTTTCTGCTATCATTAATTGCTATATCAAAAGCAACACCCCACATATGTTGTGAACTGTATGTACTACCTTTCGCATTTGTTACAATACTTCCGGGTGCAGTTCTTCCTTTTGCATATAATTTATCCTGATATTCCTTTGTTCTGAATCCTTCTGTTATAATTAGGTAAATGCCCTTTTTAGCACATTTTTCAAGCAAACATTCTAACTTATAATCGAGCCACGGATGTAATTTAGTTCTATCAATTCTAATATCATGTTTTTTAGCCATTTTATTCATCCTCACTTTCTTTTTATTTATTTTTATTATACTGAATTGTACTAATCCCCAATACAAATCCTAAAAATGTATCAATAGCTGAAATTGTTCCAACTACCTGCTCACCATATGGAAGATTCCATATTCTTGCTATTGCAAAATAAAAAGTACCTGTTGCTGGCAATAAATATTGTGCAATCCATTTCGTTACATCATAAACTTTATTATTCAATTTCATATTAATTACCTCCTTCTAATTCTTGAAAATTTATTAAATCTATTTATTTTTCTATTTTGTCTTTTAATATTTTGATTTCATTTTTTAATATATCAACCTCTTCTTTTTGGCTTAATAATTTATTTTGCAGAATTTGGCAAAACCGTATAATATCCCCAATAAATTCTTCATATCGAAGAGCGTATTCGTATTCTCCTTCGACAATTTCAAAAGTTTCTTTTCCCTCTTCGTCAAATACTTTTTTCATCTTTGGAGATTTGATAAATGCTGCATGGTCAATGCCAATCTCTTTTATTAAATCTTCAACATCTTGTGATATTAAACCGTGATGTGGTCTTTTTGAATCCCCATCAACAAATTTGCAAACTACTGGGCGAAGATGTTCCATAAAATAACATAATTGTTCATCAGTAAAACCTGTATCATATACTGAATCTTCTCCAATATAAGATATATCATATTTTTTTGTGCGGTCAGATGTACTAATTTGAGAATTATTAGAATATATTTGCTTCCACTTTGTATAAGGCGAGCCTAAATTCACTATATTATCTTCTGTTGGAAAAAAGGTATCATTGCCACTTACACTAAGATACCTTATGACAGCATCTGTATATTTCCCTTCTTCTGCCCAACCACCAGATAATGTAAGTTTTCCAATAACAGTTCCATCTTCATTTTTGTTCAAGTAAGTTTCGGTTATAATATTATCGTTTCCATCTTTATCGGCAAGGTCAGCATAAGTGGCACGTCCTGCATTTGAAGCTGTTGTTGCACTGTTAGCCCTTTCTGCTTCATTTGCAAAATTCGCCGTACCAGCTTCATCTGCATAGGCAGAAGTACCAGAAGCATTTGCATAACCTACGCTTTTTTCATCATCTGGTATATTTATAAATTGGTCTATATTAAGAATACATCTTATTTTTTCAATTTTTTCTAAATTACTTTCATAATCTTTTTCATATTGTAAAATATTAATAATATTGTTAATAATATTATTCAAACTAACTTTTTGAGTACCTAAAAGATTTTGTATTAAAAACATATTATCTTTTTGTGCTTCTATACATTCCGGCAAATCATCAACACTTTTATTAGCCATATAATATACCTCCATTCCTTTAAATTAATTAGCAATAATATATGTATTTCTTTCTAGCGCATTATATTTTTCTTCGAGTGATGATATTCTACTACATATATCTTCTATATCAATTTCAATACGAACATCATTATTTTGATTCAAATTTTTAGTGTCAATATAAATAACAACATTTTTATTATCCTTTAAACCAATTAAAACTTGTCCATCTTTAATTGGAATTTCTTTAATTTTAGAATCATCACCACGGTACAAACTAAGTTGAGCCATAAATTTTACCTCCCTTCGAGGATGTTTATATACATGGTAGAAGAGTAAGATAATTATATTGTTTCAATAAATATTTATTATTCAATATCCTTCCAAACAAAACATGATTCTATTTCTTCAATCGCTTTTCTAAGACCGTATACAGTGTTTTCATCAGAAGCATCAGAAATAGAACCTAAAACTTTGTTTGCTTCACCATTTTTATCAAAATCTTCTATATTTGATTTGGAAGCAGTACCGAGTTTTAGTTCCTGAATTGCTTTATTAATTCGCGATAAAATAGTATCTGTATTATTTCCAAAAATTTCATTAATCTTTTTCAAAACTTGTTCAACATTATTTTCAGATACATTATCACTAAAAGCTTCACATTGAACATCAGAAGCTTTACCAGATTTAGCAACATTAGACAAACCATGAACAGGTATAGAATTACCATCCACATCAATAGCACCAGCGACACTACCTTCAGATACTTTCTGTACAGCAGAATTAGCCTTATTAATAGCATCCTGTACAGTTCAGGCAGCAATCGCCAATAAAGGGAAATAAGAAATTAGACGGTTGTTAAGAATGGCATAATATGAGCATTGAGTTGTATATTTAAAAATGAGAGTGTCTATCCATGTTGGGTAGGCACTCTTTTAAAATCTATGTTTGGTTTTAGATCTTCTATTATCACATACGCAAACAGATATATATGGGACACATCGATTCTGTTATCATTGGAAAAATATATTGCTTTTTGACAATGTGATGCGTTATAGTTGTAATATATCATCTGCGGCATTTTCCGCAGACAGAAAGCGGAGGCGATGCATATGGCTTTTTCCATGGAATTTGGCATTTTGTTTTTGGTGGCTCTTGCGTGCTGTGCGATTGGATTTTATAAGTATGTATATTTTATTTCCATCGGCTATGGACTCGCAATCTCCGGGCAGGGAGCTGCTATGCTCTTACTGTTTCGGGAAAAAATAGGTCCTGCTGTCATAATCAGCAGCTTGCTCCTGGTGGCGTACGGGCTGCGTCTCAGCGGATTTTTGCTGTACCGGGAGGTAAAAAGCAGCAGCTACCGCAGGCATATGACTACAGAAATTAAGGATGGCTCCGGCATGAAGCTGTGGGTTAGGGCAATGCTGTGGTTTTTTTGCGGCGTTCTGTACCTGTTTATGATTTCGCCGTTTTTTTACCGCTGCTACAATGGAAATACCGGGATTTCCATTTCCTTTGTGATTGGCGCTGTGCTGATGGCAGGGGGGATTCTTTTGGAGAGCCTGGCGGATTTGAGCAAGAGCCGCCAGAAGAAGGAAAACCCGAAACGATTTTGCGACAGGGGGCTTTTTCGGCTTGTGCGCTGTCCGAATTACCTTGGGGAGTTGATTTTGTGGACGGGTGTGCTTGTGACAGGCATTACATCACTGCGTTCGGTGGGACAGTGGATTGTGGCGCTGCTCGGTTATGTTGGGATCGTGTTTGTCATGTTTAGTGGAGCGCGCCGGTTGGAGGTGCGTCAGAACAAAAACTACGGATCCGACCCTGCATATCAAAGGTACGTCAGGGAGGTACCGATTCTCCTGCCTTTTGTGCCACTGTATAGTGTTGAGAAATATAAATTTCTGGTGCTATAGCATTTGAAATGCCATGAAAGAAATATCCTCTGTATCCTACATATTATATGAAGGTACAGAGGATATTTTGTCTCAAGGTAAAATAAATGCCTGTGCTATTGTTGAACTATTTTCTATGATTCCGGTTGAAAGAACTCCTGATCAAACTCAGCGTTAAAATAGTAAAAATTCTTCTCGTTCATATGCTGCTTTGTCTGTTCCAATGCTTCGCCAAATCTCTGGAAGTGTACGACCTCACGGGAACGAAGGTATTTTAAAGGCGCGCGGACATCCGGGTCATCAATGACACGAAGCAGATTTTCATATACCGTACGCGCTTTTTGTTCTGCAGCCAGATCTTCAAATAAATCGGCATATGGATCGCCTTTCGACTGAAACTCTAAGGAAGTAAAAGGGACGCCTGCGGCAGCCTGTGGCCAGAGCGCCTTTGTATGATCGATATAATAAGCGTCAAAACCGGCTGTTTTTGCTTCTTCCGGCGTCAGATCTTTGGTTAGCTGATAGACGATTGCGCAAATAATTTCCATATGGTTGATTTCTTCCGTACCGATATCAGTAAGAAGTCCGCCAACCTTTTTCACCGGCATGGTATATCGCTGTGCCAGATAGCGCATGGACGCGCTAAGCTCGCCGTCCGGTCCGCCGTATTGGCTGATTACTAACTGTGCGGTTTTTGGACAGGTCTTTTTGATTTTCACAGGGTACTGCAATCTTTTTTCATAATTCCACATTAAATACATCCTCCTTCCCATGGCAAAGGACCTTCGGACCACTGAAATAGGTTACCGTTTTTATTACTGTTATTCATAGAATCCTGCGTCAGCGGATTATATTTTGCCGCATATTTTTCTAACAGTTCCTGACGTTTACTGCATAATTGATAGAACAGGGGAAGTCCCTCCGGACAATCCGGATGTGTGTCCAAATAGAGTGTCAGGTCATTTAAGGCAAAACCAACCCGGCAGATTTCCAACATCAGTTCTTCCTGCTCTGTTTCAGCGGGATGAAGTGCAGAACTGTTGGCTTTTGGCGCTGTACAGTTGTCTTTTCCCCGAAAAAAAGGCAGATTCAGGCAGGGAAATATCGTACCTTCTTCTAAGGCTTCTGACAGATTATAAGGTTTGCACCATTTTTGCAAAGGAACGGACGCAATGGCTAATGTTTCTGTTTCACAACAACAATTTGATTCTTTCAAGTAATGACCTCCTTTGTTTTCATGAGTTTATCAAAAGTGACAATAATAGTATTTGTGGGATGAAAAAAATGATGTATAAAAACAGAAAGGAGTTTTTGGAAGTTATAAAATTGACATTTAATACGTTCAATGCTAATATAACGTAAATTTTGATCATATTTCAAAAAAATGGAAACGATACAAAGAAGGAGTGCTGTATATGAAAGAGAAGAAAGAAGCAATCGAATATTGTTTATCTTTTCAAAATGTTTATGAAGATTACCCTTTTCGTGATCCGAATTGGTGCGTAATCCGGCATAAAAAGAACCGGAAAGTTTTTGCATGGATTTTTAACAGGCAGGGAAATGTATGGATTAATGTAAAATGTGATACCGAGTGGCGTGATTTTTGGCGGAATGCTTTTCCGTCTGTCTTGCCCGCATATCATTTGAATAAAGAGCATTGGAATTCTATTATTTTGGATGGAACAGTACCGGAGCAGGAAATTAAGCGGATGATAGCAGATAGTTTTGCTTTGACAAAACCGAGAAAGGAATCGTAATGTATTCTGTATCCGGGCGTTTTTCGTTGGTTTCCTGTAAAAGCAAATATACTGATGGAAAGAATATAGTATAGAATGATTCAAAATCCATATACTAAGTACCTGAGGTAAAGTGGAATGACTTTTTCGGAAGGAAAAAGGGATGAGCAGGGAGGTAGCAGAATGGAAAAAGATGTTTCCGGAGATTTGGATTTTTTGAATCAGTTGAATCAGGAGGATAGGCAGAGGTTTTATCGTATGGCTGCCAGTGAAAAGAAAATGACAGTGACAGAAAACAAACTTGCCAAGGAAGAGGAAAAGCTCGCAGAAGAAAATGCAGATATGAGCCAGTTGACAGACAGGATTGCTTCAAAGAGCTTTCAAGGATAAAAAAAGGAATGCGGATGCATTCCTTTTTTCGTGTATCTCTTTCTTATACCGCATAAAAATGGCAATATGTACCGTCAAATCAGTTCGGTAATATTTACGCTGAAATCGCGTGATAAATCATAGGTTGCCGTATCGGTAATCACTACCGGGCGCGAAAGAAAATTCTGGTTCAGCAAGACTACTTTTCCGTGCTCTCCGTTTGACAGAAGGACTTCTGTATTGATATACGCTTCAATTGTCCTTCGCATAAAAAGATATAGCAGACTTGGGTCATATAGATTTTTTTCCTGCTCAAAGGTCGCAATTACGGTAAATGGGCAAATCCCTTTGCGATAGGAGCGGTTGGAAGTCATAGCGTCATATACATCTGCAATAGCAACAATGGAAGAAAAGTCGCTAAGTTCAAATCCTGTCAGGCGTTTTGGATATCCGCTTCCGTCATAGCGTTCATGATGTTGAAGCGCCGCCAGTTTAATGCGGTTGTCTAAGGATTTTGGACGCAGAATATCATATCCCAATTTTGGATGTGAGCGAATCATAGAAAATTCTTCTTCTGTTAATTTGCCGGGCTTTGCTATAATATCATGCGGTATCTTCAATTTACCAATATCATGTAATAGGCCGCAAAGAATTAATGTGCGCATCTCCTTTGTCGGCAATCCTAACCAGGATCCAATCATATTACAGATGAGCGAAACATTCAGGGAGTGTGCATAGGTAATATCATCAAAACCGCGCAGGCACTGCATCATATCAAGGAGATGAAGCGCATTACGCGTTTTGGAAACAATGGATTCTACTTCGTGCAGCATATCATCTACTACTTCTCCGCTGTCTTTCAGTACAATATCATTTAATTGTTCCTTAAAATTCGTTACAGATTTTGTAAAACTGTCTTTAAATGCAGCAAAAGATTCCGATTGCCGTATTCTATCATAGTAAGTAAAGCTGTTTTCGTGGGAACTTTGTTCTGTTTTAGGGGTTTCCGTAGTTTCCGTAGTTTCTGCTGCCGTTCCGTTATCCGGTTCCTTTTCTGGAAGATATACTCTTACGGATTTAATCGCATAATATTTTAATTTATCAATAATTTCCTGCGTTAAAGTCGTATTGCTTTGAATGACAAGATGATTGGTAAAAGTATATGCCGCATCAGCCGAGACCATGCCGGGCTTCAAGTTTGCCGTTAAAACCTTCTTTGTTTTCATAATACAGTGATCCTTTTTTCTAAAATGATTTTAAACAGAAGAAAAGCGTCAAAGCCGATGCCTTGCGCCAACCGGATATGCTATGGGATTTTACGGGAAATTTAAAATCATATAACTAACCGATAGCTATAGTTTATCATGTATTGCTAATAATAGCAATGGATAAAAATTAAGAGTTTATGCAGTGTAAAATGAAATATTCCAAAATTATCGGACAGTGTGTCGTATTTCCCTTAAAACATTTTAAGCGATTTTATGGTAGAATTATGGTAGAAACTACAAGAATTATGGTAGAAACTACAGAAAAAATCTTGACAAGCATTTCAAATCGTTATATAATTGTCAAATGTGGCGTGTGAAAGCTGACCATAGCCCCGGTATAAGCAATCAGACGCAATTAGTTTGAAAATGATATACGTTATAAAGTTAGGAGGTACTGGGATGAAGAGTTATATGGCTAGCCCATCCACAATTGAGAGAAAATGGTATGTTGTTGATGCGACAGGACATACATTGGGTCGTCTTGCATCAGAAGTTGCAAATGTATTAAGAGGCAAGAATAAGCCTATTTATACACCACATATTGATACGGGAGACTATGTGATTATTATCAATGCTGATAAGATTACAGTAACCGGCAAGAAATTGGATCAGAAGATTTATTATCATCATTCAGAGTATGTCGGCGGAATGAAAGAGACAAAACTCAAGGATATGCTTGAAAAGAAACCAGAGTATGTAATCACACATGCAGTTAAGGGAATGCTTCCAAAGGGACCGCTTGGCCGTCAGATGTTGAAGAAACTTCATGTATATGCCGGCGCAGAGCATGTGCATGAGGCGCAGAAACCGGAAGTATTAGAGATTAAAGAGCGAGCATAATTGAGAGGAGGAAAATAAATTGGCAAATGCAAAGTTTTATGGAACAGGTAGAAGAAAAAGCAGTATTGCTAGAGTATATTTAGCGCCGGGTACGGGAAAGATCACAATCAATAAAAAGGATATAGACGAGTATTTTGGCTTGGAGACGTTAAAAATCATTGCCCGTCAGCCGCTTGTCGCAACAGATACAGAGAATAAGTATGATGCGAAGATTACTGTTCGCGGAGGCGGATTTACCGGTCAGGCCGGTGCGATCAGGCATGGTATTGCAAGAGCGCTCCTCACGGTAGACGCTGATTTCCGTCCGATTCTGAAAAAGGCAGGTTATTTAACCCGTGATCCTCGTATGAAAGAGCGTAAAAAGTATGGTCTTAAGAAAGCCCGTAGAGCGCCACAGTTCTCGAAGAGATAATTATTCGGAAACGAAGATATCAAGAAAAGCCCATTTTACAAGGGTACAGAGGTTGTGGGAAGTTGTCGAATGTGTTGGATTTCAAACGGAATGCAACACATATGCAACAGGTATGCAACACAAATATCAATGATATGTATAGGACATTTTCAGAGAAATCTGGGAATGTCCTTTCTTAATTTAAATCGGATTAATCGTATCTACAAGCCCCTTTCTCTCAAAGTGGTATTTTGAGCAATGTACTCAAGATACCGTTTGAGATTATTTATTTATGGATACAATATATCTCATAAATTCTTTCTTAAAATAAAAAGCTCTATTTTTATCAGATACGTTTCTATGATAAATATTAGAATAAATCGGACGATAAGGTTTGGAATCTTTTGTTCTAATTTGTATGAATTGCCCACTAGCAGTATGTAACATAGCAGTTGGAGACCCCTGAAGCATTTGGTTAAATTGATTACATATATCATAATAATCTCTTTCGAGTTGAAGGCATAATTCTTCATAGAGAGGATTAGATAAATCAACTTCTACGCAGGGTAAAAACATCCAATCTGATTGAGGACCTTCTTTGCTTATAGGAACATATAATAAATGTTGCAATTTGGTGTATAATTTCGTTTGATAAAAATTTTTACCAGATAGTATTTCATCTATCATTGTGGATGTTTGTGTAATAAACATTGTTTCAAGAGGATTACCCAAACGATCGCATTTGTTAGTTTTTAGTTCACCATCTTCAAAATCCAAAGTAGTATTTGAGAGATTTAGTCCAATAGTTAGTTCTAATAATTGACCGGTACGTCCTTTATTTAATTTAAGCATTGTATCTTCGAAAACTGTTGGTGTGAGATATTGTTTAAAAGGTATATTGGCAAGTTTATCAATTCTTTGTTTGGCATCGCATAATTTCATTTGGCTACCTCCTTAAAAAATTCAATAATTTCAACATTAAGAGCATTCGCAATCTGATTGAGAGCAGAGATAGAAAGACTCTTATCACATCCGGCAGCTTCAATTTTTGAAAGATAGCTAATACTAATTCCTGCTTGCTCGGCAAGCTGTATCTGTGTTAATTTTGTTTGTTCTCTATAATGTTTTATATTTGCTCCTATAACATGGTATAGGCTTGTATCTGATTCAAAACGCATAATAAGACCTCTTTCACTATTTGTACATATTATCTCATGCCGCTAACAGTATATGAATTCACTTATTGTGAAAGAAAAAAGAGGTAGATTTTCTATACGATGCGGTGTACAATATGATTAACATTAATGGAGAAGGAGGAATGTTTTATAAAATTTCAACCAAATAATTTTCGGCTTAAACCAACAACAGTCTGGTCGTTTCCAGATAGAGGGAGTTGGGCAACGCATTCAGGAAAGTATCGAGGTAATTGGTCTCCGTATGTACCAAGAAATCTAATACTTCGCTATTCAAAGCCAGGAGATTGGCTTTTAGACCAATTTATGGGTGGTGGGACAACTTTAGTAGAGGCAAAGCTACTCAATCGTAATGCGGTAGGTGTTGATATTAATCCGCAGTCAGTTTCAATTTCTGAAACAAATTTAAAATTCCAATGTGAAACAAAATCGAAGATATTCGCAAAAAATGGAGATGCAACAAATTTGCATTTTATAAAAGATGGGCATATTGACTTTATTTGTACACATCCGCCATATGCTAATATTATTAAATATAGTAATGGGATAGAGGGAGACATTTCGTTGTTATGCGTAGATGAGTTTTTAGAAAAAATGAATAAGGTTGCTGAAGAATCATTTCGTGTGTTAAAAAAGGGTAAGATGTGTGCAGTTATGATTGGTGATGTTAGAAGGTATGGAAAAGTTCTTCCTTTAGGGTTTAGAATGATGGAATGCTTTTTAAGTGCTGGATTCACAAATAAAGAAATAATCATTAAAGAGCAACATAATTGTCGTTCGACAGAATATTGGCGCAATCAGAATAATTCTTTTTTATTGTTGGCTCATGAGTATATATTTGTGTTTCAAAAATAGGTTATTTTATATGCAAAAAGAGTGAAAGTTTAGGTTGTTATTTTGTCCGTTTAAAAGTATAATAAACAAGTAGAACATTATCCGTTAGACATAGAGAAGAGGAAATTGAATGAGTAGCTCAAATATCGCTCCATTTGTGAAATGGGCTGGGGGTAAGAGACAGCTTTTATCACAAATTAAAGAACGAATGCCTGAGAAATATAATAATTACTTTGAACCATTTGTAGGTGGGGGAGCAGTTATCTTTGAATTGCTACCTGCAAAGGCTCTGATAAATGACATAAACAAGGCTTTGATAAATGCATATAAGCAGATATGTGATGCACCTGATGCTTTTTTGAAGGCTGTAAGTAAGCTTGATGAAGAAATGTGGGAAGATGGAAAGAAATACTATTATTCTCTCCGTGAGCATTACAATGACAAATTGATGAAAGCTGAATATGATGTGGAATTAGCTGCATTGTTTGTATTTATAAATAAGCATTGTTTTAATGGATTATATCGTGTAAATGGCAAGGGCTTATTTAATGTTCCGTATAACAATAGCCGTAGAGCTTCTGTTGATGAAGGTGCTATTGTAGAGATTTCGAAATATCTGCAGGGGATAACAATTATTGATGGAGATTTTGAGGAAGCTTGCAAGGGGGCAAGGAAGGGTGATTTTGTATTTATTGACAGCCCATATGCGCCATTGAATCCGACTTCGTTTGAATCATATACAAAAGAGGGCTTTGACATTGAAAGTCATAAACGATTAGCAAAGCTTTATGATGAATTAACAGCTAGAGGATGTTATTGCATGCTCACAAATCATAATGCAGGACTGATAAACGAGCTATATGGAAACAAAGGTTACAAAATAGATGTTGTAAAGGTTAAGCGTATGATTAATTCCGATGCATCTAACAGAGTTGGAGAAGAAGTAATTATATGTAATTATTAAATGGAGTCAATATCTCTGCTTACAGAGAGTTGCATTTTGCTCCACAAAACGAGGAGACATATAATGGATAACTTATTTGTAAAGAAAGTGCCATTATACTTTGAGACGAAAGAATCACAGTTAATCGTAGGTGATTCATTTAAAATTCTCACAAAAATGAGGCCGGAATCGGTAGATATGATCTTTGCAGATCCACCTTATTTTTTAAGTAATGATGGGATTACCTGTCAGGGTGGCAAGATGGTTTCAGTAAATAAAGGCTCATGGGATAAGCTTTCAGAAAGAGAAACCGGTGTCGAAGAAAAACATAAGTTTAACAGAAAGTGGATTCAGTTATGTAAGAAAGTACTAAAGCCGAATGGCACAATATGGATATCAGGAACATTACACAATATATATTCAATTGGTATGGCATTGGAGCAGGAAGGCTTCAAGATACTCAATAACATAACATGGCAGAAAACAAATCCACCGCCAAACTTAGCATGTCGATGCTTCACACATTCTACGGAAACTATTTTATGGGCTAGAAAGAATGATAAGAAGTCTCGGCATTTTTTTAATTATCAGAAAATGAAAGAAATGAATGGTGGTAAGCAGATGAAGGATGTGTGGACAGGCTCATTGACAAAGCCATCTGAGAAGTCGGAGGGAAAACATCCTACACAAAAACCGGAATATCTGCTTGAAAGAATCATACTTGCATCTACAGAGAAGGGACAGGTTATCTTAGATCCATTTTGTGGTTCAGGTACTACCGGTGTGGAAGCAGTGAGATATGGACGAAAATTCGTGGGAATAGATGTAAATGAAGAATATATGGAGATATCAAAAAGGAGATTGGAGAAGGCAGCAAAAGATGCGAAAGAACATTGAGATATCTGGTGAAAAAATAAATGAATTTTTAGACCAGTTTTATAGTTATTTTGAAAGCGGATATGCATTTGAAGAATTTCTGAAAGTTTATCTTGAAAAGATAGGTTTGGATGAAGTTGTTGTAACACAACGTTCTGCAGATGGTGGTATTGATTTAGAGGCGATTAGGTATGGTGTAGGTGGTTTTGCTGGAGCTGATGCAGTTGATTATTATGTTCAGGCAAAAAGAAACAAGCCAGGAACAACTATTCCAATTGGAAAAGTGAGAGAACTAAGAGGGGTAATGCCTTCTGGAAGTAAAGGAATATTTATTACGACAGCTAATTATTCAAAGAAGACAGTAGAATTTGTAGATGATGATCCATCACGACCAATAATTCTTATTGATGGAAAGTCACTTGTCGAAAGTTGTATTGATAACGAAATTGGATTTATATTTACGCCAGTATTCAGCAAAAATGCAATGGATGCATTAAAAGATGAGGCAGACGATTTGGTAAAAGAAGATGGAACAGTTGCTGAGGAAAATGAAGATGTCAAACTTATTGTTGATAAGCAGATTTCTGCGAATGATATACGTGCAAGAATATTACGATTACCGAAAGCTGTAATAAACTTATTGCCAGAAAAAGTACGCAAAGTAAATGTAGTATTTAATGGTTTAGCACCTAAGGAATTAACGGTTGCAAAGAACAGAGGGTATCTTGCAGGAGTAACTGATTTATATAAGGAATCAGGATTGATAGCTGAGGATGGTTCGTACAATCCATGTAAGGCAATTTGGAAATTATCAGATGATAAAATAGAAATTACTATAAAGGGGCATTGATAGATGAGAGATTTTGATGAATGGCTTGGTAAGTTTCGCACTAGTATTTCTAGTTACGATTATTACTAGATTTTGATAAGATTGTGCAGAATGTTGATGAAATTAAGGTGGAGTTAAACATCTCAAATATACTTGTAATACATCATATGTCAATTTGAAGAGGCTATTACCAATTGTAGATACAAATGCAAAACCAATTGATGAGAAAACAGAAAAATCTCTTGCAAAATTTGTGGCAGATGGCTATATGAAAATTTTACAAAAAGAGGCATTTGCAAATCCAGTTGAGATTATTGATAAAGGGAAAAAACAGACATTTGGTCCGGGGAAAAATGAAGTGTATGATTATAAGACGATATCATCTGGTGAAGATAATATTGGTAATATTTTATCTAAAATGCATGCCTTTTTAAAATACAAAACCACAAATAAAGAAGAATTACAAGGCATTTTTTGTATAGATGAAATAGAGGCGTCTTTGCATCCAGTAGCACAAGTGAATTTATTTAATTTTATATTTAACTGGGCTAAAAATAATAATATTCAAGTTGTTATTAATACTCATTCTCTATATTTGATTCAATATGTTTTTGAAATGCAAGAAAAATTGAAAAATAATAATGATGTGGTTCTTAATATGATTAGTACAGCATATGTTAGAGATAATAATTATAATATTATAAAAAATCCAACATATAGTGAGGCATATAAAGAATTGACATTAAAAGATGTAGATGATATTGATAATGTTTATAAGGTTAATATAATATGTGAGGATGATGTTGCTGAATATTTTTTAAAGAGAATAATTAGTAAAAAAAATGCATTATCTAGATTAAATTTTATACATAGTTTGAATGATTATGTAGAAGGGAATGGTTGTAATAATCTAAAAGCATTAATAAAGAATGGACAGAGATTGTTAGAAAATTCAATAATAATATTTGATCCTGACGTAAATACAGAAGATATTAGAAAATATAAATCTAAGTTTTTGTCCTTGCCAAGTGAATATGAAATGCCAATTGAAAAGGAAATTGTGAGGTTTATTTATGATTTACCAGGAGATGATGAATTTTTTATTAAATTAAAAAAAGAAAGAAATTGGTTTTTAAATGAATTTGCGAGATTTGACATTAATAATTTGAATAATTTGGATTTAATGGAAAAGGACAATGTAAGAAAGTATAAGAATTGGTCAAATTCATGCCAATCTGCTTTTAAAAAATATATAACATATTATATAAAAAGAGAAAAGAATATAGTAGATGACTTTAGAATACAATTACAAAAGCAAGTTAATGACCTTCTTCTGGATAAGGGATTGCCAGGGATTGAATTGTTAAAGTAGTGAGTAGTTCTGGGAACGTGTGGGCAGTCATCGGCATATAGTAAGTCGCTTCTTTGATGTTGTTTTGCTTGCACCAAGCTCGAATGGTCATGCCACTAGATTGGCATTCTTTGATGATAGATAACCATCTTTCTTTATGGATAGATGATTTGACTTGTGAGACTTTATTCATGAGGTCCTCCTTCTCGCATTACTATACACAACTATAACTCTCATTACGATACAGTTATGTGGGAGCATTATCTCATGAACTGGATTTTTTTATAAGGCACTTTATTGTAAAGCACTTACAATTAAAAAAGCTGTTTTGTCTACTATTAACCATCAAAAAACCTGAACTGTACTTCTACAATTCAGGTCTACGTTATTTATTATCACTACTACAAATAATTCTCAATATCATCTAATTGCTCTATAGGATTTGCCCATATTTTCAATATCATTGAATCTTTTACCATAATTATACATGGCACACTTTCTATCTCGTACTTGTCTAACAAATCGTACATTTCCTTACTTCTGGCACCATCTCTGTCTTTTGTCGTATAGTATGTTGGCATCTCAATATAATATTCTTTCAATAATTTTTCAAATTTTTCTTCAAACTCTCTACACTCTTTGCAATCTTCACGTCCAATGTATATAAGTACCTCTGTATCAGCATTTATATTCTTTTTTAATTCATCTAAAGATATGCCCCTTAAATATTCTGATGCTATATAATCTGCTTCTTCTACTTTTTTTAAAGAACAGTCTTTAACTATACTATAATACTTAACTCCAATAAATATATTCGAACAAAATAAAACAGCAATAAGCAATATTATACATTTATCGGCAATTGACCTATTCTTGTTCACATTTTGTTTTGTTATGAAATATAACATTGTCACAAGCAAAACAACGGATAAGAAAAGTGATCCCCAAAAAAAATATAATTCTACTTCGTTAATTTTTATGTCAGGATGAGCATCTCTAAAAAAACCAGCATGAACTAACTCAAAAATATTCAAACATATAATGACAATATTAATCATTATTGCTATTATTTTTTTCATATCTATTCCTCATTTCATAATTTGGTAGTGTCAAATAACTACCTATTTTTTATTTCTAAACTTTCATTTTTAGGGAGTTTGCAATTAAAAAGAGCATTAC
>CANRJM010000013.1 GCA_947630925.1 uncultured Lachnospiraceae bacterium
CCATTGTTTTTCACAAAACTTAGTATACAGGTAAATCCACGTTGTTACAAATGTGAGGTCACTTCATATTGTCCTATATGATTCCTCTGTTTCTATTGTTTTTCTTCTATCCGGATGATATCCATAACTTCCGGCTGTTCACTAAAGGAAACACGGAGGGACTGCCTCGGATGTGGACAGCTTTCTATCTCCCGGCCTTTTTCATCTAACATCTTCTCTACTACAGCCAGACAATTTTCTCCCGACGGTTTCATAATTTCCACTGTATCGCCTGTACAGAATTTATTTCGTTGTTCCAACAGGGCATATCCTTCTTCGTCAATCTCATTTACAATCCCCAGATAAGTATATCTTTTTACATAGGTACTGTTATCGTAAATCTGCGTCTCGTATGTTGTCGGTCCATAAAAGAAACCGGTTGTATACTGGCGGTATGTACACTTTGAAATTTCCTCCATGTAATATTTTTTCCTGGATTCATATAACTCCGGCGACGTAAAATAATCGTCAATCGCCTGACGGTAGGTCCTTGCCACATCCGCCACATAAAGCGCCGTTTTCATCCTGCCTTCAATTTTGAAGCTGTCAATCCCTGCCTCAACCAAATCCGGTATATGTTCTATCATACACAAATCCTTGGAATTGAAAATATAAGTTCCCCTCTCATTTTCTTCGATCGGCAGAAATTCGCCCGGCCGGCTTTCCTCCATAATATAATATTTCCAACGGCATGGATGCGTACATGCGCCCAGATTGGCGTCCCTTCCGGTAAAGTAATTGCTCAGCAGACAACGCCCGGAATAGGAAATGCACATCGCTCCATGTACAAATGTCTCAATCTCCAGATCCTTTGGTATCTTCTGCCGAATCTCTTTTATCTCCTCCAAAGACAGCTCTCTTGCTGATACCACCCGCTTTGCTCCCAGCTTCTGCCAGAAAAGATAAGTCTGATAATTCACATTATTGCTCTGCGTACTGATATGAATCTCTATCTCCGGACATACCTCCTCTGCTATGGAAAAAACACCGGGATCGGAAATAATCAATGCATCCGGCTTCATTTCCTTTAATTCTTCAAAATAGGAACGAACGCCCTCTAAATCCCGATTATGCGCCGTAATATTTGCTGTGACAAATACCCGCTTGTTATGCATATGGGCAAATTCAATTCCCTCTTTCATCTCTTCCGGCGAAAAATTCTTCGCCTTGGCGCGAAGGCCATACATCTCACCGCCAATATAAACGGCATCCGCACCATACAGTACGGCAACCTTAAGCACTTCTAAACTACTGGCGGGCACCAAAAGCTCCGGTTTTCCATTTTCCAGCATATCCCTTTCCTTTCACGTCGAATCTTCTTTACGCCTGTTAAAACTGCCGTTACCTCTCCCGGAACGTGGACAGCGCAGCGCCGTCTCCAACAGGTAAAATCAATGTATCCAACTCTTCCGAATGCGTCAACGTATATAAATATTCCCGCATCCTGCCATGTATTGTGCGATTTCTTTTCGTAATCGCATAACGGGACTGAATGATATCCCCATCCTGCAAAACATTGTCTGTTAAAAGCATACCATGTTCCGATAATAATGCAAGTATGGACGGCAAAAAATTCATATACTGCCCCTTGGCTGCATCCATAAAAATAAAATCATATTTTCTGTTTTCTGCCACAAATTCTTTCAAAACATCTTTTGCGTCTCCGGGATAAAGATGAATTTGTTTTTTCTTTTGATATGTCTGAAAATTTTTCTGCGCTTCCTTCTGGCGAATGGGATAATTTTCAATCGTGTCAATGTGGCTGCCCTTTGGCGCATATTCACTCATCAGCATGGCAGAAAAACCGACTGCAGTGCCAATCTCCAATATTTTTTCCGGTTTTCTAATCTTCAATAAAAAACAAAGCAGAGACTGCATCGAATGACGAATAACCGGAACCTCCTCTTGCAAAGCCGCTCTCTCCACTACTTTTAAATACTCCGGGATCTGCCAGTTCAAAGAATCAATGTACGTCATGGTTCTTTCATCTACAATCATATGTCTCCCCACTCCTGCGTGATTTTTCAACCTACTCTCTTAAAAAATCCGTATCAATCTGTGCGCTCTCCAAAAACCGGTTCTGCAGTTTTCTGATCAGTCTGCAGTACTGATGCTCCGCAGCAAAAAAATCACCGGATAAAGCATTGTTCTGCAAATCCCGAAATTCATTCTGCAATTCATTATTTGCCTGAATCGTATTGCCGGCGCCGGACATCTGCAGTTCTATACTTCTTCTCCTAAATTCGCCAATTCGGTAATACAAATCCGGATGTTCTTTGACACGGCTCAGCATGTCTTTGTACTGGTTATATTCTTTCGTCGTTGGAAGCTTTTTCGCAATCTCTTCCATTAATGCTTCTACTTCGTTCATTGAATCATCCTTTCCCCGCCAAACGGCTGAATCAGTTCCTTTATTCAATTTCCATGATAATCGGAAGAATCATCGGATTCCTTTTCATTTTTTTCCACAGGTAACCGCTCAGGCTGTCCTTGATCTCCGTCTTAATTTTCGACCAATCGGATATATCATTGTCCAGGCATCTTTCTAAAGCTGCGTAGACAATCCCCTTTGCCTCATCCATCAAAAATTCAGATTCCCTTACATACACAAAACCGCGGGATACAATATCCGGTCCCGCCAACAGCCGGTTGGTATATTTCTCAAGGGTTAATACAATAATAATCAGTCCGTTTTCTGATAAATACTGACGGTCTCTTAGAACGATATTTCCAACATCGCCGACTCCCAGCCCGTCGACCATAATTCCCTGCGCCTGCACTTTGCCAACCAAAGCTGCACGGGCCGGGCTAATCTCCAACACATCCCCGGATGACAGAATAATTGTATTTTCCTTAGGAATCCCCATCTCCTGCGCAAGCTCTGCATGTGCTTTTAAGTGCTGATATTCGCCATGCACCGGTATGGCATACTGCGGCTTAGTCAGGGCATAAATCAGCTTCATTTCTTCCTGACAGGCATGTCCCGATACATGGGTATCCTGTACGATTACCCTGGCGCCTTTCTCTGAAAGTTCATTGATGACCTTTGAGACTGATTTTTCGTTACCCGGAATCGGACGGGAGCTAAAAATGACCGTATCTCCCGGCTCAATAGATACTTTTCGATGAATATTAGCCGCCATTCTGGACAACGCCGCCATTGCTTCTCCCTGACTGCCGGTTGTAATGAGTACCAGTTTCTCCGGCGGATAATTCTTCATCTGCTCCATCTCAATGAGAATATTCTTCGGAACATCCAAATATCCCAATTCACTTGCCGTCGAAATGACATTTACCATACTTCTGCCTTCTATGACAACTTTCCGTCCATATCGCTCCGCAGAATTTATAATCTGCTGTACACGGTCCACATTTGAAGCAAACGTTGCTACAATAATCCTGTGCTTCTCATTTTCAGCAAATATATTATCAAAAGTCTTTCCCACTGTTCGTTCGGACATCGTAAAACCGGGTTTCATGATATTTGTACTGTCGCCCATCAGCGCAAGCACGCCCTTCTTCCCCAGTTCCCCAAAGCGCTGTAAATCAATGGTTTCGCCGTTAACCGGCGTAAAATCGACCTTAAAATCACCGGTATGCACAATGATTCCAACCGGAGTGAAAATCGCCAACGCCGCCGCATCCGAAATACTATGATTTGTCCGAATAAACTCTACCCGGAAACACCCAAGATGGATTGCCTGTCCATACGTTACTACTTTTCTTTTAACCGGATTGGGAAGCACATGCTCCTTCAGTTTATTCCCAATCAGCCCCATCGTCAGCTTGGTCGCATATATCGGAGCGTTGATGTCCTTTAGTACATATGGCAGCGCGCCGATGTGATCCTCATGACCATGTGTGATGACAAACCCTTTCACTTTATCAATATTCTCTTTTAGATAAGTAACATCCGGGATAACCAAATCAATCCCCAGCATCCCATCTTCCGGAAATGACAAACCGCAGTCAACAACAATAATGCTGTCTTCATATTCAAACGCCGTAATATTCATGCCGATTTGTTCCAGACCGCCTAATGGTATAATCTTCAGTCCCTTTCCAACCTCTGTGTTTTCTTTTTTTGCAACTTTTGCAACAGTCTTTGGCGACACTCTTTTTACATTCTTTCCCTCTTTAACCGTCTTCGGTAGTTTCGTCCTTGTCGTCGTCATTCTGTCTTCTGTTCTGGCACTTTTCACAGATGCCACACGTCCCACAAATGATTTTGCCCTTTTCTGAGGCATCTTCTTATTCTCTTTTGTCGTATTTTCTGCTTCTTTTTTCAATAATCTTTCCTGCCTTTCTAATTATAAAACTACACAATATCTGCAGTTCTCTCATTCTGATCTATAATTTAATCTCTACATCTTCTAACAATTCCGCAAAGACTTTCGATAAAGCTTCCAGTTCACTGTCGTCTTCTACTATTTCATATACTTCCTGATTTTCCTCATCCTTCAGTTTTCGCATAATATATGCCTGCGCCTCTTCCGCCCCGCTGTCTGTTACCAAAAGATAATCTGCGCCTGCAATTGTCGTCCGCTCAATAACATACATGGAAACCTCTTCTCCATCTTCTGTCTCAAACATAATACAATCAAACGCCTCTTCCATTTTTGTTCTCCCCTTTCATTCAATATGCCGAATCTCCTGGATTTTGATTGCACGAAAAAAAGTGCACCTAGCTTCTCTATTTTCTAGCTGCTTTCTTTCAGTTCTTTCTTCCGTCCCCTTAGTCAGCAATACTGTCTAAATAGCTTTGTAAAATCAAACTTGCCGCCATTTTGTCAATATATTCTTTACGATGCCGTTTTGCAACTCCGCCCTCTGATAGTACAGCATCTGCTTCTGCCGTAGTAAAACGTTCATCCTGAAAAATAACCTTCAGACCGCTTCTTTTCTCCAACATCTGCGCAAACTCCCTCGTCTTCCTGCAGCGCTCTCCCTCTTCATTGTTCAGCTTCTTTGGAAAACCAAGTACAACCTTCTCTACCTGATATTCTTCCATCAACTCTTCTATCCGCGATAACGTCTGACGTAATTTTGTCTCTCTTGTTCTGGTTACCGTTTCAACCGGCTGCGCCGTCAACAGCAGTTCATCGCTAATTGCTATACCAACTGTCTTCGCGCCATAGTCCAAACCCATAATTCTCATACTGTCCCTTTGTTCTTTCCGCATATTTTATTTGAAATTATTTTGAATATAATCTTCCAACAGCAATTCAATAATCTCATCACGTTCCACCCTGCGGATCAAACTTCTGGCGCCCTTATGGCTGGTAATATACGTCGGATCTCCCGACATAACATACCCCACAATCTGATTGACCGGATTATATCCCTTCTCTGTCAGGGCTTCATAAACCTGCGCAATCACATCCTTTACCTCAAACTCCTGATCTTTTTGTACTTTAAAATACTGTGTATTGCTAATTTCCTGCATAATGGCACTGACCTCCATATCTTTTATCACGTACTCATATCTATTGAATATATAGTAATATATCTGTCCCAAAAAAACAACCGTTTTTTCGATTAGCTATACTCTCCGAGCAAAATTTCATCGGTAAGATGTCCCAAAACACGGACTGGATGAATGGTATTACAGCATTTCTCCGGCTCCGGTATTCCGGCAGTATCGATACCAAAACGAATATATCTTTCATTATACCCGATAAGATATTCTTTATGATTTATCGAGATAATTTCCTCAAAAAGAACTTCTTCTATCTGTCCCTCAAACAGGCTCTGATACTCCATCTGCATCTTTTTCCCAATGGCAATCAATCTCTCGCTGCGGTCTGCTTTCGTCTGTTCTGATACCTGTCCCTCCATAGTATCCGCAAACGTCCCCTGCCTTCTTGAATATTTAAATACGTGCAGCTGCGCAAAATGTGCTTTTTCTGCAAAAGCGCAGGTCGCCGCAAACTCCGCCTCTGTTTCCTGTGGGAATCCTACAATGATATCTGTTGTAATGGCAGGATGCACAAAATATTTTCTTAACAGTTTCAGGCAGTCTAAATATTCCCTGGTACGATAGCGGCGATTCATCCTGCGCAATGTGTCGTCGCAGCCGCTCTGCAGCGACAAATGAAAGTGCGGACAGATGTTTGGGATCTTTGCAAGGCTGCTTACAAAGGTTTCCGTCATAATTCTCGGTTCCAGAGACCCCAGACGGATCCTTCGAATCCCTTTCTTTGCAGAAAGTTTACGAAGCAGCGAAAGCAGCGGCTCGCCTCCCAATTCCAAAAAAGTCTTCTGTTCCGTAAAATCCACGCCATACGAAGAAAGATGGATTCCGGTAATAACAATTTCCTGTATTCCCTGTTTGGCAAGTTCCTCCGCCTCTTTGATCACGTCCTCTTCCTTCTTGCTGGTAAGCGGCCCTCTTACATACGGAATGATACAATAGGTACAATACTGATTGCATCCATCCTGCACTTTCAAAAAAGCTCTGGTATGCCTTTGTTCCATCGCTTTCCGGCTCATACTCCCCTGACAGCCAGCCTCTTTCTTCTCTCCCGAATAAGCATGCTCTGCCTGTTTTCTTTTAGCCGCCTCAAAAGCGGCAATTTTTTCTACTAACTGCGCCTTCTCTGTATTAGACAAAAACAAATCTACGCTTTCCTCCTCCATCCCCCCTTTTTTCCTGACAGAATCTACATAACAACCAACTGCCGCTATGATTGCATCCGGATTTTTCCGCCGCGCCCTGTGCAGCATTTTCCGTGATTTTCTATCGGCTATATTGGTAACGGTACATGTATTGATCACATATGCATCGGCTTCCTCTTCAAAAGAAACGATTGTATGTCCCGCCTCTTCAAACTGCATTTTCATTTTTTCTGTTTCATAAAAATTCACCTTACAGCCTAATGTTAAAAAAGCAACTTTCAAAATACTTCCTCCAAAATCCGCCATAATTTTATAAACCATCCTTCTGCTTTTGGTTAACATTGTTAAATTTTAAGCAGAACTGCTCTGGCATTCATTTAAATTGTAATACGCTTTTCCTGTTTTCTAATCGTTTTTTAGCTACATTGTATATTGACTTTTCCCCATAAAATGTCTAGTATAGAATTGTAAAAATCAAAGGAGGTAGATTTGTATGAAAACTGTAAAGATTTCTTTAAACTCTATTGACAAGGTAAAAGCATTTGTAAACGATGTATCTAAGTTTAACAGTGACTTTGATTTAGTATCAGGAAGATATGTCATTGATGCAAAATCTATTATGGGTATCTTCAGCCTTGATTTATCAAAGGCTATTGACTTAAATATCCATGATGATGACAACATTGATGAAATTCTTTCTGTATTGGCATCATACATCGTTGAATAATCAGTTGTTACGCTTGTATTATGGGCATATGTATTTGGGGATACACTCATCTGAATAACGATTTTGCTACATACAATAGAAGAACATGCAGAGAACACCGGAAGGTGTTCTCTTTTTTTCTGCATCAGGAGTTCCAGAACCCCTTTCCTTTTATCCCCCCGAAAATCATTCTGAAATTTCAATGACCTCTACGGTATCCAAAGCCTCCTGTACCATTTGATCAATCTTTTCCGCCAGTTTTTCCTCCGACCGGCGGATTACCCTGAGCTCCGGCTTTGTTACCGGATGCTTTGCCACAAAAATAGTACAGCAATCTTCAAATGGCTGAATTGACGTCTCATACGTATGGATCTTTTCTGCGATATTGACAATATCCTGTTTGTCAAACCCTATCAGCGGGCGGTATACCGGAAGTTCACATACGTCATTGGTTGCAGCAAGACTCTGCATCGTCTGGCTTGCCACCTGACCGATACTCTCTCCCGTTATCAGCCCCAGACAGCCGGATTCTTTTGCCAGCGTCTCCGCAATACGCATCATATAACGCCTCATAATAATAGTCAGCTCTTCGTGCGGACACTGTTCATAGATATACATCTGGATATCTGTAAAGTTTACAACATGCAGGCGGATTTTCCCGGCATAACCCGATACCAGTTTTGCCAAATCAACGACCTTCTGCTTTGCCCTTTCGCTGGTATATGGCGGCGCATGAAAATAGACTGCATCAATATAGACTCCTCTTTTTGCAATCATATACCCTGCAACCGGACTGTCAATGCCGCCGGATAACAGCAGCATCGCCTTTCCATTTGTCCCAAGCGGCATGCCGCAGGCTCCCTGATATACTTTGGAATAGACATAAGCCTTTTCCCGGACTTCTACCCAGATATAAACCTCCGGATCGTGCACATTGACAGACAGTCCCGGAAAACGGTTCAGCAGATAACTTCCCATTTCCACGCAAATCTCCGGAGAAGTATACGGATAATGCTTATCGCTTCTTCTGGATTTTACTTTAAAGGAAAAATTACGTTCGCTATATTGCCGCTCTATAAAGTCTCCTACTGCCTTTGTCAAGCTTTCCCAGTCTTTTTTTTCGATTACCTCCACCGGACTAATGGAAGAAATGCCAAACACTCGGCTCATTGCTTCGATTACATCATCAAAATCAAAATTTCCCTTTGCCTCAACAAATATTCTTCCCTGTTTCCGGACGACTTCAAATTGTCCCTCTATTTTATTGATACGGTAACGAATCTGCTCACAAAGCGCATTTTCAAACTTATAGCGGTTTTTCCCTTTAATTCCAATCTCTGCATATTTAATTAAAAACGCCTGATACATACTGACCTCCAACTTTTAATGCCTGATAAATTTCCGCAATACCGGCAAAACCTTTTCTATTGCCCGGATTGCATATGCAATCTCCTCCTCGGTCGTTTCCACAGAAAAACTAAAACGCAGGGTAGCGTCCAGCAATTTGGGATTCACACCAATCGCCTGCAAGGTTCCGCTCAATGCCGGATGATTGGAAGAACAGGCTGAGCCGGATGATACATAAACCCCTTCCTGTGCCAGAGCATGAAGCATGACTTCGCTTTTTACTCCGTCAAACCCGACGCTGACAATATGAGGCGCTGTTTCTTCGATTGGTATACCGTCAACTGCATGAATCGTTGCACCATGAATCTCTTGCAGCTTTTGCATAAATGTATGTTTTAGCTGATACATTTTTTCCCGTTTCGCTGCTTGTCCCTGATACATGATTTCTACTGCAGCGGCCATGCCGGCAATCCCCGGCACATTTTCCGTGCCGGAACGCATCCCATTCTGCTGCCCTCCTCCAAATAAAATGGGGCGGATCTTTATCCCGTCTTTTATATAGAGAAATCCAACGCCTTTTGGCCCATGAATCTTATGCGCGCTGACCGACATCAGATCGATATTGCATTTTTTAGGTATAATCTTATATTTGCCATACGCCTGGATGGCATCCACATGAAAAAGAATTCCGGGCTTTTTTTTCTGAAGCATCTGACCGATTTCCTCTATCGGCTGCACACTTCCCACTTCATTATTGACATACATCACAGAAACCAGAATCGTATCGTCCCGAAGCGCATCTTCTACAGCGGAAACAGAAACCTGGCCATTCTTGTCCACAGGCAGATAGGTAATCTGATATCCCATTTCTTCTAAAAAAAGCAGCGGTTCGTGTATCGAAGGATGCTCAATCCGCGTTGTAACAATATGCTTTCCTGCCCTTCGGTTTGCCAAAGCCGAACCAAGCAAAGCGATATTATTGGATTCCGTACCGCCCGAAGAAAAGACTATCTCCTTTGGCTGGCATTTTAAACTGCCGGCAATCACATTCCTTGCCTCTTTCACATACTGCTCTGCCGCAATTCCCTTTGTATGCCTGGAAGAAGGATTGCCAAATTCCTCTTCCAACAGCTTTACCATCACTTCTTTTACCTCTGGAAAAGCTCTGGTGGTTGCCGCATTATCCAAATATGCTTCCATTGATTCTTCTCCATTCTTATTGTCCTATCCGCTACTGCTGCAGTTGAAACATCATAACGGACAGCAGCGCCATCCCCGCCGTTTCCGTACGCAGTATCCTTTTTCCCAGTGTAATCGGTTCTATGCCGCATGCCGCTGCCCGCGCAATCTCATCCTTTTCAAATCCGCCTTCCGGGCCAATAAAAATTCCTACGGAAGCCTTTGTACATGCATTGCTTACAATGCTGCGCGACCGTTCCATGCCTTCCTGAAGTTCATACGGTATCATATTGTACTCTAAGGATTGCGCCATGTCAAACGCTTCTTCCAAATATACCGGCATATGCACCTCCGGAATGATTCCCCTGTCGCACTGCTTTGCCGCAGCTTCTGCAATTGCCTGCCAACGCTCCCGCTTCTTCCACAGCTTATTTTCATCCGCAAACTTTACCACACAGCGCTTTGTCATAACAGGAACAATCTCGTACGCCCCCAACTCCACGGCTTTCTGTATGATAAGCTCCATTTTATCTTTCTTCGGAACCCCCTGAAAGAGCGTGATTTTTACAGGCAGTTCCGTACCGGTTTCCTGTACCTTCTCTATCCGCAGAATAATACACCCTTTCTCCACGGAACCAATCCTGGAAACATAATCTTTTCCATTCCCATCGCAGGCAACGACCCACTCCCCTTTTCCTAAACGGAGAACATTACGAATATGGTTGACGTCATCGCCGGAAATCGTTATTGTATTCTCTTGTATCTGCTCCTCTGAAATATAAAATCGATACACGATCGCCCTCCATTACGGTAAAATACCAGATAGCCACCGCAAGGCAGACCATCTGGTATTATGATCTAACTTATTCTTTGCACAAACTGAAATTACAGCAGGGTATCTAACATATTATTTACATTTCCCGCTACAGAATAATTGCCGGAATATGTATAGAAAGAGCCTGTGCCGCTTGTAAGTGCAGCGCTGTTTGCAAGTCTCGAACCTTCAGATGCTCTCTGCGCAATCGTACCCGCATACGAACCGCTTCCTTTAAACAGAGAAGAAATCTTGGACATGGATGCGGATGAAAACTTCTCTTCATCCAATACTAATTTATTGTCCGCTCCAATGGTAATTCCAATATCTTTTAATAAATTTTTGTTAGACGCCGTTGCTTTTACCATGCTGAGCGTCTTGCTGAGAATAGATGTGGAATCCACATCAGAAGAAGAGTCCAAATAACTGTTATATGCAGAAACAAATTTTTTCACTGAGTCTTTTATTCCGTCCATATCGTATATGTCTTTTCCATCCTTGTCTTTCCCTGTGGAACGGTATAAAGAAGACTTGCTTAACGCTCCTGCCGCTTCCTGCAAATCGTCTGCCCCTGACTTCACACTGATTAACTTTGCCTTTTCCGCATCATTGACAGATTTACTCTTTACACTGCTGCTCTTGTCGCTCTCAGAGGTATCGGAATCGGAAGAACTTTTTTGATAATATGCTGTCAGGAGTTTTTTATAAACTCCTGATTTAATCATGGAATAATCGCCTAACAAACTGCTTCCACCGGAAAGAAAGGAATATGAGTTGTTATTGACAGAACCTGCGCCTGGCATCGAGTTAAATAAAAAACCATATGATTGAATTGATGACATAGTAATCACTCCTTTTTTATGTCGTTTTTCTGTTTTCATCGGAACAATCTGCATACTTCCATGTAACAGACTGCTCCATCCTATATATTATTTCGTCGCCTCTTTTTATTACTTTAACTCTTTTTTTATCTTTTTTCAAGTTTTTTCTTTATTTTTTTAATCCGTTCCCTCTTGAAACTCTTTTTCATATTGAGTATACTTACTTTCATTGCGACAATACAATCCGAACGAAACGAGGGTACTTTTATGAAAAAACTCATCTTCTTTGATATTGATGGAACGATTATAACCGAAGGGCCAATCCGGGTCATTCCCGACAGCCTTCCAAAAACCTTACTCGCCCTGCGTGAGAATGGACATCTCTGCTTTATCAATACCGGCCGCGTACTGTCAGAAATCGAAACAGCAATCCGGAATTTACCGTTCGACGGCTATATCTGCGGCTGTGGTACATATATCGCCTACCACGGACAAAAACTCTTTGAAAAGACATTCCCCTCTGAGATGGGAAGCTGCCTGATCAACGATTTAGAAAACTGCCATTTGGAATGGCTGTTAGAAGGAACGCAAAATATCTATTATCGTCCCCACACTTATACAACGCATATTGGCGACTTTAAAAAGCAACATCAGGAGCTGGTTCCCGACTCTGTCCGTATTCTTGTTCCGGGAAGCACAGAAAGTCCTGTATTTAATAAATTCTGCATTTGTGTTGGAAAACAAGGTAATTTTAGAAGTTTTTATGAAAAATATAAGGATGTGCTTACCTTTATTGACCGAAAAAATAATTTCTATGAAATCATGCCAAAAGGGTGCTCCAAAGCTACTGGAATCCGTTTTCTGGAAGAACAATTTGAACTCCCTCATGAGGATACCATTGCCATCGGCGACAGCACAAACGACCTCCCTATGCTGAAATATGCTCATTATAGTATTGCTATGGGAAACGGCGCCGAAGAACTGCTGCCGTTCACGGACTATGTGACCAACACCGTAACAAATGACGGCATTTATAAAGCAATGCTTCATCTGGGCTTAATATCATAAATTCATACTGCCAACCGGTTATACCTCTTTCAAGATTTTTTCCAGTACGGAGCGATAGAGCATAAACAGATAGGCGTCTAACACACAGTACTTATTGCTGACAAATTCAACCAGTTTATAGAGGAAACAAATCCCCATCAGGATAATGCTGACGCAGGTTACATAATATTCCAGATTAAGAGACAATATTATGATATTTGCCATAATATAAGTCAGCAATACAAAAATAAAATATCGTGTGATGCGAAAAGCAACGACTACGGTTTCTGCCAAATCCTTCTTTCTTTCCGTCAGCTTTGCCTTGTTCTCTTCTTTTAACTGTTCGTACATATCATTGAAAATAGGGTTGCCAACCATAGTTATATGCGAGAAACCATTTTTTTTGAAATTATTTTTACAAGTTTCCGCATATCTTACGTATTTCACGTTTCCCATCTGTCTTCGCAAACATTTTTGAAAAACATTCATATTCATTTCTCCAATCTTAGAAAAAGCTTTTAAAGTGTGTCCAAAATCTCCAAAGCCCTGTCATATTCAAAATTCTGAATCGCTTCATCAATCTTTCTAAGCGCTTCTTCCTGGTCTCCACTCACACTTGACAGCATCTGTTCCAATAATTCTGTTATTTCAATATATTCAAAATCCTCTATATGCGCTCTTAATTCCTCGCATTTCCTGTCAAAATCAGAAGAAGAAAGCTTCTCTCCTGTATGGGATGATGTATCATTTGTTTTCTGACAGGCATCGCACGCCGCCTCTAAATCTTTTACAAAACTCTGCGCTGTCTCCAGATAATCCCCCAACGCCTGATTCAGTGCATCATACTGCCCTTCTCTTGCTTTCTGTTCCAATTCCCTGGATTGTTCCGCAAGTATATCAGCTCCAATATTTAAAAATATGCCTTTCAGGCTGTGAAAATATAAAGTCACATTTTCCATATGCGTATTTCCGCGTATTAAAGTAATTGCCTGAAGATTGTCCGATATGTTTTTTACGGACACCAAAAGCACTTTAATATAACTTCCTACATTGCCCGCCATGAGTTGAATGCCTTTTTGATAATCCAACCCCTTGACAGACGACAGAATGGATTCCATATCTTTCCCTGCATTCTCCCCTTCTGCCGTTTCTTCTTCCAACGGTACCGCAGAAATGATCTCCAGCCCCTCTAACAGCTCTTCCAGCTTTTTCATCCGAACCGGCTTTTCCAATACGCCTGCCGCCCCGGCTTTCTGAAACGCATCCAGGACTTTTTTGTCAACCGTCGCCGACGCGCCGACAATGACAGGACGCTTCTTTCCCTCTGAGACAAAGAAAATCTGTTCAATCGCCTCAATTCCATCCATCTCAGGCATCAAATAATCCATCAGTATCAAATCGTATTCTTTTTCACAGACGCGGTTGACGGCCTCTCTTCCTGATGCAGCTTCATCAGCCGTAAGCCCCATATGCTCCAGCATGGATGTCAGCACCAGACTGTTTGCGGGATTGTCATCCACTACAAGAATTGACGGCATATCCTTCTCATGACTTGAATGTTCCATACTTTCTCTCCCTTCCGCTGTTCTCCTCTAATATATCAAATCGAAATACTGTAGTCCTCCGGTATTCTTCCCCCGCGCGCAATATTGCATTTGGAAAATGGTCGATATTTACCGCATTTGGAAAATTCTGCGTTTCAAAACAGATGCCGGCGAAAACTCCATAATGGAGTCCCTCTCTTCCATTTGGTTCATCCAAAAGAACAGAAGAATATAGCTGAAGCCCCGGACAATCCGTATAGACTTCCAACACCCGTCCCGATCGGGAATCACTGTATACGGCAGCCTTTTCCACTCCGCCATCCCTATGCCGCAGAACGTAATTATGATCATATCCCTCTACGACACTGTCATCCTCTTTCGGTTCGCCAATCCGCTCCCCAATCCGATGTACATCCCGGAAATCAAACGCCGTCCCCTCTACCGGACGAATTTCTCCTGTCGGCAGCCGGAGATCATTGATCGGCGTATATGCATCTGCAAATATCTGCAAATCCTGCTCCAAAACATTCTTGCACCGATGGCCGCCCGGTCCGATATTAAAATAACAATGGTTGGTCATATTGATAATCGTGTCCTTATCCGATACCGCATAATATTCTAACAACAGTTCATTGTCTTCGCTCAGCGTATATGTTACCGTTACCATAAGATTCCCCGGAAATCCCTGCTCCATGTCCTTACTGAGCCGCCTAAAGGTTACGCTGCTTTCTTCCGTATCTTCCGGGCATTCTGCTTCATACATAAAATGTTCATAGCGATTTGTGCCGCCATGCAGACAGTTTGTTTTATCATTTTGTTCCAGCTTATATTCCCTTCCATTCAAGGTAAAGGAAGCATTGGAAATACGGTTTGCATACCTTCCAAGCACAGCTCCAAAGGCGGGAACATTGATCTCATAATCCGATGCCTTATCAAATCCCAATACGACATTTTCAAAAATCCCATTGCGATCCGGCACTGCAATCTCATGGATAACCGCGCCCAAATCCAATACGGATACTGTCATTCCGTTTTTATTCTGTAATATATATTTCGTAACCGTTTGTTTCTTTCCGGTAACCCCAAATTTTTCCTTCGAAACACTCACGCTGCATCCTCCTGTGACAATTGGTTCCTGCTTTTTCTCCATACTTGTCTTGAGTATATCAAATGCAAAATCACATTACAAGACTTCATTCTTCACAACACAAATCTTTGTAATGCCAAACTGCCTGAACGCCTCTACCATTTTCTCTGTAATCTCCTCTCCGCTGATAGCGATTGGAATTGCCGGCGGACATGCCACTGTCTGTTCCGCGCAGATCCGATGAAGCGATTTTGCAGCCGGAACGACCTCAGCGGGTGCAAATACTGCTTCCCGGATACTTAATCTCCGCTTTGGACGATATGAAAAAAACAGTTTTTCAGGCAGCGGTTCTCCTTTTTTCTTTATCAGCCTGGTATGTTTTGCCCAATCCTGCAACCGCTTCCAATCTCTCTCCCTGTTTTCCGCCGTCGCCATCAACACAACATATCGCCCATCCGCATATTCGCACTCCAGACGGAAAGCGCGTAACTCTTCTGCAATCTCTAACCCCGTATAACCGTTTTTTGCGGTATCCATAACAAGTTTTAACGGTTCCGAATCCAGTACTGCAATCCCTCTGCCGCGCAATCCTTCCTTTTGACGCTTTACTGCACGCTCTAACTGTTTCAACCTCTCTGTATATCCTGACGCCATATACCGGTTACACCAGTCTAAGGACTGTAAAATCAAATAGGACGGGCTTGTTGTACTAAACAAAGCCAAAGCCTGCGCTGCATAGGGTTCATATGTTTTTACATAATCCCGATGAATATGGAGATAGGCAGCCCCTGTCAACGCCGGAAGCGTCTTATGCGCAGAATCACAGCACATAGCGGCCCCAAGATCCATCGGGTGCTGTTTCCTTTCTAAGAAATGGAGATAGGCACCGTGAGCATTGTCCACCAGCAGCGGCACGGAAAAGCTTCGGCAGACTTTTGCAATCGCAGCGATATCCGCCATCTGTCCCAAATAATCCGGCGAAGTAATATATACTCCAAGCGGAAGCTGCTTTTTCTCCTGCAGCGCTTTTTTTATATGCTCTGCCGTTACCGCACTGGTACATATACTGCTGCTCTTTGCTGTATCCGGAAATTCGATATCCAAATCTAATAAAGCGCAGGCGTCTACCACACTGCGGTGTATGTTTCTTGCGGCCAAAATATACGGTCTCGGAGCGTCTGATTTTTGGGAGCAGCCTGTCCGCAGGAGAAATAACATTGCCTTGACTGCATTGGTCGAGCCGCAGGTTGAGTAATGCGTGGCTCCGCTGCCAAACAGCTTTGCTGCGTTTTTTTCACTCTGCGCAATAATGCCATCGCCATGATATAATACATCTGCGCCTGCAATCTCTGTAATGTCATAAGGTTCCCATCCAAAAAACACATGCCCTTTATGACCGGGCATGTGAAATCTGCTTATATCACTGTCTGCATATTTTCTCACAAATTCAACAATAGGAGTATCCATGCTATTTTGTTCCCTTCCTGCCAATACGCTCTCCCATTTTTACAACTGTTTCATATCCTTCCTCTGTGTTTTTCACAAGATCCTGATCTGGTATGACTGCGCCTTTTTGAAACGCTAATATCACGGTTGAACCGCCAAATTCAAAAAACCCTTTCTCCATACCGCGAAAAACCTCTCTCTCTTCATGATGGTTTACAATCCTGCCTACAAGCATCGCTCCCACTTCCATCATGAGGATATTGCCAAAGTTTTTACTTTTTAAAATACTGAATTCTCTGGTGTTCTCCGCATAAATCGGATAACTCTCATTCGCCACGGGATTGACCGTATGAAACACGCCTGGAATATGATAATTCCTGGTCTTGATGCCATCATCTACATAGCAATAATGATGATAATCCTCTACCGTCAGCCGGAAAATACAGATGATGCCTTCGAGATATCTGTCTGCCAGCTTTTCACTCCGAACAAGGCTGTCTAAAGTATAGTATGTATTTTTAATACAAAATGTCCCTTCATCCGTAATTGGGTAAACGGACAATCTGCTGTCGCAGGGCGCGCACAAAATCTCTTTCTCCTCTGCAAATTTTCTTTTCCCTTCTCTCATACGCCGGCAGAAAAAATGATTATAGCTCTCATAATCTTCTTCCTCATATTCCTCCATATGAATATGATTCTTTTCAATAAAAGGTAAGATAAACGGCTTTGAAAACTTTGAATCCAGAAAAAGACTGCCTGCTTTCGTGATCTCCGGCTGCACCAGCCCCTTTAATACCATGCGTCCCGCTTTTGTATCATATAATTTTTTTAAGAGCTTATCCTGTCTATTATCTCCGGAAACAATATTTCCTTCTCTATCTCTGCTATCCATTCTGCTTGCACATCCTCTCTCTTAAATATCCTCTATCCTCTGACTGCGTTACGCAGCCAGTCAAAAAAGCCGGTATTCGGAAAACTCCACTTCGGAATACGATATGTTGAATACAAAATCATAATGACCACCGCTACTGCGACAACCAGCACCAATATCGTCAAAATCATATTGTTGGGCTTTTTCAGACGGAAATCCGTAATAAACAGAAAACCGACAATAAACAGTGAAAAATATAGGACATAAATAAACAGTTGGCTGCTGATAAAAATCTGCAGTAAAAAGACAAGCGGCAAAACAATCGCCATAGAGGTAATCGGCAAACCGTGATAATATTTATTGGCGCCCTCCTCCTGCTGCTGCCTCTTCGTCTCTAATACGTTAAAATATGCCAGACGGATAACCGAACAGATACAGTAAAAACATAAAAGGATCCAGCCAATTAATCCGCGGACGCCCAACAGCCAACAAATCATTGCCGGATAAACGCCGAAACAAATCACATCGCACAGGGAATCAATTTGCATTCCAAACAGCTTCTCCTCTTCCGTGCGGTTTTTCTTGCTTCTGGCAATTTTTCCGTCAAACATATCGCATAAGCCGGATAAAGCAAGGCAGACAATTGCAATCCGAAATCTCCCCCCAATTGCCTGCGTCATACCAATCACGGTAGATGCCAGACCAATATATGTAAGTATTACCGTATAATTATAAAATCCAATCAACTTTTTATTTTTCATTTTTTCCTCCATGCTGCAACTTAACCTTTCTTCCCATCGTAATATATGCAATCCCTGTCATTACTGCGCTGATTAACAATTGCGAGTAATAACTGATACCTCTGCTGACAATCATAACCGGAAGTACCAGGTCAGTCCCGCAAATCGGCTTAAAAATCTGCAGGAACAAATTCTCGCTAATCCCCATGCCACCGGGCAGCGGAAGCATATCAACCGATACGGATATCATTCCCTGCAGTGTAGTAAGCACAACAGGATTTGCTCCCTGCAGCGAGAATGATAAATATACTAAATATGTGATAAAAAACCACATACATCTTTGAACAAATGTAATGAAAAATACATAAACAATGACCTTGATGTTTCTCTTCAGATAATCCGCCACGCTTCGATATTTTTCCATTGAATTTCTCAGTTTCTGCAGCAGCTTCTCTTCTTTCTTAAAACGTATCAGTTTTCCGAGAATCTTAAAAATCGTAACTAAAATATTTTCCGCCAAAGTGGGATGAAAAACTAATATCAGCATAAATAATACACAAAACACATTCAGCGCAACGCCAAGATAACACCAGCCCATAACCGGCGCCAGATATTTCATCAACGGAGCCGGCCGAAATATCATGACTGCCAGGCCAATGACAACCAAAACGGCTTTGTACGTAATCGTGACAATCATCAATATCAGCGTGGATACGGAAATGGATAATTTATCCTTCTTCATAAAATAGAGCTGCGCCGGCTGACCGCCTGTTGCAGACGGAGTGATCGCACTGAAAAAAAAGCCTACGAAAGAATATAAAAAGCAATGTGTCAATATGGCAGGCTGACCTACCGAACGCATCATATAATATATAATAACAGACTCGCTTAATATAAACAAGATAACCAAAACAACACCGACAATCCAATATCGCACGTCGGACTGTTTCAGGTAGTACGACAATGCAGCCATATCCTCCCCATGAAACACATAATATACTGTCGCCCCAAATACAGCGAGTAAAAAAAGTATATTTAAGATTGTTTTTTTATTCTTCATCCCAACTTTCTCCAAACACCCTTCTATTTAGTTTATCAAACTTTCCCATGATCCATTGATAATATTTTGTATGATGACCTATATAATAACATATTTCTGCAAGAATTGCACCTGTGATCACGTCAATTATGTAATGCTGCTTGGTAAATAAGGTGGAAGCAAAAACGGCAATGGCAAAAAGGCAGGAAAAAATCTGGTACTGCTTTGGCACATCTTTTCTTCCCCGTATGCCAACAAAACACAGCCAACTGACCAGACAATGAATCGATGGAAATAAATTCGTCGGGGCATCCATACGGTAGATAAATCTTATCAGTTCTTCCGATAAACTGTTTCCTAAAACCTTCGGTCTGATATTGGTCGTTGGAAGCAGGACAAAAAAGACACCACAGATCATGCGGGATAAGTAATCTCCCGCTGCGAACTGAAACCATTCCTCTTTTTTCCGATGGGTCATCAGAATATAATTTACTGCCCAAAAAAGAAAACATCCCAGATAGACAAATGCCCATGCCGGTATAAACGGAATCGCGCGATCCGCATCCGTCGTCAGGTCAAAATGCCTTGCCCCGCTTATCACAATCTGCGTACCCGTATAAATCAACGAATTAAATACAAAGCAAAATATAACAGAAAAAAATCCATACTTGGGAATGATCCGTTCCAACGTTTTTTCATACAGCAACGCAAACCTCGTCTTATTTTTCTTCATGCCGGTCTCCTTTTTGACGATGAAACGCTTCTTCAAACCCTTTTTTATCCTCCGGATCCATTTTCCTCTCGGTGATTCCCTCCTCTGATTTTCCCTTGATGAGACGATAAATCAATAAATAAACATATAAGAGAATTGGAATCATGATCGTAGCAATAAGGCTAATCATAAAAAAGTCTGTCGTCGCGGGCGTCACAAAAAACGCTGATACCAGTGTTACAATGTATAATGCCGCCAAAACAACTACGCCAATGATTGCCAGTATTTTTTTCCCTTTTTTCACTGAACTACCTCCACGTATTTTTATTCTTTTCCGATTTTCTCAAAATACTCTAAAATCTTCTTCTCATATCCATTCTGCGATGGACGGTAAAATTTTCTTCCTTCCAACTCGTCCGGAAGATACTGTTGTTTCACATAGTGATTTGGATAATTATGCGCATACTGATAACCAATTCCGCGTCCCAGTTTTTCTGCGCCCCTATAATGCGCATCCTGCAGATGCGCCGGTATTGTTTTGATCTTTTCATTCTGCACAACTTCCATAGCCTCGTCAATCGCAACAACCGCAGAATTACTTTTTGGCGCGCTTGCCACATAGCCGGCTGCCTGTGCCAGAATAATCCGCGCTTCCGGCATGCCAATCCGCTCTACTGCCTGTGAAGCGCTAGTTGCAACGACTAACGCCATCGGATCCGCATTTGACACATCCTCTGCCGCACAGATCATAATCCTTCTGGCAATAAACTTAATATCTTCGCCGGCATAGAGCATACGCGCCAAATAATAAATTGCCGCATCCGGATCGGATCCCCGCATACTTTTAATAAAAGCTGAAATGGTATCATAGTGGTAATCTCCCGTTTTATCGTAGCGTACCACACGTTTTTGAATGCATTCCCCCATAACCTCTTTTGTAATATGAATCTTTCCATCTTCACTGCGTTCCGTGGTAAGGACGCCAAGCTCCAGGGCATTTAATGCCATTCTGGCATCCCCGCCTGCAATTTCCGCAAGAAACTCCAACGCATCTTCATCTGCCACTGCCTGATAAGCGCCAAGCCCCCGCTCGGTATCGGTAATTGCCCTCGTTAGCAGCGTTAGGATATTCCGGGTAGTCAGCGGGTGCAATTCAAATATGATAGAACGGGAAAGCAAAGCTCCATTTACCTCAAAATACGGATTTTCTGTTGTTGCCCCAATCAGGATAACCGTTCCATCCTCAACAAACGGAAGCAAATAGTCCTGCTGCCCTTTATTAAAGCGATGAATCTCATCAATAAAAAGAATTGTTTTCTTTCCGTACATACCGGCATTATCCTTTGCCTTCCGTACTACCTCTTCCATATCTTTTTTCCCCGCAGAAGTAGCGTTGAGCTGCAAAAAGACAGCGCTTGTCGTATTGGCGATAACCTTTGCCAGCGTTGTTTTTCCGGTCCCCGGCGGTCCATAAAAAAGAACCGAACTCAACTGATCTGCCTGAATTGCACGGTAAAGCAACTTATCCTTCCCGATAATATGCTCCTGCCCGACCACCTCATCCAGATTGACCGGACGAAGCCTGGAAGCTAAAGGCGACTCATTTTCTTTATTCTGTTCCCGTACATAATCAAACAAGTCCATTCCCCTTTTCTCCCTTCTATTCAGACCCATACCGTCTTTGAGCCCTATTTTCAAAATATAACCGTTTTCTCCTCAATTTCTGCAAAATAAACTTCCTCTGTCTCCTTTGTAAGAACTGCCTGCCCGGCTGTCGCCTCAGTAATCCTTTTTACCGCCTCTTCGTATAAATCCGTTGGTATCAGTAAAATCATCCGTACCCTGTCGGTATATACCGTATCTAATACCGGAAGCTTCATCTTTCCCGCTATATGCTGCAGCTTTCCAACCCCATTATAATCCGTATCGACAATCAATCGGCATCCAACCTGTTTTGTGATAATCCGACTGTCCGCAAGTCCCGCCTGTGCGGCCCGGGAATATGCCTTGACCAAACCGCCCGTTCCAAGCAGTGTTCCGCCAAAATAACGCGTCACTACAATTAATACATTACAAAGTTGCTGACCGGTTATCACTTCTAAAATAGGACGTCCAGCCGTCCCTGACGGTTCTCCGTCGTCGCTGCACCGCGAGATTTCCCCCCGGCTTCCCAGAACAAAAGCATAACAGTTATGCCGTGCATCCCAATATTTTTTTTTGATCTGCTCTATGGTCTGCGTAACTTCCTCTTCCGTTTCTACCGGAAAGACCTGGGCAATAAAACGGGACTTTTTTTCCTGAATTTCACCCTGTCCTCCCTGATATACAGTACGATATGGTATCATCTTCTCCTCATTTCCCCGGATGGTCCTGCCTTTGACATAAGACGGTCAGGCACTTCCCGCTAGTACAACAAAGATTAAGTTTCTGCTGCATTGAGGCAGAATACTAGTTTTCCCGGAGCAGACAATGCACTTCCGGAAAAAGCTCCACGCTCCTTGCAAGTATCCCATGCACATAAGCAATAAATATTCCATAATTCACAATTGGCGTATTCTGTTGGCCGGTACAAAAAATGCGGTGTTTCATTTCTTTCTCATGAAGCGTACAGCCGCCACAGTGAATCACCAGCGCATACGGCGAAAGGTCAGACGGGAAATGCGTCCCGCTGCAGGTTTCTATTTGAAGTTTCTTCCCTGTATATTTCTCCAGCCAGCGCGGTATCTTAACTGTTCCAATATCCTCGCACTGCCTGTGATGAGTACAGCCTTCCGCAATTAAAATACGATCGCCTTCCTGTAGCCTTTCTACAGCCGCTGCCCCTTCCACAAGCTTTTTTAAATTTCCCTTATGACGGGCAAAGAGAATCGAAAAAGAAGTCAGTGGAATATCCTTCGGAACAATGGCAGAAACCTCTTGAAACGCCTGTGAATCTGTCACCACCATTTTTGCCTTCCCCGAAACCTGTTTCAAAGTATCAGAAAGTTCCCGTACCTGTGTAACCACTGCGATAGCCTGATGATCCAGAATATCCCGAATCACCTGCTGCTGCGGCATAATCAGCCTGCCCTTTGGCGCGGCAGAATCTACCGGAACGACCAATACAACCATATCTCCGGGCGAAATCAAATCGCCTATAATGTGAAGTTTGGAATCTGGCTCCGGAATCTGTGCAGCTAACACACTCTTTAACTCTTCCAGACCTGTTTTTTGTGCCGCGCTGATCACCTGAATCGGAATCCCTGCATTCTTGGCAAGCAACCGGCTTCTTATCTCTTTCGCTGCCGCATCTCCCATCCGGTCCGCCTGATTCAATACAATAATATAGGGAATCTCCTTTTCTTCTATCAACCGGATCATTTCCCTCTCTTTTTCCGGTAAGCCCCTTTTTTCTGCCAGAATATCATCTGTCAATGTTGTAATATCAATGATCACTAAAGCAATATCTGCCTTATTTAAAACCTGCATTGCTTTTTTTACCCGCTTTTCTCCCAGTTCACCCTCGTCGTCAATCCCCGGCGTATCAATAAACATACATGGTCCAAGCGGTAAAAGTTCCATCGCTTTCGATACCGGATCCGTCGTCGTCCCCCTGACATCTGACACAATAGCAAACGGTTGTCCGGTAATTGCATTGATGACACTGGACTTTCCCGCATTCCTTTTTCCAAACAATGCAATTTGAATACGATCCCCCTGAGGCGTTGCATGTAAACTCATATTGTTGCCCCCTTCCTCTCTCTATCTGATCTGACCATTTCCATGAACCAGATATTTGATTGCAGTCAGCTCACGCAGCCCCATCGGGCCCCTGGCGTGAAGCTTTTGTGTAGAAATACCAATTTCGGCGCCCAGACCAAATTCGCCGCCGTCTGTAAATCTGGTAGAACAGTTTACATAGACGCATGCAGAATCAACTTCTTTCTGAAAACGCTCTGCTTTCGAATAATTTTCTGTAATAATGCATTCGGAATGTCCGGTACTGAATTTACGGATATGTGCGATGGCTTCTTCTATCGTATCAACCACTTTGATAGAAATAATATAATCCAGAAATTCCGTAGCATAATCCTCATCTGTGGCAGGAATCACACAATCTCCGAGAATTTCCTGCGTCCTCCTGCACCCCCGGATTTCTACCTGATGCTTATCCAATACCTGCTTTAACTTTGGCAGAAATTCCCGGGCAATGCTTTTGTGTACCAGACAGGTTTCTAAAGCATTGCATACGCTTGGCCGCTGCGTCTTTCCATTATCTGTTATAGCTGCCGCCATCTCGATATCTGCTGTTTCATCAATATAAATATGGCAGTTTCCCGTACCTGTTTCAATCACCGGAACCGTAGCATTTTTGACAACTGCCTGAATCAGTCCGGCTCCGCCGCGCGGAATCAAAACATCAATATAGTCATTCGCCCGCATCATCTCTGTCGATATCTCTCTGGAAGTATTCTCGACAAGCTGTACGGTTTCTCTTGGAAAGCCGCACGCTTCCAATGCCTGCTGCATCAGTTGCATCAAAACCAGATTGGAATGAATCGCCTCCCTGCCGCCGCGCAGAATAGCCGCATTCCCACTTTTTAAACAAAGGGCGGCTGCATCCACTGTGACATTTGGACGGGATTCATAAATGATTCCAATGACTCCCATAGGCACCCTGACCTTAGTAATACGCATACCATTCGGTCGAACCGAACCCTGCAGGATTTCTCCTACCGGATCTTCCAGACGAATCAACTGTATACAAGCATCTGCAATTCCCTGCACCCGCTCCTTTGTCAGGCGCAGACGGTCTATCATCGTATCTGATATGCCATTCTCTTTTGCCTGCGCAATATCTTTTTCATTTTCTTTTAAAATATGTTCTGTATTGCTGCATAGAAACTCCGCAATCTTTTGCAATATCTTATTTTTTTCACTTGTGGAAGCGTTTGCAATCACACTTTTCGCCGCGATTGCCTTTTCTCCTAATCCATCCATATACCCCATCTTTTCATCCTTCCCTTCCTTTTTTCTTTCATCCCGTTAATCAATCGCCTTGCTGCATGCCACTGCCAATGCGCCCGCCCCAATATGGCAGGATACACTGAGAGAAAGCGGATTGATAACAATCTCTCCTACCCCAAACCTGGTTTTGATTTTCTCTGCAAGCTCGTACGCTTCTTCTTCGCTTTGCGTATGGGCTACTTCCATATGAATCCGCTCCATATTCTCCAGTCCGCCAAAACGTTTTATAATATCTTCTTCTATCGCAGAAAGCATCTTACTGACTCCCTGCTTTTTCGTACGCGCAACGGTAAAAGCATCTAGCTTCTCGCCCTGGATGGTAAGCACCGGTTTCAGCCGGAGCGCCGAGCCTAAAGCCGCGGCTGCGGGCGTAATCCTTCCGCCTTTTTTTAGATATTTTAATGTATCAAGCATAATATAAATGCTGGAATCAAATTTGACTTTTTCTAAATACGCTTTTATTTCCTCTGCCTCCATACCGCGCTCTGCCAGTTCCATGGCGTCCAGTACCGATTGGCGCTGCGTCACGGAAATCCTTTGATTGTCAACAACCTGAACTTTTCCCTCATAATCCTGCGCAAGCATAAGCGCTGTCTGACAGGAACCGGACAGCCCGCTTGACATCGGAATATAAACAATGCTGTCTGCATCCTGTAAAATCTCGTCCCACATATTCTTCACATCCTCCGGCGCCGGCTGCGAAGTCGATATTGTAACATCCTGTTTTAACCTCTCAAAAAATTCGTCCTGCGTCAGGTCAATATCCTCAAAATATGTCTCCTCATTGATCAGAAAAGGCATAGGAAGCACCCTGACTCCTATCTGTTCCGCCTCGCTCTGTGTAATTCCGCTATTACTGTCTGTCATTACAACGATCTTACCCATATTGTTCTCCATCTGTCTTGTATTTTTTAACGTATCCCCCGGTTCGGCCATTGATATAAAAATCATACCATTTTGCATATTATGACACACCACTCTAAGTATACTATTATATATGAATTCCGCAAAAATTACAACACCCTGCCGGTTCTTCCTTCCTACAGCCAAAAATATTTTACTTGCGTCAAAATCCATAGCGTAGTATGATAATTTCAAGCAAACCAGGAGAAAGGAATAATTGCCATATGCACCGTTTTTTACGAGCTATCGGCTTTAGCAATATAAAAAGCCGGCGGGATTTTGATCCAATTCTCGGTAAAGTCATGGACCATCCGGACAAAAAAAGAAAAATCCAACTCACACCCGACTGTACCTATACAGAATTTGCCATGGAAGTTGGATCACAAATTGGTATTGTGTTGCGTGGAGAATACGATAAAAAAGGATTCTTTTACATGGAACATTATTTTCCCTATTGTGAGAGCCGCCTGATTACATCGCATGAGGATGTCACGGTCAACAAAAGAGTGGATACCAACGCATTTACCGGAATGTGCGATGATTTGCGACTTGGCATCTCTGTTATCTTCTATCTGCAAAATGCCATAGACTATATGGAGCTTCACTGTGCAGATAACACGCCCCGCAAAGCAAAGCTGACGCTCTCCGGCCTATCATTAAAGGGCACGGTTATCCTTGGCGTTTATCATGACGTGATTTCCTGCCAAAAACAAAATTATATTACGCAATATAGAAATCATCTGATCTCAAAAGCAAAGAACGGCGACCAGAAAGCAATTGACGATCTGGCCATTGGAGAAATCAGCACTTCTTCCATGCTTCGCAGCCGTATCAAAACAGAAGACCTCTATTCTATTGTAAAAACAAGCATTGTACCATATGGTTCCGAATCTGACCACTATTCTGTGCTTGGCATCATCGTAAACTGGTCTGTTGCCAGAAACGCGCTTACCAACGAGGAAGTCTATCAGATGCTGTTAAACTGCAACCATCTTTTGATCAATGTATGCATTCACAAAGACGATCTGTTAGGCGAGCCAGAAATCGGACGACGGTTTAAAGGAGTGATTTGGATGCAGGGACATAGCGACTTTCTATAATATCACTCTGTGCTATTATGCACTTTGCATTGCTCTTGCAACATCTGATTTGTTTTAAGATGTCCTGACACCCCCTGTACATCTGCCTGTTCGATCAAGAACACTTCCTCATACGTATCTTCCTTTGGACAATTCTTCCCCGCCAACATTCCGGAAGCTCTGCAAATTTTATATTTTACATGGCAATTACAGTTCTGTTTCGGCTCTGTTCCTGCTGCAAAATATTCCTTCTGCACATAAGATTTCCCCTGCACATCCGTACAGAGTCCCTCTACAGCAAGATTTCCGCATTCCGTACAGATGTTATATGAAACAATATCTTCCGGACGATGAAATTTCCCGCTCTGCAAATTCTTCTGTTTGTGTATCCGTTCCATAATTTCCTTCCAAATTGTCAGATGATACGCCGTATTTTCCCCGGCGTTTCCGTTCTCTTCGTCCTGACCGGTCCAGATGCCCGCCGTATAATACGGCGTATATCCGTCAAACCAAAAGTCTGTCATGCCATCGGTCGTTCCGGTTTCCCCCGCCTGTTCTATCATCAAATCGGAAAAGCCGGCTTTTTGAGCCGCGCCTTTCTCTATTCCCTCTTTCATAACATTGGTCAACAGCCACGCAGTAGATTCTTTCATCACTCTGGTAGCGCTGGTATCATTCTCTAACAGAATATTCCCCTTTCCATCAACTATCTTTGTATAAAAACGGGGCCGCTGATAAATCCCTCTGTTGGCGATTGCCGCATATGCTGCAGTCAGCTCCAGATTTGTCACTCCATCCACTAATTTACCTTCTGCTAACTGCAGTTGTAAATCACTATTGATATTTCCTGCTTCATCCTCCTTTTTTTCTACTATTGTAGAAAACCCAAGTTTCCTTAAATATTCATATCCGGTGCGGACAGAAGTCTTCTTTAGGGTATTGACAGACGAAAATGGATCGGAAAAAAGAATGGCATTGCGAATCGTCATCAATCCATGTTCCCCATTATTTTCTATCGTTCCCAATGTCATCCCTGCCGTATCCAATGCAGGTAAATAGACAGACATCACATCAAGAGCCGTTCCCGGCTGTCTGGTATCCTCTGTCGCCCTGTTAATCGCACGGTTTACAAGCCTCTGCCCTCTTCCTCCAACTACAGCCTTAACTCTTCCCGTCGCCTGTTCCATTAGTACAAAAGAGGTCTGCGGTCGTTTTACCAACTGAAAATTTTCTGATACCAGCACGCCGCCTTCTTTTAACATATATTTTTTAAATATCGAAACATAATATCTTGCTTTTTTATTGTCCAAAAAAAATAAAGAGATATTTTCATTCCTGCTTTCAAAAATATAGTTTTTAACATCAATTTCACTATATTCCTTTAATACGCCGTCTTTGGCGATAACCAGGCTATATGTCAGATATGATTTTTTGTCCGCAGGATAATACCGGTCATCATTGACCACTGAATCACAAATACTTTGCATGGTATTATCCTGACAGGTGTAAATCTTAAGCCCTGACCGGTACAGCGCATTATAGGCCTGAGTCTGTGAATAGCCCAGTTTGTTTTTCAAGTCAAGGATGACCTGATTTGCTACGGCATCCGTGTAGTAGGAATTAAACTTATCACTAACATTAATTTTTGCATTAACGGCATTCTGTACCCGAAGGTAGACGGCGTCTCCCAAAGCATCCTCATATTCATCCTCAGAAATGAGGCCGTCTTCTAACATGATTTTTAATATCTGGCTGCGTCTTCCTGTATTCTCCTCCTGATGACTGACAGGATCATACTGCGCCGGATCCGCTGCAACTGCGGCAAGGACCGCCGCTTCTGACACCGTCAATTCCATAATATCTTTGTCAAAATACCGTTTAGAGGCTGCCTGCACTCCAGTCAGTCCCTCTCCCATATTGATTGTATTCAGATAGTACTCCAGAATCTGTTCTTTATCCAAACTGTTCTCCAAATCCACTCCAAGAAGCTGCTCCGTTATCCTGTTAGAAACTCTTTTCATAAGCGAGTTCCCTTTTTCCCCACTCATAATCTGGTTTTTGATTAATTGCAGAGTAATCGTATCTGTTGCAGAGGAATCCAGACTGTTTCCGGTCAATTCCTGATAGATGACCTGAAATATCCCCTGCATATCTACGCCATGATGCTCATAAAAATACCTGTCCTCCGCAGCAACAAAAGCCTGCTGTACACCCTGCGGAATGTCTGCAATCCCAACGTATTCACTATCAATATCCGACGCATCCAGTTTTTGGATCTCCTTCCCGGCAATGTCATACATCACACTGGAACTTCCTTTTGACAGCAAATCAAGCTCCTGCACCTTTGGCGTATGGCTGACCAGCCCCCGAATGACTTTGGATGTCCCAAGCACGCATACAAAAATAAGCGCAATGCCAATGATTGCGCTGGCATAGCCCAGATACTTCCTGATACGGCGCATTGTTTTTTTTGAATTTCCGGTCAATGCCCTCTTTTTCTTATTGACTTCCTGCTGGCTGTAATTCATATGGAACGCTTCCTTTCAATGCATATGTATATAGATAATAACTGGCTGCCGTACATAAAATCTGCACGGCAGCCACATATCCTCTTAGTACGTTCTATCGATTACGATAAATGATATCTGTTCTCTTTGGTCCATTTGATACCATGGAAATCGGTACTCCCAGTTCCTTTTCAATAAATTCTACGTAGTTTCTGCAATTCTCAGGAAGTTGTTCATATTCTTTGATGCCATTAATATCGCATTCCCATCCCGGCAAAACTGTGTAAACAGGTTTTGCTTTGGCAAGTTTTGCAGTAACCGGAAAATCCTTCACTACTTTCCCATCAATTTCATATCCGATGCAAACCGGAATCTCCTTTAAATAACCAAGGCAATCTAATACCGTCAGGACTACTTCCGTTGCCCCCTGAATCTCACAGCCATAACGGCTTGCAACAGCATCAAACCACCCCATACGGCGCGGGCGTCCGGTGGTTGCGCCATATTCCCCGCCGTCTCCGCCATGTCTGCGAAGTTCATCTGCTTCTTTTTCATCTAAAATCTCACTAACAAATTCTCCGGCGCCAACCGCACTGGAATACGCTTTTACCACTGTCACGATCCGCTTAATTGCATATGGCGGAATCCCTGCGCCAATCGCTCCGTATGCAGCAAGGGTAGAAGAAGAAGTAACCATTGGATAAATGCCGTGATCCGGATCCTTTAAGGAACCTAATTGCCCTTCCAAAAGAATATTTTTGCCCTCTGCAATTGCCTGCCGCAGATAGGCCGATACATCGCAGATATAGGGTTCTATCATATCACGATACGCAAGCAGCGTTTTTAACAATTCTTCCTGGTCTAGCTTTGGTTTATGATATAAATGTTCCAGAATGACATTTTTCTGCTCGCAAATACGATTTATTTTTTCCTTTAATCCCTCTTCATCAAATAATTCTGATACCTGAATACCGATTTTTGCATATTTATCTGAATAGAAAGGAGCAATCCCCGACTTTGTGGAACCAAAGGACTTCTTTCCAAGACGTTCCTCCTCGTATTCATCAAATGCAATGTGGTATGGCATTAAAATTTGAGCCCTGTCAGAGACCAGGAGTTTCGGCTCCGGAACTCCTTTTTCTACCAGGTCTTTCACTTCCTGTAATAAATATGGAATATTCAAAGCAACACCATTGCCAATGATGCTTGTAGTATGGCTATAAAAAACTCCGGAAGGCAGAAGATGCAGTGCAAATTTCCCATAGTCATTAATAATGGTATGACCGGCATTACTTCCTCCCTGGAAACGTATTACAATGTCAGATTCCCGGCCTAGCATATCCGTAATCTTTCCTTTTCCTTCGTCTCCCCAATTAGCGCCAACAATAGCTGTTACCATATTTTCCTCCATTCCGCCGTTAGCCACGACATGCATTTTCTATCTTTCTATCTGATTTTCATAACAGACGGCAGATATCTCTCCCCTCTGTCAAGTATAGCCTAATCCATAATTCTGTCAATGTATATAGAGCGTTCTTTTCTCAAATCATGATAGGTCTCGCCAACCTTAACGATTGGTCTTGAAAACTCCTCTGTATTGACCAAAACTACCTTACCCGTCTCTCCCGTCGTCAACCGGACCTCTGTATTCATATATGCCTGTACTGCCGTAGATAAAAACGGCAGTAAATACTCTACCTCATATTTTGTGAGCCCTTCGCTTTCGAACATATGCAGCACTTCAAAAGGACAGATTGCCTTACGATAAACACGGTCTGAAGTCATTGCGTCATAAGTATCCGCAATGGCAACAATTTTTGCAAACGGACTGATTTGTTCTGAATGATAACCGCCCGGATATCCGCTCCCGTCACAACGTTCATGATGGCGCATTGCCACTTCTGCAACCCGTGGATCCAAGTCCAGGTTCTTTAATATATTATTGCCATGCAATACATGCGTCTTGATGATATTAAATTCTGATATCGTCAAACGATCTTTTTTCATCAGCACCTCATCCGATATCATCATCTTCCCGATATCATGAAGCAGGCCGGCCAGCGTCAGCGTATCCAAATCTTCTTTTGAGATATCCGGCATGGCGGCAGTCGCAATAACATTGCTCAACAAAGCGACATTCATACTGTGCACGTATGTCACGTCATCATATCCCTTCATACACTGGAGCATATCCAGAATGTTTAAGCTGTTGCGGCTTGCGCCTACCACACTTTTTACCTCAGAAAGGATTTCCTTGCTGTCAATCTCTTCGTTTTGCATGACAACACGATTTAAGGCATCTTTTACATGATCGACCGTTTCCACAAAACCGGCATGAAACTCCTGATACTCCTTTGATTCCCGAACCGCATCATAATAATTCTTTGTATCCGCCTCATTTGCCGCCTGATATGCGGGTTCCGGCGATGCATATTTTACTTCTTCCTTCCCTTCCTGCTGCGTCTTATCGCCCAGGACAGGCGTCTTACCGTCCTGCTCCACTTCAACGCGGATCGCAAATACAGAATGCTCTTTTAACGCTTCAATAATGTCTGACGTCAACACAGTCCCTGCCGGAATCAACAATTGTTCCTCTGCTGTGTACACATGATCCGCCGTTACCATATTCTCAGTAATGCGCGACGTTAAAATACGTTTCCCCGCCATAATACCTCCATCCTACTAAACAAAAACAGTTTCCCCGTTTACCGGTATATTTGAAACTGTTCTCCATTAGATTTAAACAGTTATCTCTGATTTAACTCCAAGGATCTCCCGATTTGCCTCCAAAACCGGATTGACTGTTTCCTCAATAAACTCTTTTACCTGTGAAGAAGCGCGTCCGGTATATTTTTCCGGATTCATGGATTCCTGCAATTCTTTTAAATTCATTGGAAACTCAGAATCTTCGGCAATCAGTTCCAATAAATTATTCTCTTTTCCATATTCTTTTACATTTTTCCCCGCTTCCATAGAAAGCGTGCGAATCTTCTCATGCAGCTCCTGTCTGTTCCCGCCTGCTTTTACCGCATCCATCATAATATTTTCCGTTGCCATAAACGGCAGCTCAGAAAGCAGTCTCTTCTCAATAACCTTATCATAAACGACAAGACCGTCTACTACATTTAACAGAAGATCCAGAATTCCATCCGTTGCCAGAAATCCCTCCGGAATACTGATTCTCTTATTTGCCGAATCATCCAGCGTACGTTCAAACCACTGGCAGGCTGAGGTAAACATTGTATTGGTTACATCTGCCATAACATAACGTGACAGGGATGCAATTCTCTCGCTCCGCATTGGATTTCTTTTATAAGCCATTGCGGAAGAACCAATCTGGTTCTTCTCAAACGGTTCCTCAATTTCCTTTAAGTGCTGCAGCAGGCGGATATCATTTGAAAATTTGTGTGCGCTTGCTGCAATTCCTGCCAGAACATTGACCACGCGCGTATCTAACTTACGGGAATAGGTCTGTCCGGATACAGGATAGCATGAGTCGAATCCCATTTTTTCTGCAATCATTTGATCCAGCTTCTTGACCTTCTCCTCATCTCCATCAAATAATTCCATAAAACTTGCCTGTGTTCCCGTTGTTCCTTTGGACCCCAAAAGCTTTATCGTAGATAAAACATATTCCAAATCTTCCAAGTCCATCATAAATTCCTGCAGCCACAAAGTGGCACGCTTTCCAACTGTTGTTGGCTGCGCCGGTTGAAAATGCGTAAATGCAAGCGTTGGAAGATTTCTATACTTCATCGCAAATTTCGATAATTCATCGATTACATTGACCAATTTTGTGCGAATCAGCCGTAACGCCTCCGTCATAATAATCACGTCGGTATTATCGCCTACATAGCACGAGGTTGCACCAAGATGAATAATACCCGCTGCTTTTGGACATTGTTGCCCGTAAGCGTATACATGTGACATAACGTCATGACGCACCAGTTTTTCTCTCTCTCTGGCAACATCATAATTGATTTCCTCCGCATGCGCTTTCAGCTCTTCAATCTGTTCTTTGGAAACGGCAGGCTCCCCCTGTTCGTTCTTTAAGCCCAGTTCATTTTCCGCCTCCGCAAGGGCAATCCAAAGACGCCTCCATGTTTTAAATTTTTTATCCGGCGAAAATATATACTGCATCTCCTTGCTCGCATAACGCTCAGAAAGAGGGCTGGTATATCTGTCGTTACTCATAAACTTCCTCCAATCCTACATTTGCTATTTTCGTTACCAATCTGTTTTTTCTGATCTGCATTACTTTTCATACTCTCCCCGAATATCCTCCGTCGGAGCGTCTACCGGGTAATTATTTGAAAAGCAGGCGTCACAATATCCCATATCTCCGTCAATCAATTCGCTCAGACGATTTAAATCAAGATACCCCAGCGAATCGGCATTCATCATCCGGCTAATCTCTTCAACGGAATGATGATAGGCAATCAGTTGATCGCTCGACGGTACATCCGTTCCAAAATAACACGGATACAAAAACGGCGGCGAACTGATACGCACATGCACCTCTTTTGCGCCGGCGTCCTTTAACATCTTGACAATGCGCGCACTCGTTGTCCCCCGCACAATTGAGTCATCCACCATGACTACGCGTTTGTCCCTGACTACTTCTTTCAATACGTTCAGCTTTACCATAACGCTCGATTCTCTTGCCGATTGCTTTGGTTTAATAAATGTACGTCCGACATAACTGTTTTTCACAAATGCAGTCCCATATGGAATGCCGGATTCCAATGCATATCCCATTGCCGCTACATTACCGGATTCCGGAACGCCCACGACAATATCAGCTTCTACAGGATGCGACTGTGCAAGAATCCTTCCCGCCGTGATACGGGAGCTATGCACGGAAATCTGATCAAAATAGCTATCCGGTCTTGCAAAATAAATATATTCAAAAATACACCTTGCTTTTTTTTCTGCCGCCATACTTTTATCTGACCGAATGCCTTCCGCAGTAATCGTAACAATCTCCCCCGGCTCCACATCACGCACAAACTCTGCGCCAACCGTGTCTAACGCACAGGTTTCTGAAGAGAGAAAATATGCATTATCCCTTTTCCCGATGCAAAGAGGCCGAAAACCATGCGGATCTCTCGCGCCAATCAGTTTTCTTGGACTGGCAACCACAAGGGAATATGCCCCCTTAATACGATTCATTGCATTTTTCACGGCATCTTCGACGGTTCCCGTCTGCAAACGCTCTCTGGCAATCAAGTAGGCAATGACCTCTGAATCAATGGTAGTCTGAAAAATTGCTCCGTTTAACTCCAGTTCATTTCGCAGATTGATTGCATTTACAAGGTTTCCGTTATGCGCCAGAAGCAATGTGCCTTTGATATAATTCAATACCAACGGTTGTATATTCTCTACAGCGCTGGCGCCAGCCGTTGAATAGCGTACATGTCCGACGCCGATATCTCCCTTCAGCTTTTCTAACTTCTCAGCATTAAACACCTCATTGACCAATCCCATTCCTTTACAGGTATTGACATTGCGCGGCGGACCATCCGTTCTGCTTACGGCAATACCGCAGCTTTCCTGCCCGCGATGCTGTAACGCAAACAAACCGTAATAGATGGAAGACGCCACATCATTTCCATCAAAATCATACATACCAAAAACGCCGCATTCTTCTCCCAATTTTGGGCAATGTCCGCCGTCCGTACAACAATCTATCAAATTATCCATTCTGTCCTCCAAAGCAATACGATATTATTCATAGAAAAACCCGAAATCACCCAGGCAATTTCGGGAAAACATATCCATTAAATAAGACCGATCCTCTTTGCAACCTCCTGATATGCATCTTCAACACCGCCAAGATCTCTTCTGAAACGATCCTTATCCAATTTCTCATGCGTCTTTTTATCCCAAAAACGACAAGTATCCGGTGAAATTTCATCAGCAAGGATAATAGTCCCATCACTTGTCTTGCCAAACTCTATTTTAAAATCAATCAAATCAATGCCACATTCATCAAAAAACTGTTTTAAGAAATCGTTTACCATGAAAGCATACTTAGTAATCGTGTCAATGTCTTCTCTGGTAGCGGCGCCAATCGCAATTGCAAAATAATCATTAATCAGCGGATCCCCTAAATCGTCATCCTTATAGCTAAACTCCAACGTCGGACAAAGCAACTGAAATCCCTCTTCAATGCCAAGTCTCTTTGAAAAGCTTCCTGCTGCTACATTACGGATAATAACTTCCAATGGCACAATATCCACTTTCCTGACTGCCGTTTCCCTGTCGCTTAATTCCTCAATATAATGAGTCGGTACACCAGCCTCCTCTAACTTTTGAAATAAATAATTCGTCATGCGGTTATTAATAACGCCTTTTCCAACAATGGTTCCCTTTTTGACACCGTTAAATGCCGTGGCATCATCCTTATAATCCACGATCAGCACATTCTCGTCCTCTGTCTGAAATACCTTTTTTGCCTTGCCTTCATATAACATGTCTAACTTTTTCACTGTTGTATCCTCCTCATAATAAATAAAATCCTCCGCTTACGAGTTCTCTCTTTCCTTCTGACATCTTACATTATACCAATTTGAGCAAAAATCGCAAGTAGTCTGCATGAAATTATATCAGTTATTTCTTGTTCTGCTTCTCCTCCTTCGTCGTCCCTGAGGCTGTCGGAGCCGCACTTTTTTTCATTTCCGTATCCGACTGTCCCCTGCTGTCCGGCAGAATCCCCTTTTGCGCCTTCACCGCCAGAATACGTAAAACAGAATCGTTCAGCCGTTCCTGCGTAATTTTTCCGGACTGCACCTTGTACAAAATCTCATCATATGCCTCTTCCAGATTCTGCGGCATCAAAATAATATCAGCGCCTGCGCAAAAAGCATGATACGCCGCATCTGCCGACGTATATTCCTGCGTAATGCACGCCATATCCAGGGCGTCTGTAATAACGATCTTTTCAAAGCCCAATTCATCCCGCAGGATTGTCTGCATAATTAAATTTGACATACTGGCCGGCAGGGAACTCTCCGTAACCTTACTGACCGAAATATGTGAAACCATAACAAAATCCGCGCCGGCAGCGACGCCCTTCTGAAATGGCACAAAATCTGTTTTTCTTAGACGCGCAATACTGCTGTCAATATCTACGCTTTCTTTATGCGTATCGCCCTCGGAAGAACCCTGTCCCGGAAAATGCTTTAACGTTGCGCACACCCGCTCTTTATTCATTCCCTGCACAAATGCGCTCACATATTCTCCTACTTTATCCGGATCATCTCCAAAGGAGCGGTCTCCAATCTCCTGATTCATCTTACTTGTCTTTACATCCGCAACCGGCGCAAAATCCACATTAAATCCTAATTCCCTGATTTCAGACGCTATCGTTCTTCCCATGTCATAAACATAACGGTCATCCTTTGTCCGCCCAATTTCTTCTGCAGACGGAAATACTGTCGTTTTCATTTTCTGATTCGAAGCAATTCTGGAAACTCGTCCGCCTTCTTCATCCACACTGATAAATAGCGGCGTTTTATCCCCTGTCTGCAACTTTGATATCATTCTTACCGTCTGCGCTCTTTTTGCGATATTTCTGGAAAAAAGAATCACTCCGCCTACATGATATTTCTGAAGATTTTTTAACATGGTTTTCGTACATTTATGAAATTCATAATAGCTCCCTTTTCTGCCGTCCAACTGCTCCAAGTTAACAACAAAAATCTGGCCAACCTTTTCCTCTAACGTCATCCCCTCCATATAATCTGCCGCAAGCTCTACCGCGTCCTCCCATTCCATCGTAACGCTCTGCTCCTCCTTGTCCGTATCGGAAGGGGATTCCGAAGAACTTTCATACTGTTTAATCTCCGTTTCACCGTTGTCCCAAAAAGCGGCACAGCCGCATAGATTGCAGGTAACGGCTGCCGCAACGGTCAGCGCGCCTATTTTGCGAAACAGAAAATTACACCCGCCATCATGGCGCATCAACAAAAAGCGCTTCGCATTTCTTATCAGGGCAATGTGCCGACGCTGCTCTTTTTTATGAAAAATCGTTTTATTCATTTATAACCTCCAAGCATTCTATATGAATCCAGAACTCTTCCATTTATTTTGACGAAAGAACAGGATTCTGTCAAGGGAAAACTCTGTTTCTCACGGAAACTTTCCGAAAAGTTTGGGGATTTTAATATTTTTTTCGAAAAACCGTAAACTGTCCAAGCTGATACGCATATGATAGCACTGTAAATAATTTTAAACCTGTCGAATCATCATCGACGGAACGGAGGAATTTATGAGTGATTTAGCAGCAACTACTTGTGGCGGATGCAACGGAAACGACAACGGATGCAGCTGGATTATCATCCTGTTATTACTTTGCTCTTGCTGTGGTAATGGCAACAATGGATTTGGACTTTCAAATGGATGCGGCGGCGACAGCGGATGCGGCTCTATTATTTGGATCATACTTATCCTTTGCTGCTGCTGTGGCGGTGGTTTCTAAACCTCCCTCTATTCTTTTGCATATGAAAGGACTCTGGTAACCTTCCGTTCTTTTATATGCAATTTTCAAAAGCATTTTACGAAGGAAAACAATAGAAAACATGCCTTTTCAAATTTTCTATTGTCATGGATCAAAAACGGGATTGCATTTTAGCAATCCCGTTTTTTCATAAGAATCGGTAAAACCTGCACCGAATATCTTTTATTTCTTTTCTTTACACCTGAAACACTCTTCATCAATTTCATAAATGGTATCTTCATCAATAATCAGTTCCCCAAAACGGCTAAGAACCTCCTGCCGCTGTTTTTCTTCCGCTTCCAGATCTTTTTTTCTTTGGTCGCTTCCATATCTGTAATATCTCATGAGAACTCCCTTCTGTCCATTAAAACCATAAAATATGGTTCTTTGTGATTTTATCCCTGCCGGCATGCCGACTGACTTACCGTATGCCGGCAGATAAAAAACTGCATATTTTACTATATGCAGTTTTTACAGGAACGTTTATATTACAGAAAAAAGCGTTTCATGCGCTCCAAATCCGATGTCATAGAAGCAAACAGCATATCTAGCACAGTGATCGCTACCATGGATTCTACTACAACTACCGCACGGGGTACGATTACCGGGTCATGCCTGCCGCGTATTTCAACAGTGATCTCTTCTCCTTTTTTATTTACGGTCTTCTGTGTTCTGGCAATGGAAGGCGTCGGTTTCAATGCGGCGCGCAGAATAATATCGCTCCCATCGCTGATACCTCCCAGGACGCCCCCCGCATGATTCGTCTGCTTTGCCACACTCCCCTCTTTTGTCATGCAGAATGCATCATTATTGTCCGAGCCAAATGCTTTAGCTGCCAAAAAACCGTCGCCAATCTCAACTCCTTTGACCGCTCCGATTGACATAACCGCTTTTGCCAAATTAGCATCCAGCTTTTCAAAAACCGGCTCCCCTAATCCGGCAGGCGCTCCTTTTACAATGCATTCCACAATTCCGCCTACCGAATCCTGCTCTTTCATCTTCTGCTCCAGCAAAAGCTCTGCCCGTTTGGACGCCTCCAAATCAGGCATATACAGGGGACTTTTCTCCCGGTTCTCCAGCCTTGCCTGCGCTTCGTCTATGGCAATACCGCCAATCTCTTTCGTATAAGCCGCAACAGAAATCCCCAATTCTGCTAAAACGGCTGCCGCAACCGCTCCCGCCGCAACACGTCCAATCGTCTCGCGTCCCGAAGAACGGCCTCCGCCGCGGTAATCCCGAAAGCCATATTTTTGGTCAAAGGTATAATCTGCATGTCCCGGCCGGAAATACTGTGCGATTTCAGAATAATCCTTTGAACGCTGCGACGTATTCGATACGATCATAGAAATCGGAGTTCCCGTCGTTTTCCCCTCAAATACACCGGAAAGAATACGCACCTCATCCTTTTCTTTACGCGGAGTAGAATATCTGGTCTGTCCGGGTTTCCGGCGATCTAAGTATTCCTGTATTTTTCCCTCGTCCATCGGTAAACCGGCAGGGCAGCCGTCCACGACTACGCCGATTCCCTCGCCATGAGATTCTCCCCATGTAGCAACCTGAAAGTTGTTTCCAAAGATTGATCCTGCCATCTAATCATTCTCCCATCTACATTTATCTTGGTTTTTCCGTCAAACCAAGCTTTTTCTTAACCTTGCGGAGCGTCTTGTTCGCAAAATAAGCCGCCTTCTCATCATTGGCTTTGATGATTCCGTCAATATAATCCTTCTCTTTCAGCAAACGGGCATACTCCTCCTGCAGCGGCTTTAACATCGAAATAACAGCTTCTGCAACGGCCACTTTAAAGTCTCCGTAACCAACGCCGGAAAACTCTTTCTCCGCTTCTTCTATTGATTTACCGGTACATACCCCATAAATTTCCAAAAGATTACTGATTCCCGGCTTATCTTCTCCATAACGGATCTCATTACCGGAATCCGTTACGGCGCGTTTGCATTTACGCACAATCGTATCCATATCATCCATTAAAAAGATGCTTCCATTTACATTTTCATCTGATTTTGACATTTTCCTGGTCGGATCCTGCAGACTCATAATATTGGCGCCCGTTTTTCCGAAATACGGTTCCGGAACCGTAAATACCTCTCCATATATGCTATTAAAACGCTCTGCAATATCCCTCGTAATTTCAAGATGCTGCTTCTGATCTTTTCCCACAGGAACAAAATCGGCTTGATACAACAGAATATCCGCAGCCATCAAAACAGGATACGTAAAAAGACCTGCATTAATATTATCCGCATGTTTTGCGGCTTTGTCCTTAAACTGTGTCATGCGGTTTAACTCTCCCATATACGTATAACAGCTTAACAGCCAGCTTAGCTCCGCATGAGCCGATACATGCGACTGAAAATAGATGCAGTTCTTTTCCGGATTCAGGCCCGCCGCTATATAAAGAACCAGCAGATTTCTTGCTCTTTTCCGAAAATCAGCCGGCACTTGGCGCACCGTAAGAGAATGGAGATCCATAACTCCCCAGAAACATTCATACTCTTCATTTAACGTAACCCAGTTTTTCAAGGCTCCCAAATAATTTCCCAGTGTCAGATTTCCTGTAGCCTGCATCCCGCTGTACAGGACTTTTTTATCATTGATCATACGCACTCCTTCTGCCGTCAGGCGATAAAACTGTACTATTACGTTACATGAAAAATCCTGTTCTGTCAAACCTTACCTGTAAGTTTATTACAAGTTTATCACACTAATCCCTATTCCGGAGCGTTTACGCGACGGGGCGATGAGAAAGCTGCGTATGCAGTTTCTCATCTGCCATCAGAGCTATTTGAGACGCTCCGGCACAAATAGCCAAAGTGAGCGTAGGCTCACTTGTGAAAAATAAGCTATCAAGCTTATTTTTCACACTATTTTCTCAAATCAGGAATAGTTTTTAACTGTCCCACATAAATTTAGTTAGATTTGATTTATCATGGAGGTTAGATATGAAATATAAAAATGAACATCAGAGGCAAATGGCAATCTTAGAGGCGTCTCTTCCCTATGTTACCCCAACCAGCCGCCACGGCATCCGCCTTCTCCTTCAGGCGGACTCCCTGTTACAGTTGGCAAGGCAGGAACCGGACGAAGCTTCTGAAGATTATAGTCTGGAAGCAGCAGAAGCCGGAGAAGAGAAAGAAGTCCCGCTGCATCCGGATCCACAGGGGCTTCTGACGCATATTCAGGAATTCCTTACGCCCCGTGAATCCGATATGGTGCAGACAGTCCTAAATTTTATGAACGCAAACCGGCTGCTACAAAATTATAATACCTTTATCCGTTCTCACACTTATTCCGGCGGAGATCTGGAAGCAAGCGAAGAAAATCCAGAAGCCAATACATCATCTGCCCCTAACAACAATCCAGCCAATCCCATGCAGATGCTTTTTCAGCTTATCAACGGATTAGGCGCGCTCGGAAATGGATTTTCCAATTCTCCGCAGGCAAACAGCAATAACAACCAGAACAATCTTTTAAGGGATTTTTTGATTTCCCAATTAAATCCGGAACAAAAAGCAACCTTTGAACAGTTGCAGAATATCATGTATAATGATTCTATCTAAATGATTCCGCTCAAACGCAAAGATAGCATCCAGGGACGAGATAAGAGATAAGCGCAGAAATAAAACAGAGGTAAACAGAGTTTACCTTACAGAAATGAGGGTAATTTATGAACGAATTTAAACAACATCCAAGTTTCCAGAAGATGAATCCGAAAAAACAGAAAATGATCGAACTGTTAGTTGAAACACTGAATGATAAAAAAATCACGGAAGCGCTCCCTATTCTGATGAAGTGGAAAGAACAGATGAAACAGGAAGGACTGTCATTTACAGAGGAAGAAAACAAATTATTGACTGAGATTTTTTCCGCGCAGATGACGCCTGCACAGAGAAAACAATATGAATTTTTAAAACCTTTTATCAAATATTAACAATAATGATGTTATATGCGAATACCACATAGCGGATGCGCTAACAGTCATTTTAATGCCTGTGGGCATCCATGCTATTGGGTATTGCCAAAATATAAAAAATAACTTTCAAAAGAGGATACCTATCATGGAGAAACAAAACACTTTGTTCTACAATAAAATACAATCGCAATTTTCGCAGGAGGCAGGTTCTTTCATCCCTGATCATGTTTTGGAACAAACACTTTCTGCAGAAAAAAATCTATTTGAAAAAGCAGATTTTCTTGGCATTTCTGCCCAGAAAATCATATACGGCAATTCTTTACGGCATTGTAAATATATGCTTCGGAAGAAACAGCCTCTTTTTGCTCTGTATCAGTTGCTGAGCTTTTTTATGGAGCTTACGTCTCTTTTACTGTGCTGGGAAATACTCCTAAATATTCTCCGCTTTTTTTTAAGCGGAAACGATTGGACAAGCTTCACAAAACCCCTGCCCTTTTTGTACAGTCCTGTTATCATTGCCGGACTGCTTTTATATTCCTCTCTTCATACTGCAATTCTACGCAGACTCATACAGAAAACAGAACTCCCTGCGGCAAATGCCGGTACAGGCGAATCCATCCGGACCGCATTTCAAAAAAAATGGTTTTGGTATCAATTGTTCCTTCTTCTTTTTCTCGTCGTCCTATGCATATCCGCCGTCTGCATACCGGTTTTTCTGATACCTGTTAAAACACAGATCACACTGTTTTATCTTTTCATGGCATATGTTTCGTCCGCTGTTTTATCAGGGATACACAACACCCTTTATAGCAGCCATTTCCGTCCATTTCTCTCTATTGGTTTCTTTTTACTGACCAGGCGTCCTGCGGAAGCAGTCGAAAAAGTCACCAGACAATATATACGTTCCAGTACTTTACAACTGTTAGAAAACAGGCAAAAAACAGAAGAAGGCCTCAAAAAAGACGCTATGCCTGCGTCAGAAGCCAAAACAACGCTGCGTTCCCGTCTGGTCACACAACGTTGTTACTATGCTCTTGCTCTTTTCATAGCCGTCATATTGGCTGTTATATGCACCATGCAGCTCCGTTATGCATTTTCTATCAGTTTAGGCATATTTTTTACCATACTAATCCTAATCGCGGTTGGTCTTCTAATTGCCTTTCTGTCTGCAAATCATGTCATAAAACAGCTTTCTAAAAAATAATGCGCCCGTCAATCATTCGCATCTTCATTCCGGTATACTACAATCTGCGCCATCTGTAATACCTCTTCGGAAGGTTTCTTTAAATCCGGTACGCAGATGACGGTACAGCCTGCACGATGCGCCGCCATTACGCCATTTTCAGAATCTTCTAAGACAACGCAGGCTTCCGGCAATTTTCCCATCTTTTGACAGGCAAGCAAAAAGATATCAGGTTCCGGCTTTGACCGTTCTACCATTTCCCCGCCGATGATTTCCTGAAAAAACGGACGCAGCCCTGCATGCTGCAAATGCTTTTCTGCTGTACGGCTTTTAGTAGACGTTACCACGGCGCAGGGAAGGGAAATACTCCTGAGATATTCTAATACCCGGCGAATACCCGGTTTGATTGTCATTCCTACACGATCTGCAATAATCTGCGTTCTTCGATCTGCCTCACGGCTGATTTCATGAAACGGATATTCCTTTCCATAATGAGACTGCATGAGCTGAATCAAATAATCCCCGCAGGCGCCCAGTGTCTCGCCATAAATCTCCCTTGTCAGTTGATAGCCGTATTCCTGCATAACAACTGCTAATTGTTCCATAAACAGACGTTCTGAATCAAATATCAGCCCATCCATATCAAATAAGACCGCCTGTTTTGTCCGATATTTTTTCACCGCCTGCAATACATCTGTCATGAATACCGGCATATTTCCTCCTCCTAATAACTGCTGCTGTTTCGATACTCCTTTGGCGTACAGCCAATCGTTTTTAAAAATACTTTATTAAAATAACTGATATTATTAAAGCCGGTCAGATTGGCAATATCGCCTATTTTTTTATCCGTTTCCTGTAACATGCGGCAGCTCTGCAAAATCCGATACCGCTGCAGATATTGCATCGGCGACATTTTCATATGCCGTTTAAAAATACGGCAAAACTGTCCTTCGCTCATCGGCAGCATCTGCGCTAACTGGGAAAGGGTAATTTCATCGGCAAAATGCCCTTTCATATACTCTACAACCGGCGCCAGGCGCTCGGAAGATGCGTTCTCTTCTAAATCATATTTCCGGTTTTGCTTCCCATGGCAAAACATCAGGTTCCAAATGGATAAGAGTCTGCTCCGCACCAAAAGCTCATATGATTCCAACTCATGCTCCGGACACTGGCTAATCTGGGATAACCAGAATATGACTTCCTGCTGCCAGGAAAGTTGAAGCTGTTTTTGAAACTTTTTCGGAAATTCATCAATTTCGTATATTCCCTCTTTTCCTTCTGCCAATTCCATTCGTTTCTCTGCCTGACTGTCTGCTGGCAAATATTCCTGTAATAAATATTTCCCATGCAGCACCGGACGGATATACTTCTTCGCAAAAGGACTATGAATATCATCCTCTAACGCTTCGTAGGAAAAGACGACGGCAAAAAAAGAACACGCCTGTCCATCCACCGTCCTTGCCGAATGCAGCAAATTAGAATGAATAAATACACAATCTCCTATTCCTAATTCATATTCCCTGTCCTCAATCGTAAAGATAATCTCGCCCTTTGTAAGCACAAGAAACTCAAATTCCTGGTGCCAATGCAAATAAAAAATCACATCTGTCCCTTCCGGATACTCCATCTTGTGCAATCCAACCGGAAGTTCTACCGTTCCATGACGCTGTTTTTCCTCAAATTCTTTTTTACTGCTCAATTCATCCTCCCGGAGACGTTCTAGCGCACCCAATCCCCTTCTGCCTGTTTATGCTTCCATTGATCTTTCTTCTCATTGTATTTGCTCACATACAGATACTGAAAAGGACTGGAAGTTTTTAATGACTGATAAATCTTCCGGAGCGATACCCAGTGGCGGTTGTGCTCAGGATCCCCCGAATCCGCTAAAAATATCCTGTCCGTCCCCTTATCATATAAAAATATGGTAACATAGTGTCCCGGCGTATCCTTCCAATAGCAGGTAGAATTTGAACTGCTTACCAGAACAATTGCCGCCTTGCTGTCTGCGATTTTTTTCTGAAAATCCTGATAGGAATTCGTCTTTTTTGCCACGCTGCATGTAAAACCAAGCGACGTTAATGTCCGGCGCATATATCCCCAGGCGATTGCTCCGCCGCCGCTATAACCGGTATGTTTCTTTGCGTAGTAATACGCATCTACCGGTGTGCAGCGGTACTTGGTAAACGAAGAATACACATTTGCTATACAGCACAGTCCACAGCCAAATCCGCCAAAGGAACCGCCATCATAAAATGTCGTTCCCCAACTACCGGACCACTTCAGACGCCTCTGCCAGGACTTCGGTCCCTGCAGAAAGGTATAGATTCCCTTTTCCGGATTTGGCGTCGCCGCCGACGCCGGTGTCGCTGTAGGCTGCGCGGTCGTTTCCGGCAGCATTGTTGTTACCGCTGTCTGCGACATCGTTTCTTCCGTTTCCGCCTGTTTTATCACATATCCCGCCAAAAAAATAAGACAACCCAGAACCACAATCCCCAGGCAAACCAAACGCTGCACAGAACGTTTATTCTGTTTCTGACCTCTTTTCTGGCGCATCTTTTTCTTCTCCATGTCTTTTCTCCTGAATCATTCCATCCACAGCGGCACTGCCTGTATGATTTTTCTGCACGCATCACGGTCTTTAGGCAGTTGTTCTGTCAGTCAGGGGAAAACAAGAAACCCATCTGTAACGCTCACAGATGGGTCCCGATTTCCCTTTTTAACTACAGTGCAATCTCCACTTGTGTAGAACCGGCTTTTGCCTCTACTGTTTTTCCTTCTGCCGTTACTTTAAAATTCTTATCTGTAGCAGCATAGGATACCGTAATCACATTACCCTGTCGGATTGCTTTGATATCCGTAATCTTATTTGACTCACTGTCATAGATGACAGTCTCTGCCGTCTTACCCTCGGCAAGGCCGTAGATAACTGCCTCTGCATCCTCAAGATAATCATAAACAACCGTCATTTTACCTTCTGCATCAAAATTGCCATATGTTACAATACTATTCGGACGTGCAAGGATCGGCGTCTGGAAGTAATCGCATTTTCTTGTGTAGTACTTTCCGCCTTCGTATGTTTCTCCACTTTGAATATCTGTCCAAATACCGCAGCCCGGTACATAGAACTCTGCCGTACCCTCTTCATTCATAACCGGCACAATACAGAGATTATCGCCAAGCATATACTGCTGATCCAGGTACTTGCAAGCCGTATCATCAGAGAAAGCAATTACCATAGAACGCATCATAGGAACGCCGACGATATGCGTCTTATTTGCCTGCGCCCAGAGATAAGGCATCAATCTTCCCTTCAATACCGTATAATGGCGGAGTACATCGCACGCCTCATCATCATATACCCAAGGCACTCTGTAAGAAGTAGAGCCATGAAGACGGCTGTGCGTTGACAACAGGCCAAATGCACACCATCTTTTATAGACATCAGCAGGCGCTGTTGCTTCAAATCCTCCCATATCATGTGAGAAGAATCCAAAACCGGAAGAGCAGAGCGATAATCCGCCGCGAAGCGTCTCTGCCATTGCAGAATATTCTGCATAGCAATCTCCCCCCCAATGTACAGGGAACTTCTGTCCGCCTACCGTTGCGCTTCTTGCAAAGAGACATGCCTTATCCTTGCCATAATACTCTTCCAATGCTTCAAATACACATTTATTATAAAGATAGGTGTAATAATTATGCATCTTAATCGGATCCATACCATTATAGTACAGGCACTGCGTAGGGATTCTCTCTCCAAAGTCTGTTTTAATATTGTTGACGCCCATATCAAATAATTTCTTCAAGAGCCCTTTGAACCAATCGCAGGCTTCCGGATTTGTAAAATCAACAATCGCCATGCCCGGCTGCCACAGGTCTGCCTGAAATACGCTTCCGTCCGGATTTTTGATAAAATAGCCCTTCTCTTTTCCAACGTCAAAAAGCTTAGACTGCTGCGCGATATAGGAGTTGATCCATACGCATATCTCCAATCCCTTGTCATGCAGTCTTTTTAGCATCCCTTCCGGATCCGGGAACATATCCTTATCCCATTCAAAGTTACACCACTCATATTCCTTCATCCAGAAACAGTCAAAATGGAATACCTGAAGCGGGATCTTACGTTCTGCCATACCGTCAATAAAGCTGTTTACCGTATCTTCATCATAATTGGTTGTAAAAGATGTAGATAACCACAGTCCAAATGTATAGGCTGGCGGCAGCGCCGGCTTCCCTGTCAGCGTAGTATAATTGGCAAGAACTTCTTCCAGATTCTCTCCTCCAATTACAAAGTATTCTAACTCCTCGCCCGGAACAGTAAATGTAACTTTAGATACGGTATCTGAATTTACCTCAAACGAAACTTTGTCTGAACTATTTACAAATACACCGTAGCTTTTGGATGAAATATAGAACGGTACGGTTTTATAACTCTGATCGGAGCAGGTGCCTCCATCGCAGTTCCATGTTTCTACATTCTGTCCGTTTTTAACAAATGGAGTAAACTTTTCGCCAAATCCATAGATACATTCGCCGATATCCGTCTTTAACTGCTCGCGAAGATATGTGGTATGCGCGTCCTGTGGATAATTAAAAAATTCATCATCTGATTGAAGATTCAACCTGGCATTTGCCGTAAAACGGCTTTCCGTGATAATGGACGTAGAACGCCATGCGCCGCCCGTCAGAAGTCTGTCTTTATAATAGAACTGAACTTCCCAGTCATCCCCTTTCTTAATGACAACCTTAGTATTTCCTGAAATCAACTCGTATTTTCCCTCTGACTGATGAATCGTCGGCGTATAACCGGTATCTTCATTTAATTCATAGTGCGGACTATTATCAAGTCCTCCCCTGTAATGGTCAATGTGTACTTTAATAATATTCTCAGAAGTTGAAGAATAGGTAATTTCTAAATTCGGGCCGCCAAGCGTCATCCCCCTGTTCATTACCGTATATGGCGTGGCGAGAACCTTAATCGCATTCTCCGTTGTTTCTACCTTATATGCCTGTGAAGCATATCTTACATCATACCCCTTTTTGTTCAGCCAAAATCCATCTGCTACTTTCATTGTAACTCTCCTTCCATAAAAAATTTATTCATTTACAAAGCGTTTTTTTGCCATGACCACCCAATACATAGAAAAAGCTTTGTGAATGTTTCCCTTGTTACAGTTCCGGAATCTGTATCTAAATATAGTATAGTGATAATTTGAATCCATGTCTATAACGATTGACGTGATTTTTAACACTATTTTGATATAAATTCAAAATTTTTCAATTATTTTATATTTTTGTTTGTTTTTTCTTGAGATTTTTGTCCTCCTCTTTCATAAGATACTTTTTACAGGTTCCATATCGTCCCCTCACGCGTATCTTTAATTTCAATTCCTTTATCCAACAATTCCTTCCGAATAGCATCTGCCCTGGCAAAATCTTTTTCCTTACGTGCCGCGTTTCTCTGTTGAATCATATCCTCTATATAAGCCGTCAAATCTGCATCCGCGGCATTCCCCTCTTTCTCCTTCGTTAAATCCAGGGAAAGCACCTGATCGAACCGGTCAATCAATGCAAATTTACTTGCATCATTCATATCCGCTTTTAATACGTCATAAACCACCGTAATCGCCTGCGAGGTATTGATATCATTCCCAAGCGCGCAAACGAACGCATCCTCATATCCCTTCATTTTTTCCTGCTGCAGTTCACCTTCCCTGTCAAGAGAAGCAACCTTCTTCCGCAATTTTTCATATGCCGCTTTCACATTATCTAACACATCATAATGAAACAAAAGCGGTTTGCGATAATGCGATTGCAGACAGAACATACGGTAAACCAGAGGATGATACCCTTTTTCCTCCAACAGGGAAACCGTTAAAAATTCTCCCTTGGATTTACTCATCTTACCCGTACTGTCATTGAGATGAAGAACATGAAACCAGTAATTACACCATTTATGCCCTAAATATGCTTCGCTTTGCGCAATCTCATTCGTATGATGCGGAAATACATTATCAATCCCGCCGCAATGGATATCCAGTTTTTCTCCCAAATGTTTGATACTGATAGCAGAACACTCGATATGCCATCCCGGATAACCAACGCCCCATGGACTGTCCCACTTAAGTTCCTGGGCGTCAAATTTCGATTTGGTAAACCAGAGTACAAAGTCCGTTTTATTTCTTTTATTCCTGTCCTCTTCTACGTCTTCCCGTACTCCTACCAGCAATTCCTCTTCATTTTGATTGGAAAGCACATAATAGTTTTCCAGTTTACCGGTATCAAAATAAACATTGCCCCCTGCCACATAGGCGTATCCCTTTTCAATCAGCCTCTCAATCATCATAATAAACTCTGCAATACAGTTTGTCGCCGGCTCCACAACGTCCGGTGTTTTTATATTTAATTTTTCACAATCCTGAAAAAACGCTTCCCGGTAAAACGCCGCAATCTCCATAACCGTCTTTTTCTCACGCTTTGCCCCTATCAGCATCTTATCTTCGCCGCTGTCGGCATCGCTGGAGAGATGTCCCACATCGGTTATGTTCATCACACGTTTTACATCATACCCCATATAGCGAAAACTCTTTTCAAGAACATCTTCCATAATATAACTGCGCAGGTTGCCAATATGCGCAAAATGATATACCGTCGGCCCGCAGGTATACATACTGACCTTCCCTTCTATATTGGGTACAAACGGCTCCACTTTTTTTGTCAGCGTATTATACAGATTCATTTTACTCATGATTGCCTCCAAACTGCAACATCCTATTTTGCAATAATCTCTTAACTACATACTTTACAGGATTTCAAGGTATTTCGCAAGTAAAAATTGACAATGATTCTCTTCACGGGTTCCATATGCGCTTTTTATCCAAAATTGCGACGTCAAAATAAATTCCATGCTGATTCATGATTGAAAGTATTCGCAAAAAATGGTATAATGACCTATATTAGAGAATTTGATAGTGTCAAGTGATCCATGAAAAAACGAGTCAAAAGAAAAAAGGCTCGAATGAACCTTGAAAATTGCAGATATT
>CANRJM010000014.1 GCA_947630925.1 uncultured Lachnospiraceae bacterium
TCCATGACGACTTGTCCTCTCTGTATATCATAAACTTTATGGATTGCAATTCCGATTTCTTCAATCAATCCTTTAAGAGTGCCTTCCATTATGGGTTAGTATAACACAAGTTATGGATTTAGGCTATCAATATTATGAAACACAATTTAGGCTATCAATATTATGAAAAGGCATTGAAAGGTCTGTTTTTTTATGTTAGACTGAAAATGTAATACGTGGTTTCCGGTTCATGGCGCATGGATGAAATGTATTTTCGGACGGCATGGAGGGAACGCGGTTAAAAACTGGCGGGAATCATCAATCATGAAAGAGGATTTATAGGATGACAGCAAACGAACAAATGGAAAAATTACATTCGCTGGAAATGAAGATTGCCTTGGAAATAAAACGAATCTGCGAAAAAAATGGGATTCGTTATTTTTTAACGGCGGGGAGTACCCTGGGAGCCGTTCGGCATGGCGGCTTTATTCCCTGGGATGACGATATGGATATTGGAATGATGCGGGAAGATTATGAGAAGTTTATAGATGCATGCAAATCGGATTTAGGGGAAGCGTTTTTTTTGCAAACATGGGATACCGATCCCAATTACCCGCTTTCCTTTGCAAAAGTCAGGCTGAATGGAACGCATTTTATAGAAACTTTTTCAGAAGAGGCGTTTTCGCATAATGGCATCTTTGTTGATATTTTTCCGTTTGACAGCGCTCCGGACAGCAATTTTGCGAGAAAAATACAGGCGGGAAAGTATTACATCTGTAATCGGTTGATGTGGATCAAAAAAAATTACGGTACGGAGATGAAGAAACAGTCTGTCGGGCAGGCAATCAAATATTATCTGTGTTTATGCGTTTCAAAACTGTTTCGGTATGAGTCTATAAAACGATATTTTAAAAAAGCGCAGAAAAAGTATAATGGGAAAAATACGGAACAGATTGTTACTGACGGCGAAACATACAAAAGGGAATCTATCCCGCGAAAATGGGTAAAACAGCTTAAGCTGATAGAATTTGAAAAAGAGGAATTTTATACATATAAAGACGTTGAAGAATATCTTTTGTATTTTTATGGCGATTATACTAAATTTCCGCCGGAAGAAGAGCGTGTAGGCCATTCTGTAAAAATCGACTTTGGGATTTATTGACGTCAAAGCGGCGGAAGCGAATGTATGATTGTCTGATTTGGAAAGGGGAAACAGATGAAGCATGTTAAGAAAAAGCTGATTGCAATGATGTTGATGGGAATTCTGGTATTTGCAGGATGCACAAACCAAGATGTCGGTATTGTGATCCATTCCGATGGAAGTGGGAGCGTAACCGGTACGGTACGTATTGAAAAAGAGGCGTATATGAACTATATAAAACGGCAGAGTGAAGAGTGGCAGTTATCGGTAGCGGAGATGACGGAGTTCGTGGATAAGGAGATGAAAAAAGAGGGATTTCAACCGGTTAATATTGGCGGTAAGGAATATTATCAGATGGAGGAGACGGAAAAGATCCGAAAGGGAAAACTGCAGAAATATTTTGGCGGCGAGGATGCATCGTATGTGACCACGGATACCGTGTATCTTGTCCTTTCCAAAGGCTACGGGGATGATGAGATGTACAGCTCAATGATAAATTCCGGTATTTTGGAAGGTTCTGTAAGTTTAACTGTAACAGTACAGTTACCGGCTCCTATTGTAAACACAAATGGAAAAGTAGACGCCTCAAATCCAAACAAAGCGGAATTTTCCGTTCCGTGGAATAAAAACGCGACGATTTTCGCCACGACCCAAAAGCAGGTTACTATTTCTTCCATAAAATCAAAAATAAAAAAATTAAATGCCGTAAAGGCAACCAAAATCACAAAATTAAAGCAGGACAAAGGAAAGAAAAAAGCTAAGAAAGCAGTTGTGCTGCTCAAGTTTAAAAAAGTGAAAGGCGCTTTGAAATATGAAATACAGTATTCGGAGAAAAAGAATTTTAAAAAGGCAAAGAGCATAATCGTCAAAAAGAACAGCAATACGATCAAAAAGCTGAAGAAAGGCAAAAAGTACTATGTCCGGGTTAGGGCATTAAAGAAAAATTATGCCGGCGTTATTGTATACAGCAGTTGGGCAAAGGCAAAAATAAAGACGAAAAAAGAATAAAATACATATTTTAAGCCGATGCGGCAGGGAAAACGATTTACGGATTCAATGGGATATGTTATGTTAACTGCGCCGGGAAATGATTCAGCAGATTGCTGACAGGGCGTTTCAATATGATTAAAATTGTTTTAGAAAGGGAGGAGACAATGGTTACAAAAAAATTTCAGGATATCACGTTATCTGCTCTTGGAATGGGGGCGATGCGTCTGCCGGTATTTGACGGGGATGATGCGAAGATTAACGAGGAAAAGGCGGCGGAAATGGTTGATTACGCAATGGCACATGGGATTAACTATTATGATACGGCATGGGGATATCATGGTGGAAATTCAGAGCTTGCCATGGGAAGGGCTTTAAGCAAATATCCCCGCGACAGTTATTACCTGGCGACAAAGTTTCCAGGGTACGATCTTTCCAATATGGGGAAAGTAGAAGAGATTTTTGAAAAACAGTTAGAAAAATGCGGCGTAGATTATTTTGACTTTTATTTGTTCCATAATGTCTGCGAAATGAATATTGACGCATACTTAAATCCAGAATATGGCATTTATCCATATTTACTTAAGCAGAAGAAAAACGGACGTATCCGTCATCTGGGATTTTCTGCGCATGGAAGCTGCGAAGTAATGAAGCGGTTCCTGGAAGCCTATGGAGAGAAGATGGAATTTTGCCAGATCCAGTTAAATTATATCGACTGGTCGTTCCAGGATGCAAAAGCCAAGGTAGAGCTGCTAAAAGAATATCAGATTCCGGTTTGGGTAATGGAACCTCTGCGGGGAGGCAAGCTGGCGAAATTGCCGGAAGCAGAGGCAGAGAAGCTGAAAAAACTGCGCCCTGACGAAGAGATTCCGGCCTGGGCATTCCGTTTCCTGCAGACGATTCCCGAGGTAACGATGACGCTTTCCGGCATGTCTGATTTAGAGCAGATGAAAGCGAATATAAAAACATTTGAAACAGAAAAACCGTTGTCCGCCAAAGAAATGGATTGTTTGTTAGAGACTGCGGACCATGTATTAAACGGCACGCTTTTGTGTACCGCATGCCATTATTGCGTCAGCCATTGTCCGAAAGGATTAGATATTCCAAGATTGTTAGACCTCTATAATGAGCATAATTTCACGGGAGGTGGTTTTATTGCGCCGATGGCGTTGATGGCGATTGAGAAAGAGAAACATCCGGATGCATGCATTGGCTGTCGGAGTTGCGAGGCGGTCTGCCCGCAGCAGATAAAAATATCGGAAGCTATGGCGGATTTCAAAGCAAAATTGGCTTAAACAAGCAGAAAGGCACAGTATGGACTATTCCCGGTTGGAACATCACATAACAGGAGTGATTCAGGAGGAGCAGATCAAGCTTGGCTATCGCAGGGAAACAATCCGTTTATATTATCCCCTAGCGTCTTTGAATCGTTTTTTATCCGCCGGTTTGGATGCGGTTCAAATGAAAGAGGCATTGCAAAAATTTGCCGTTTTTGCAAGGGAACGCTTGGGAGAGATAGGGATATCCCATACAGGAGAACGATTCTGCCTGACGATACCGCCGGAAGGCGTCGCATATGCAAGGCAGCAGATGGATGGTTCTGGATTCTTAATTGATTTTATTCAGGCCATTCAAAAACACGGGTGTACGATAGAGGAAGTATTACAGACGTTTTATCGGCATTCGGAGCATGTCCATGTAGAGAAAATGGAGCATGGCGAATTTGACTATCTGGTGTATTTTGAAGACGGCATACCGGATGATTACCGTTATTGCATTACGGACGAGGGATGCCATATCGTCTATCATCGGTTTACCAGAGAAGATTATGAAGAGCTTTTATTTTAATCGCTGGAGAATGTTGTTTTCAATGGCTGGGTTATATCGGATGATGTTAGAAAGGCAGTGGGAGTCGGAAAGGTTCCCGCTGTTTTTTCTTTCAACGGGCGTTGGATTGATGCAGAGGTTGTAGAGGTTGCGGCGGGGATTTGAGTTGACGAAAGAGTAATATTATAATACAATAGATATTAGCTATAGAATCATGCGAAGGCAGAGGCATAAACTATAAAATAAAAAGCCGTTTCATTGCGGCGTTTTGAGTACATCGTATGGTTATTTTTCCCTTTTTATGCCGCAAGGGGGAGGGAAGAAAAAGGAGGAAAAGTTTGATATGGCATTATTGGAAGAATTAAAAGATTTAGGGGTAGATGTGGATGGCGGTTTAAATCGCCTGAATGGAAATGAGGCTCTGTTTGTTAAGCTTCTTGGAACATTTGTAAGGACAATGGAGAGTTATAGCGTATCGTTGGATTTTGATGGTTCGGACTCTGAGGAGGTAGCTTCCGTTACTGAGAAAGCGCATGCAATCAAAGGCGCTGCAGGCAATCTGTCAATCACGCCGATTTATGAGGCATATACGCAGATTGTAGATTTGCTGCGCGCAGGAGACATTGAGCCGGCAAAAGAGGAGATAGAAAAAATCCTTCCAGTTCAGAAAAACATTATTGACTGTATTAAAGCGAATATGTAGTCAATCTACTGCATACTATCGTTGTGGAGGTTCGGATGGATAAAGAAAAAATAATATTGATTGTAGATGACATAGAAATAAATCGTGTTATTTTATCTGAAATTTTTAAGAAGGATTATCATATCATAGAGGCATGCAACGGAATACAGGCGCTGGAAGCGGTAAATAAGAATCCGGATATTTCCGCCATGCTGCTGGATTTAGTGATGCCGGAAATGAATGGACTGGAAGTCCTGAGAAAAATGAACAAAAGCGGGAAACTCAAGAGTATTCCTGTCTTTTTGATAACAGCGGAGAGCAGTGAGGAAATGCTGCTGGAAGGATATCACCTCGGCGCGGTGGATGTCATTACAAAACCGTTTATGCAACATTTCCTGAAACACAGGATCAATAATATCATTGAGTTATACAGCCACCGAAATGAGTTGGAATATGTAGTGGCAAAACAGGTAAAGCGCTTAAATCAGGTAAGCCGGTCTATGGTAGAGACTCTGGCGACGCTGATTGAGTTCCGGGATTGCGAGTCAGGAGAACATGTAAAGCGGATTTGCGGTCTGACTGATATTCTGATGACAAAGGTAAGTGAGATGTATCCGGAATACCGCCTTCCGCAGAGTGAGATTGATAAGATTGTAACTTCTTCCGTATTGCATGATGTGGGGAAGATCTCGATTCCGGACGGCATTTTGAACAAGCCGGGCAGACTGACGAAGGAAGAGTTTGAGGTTATGAAACAGCATACGGTTAAGGGTTGTGAGATTCTGCAGGAAATACCAAATGTCATGGGAAAAGGGCTTTATGACTATAGTTACGATATATGCAGGCACCATCATGAGCGTTGGGATGGAAGAGGATATCCTGACGGGCTGGTCGGCGATGAGATTTCTATCTGGGCGCAGGTAGTTTCTATTGCGGATGTGTATGATGCGCTGACAGCAGAAAGGGTGTATAAGAAGGCGTTTGACCATGATACTGCGGTAAAAATGATATATCACGGGGAATGCGGAAGTTTTAACCCTAAGATTTTAAAGGCGTTTGAGGCTTCGCTGGATACGATTCAGAAAAAAAACTGGGCATTGGTTGAATGATCACGGCACTGCTGTTTGGAAGACGGCAAAATAGAACATAATCGGCAGTGCAGAGATTTTTTAAGGGAACAAATAAGATAATGAAGAATGGAAAGAGAGTAGAACAATGAATAAGAAAAAGTTGAGAATGATTTGGAGTTGTTTTTTTGGAATGATTGCAATCTGTTTCCTGATATTTTTTTGGCTGATTATTTATATGAAGCAGATAACAGAAAATTCTATTATGCAAATCAGCGATGCCTATATGCATGAAATGAATATGCAGTTTCAGGAAAAATTTACTACCATTCTTGATATACGGTTTGAACAGATGGAAACTATGGTCAAAGACGTGCCGTTAGCAGAGGATTATAAAACGACCATGGAGAATCTGAAAAAGCATGCAGCCACGAGACAAAACATTATGTGGCTGGGATATTATACAAAGGAAGGAAAGATTGAAACCATTTACGGGGAGGAAATAAAGTGTCAGGGGATAAGGAACTATACGGATTCCCTGCATCAAAACAAAAGACTGGTATCTCTGGGAATCTCTCCGTCAGGAGAAAAGTATTTTATCCTGGGGATTGATGCAGGATATGTGATGGAAAATGGTGAAAGAAGCCAGGCCCTTTTAGAGGGAGTGCCGATGGAATACTTAAACACGGCAATGCGCATGAATGAAAACAGCGAGGCTTCCGGATATTCTCATATTATTGATAAAGCTGGAAATTACATTATTAGAAACGGCGGAGAGATCCAGCAGACCTATTTTTCCCGTCTGAAGGAGTTAATCGAGGAGGAAGATGGAAAAACAGGCGAAGATTATGTCCGGGGACTGCAGGAGGCAATGGCGCAGGATAAAGACTATAGCATGGCTGTTACCATTCGGGGGAAGAAACTCCATATCTATTGTTCTTCCCTTATGGAAAACACCTCATGGTATTTGATTTCTATACTGCCGGAGGAGCTTTTAAGCCAATATGTTACCAATCTGGACAGGGTGCGTATGATTATTATGTTAGGCTCTGCGTTTATCATTATATTTGCCATGTCGATTATTTTTCTGATCTATTATAAAATGTCAAAGACGCAGATAGGGGAACTGGAGCAGGCAAAGAGGGCTGCGGTTCACGCAAATAAAGCGAAAAGTGAATTCCTTTCCAATATGAGCCATGACATCCGTACTCCAATGAACGCGATTATCGGGATGACGGAAATTGCCCATCGAAATATAGGAAATAATTCGAGAGTAGAAGACTGTCTGAGGAAGATTAAGCTTTCCAGTAAACATTTGCTGGGTCTGATTAATGATGTTCTGGATATGTCAAAGATTGAAAGCGGGAAAATGGTTCTGAATGTTATGCCGATGTCTTTGCGGGATGCCATGAATGATATCGTAAATATTATTCAGCCGCAGGTAAAGGAGCGGGATCAGTATTTTGATATCTATATTCGGGATATTCTGTCTGAAAATGTATATTGTGACAGCGTGCGGCTGAATCAGGTTCTTTTTAACCTTCTGTCAAATGCGGTTAAGTTTACGTCGGCAGGTGGCAGAATTGATGTGCATATGTTCCAGGAGGAGTCGCCGCGCGGGGAGGAATATGTTCGGACGCATTTCCGGGTAACGGACAATGGAATTGGTATGTCCAAGGAGTTTCAGGAGAAGATTTTTGATACATTTGTCAGAGAAGAAACAGAGCAGGTTTTCCATATTATGGGAACCGGTCTGGGGATGGCTATTACAAAAAGCATCGTGGATCTGATGGGAGGCAGGATTGAGTTAAAGAGTGAGAAAGGAAAGGGAAGCGATTTCCATATTATTCTTGATTTTAAGAAAGCAGAAGAGGCTGATATCGACTATAAGCTTCCGGCATGGAATGTCCTGGTGGTAGACGACAACGAAATGCTTTGCGCCAGCGCGGCTTCTACACTGGAAGAACTCGGCGTTCATGCGGATTGGACGACAGATGGTATGCAGGCAGTAAAGATGATTGAGGAACGCCACAAAAAAAATGATGATTACTACTTTGTCCTGATAGACTGGAAGATGCCGAATATGAACGGGGTGGAAACCATTAGTGAAATCCGCAATCGTGTCGAAAAAGAAATTCCTATTTTTTTGATTTCTGCCTATGATTGGAGCGATATTGAGAGCGAAATCGATCAGACGGTAATTGAAGGGTTTATTGCGAAACCGCTTTTCAAGTCCACTTTGTATGAAAATTTGAGACACTATGTTGATGGATACGATCAGGAAGCAGAAATTGTTGAGAAGCAGGAGATGGATTTTCGGGGAAAACATATCCTTCTGGCGGAGGATGTGGATATCAACTGGGAAGTGGCAAACGAGATCCTTTCAACGACAGGGCTTATGATAGAGCGCGCGGTCAATGGCAAAGATTGTCTGGATAAGTTTACGGAATCTGAGATTGGATATTATGATGCGATTTTAATGGATATCCGTATGCCTGTCATGGATGGGTATGATGCGACGATAGCGATTCGTTCCCTGAAACGTCCGGATAAGGATTTGCCGATTATTGCCATGACGGCAGATGCCTTTTCAGATGATGCGCAGCATTGTTTGGAATGCGGCATGAACGAATATATTACAAAACCGATTGATGTGGGAAAATGTATGAGCGTTTTGCAGAAGTGCCTGATGTAACATATGTTTAGGATGCAGATTGGTGTTAGGAAGATTAAGAGCAATGAATGAGAAAAAGAAACATGGGAAGAAAAAACTATTTATTAGTATTGCGGTGGCTTTGGTAATCGGCAGCATTGTATTTTTCTATGTAAAAGAGCTGAATGACGCTGTTAAAAAAAATATGCAGGTCAGCGTGGCAGAGCTTGCAGAGCATGATATTAAGTCGATTAGAGCATATATCGGTATGATGTGGGATTCTTTGGGAAACATACAGGAGCGTATGAACAGTTATCATTGCGATACGGTAGAACAAACCCAGGAAAGAATGAATTTGGAATGCGCCACCAGTGATTTTGAATTTTTATGCCTGGTGGCAGAGGATGGAACAGTCTATACGGATAAATATATGACGTACAGCCGTAATGAATTGGACGTCCTGTCGTTTTTTTCCGGAGGAAAAGACAAGACAATTGGAATTTTTAATGATAAGATGCGCGTCGCAGACATCAAAAGAGAGATGGTCCTTTATGGTGTCCGGCTAAACGATTATGAGATAGACGGGATAAAATTTGTCGCAATGGCGGGCATGTGTTCGAAAGAATCGGTTAGTAATTTTCTCAGCGTTTCTGTTTTTGAAGGTTCCGGGTACAGTGGCGTTATTGACCATAACGGAAATTATCTCGTGAGCGAAGTGAGGACGACTGCGTTAAACAGGCAGGATAATCTGTTTACCCGTTTGCGCCATGGCAAGTTTATCGGCGGGAACAGCATAGAAGCGGTCAGGGAAAAACTGGTAAAAAACGAAACATTTTCGTTTCAGTATCTGGATACGGACGGCGTCCGTAAAGATATTTATTGTAAAAGCATTGACGGCATGGATTTGACCTTTTTAATGATTATTCCTGCTAATGTTCTGGTAAAACAGATTATGAACTTTGTTGTCATGAGCATGGTTATATTGTTTGTCTTTGTCATCATTCTAATCGCTGTTTTTATCTTCCTGTATTATTCGTCGCAGAGGGTAAACCGTATCAGCGCAGAGACAAAAGTCAGAAATGAATTTCTGACAAATATGAGCCATGAGATCCGTACGCCGTTAAACGGTTTAATTGGATTAAATCATTTATCAAGAGTCCATATAGATAACAAGGATAAGCTGGAGAAATATCTGGATAAAATGCAAAGTACGGCAACGTACCTTCTGTCTCTGGTAAACGACGTACTGGACGTGGCAAAGTTTCAGTCCGGTAAGGTTGAGGTCATCCGAGAACCCATGTGCATCGATACTATTATGGATGAGATTTGGTCCATGCAGTATAATAATGTACATAGCCGCGGCGTGGAATTTCTTATGAACAGGGATATTTCTTTTCCTTTTGTGATGGGAGATGAAGTCCGTGTCAAACAGGTGCTTATGAATATCATCGGAAATGCGGCGAAATTTACGCCGGAGGGCGGAAAAATCACAGTATCCGTTACGCAGCAGGAGGAAGACGCCAATTGTGTTATGACAACGTTTACCTGTACGGATACGGGATGCGGTATGTCCCCTAAATATCTGGAACATATTTGGGAAGCCTTTAGTCAGGACAAAAATAGCGATTCTGCAGGCGTGAAAGGAACCGGACTCGGCATGACGATTAGTAATCTGTTAGTCCGGGCCATGGGCGGAGAGATTTATGTGGAAAGTGAACTTGGCAAAGGAAGTACTTTTACGGTAATACTCCATTCCGAAATCACAAAAACGATTCCGGATATTGTCGAATCGCATACGCAATATGAGGAGGGTACCGAACCGGAAGCGGAAGATTCCGGTCGGGAGAAAAAGAAGAGTTTCCATATTCTGGTTGCAGAGGATGTGGAATTGAATGCGGAAATTCTGGTGGAGATTCTACAGCAGGAAGGCTTTACGGTTGATCATGCTGCAAATGGCAGGGAAGCTGTAGAAATGTTCCGGCAGTCTCCGCCGGGCGAATATGATATCATTTTAATGGATATGCAGATGCCAATCATGGACGGCTGCACAGCTTCCATGGAAATCCGGAAACTGGATCGTCCCGATGCAAAAACGGTAGTTATTTTTGCATGTACGGCAAATACCTTCCAGGAGGACAGGGATAAGGCAATGAAGAGTGGCATGGATGGTTTTTTAAGCAAGCCGATTAGGGTAAGCGCTATGTTGAATAAGCTGGAACGAACATTGCGTGGAAAATAGCGTTTTTGCAAGGTCATGGAAAAGGGAAAACGCCGGAGGAAGTTGCCGGGGAATTGGATCGGGATTGCAATGCGGCGATATCGGAAGAAAGCGTATTTCATGAATAGAAAGTATTTTATGGCCCCATTTTTCCGCAGGGATTGGATGCTTGGGGTTCCGGCGGGAAAATGAGTGTATCATCAAATGGAATAGTAACAGAAGGCTGCGAGACAGGCATAGGAAGGTAAAGAACGATGGGAAAGAAAATAATCTTAATGATCGATGATGTAAGACTGAATCTTGTAACGGCGCGGGACGTCTTACAGGATGAATATGTTCTGTATGAGGCAATGTCTGCCAGGCAGGGGTTTGAAATTTTGAAAGACGTGATGCCGGATTTGATTCTTTTAGATATTTTGATGCCCGAAATGAGCGGGTACGAGATGATTCAGGAATTGAAGTCCAGTCGCAGATTGCGCAAGATCCCGGTAATTTTTCTGACGGCGGAAACCAATCCTGAGAGTGAAGTAAAGGGCTTTGAGCTGGGAGCGGTGGATTTTATTACGAAACCGTTTGTTGCGTCGGTTATGAAAAGAAGAATCGAGACGCAGATCGCATTATCCGCCTATCAGCATTCCTTAGAGGAACTGGTAGAACAGAAAGTGGAAGAGAATGATAAACTGCAGAACATGCTTTCTGCCGGTTTTGCTGAACTGGTGGAGTCCAGAGACGGTATAACGGGCGGTCATGTAAAAAATACATCCATTTATTTTGAAGCGTTTGTTAAGCTGCTAAAAGATGTTCCCAAATATCAGGACGAAGTGACGGAGGAGTTCATTAAAGAGTCGGTACGTTCTGCTCCGCTTCATGATATTGGGAAGATTGGAATTGATGATAATGTATTGAGAAAGCAGACTTCTCTGGAAAAGGGAGAAATGGAGTATATGAAAAGCCATTCGGAGCTTGGCGGGGCGACCTTTCATAAAATCCGAAAGTCTTTTCCGGAAAATGAATTTTTGAAAATCGCGGAGAATATGGCGCTGTATCATCATGAACGGTGGGATGGAAAAGGGTATCCTATGGGAAAAAAGGAATTGGATATTCCGTTGGAGGCAAGGATTATGAGCATCGTAGATGTTTATGACGCCCTGACATCCAAACGGCCATATAAGGAACCGTTTAGCCATGAAAAAGCGTATGCGATCATTGCGGAAGGACGGGGAACTCAGTTTGACCCGGATTTGGTTGATGAATTTATAAAGGCCAGCGACATCATGCGGGATTGTCTGGCGCATAAGGTGGAACTGCGTCTTAGTAAATTATAAATTACATAATAAAATCATAATCACGAATGGAGGGAGAAACTATGAACAGAAAATCTTTTTTTCGCATCCTGTCAATTTTGTTGTGCATAGTAACCGTAACCATACTGGCGGTTCCGGGGAATGTAAGCGCAAAAAAGAAGAAGCCTGCGCTCAACAGTAAAGAGCTTGTATTGCTGCCGAAACAGAAGAAAACGTTGAAGGTAAAGGGAGTAAGTAAGAAGAAGATCAAAAAAATAACCTATGTGAGCAAAAATAAAAAAATAGCCAAAGTCAGTAAAAAAGGAAAGGTTACAGCCGTAAAACCGGGTCAGACAAAAGTAATCTGTAAGGTTCGTTTAAAGAATGGCCGAAAATATAGTTTAAAATGTAAGGTTAAGGTTTCGCATCCGTTGCCGCATCCTCTCGGCAGTTGTGTTGTAACTTTGCCGACTGCAGTGCCGGAAGTAACGCCGGAAGTAACGCCGGAGGCAACGGCTTCAACAGCGCCGGAGGTAACAGCTTCGACAGCGCCGGAGGTAACAGCTTCGACAGCACCGGAAGTAACGGCTTCGACAGCGCCGGAAGTAACGCCGGAAGCAACGCCTGCACCTCCTAAGGGGACTCATTATTCCAAAAATGGGATTTTGACAACGGATAATGGAGAGATGCGCAGCGATATGACTGCATTCCAAGTCCAGCATGATATGGGACTTGGCATTAACCTTGGAAATACCATGGAATCCTGCGGCACATGGATTAATGGCTCCAGTGTGACTGATTATGAGATGGCATGGGGTGCGCCGGAAACGACGCAGGAAATGATATCAGGGATGAAAAGAGCCGGTTTTTCGTCGCTTCGCATTCCGGTGGCATGGTCAAATATGATGTCAACAGATGGCACCTATACGATTGACGAAGAATATTTGAACCGGGTAGAAACTATTATGAATTATGCATTTCGTGAGAAAATGTATGTTATTCTGAATATTCATTACGATGGCGGCTGGTGGGCAAGATTTGGTTCATTTGATGAAACAGAGCGCGAGCAGGCCATGGTAAAATATAAAGCGATATGGACGCAGCTTGCAGAACGTTATCAGGAATATTCCGATTATCTGATCTTTGAGTCTGCAAATGAAGAAGTAGGCTCCCGCCTGAATTTGAAAGATGATTATGCAGGTTCCGGATATCTGTCTTCTGAGGCGGAGATTGCTGCCCTTGCAAATAAGATTAACCAGACCTTTGTAGACGTTGTGCGCGGAACCGGAGGAAATAATGCAAAGCGCTATCTGTTGATTGCCGGATATAATACAAATATCGGCATGACATGCAGCTCTCTGTTTGAGATGCCAAAGGATACAATCGAGGAACATTTGATGGTATCGGTTCATTATTATTCTCCATATGGTTATTGTCTGGTAGATAATTCATCGGATGCAAATTATATTGCCAGTTGGGGGACCGATGGGGATATCGCGGCGATGAAGGCGGACCTGCAGAACATGAAAATCAATTTTACCAACAGAGGGATTCCGGTTGTCATAGGAGAGTACGGCATAGCCGCAGCGGGTTCTTCTATGGGCAGAAAAGAAGGCAGAGACGTCTTTATCCGCACAATATGCCAGTATGCGGTTGAAAATGGAATGTGTCCGGTCTTATGGGATACGGATGACAGAAAGAATTCCAATAAAGCATGGGATATCTATGACCGTGAATCCTGCAGTATCACGAACAATCTGGACTGGAGCGCATTCCGGGAGGTTGTAAAATTGATAGAGAATCTGCCGGTATATGTACCGTCAGGAGTTACCGGCAGTTATGTCTGGAATGGGCTGATTGGTGTATCCGGATGGAATCCGACGTCGCCGGTCGCAGATGAAGACTGTAGTTTTTCCATGAGCGGTATTGGAGCATGCTATCAGATTGACGGCGTGGATTGGTCTACCATGGAACATCCTGTTATGATTCTTCATGCAAAGGATTTAAGCGCTACCCCTACCTATGAAATTGCGCGGGAAGTCAATGCGGAGAATCAGTATTGGAAGTATATAGAAAATGCCGATTTAAAAGGCAATTGGAAGATGAGTGAAGATATTACCATTGATTTATCCGAATTAGGCTTGCAGAAAAGGCAGACGCTATATCTTGCCATACGGGGCGGCACAAGCTTTAACGGAAAGGTTTCGATTACCATCCAGGATTTGAAAACAGGCGGAGAGTAATTGGAACAATTACAGATGGGCAGAGATAGGATGACAGAACTGGAGAAATATTATAATAAGTTTAACGAAGAGAAACGTTTGACCAGAAGGCATGGAAGGATTGAGTATATTACTTCCATGAAATATATCCATAAGTATCTGGAAGGGATTTCGGACGCCAGGATCCTGGATGTTGGGGCCGGTACAGGGAGATACAGTGTGGCTCTTGCCGACGAGGGGTATGATGTTACGGCGGTAGAGCTGGTAAAATACAATCTGGGGATATTAAAAGCAAAAAAAAGCAGCGTGAAAGCCTATCAGGGCAATGCGCTGGATCTGTCCCGATTTTCGGACAATACGTTTGATATGACGCTGTTGTTTGGACCGCTGTATCATCTGTTTGACTTTTCGGATAAATTGCAGGCGATTTGTGAGGCGAAACGCGTTACAAAACCGGGCGGAATCATCATGGCGGCGTACTGTATGAATGAGTACAGTGTCATTACGCATGCGTTTAAGGAGAATTATATCAAAGAAAGTTTGGAAACCGGAAAGCTGAACGCTGGATTTCAGACAGTTACGGATGCGGAAGATTTATATTCCTATGTCCGGGTAGAGGAAATCAACCGGTTATACCGGGAAGCTGGTTTAGAAAGGCAGCAGTTGATTGCGTCGGATGGTCCGGCAAATTATCTGCGTTCCGTATTAAACGCTATGGATGAGGAAACATACGAATTGTTTTTGCAGTATCATCTTGCGACTTGTGAACGGCAGGATTTGATTGGCGCAAGCGCCCATACCGTTGATATTCTTCGTAGGAAACAGGATAAAAAATGAAAAGTTGTATATGCTAACCGTATAAAATAACAGGCAGGGCAATCACATGAAGGATTTCGTGTGATTGCCTTGCTGAAATTGGAGGGAAAAGCATATGCAGGATCCAAAGATTAATTTACGGAAGATAGCTGTGATTGGCTGTGGCTTTGTCGGCTCCGCTTCTGCATTTTGCCTGATGCAGAGCGGTCTTTTTTCGGAAATGGTTTTGATTGACTCTGATAAGGATAAGGCAGTGGGAGAGGCTCTTGACATCAGCCACGGCGTGCCGTTGGCGAGGCCGATGAAAATCTATGGCGGAGATTATGACGATATTGTAGATGCCGCTATTATTGTTATCACTGCAGGGGCGAATCAGAAGCAGGGAGAAAGCAGGCTGGATCTGGTCAATAAGAATGTGGAGATTTATAAAAATATTATTCCGGAGATTGCAAAACGGCTTTGCCGGGGGATTTTACTGATTGTATCCAATCCGGTGGATATCCTGACGTATGTTTCATTAAAACTCAGTGGTTTCCCAAAAAACAGGGTAATTGGTTCTGGGACAGTTCTGGATACCGCACGTTTGAAGCATTTGCTAGGAATTCATCTGGGGGTAGACAGCCGGAGCGTGCATGCTTTTATTATCGGGGAACATGGCGACAGTGAAATCGCTGCATTCAGCAGCGCAAATGTGTCGGGAATCCCGGTTTCCGAATTTTGCGAGCTCCGCGGTTTTTATCAGCATGAAAAGCAGAATGCGAAAATTGCAGAAATGGTTAAGAACAGCGCATATGATATTATCGCGAAAAAAAGAGCGACGTATTATGGCATTGCCATGGCTGTCAAGAGGATATGCGAAACGATCCTTCGGGATGAAAAATCAATTCTTCCGGTTTCCTCTCTGATGGAGGGGGCTTACGGTATCCGGGATATTGCTATGAGCATGCCTGCGATTATTGGGAAGGATGGGGTGGAAATGCAAATCCCGATTGCTTTGGACGAGGGAGAACTTGAGCATCTGCAGCATTCTGCGGAAATGCTGCATGACGTGATGGAACAGATTGATTTTAAATACTTGTGAAATATGTAAGAACGTTGTATAGTAACAATGTGAAAAGGATTACGGAAGCAAAAGAAAGCGGGAAAACGTTCCGGAACGGAGAGAGGCATGGAAAGAGTAGTTCGGCGGGAAGATATGCGTTTATATGCAGTTACAGACCGGAGCTGGTTAAAAGGAGAAACGTTGTACCGGCAGGTGGAGAAAGCTTTACTTGGCGGCGTTTCTTTTGTGCAGCTCCGGGAAAAACAACTGCCTTATGAGGAATTTTTGGCGCAGGCAAAAGAAATCAGGGCATTATGCGCAAGATATGGCGTTCCTTTTGTGATCAATGATCATGTTGGGATTGCATGGAAAACAGACGCAGACGGCGTTCATATCGGACAGGATGATATGGATATCCGGGAGGCGCGCAGGATATTAGGACCGGATAAGATAATTGGAGCTTCAGCGCATACCGTTGAGCAGGCGGTAACAGCGCAGGAGCAGGGGGCGGACTATCTTGGCGCAGGGGCGGTGTTCCCCACTGCTTCCAAACAGGACGCAGGAAAGCTTTCCAAAGAGACATTACAGGCAATCTGCCGTGCGGTGGAAATACCCGTTGTTGCAATCGGCGGTATTAACGCTCAGAATATCGTGGAGTTAGCGGGAAGCGGGATTGCAGGCGTTGCAGTAATCAGCGCCATATTTGGCGCAAAGGAGATTACGGCGGCGGCAAAAGATTTAAGGGAAAAGGTTGAAAAAATCATATGATTACAGGTGCGATTTTTGATATGGATGGCGTCCTTTTAGATTCCATGCCGGTTTGGGAAAGAGCGGGTATCTGGTATCTGGAGCAGAATGGGAAAACGCCGGAGCCGGAACTGATTGATGTACTGTTTACCAAAACGATGATGGAGGCGGCAGAATACATAAGGGAGAAGTATACTATTTCAAAGACGGGGGAAGAAATTTTTCATGAAATCCTTGGAATCATACATAATTATTATGAGACGGAGATTCCGGCAAAGGAAGGCGCGCTTGCTTTTCTGCGCAGGCTGAAAGAAAAAGGGATTCCGATTACTGTGGCAACGTCCAGCGATTGCTCACTGGCGCAGGCGGGGCTGAAACGCCTGGGCTTCCTTCCGTATGTGGACGCCGTCTTTTCCTGTTGCGAGACAGGGATTGGAAAAGAGCATCCGGATGTGTATTTGCGGGCGTTAGAAAGCATGGGGACGGAGCTTCGTACCACCTGGGTGTTTGAAGATTCGCTCCATGCGGTAAGGACGGCAAGAAAGGCAGGCTTTCCGGTTGTCGGGATATATGACGCAGGAAGTGATAAGAATCAGGGGCTGATTCAAAAGGAAGCAACAGTTTATCTGGGAAATTTAACAGATTTTGACAGGTTTTATTCATATGCGTCAAGGAAAGAAGATATGGATGAGGATTAGGAATCATATGATGAAGACAGCATTAACCATTGCCGGCAGTGATTCCGGCGGAGGAGCAGGCATTCAGGCTGATATTAAGACGATGACGGCGCATGGCGTCTATGCCATGAGCGCCATTACCGCATTAACAGCCCAGAATACAATGGGAATCGATCAGATATCCGGGGTGTCGCCGGATTTTTTGAAAGCGCAGTTAGATTGCATTTTTACGGATATTGATCCGGATGCCGTAAAAGTTGGCATGGTATCGGATGCTTCCCTTATCCGGGTAATTGCCGCAGCGTTAAAAAAATATCAGGCGAAAAATATCGTCTTGGATCCGGTAATGGTTTCAACGAGCGGCTCTAGTCTGATGAAAGAGGATGCGCTGCAGGTTTTTTCAGAGGAGTTAATGCCTTTAGCGACTGTAATTACACCGAATATTCCGGAGGCGCAGATTCTGTCCGGGCTTGAAATACAGTGCGAGAGCGATATGGAAAAAGCAGCAGGACAAATGGGCAGGCAGTACGGATGCAGTATTCTGCTAAAAGGGGGACATGCCTTGGGGGATGCAAACGATTTGCTTTGGAAAGAGGGAACGGCAACCTGGTTTTATGGAAAGCGGATAGAGAATCCGAATTGCCATGGAACAGGCTGCACTCTCTCCAGCGCCGTCGCCGCCAATCTGGCCAGAGGAAAAAGCCTGGAAGCGGCAGTAAAAGATGCCAAGGCATATCTTACTGCCGCTTTGTCTGCCATGCTGGACCTCGGAAAAGGAAACGGGCCGCTGAACCATATGGTTTTTATACCGGAGATAAAATAATGGAAAAGGCAGGAGGAGAACAGTGTTTGGTTATGTTCAGATACGGAAACCGGAATTGCGGATCAAGGATTATGAAATTTATCATGGATTTTATTGCGGTCTTTGCAGCCAATTGAAGAAACAGTATGGTTTTCTGGGACAGATTACGTTGACATATGATATGACATTTTTGATCCTTTTGCTGACTTCCGTGTACGGTCTTCCGGTAACGGAAACAAAAAAAAGATGTATGATGCATCCGGGGAAGCGGCATCTATGCCTGACCAGCGAAATATCAGAATATGCCGCAGATCTGAATATGCTGCTGACCTATTATCATTTGAAGGACGATAAGGAAGATGAACATTCCAAAAAAGCGTGGATTGGGATGAAACTTTACCAGGGAAGAAAGAAAGAGGCATCTTTAAAATATCAAAGACAATCAGAACGGATGTGGAATGAATTGAATGTGTTGTCAGAATTAGAACAGTCCGGTGCGGGGCTTTTTGAGCTTGCGGATTGTTTTGGGAGGCTGATGGCGGGTTTATTTCAGTACCGGGAGGATATTTTTTCACAATATTTTCATGATTTGGGGTTTCATTTAGGAAGGTTTATTTATATAATGGATGCGTATGATGATTTAGAGAAGGACAGGGAAAAAGGATGTTTTAATCCACTGTTGGGGCAAAGCGGAAAAGAGGGATTTGAGGAGCAGATAGAAAGTATCCTTCTTAACGAGATTGCCGCAGCGGGAACTGCCTATCAGAAACTGCCTTGCGTGAAATATGCAGACATATTGGGAAATATATTATATGCGGGAGTTTGGAACCGCTACGACGCGCTGCAGGCAAAGAAGACGCTCAGAGAGAATATACAGGAGGAGACAAGAGAATGACAGATCCGTATCAGGTATTAGGAGTTTCGCCAAACGCAACAAATGACGAGATAAAAAAGGCATATCACGATTTAAGCAGGAAATACCATCCTGACACATATGCAAACAATCCGTTATCCGACTTGGCAGAAGAAAAATTTAAAGAGATCCAGGAAGCATATCAACAGATCATGGATATGCGTTCCGGAAAAACGCAGGGATACCAACAGGGAAATCAAGGGTATCAGCAGGGTTATCAGCAAGGCGGCCAAGGCTATCAGCAGGGCGGTTATGGATATGGACAGGACAGTGCGCAATATAATAGACAGCAATATCAATATTATGGGAATGGATATGGGAGAAATCCATATAATACAAATGACGGCGGTTGCGGTTCGGGAAATCTTTGCTGCGATTTATGGTGCGCAGATACTTTGTGCGAATGCATGGGAGGAGATTTATGCGGATGTTTCTAAAATCCAAAGAAATTGCATATACAGGCGTTTTTATGGCAGTTGCCGTGATTTTCATTATCTTAGGCGGATATTTTGAAGGGAGTACGCTGTTTTTGCTGGCAGCGGCCTCTTTTCTGGCCGGCGTGGTGGAAAAAAATTTTTCCGTGGCAGCGGCGGCAGTGTTTTGCATCGGCAGTACCTTTTTAGGGATCCTTCTGGCGCCGCAGAAACTGTATTGCGTTACGTTTGCCGTGTTTTGCATTTATGTGATGGCGGCGGAGTTTTTAGAGAACCGAAGGATGTCTTTGCCGTCTGGGAAAAGGGCGGCAGGTATCTGGGCAATAAAGGGGCTTGTCTATCACGTTCTTTTGCTGCTGTCTCTTTTTTTTGCGGGAAAGCTGTTTGGGTTTGAAGGGATTTTGAAGGGCAGATGGGCTGCGGCGCTGTCTCAGTACCGTATTTTATTTGGACTTGTCCTTTTTGCCTGCGCAGAGCTTTTCTGGCTGGTCTTTGACCGCGCTTATCTGTTTTTTCAGAGACATTACGGCCATTATTTTTTATGGCGGGAGGAATAGGATGGCGGCATTCCCATAAAAAGGAAAGCTAACAGTAGACGAACTACAAAATTAGTGATATAATAATACAGTATGGGTTTTGAGTATACATATAAAATTAGGAGGAAAAAACCATGAGTACTTTTGACGATGCGAATGTTGATAAGGACTTGTTGAGTCAGATTTTTGCAGATGAGGGTGATGATGCGGAAACCGATGCGTTGTTAGATGAAATGTTAAAAGATGTAGAAGTAAACGGCGGAAAACCGGATGCAGATGAAAAAGAGGTTGTAGACGATATTCTGCCGGAGAACGACGAGAAAGATCAAGAAGAGGAGGCGAAAGAGGAGGCGGAGCCTGAATCTGTTAAAACAGAAGAACCGGACATTCCTCTGGTAAAGCCTGATTTTGTAACGAGTACAGATAATGATACGGTACGTAAGGAAGCAAAGGAACAGATGGACGCCGAGCGTGAGAGCGGCACGGTAACTACAATTACCAGTGGCACGACGATTAAGGGCGGTATTTCTTCAGATGGTTCTTTAGAAGTAATGGGTGTGATTACCGGTGATGTGGAATGCCAGGGGAAGGTTTCGATTATTGGCAAGGTTTCCGGTAACGTTATGGCTTCCGAGATATATGTCAGCACACAGAGACTGGAGGGAAGCTTAAGCAGTGAAGGCGCTGTGAAGATTGGCGTTGGAACAATTATCGTAGGGGACGTAGACGGAACATCCGCTTATATTGCCGGCGCAGTCAAAGGCGATATTGATGTCAACGGGCATGTTATTGTGGATTCGACAGCAATCATTAAGGGAAATATTAAGGCGAAATCCGTTCAGGTCAACAATGGCGCAGTCGTAGACGGATATTGTTCCCTGAATTATGCAGGCGTTAATTTGGACGATTTCTTTGATGAAAAGAAGTGAGGTTCGTATGGCGAAATATAAGAGAGTATTGCTTAAACTCAGCGGCGAAGCGTTGGCAGGTCCGAATCGGTTTGGATTTGACGAGGCGACCTGCCGGGAGACGGCGCTGCAGGTAAAGCAGTTAGTGGACGCCGGCGTTGAGGTTGGCGTGGTTACAGGCGGCGGAAATTTCTGGCGTGGCAGAAGCAGTGAAAATATTGACCGCACAAAGGCGGATCAGATTGGTATGCTTGCTACGGTAATGAATTGTATTTATGTTTCAGAAATCTTTCGGAGTGTTGGCATACCTGCCGCAGTGCTGACGCCGTTTGCATGCGGCTCCATGACAGAGCCTTTTTCAAAAGATACTGTCAGACAGTATTTTGAAAAAAGGACGGTTGTATTTTTTGCCGGCGGCACAGGGCATCCGTATTTTTCTACTGATACGGCGGCAGTGCTTCGCGCGGTCGAGATAGAGGCAGATGTGATATTATCTGGAAAATCGATTGACGGTGTGTATGATTCCGATCCGGCGGTCAATCCGGCGGCAAAGAGGTTTGATGAAATTTCCATGGATGAGGTAATTAACCGGCGCCTGGGTGTGATCGATCTTGCAGCGGCGGTTCTTTGTCTGGAGAATCATATGCCTATGATGATATTTGGGCTGAAGGAAGAAAACAGTATTGTAAATACGGTAAACGGCGTTACAAAAGGAACACTGGTTACGGCGTAGCATCATAAGTCGAGAACGGATGCAGCAAACAGGATAGTGGAAACGGATGGAGGATGTGGACATAATGAGCGTAGAATTAGAACAATTTCGGGAAAAGATGAATAAGTCGGTGGACAGTCTGGCAAATGAATATACAACCATACGTGCCGGACGGGCAAATCCACATGTGTTAGATAAAATCAGCGTGGAATATTATGGTCAGCCTGCCAATTTGCAGTCTGTTGCTAATATTTCAGTAGCGGAAGCCCGTACTTTGGTTATTCAGCCGTGGGAGGCAAATATGCTCAAAGAGATTGAGAAGGCGATTCTGGTATCAGATCTGGGGCTGACGCCGAACAATGACGGAAAAGCAATCCGCCTGACCTTTCCGGAACTTACGGAGGAACGCCGTAAGGAGTTGGTCAGGGATGTAAAGAAAAAAGGAGAGAATGCAAAAGTAGCGATTCGGAATATCCGCCGCGATGCAAATGATATGTTGAAAAAACAGCAGAAAGCGAACGAGATTTCGGAAGACGAGCAAAAGACGGCGGAAAATGATATCCAGAAGTTGACGGATGAGTTTATTTCACAGGTAGACAGTATGATAAATGATAAGTCAAAAGAAATCATGACAGTTTAAATCTATTCAAGAGGCAAGGATGGATCGGATGGTCTGTCCTTTCTTGTATTTGACAAATATTGCGCCTGTATTGGAACGTACAGGCGGCGGCAGAGTGGAGCATAATGTGAGCCTACGCTCACTTTGGCTATTTGTGTCGCTCAGAAATGGAGAGTATTATGGCAGAAAAGCAAAAACAGATTCCACGTCATGTGGCGATTATTTTGGATGGAAACGGACGTTGGGCAAAAAAACGATTTCTTCCCAGAAATGCCGGTCATGCTGCGGGGAGCAAAAATGTAGAGAAAATTTGCAAGGCGGCATGGGATATGGGGATTGAGTATATAACGATGTATGCTTTTTCTACAGAAAACTGGTCCCGTCCAAAGGAAGAAGTGGATGCGTTGATGAAGCTGCTTTATCAGTATCTGTCCGATTGTTTGAACACAAGTAAAAAAAATAATATGCAGGTAAAGGTCATTGGAGATATTTCCCGTCTGAAGCCCGACTTACAGGAAAAAATCCGGGAGTTGGAGGAATTTTCCGCACAGAATACAGGGCTTCATTTTCAGGTGGCGTTAAATTATGGCAGCCGTGATGAAATTGTGCGCAGTGTACGGAAAATTGCTGAGGAAGTGAAAGCAGGCAGTCTTCTGCCGCAGGAAATTGATGAGGAGCTCATCTGTGGTTATCTGGACACAAAAGGGATACCGGATCCGGATTTATTGATCCGCACAAGCGGCGAACAGCGATTATCCAATTATCTGCTTTGGCAGTTGGCATATACGGAGTTTTATTTTACCGAGGTATTGTGGCCGGATTTTGATAAAGCGGAATTGGAAAAGGCGGTGCAGTTTTATCAGAATCGGGATCGCCGTTTCGGCGGAGTGCGTCAGTGATCGTGATATAGATAAATAAGAGGGAATGGAGAAAAAGATGTTTCGAACAAGATTGATGAGTGGGATTGTTTTAATGGCGATAGCGATAGCCGTATTGGTGTACGGAAGCTATCTTTTATTCTGGGTAGTTACCGCAATTTCTATTATTGGGTTATTTGAACTCTATCGGAGCGTAAAAATGGAAAAAACTTTGCCGGCGTTGATTGGTTATATTTCCAGTGTGGTTATTGATATATTGATATTGGATGATTATTATCCATCTTTATTTATATGGCTGATAACAACTTTGATTTTTCTGTTGGCATGTTATGTTATTGCCTATCCGCGGTATCATTTTAATCAAATCAATATGCTTATCTTTGGTCTGCTTTATGTTACGGTTATGCTCTCCTTCGTATTTAAAGTTCGCTATGTTGAGAATGGAATTTTGTATGTATGGCTGATCTTTATCGGTGCATGGGGTTCTGATACCTGTGCCTACTGCGTAGGAAAGTTATGCGGAAGACATAAGCTTCCGTCGGAGCTTAGCCCGAATAAGACGATTGAGGGGTGCATCGGCGGTATTCTTGGGGCGGCATTGCTTGGTTTTCTCTTTGCCCTTGCTTTCTTTGCGGATACCGGATATTGGTGGAAATTTGCGCTGATAGGCGGTGTTTCCTCTATTCTTTCGCAGATTGGCGATCTTGCCGCTTCTGCTATCAAAAGAAATCACGATATGAAAGATTATGGGAAACTGATTCCGGGTCATGGCGGGATTTTAGACCGTTTTGACAGTATTATTTTTATTGCGCCAATCGTATATTATCTCGTCGTATTTTTGAAATTATAAAAAGCAAGGCGTCGGAAGAGGGCAAAGGAAGAAGCGCGAAAATTCGCTCAGAAATGGGGATTATTATGAAACATGTAATGGTATTAGGTTCTACAGGCTCCATCGGCAGGCAGACATTGGATGTTATCAGACAAAACGATGATTTGGATGTAGTATCGCTTGCCGCCGGAAGCAATATTGATTTATTGGAGGAACAGATCAGGGAATTTAACCCTGAACTGGTATGTGTTTATTCGGAGGAAAAAGCAACTGCTCTTCGCAGACGCTTACGAACGAATCAGGTAAAGGTTATGACGGGCATGGAGGGGTTGATTACCAGCGCCACTTTGCCGCAGGGAGATCTTTTAGTTGCGGCAGTTGTGGGAATGATAGGAATCCGCCCGATTATAGAGGCTGTGAAACGTCGGAAGGATATTGCGCTGGCGAATAAAGAGACGCTGGTTACGGCGGGACATATCATTATGCCGTTAGCGGAAAAGATGGACGTAAAGATTTTGCCGGTTGACAGTGAGCATTCGGCTGTCTTTCAGTGCATCAACGGAGAAAACTGCAGTGAAATAGAAAAAATCATCCTGACAGCGTCCGGCGGCCCTTTCTTTGGAAAAAGCCGCGCCGAATTGGAAAAGGTAACGTTAGAAGATACTTTGAACCATCCAAACTGGTCAATGGGCAGGAAGATTACGGTCGATTCTGCAACTATGGTCAATAAGGGGCTGGAAGTGATAGAAGCAAAATGGCTGTTTGGCGTAGATTATGAAAAGATTCAGGTAATCGTACAGCCGCAGAGCATCATCCACTCCATGGTTGAATTTCAGGACGGCGCAATTCTGGCGCAGTTAGGAACGCCGGATATGCATCTGCCAATCCAGTATGCGCTGTGCGACCGGAAACGAAAGGGGCGTTATGGCGAACCGTTGGATTTTACCAGACTTTCTGAAATTACTTTTGGACAGCCGGATATGGAAACCTTTCGGGGGCTGGCGCTTGCCATAGAAGCAGGAAAGATTGGAGGCAGTATGCCGACGGTCATGAATGCAGCGAATGAAAGGGCGGTTGAATTATTTCTGCAAAAGAAGATTTCCTTTTTAACCATTGCTGATATTATTGAGGAAGCAATGCAGAGACATACCGTGATAAAAAATCCGGAGTTCGACGCGATTTCTGCCATAGAGCAGGAAGTCCTTGCTAAGATAAATGAAACTTATCAGGGGAGTTACTAAAAGGATTTGTCATACAGAAAAATTATTAGAATAGAGGTAGTTTATGAATATTATTGCAGCATTATTGATTTTTACATTAATTGTAGTAGCTCATGAGTTGGGGCATTTTCTTCTGGCGAAGAAAAACGGAGTAGGTGTTCCGGAGTTTTCCGTCGGAATGGGACCGCGTATTGTTACATTTGCTAAAACTCCGAAAAAATTTGTTGTCAGGTTTTTTTGTACCGGTAAGATGTTTGAGGAAAGAGAAGACTGGCAGGAGGTAACCAAATATTCGTGGAAATTATTCCCGATTGGCGGTTCCTGTGCGATGGTTGGCGAAGATGAGGAAAACGATGCGGAAAATTCTTTAAATCAAAAGGGAAAATGGGCGCGTTTTTCCATTATTTTTGCAGGCCCGTTTTTCAATTTCGTTTTTGCGTTTCTGATTTCTATTATCATTCTTGCAAACAGCGGAATCGATTATCCGCGCGTCGAAGAGGTTTACAGCAATCAACCGGCGCAGAAAGCGGGAATTGAAGTCGGGGATATGATTCGAAGCATCAACGGACATAAGATTTCCATTGGCCGTGAAATTGATACGTATATCCAGTTGCATCCGTTGACGGGAGAGGATGTGCAGATTGTATTGGAACGGGATGGAAAAGAAAAAACCGTTATCGTAGATCCGAACTATACGATGTATCTGTTCGGCTTTACTTATACGCCGGATCAACAGCTCTCTTCGAATGAAATTGCTTCTGTTACGGAGAATAAACCTTTTGATAAGGCGGGAATTAAGAAGGGGGACAGGATTGTCCGTGTCAATGGAACAGAGGTTTCCAACGGCGAAGAATTAAAACAGGCGATTGACAAATATAATACGGATGGGAAAGCGCTTGCTTTTGAAATCCAGCGGGGAGAAGATGTCCAGACATATCAGATTACTCCGGAATCGTATGAAACAAAGGGATTGGGACTCTATGCTGCGGAGGATATCAAGGGCGGCAGTGGGATTGCTATCTTAAAATACAGTGTGATTGAAGTCAAATATTGGATTGAAACGACCGTGGCAAGCCTTGGGCAGTTGATTACCGGCAAGATCAGTACAGATGAGTTATCGGGGCCGGTTGGTATCATCGATACCGTTGGTAATGTGATAGAGCAAAGCAGTGATTATGGGATGCGCACGGTAATTCTGAACATGTTGTATATGTCTGTATTACTGAGCGCAAATTTGGGGGTCATGAACCTTCTTCCGCTTCCGGCTCTGGACGGCGGGCGTTTGATCTTTATTATTATTGAGGCCATTCGCGGGAAACCGGTTCCCCGGGATAAGGAAGGCTATATTCATTTTGCCGGTTTTGTCTTATTGATGCTTTTAATGGTCTTTATCATGTATAATGATATTATCAAGTTGGTTCGATAACGAAAATTGATATGGCGGGCAGTAAAATCATTGGCATATTCCTGCCTGCAGAGGAGGCATGCGGCATGAGTACAGGGATGAGAGAGCGGACAAAGGCAATTCAAATTGGGACAATTACGATTGGCAATGGCAATCCGGTTGCCATACAGTCTATGACAAATACAAAAACAGAAGATGTTGCATCGACGGTATCGCAGATTCTGGCCCTTGAAGACGCAGGATGTGATATTGTCCGCTGCGCAGTTCCAACGATGGAAGCTGCCGCCGCATTGAAGGAGATTAAGAAGCGGATTCATATTCCTCTGGTGGCAGATATTCATTTTGATTACCGGCTGGCGATTGCCGCCGTGGAGAATGGGGCGGATAAAATCCGTATCAATCCGGGCAATATTGGCTCCACAGATAAAGTAAAAGCAGTGGTAGAAGCTGCAAAAGGGCGTGGGATTCCGATTCGTGTTGGAGTAAACAGCGGTTCGCTTCAAAAGACTTTTATCGAAAAATATGGCAAAGTTACAGCGCAGGGACTCGTTGAAAGCGCGCTGGATAACGTAAAAAGGATTGAAGATATCGGATACGATAAACTCGTGATTAGTATGAAATCCTCTGATGTTTTCATGTGTATTCAGGCGCATGAGTTCATTGCAAAACGGACCAATTATCCCATTCATGTCGGGATAACAGAGTCTGGTTCTTTGCTTGCCGGAAATATTAAATCTGCAGTGGGAATTGGCGCTATTTTATATCAGGGGATTGGAGATACGATTCGTGTCTCCTTAACCGGCGATCCTGTGGAGGAAATCCGTTCTGCCAAGTTGATTTTAAAATCATTGGGTCTGCGGAAAGGCGGCGTGACAGTCGTATCCTGTCCAACCTGCGGACGTACGCAGATTGATTTGATTGGCCTGGCGGAAAGGGTTGAGAAGATGGTAGAACCTATGGATTTGGATATCAAAATTGCAGTGATGGGCTGCGCAGTCAACGGACCGGGCGAAGCAAGAGAAGCAGATCTTGGTATTGCAGGCGGCAAAGGCGAGGGGCTTTTGTTTAAAAAAGGGGAAATTATCCGCAAAGTTCCTGAGGATAAGCTGTTAGACGCTTTGCGTGAGGAACTTGAAAAAATGGCGTAGCTTTTGGCAGTAAATCATAACCGAGAAAGATGTGAGTGATTCGATGGATAAGTTATTATTAGATACCTTTGAAGGATTAGCGCTGACAGAACGGCAGATGAGACTGTTTTCCAAAGTTTTCGTAAAGCGGATTCTGTTATCCGGCGAACAGAAGACGGTTACGGTATATATTGAGAGCAATCATATTATTGCATACCGTGAGATACAGCTTCTTCTCTTTGCTTTACGGAAGCAGTTTAAAAAGACCGGATTCCAGGTGGAGATAAGAGAACACTTTTCTTTGTCCGGACAGTATACGCCAAAGATATTCTGGGAGGAGTATCAGGATAGCGTTTTATTGATTTTAAAGGAAAAAAATATTTTACTGTTCAATATGCTATACCGGGGAAAAGTAACAATAGAAGAGAACTGCCTTTGCCTGAAGTGCGAGGATGATTTGATCTTTCGGGCGAGGGAGCAGGAATGGATTGATACGGTCCAGGAAATCTTCCGCCGTCTGGCGGATTTTTTGATAGAGGTAACGATTGATTTTTCCATGAAGGGGTTTGACGTTCCTTCCGGGAATGAAAGAACCGCAGGGGTGGATGTTTTGGTAAATGCCGGAGCAGAATCAGATTCCACAGGCATAAGTAAGCATACGCAGGATGCAGAGCCTGATATCAGGAAAACCGGGAGGAAACCGGTTGGAAAGACAGATAAAAGCCGGGGAAAGGAAGTCCGGGATAGGCGAAGTTCGTTCCGAAAGAATCAATCCAAGTGGGGCAGTGGTCCTGTGGATGAGGAATGCTTTTATGGCAGGAACTGTGAAGGCGATTTGATGAAAATTGCAGATATTCAGGGAGAAATCCGTGAGGCCGTTATCGAGGGGATGGTCCTTAGTGTTGAAGAGCGTGAAACCCGGAGCGGCATGGTTCTTTTTATGTTCAGCGTTTCGGATTTTACGGATTCGATCATGGTAAAGCTTTTTCTGGAAAAGGAAGAGCTGGAGTTGATGCGTGAAAACATAAAAAAGGACGGATTTTTGAAAATAAAAGGACATCCAACCTATGATACCTTTAGCCGGGAAATTACGATTAGTACTGTTCGCGGCATTAAGCCGGGGGTAGATACCCGCGTTAAGCGGATGGACTGCTATGATGGAAGAAAGCGGGTAGAGCTTCATGCCCATACCCAGATGAGTGAAATGGATTCGGTCGTACCGGTACGCGATTTTGTAAAACAGGCGAAAAGCTGGGGGCATCAGGCGGTTGCCATTACGGATCATGGCGTGGTACAGGCGTTTCCGGATGCCAGCCATGAGGTATCCAAAGATGAGGATTTTAAGATATTATATGGCATGGAAGCTTATTTGGTCGACGACCTGATTGATATTGTCAGGAATGAAAAGGGACAGGATTTTTGTGATACGTTTGTGGTATTTGACTTAGAAACAACAGGGATTGGCGCCAAAAGTAATGAAATCATTGAAATTGGCGCGGTAAAAATTGAAAATAAAAAAATAACGGATACCTATAGTACTTTTGTCAACCCCCTGCGTCCGATTCCCTATCCGGTCCAGGAACTGACCGGCATAGATGATTCGATGGTAACCGGAGCGAGGACTTTAGATGCAGTGCTGCCGGAATTTTTGGATTTCTGCGGCAGCAGTGTTATGGTAGCGCACAATGCCGATTTTGATATGGGATTTATTGATGAGAAAGCAAAGGCGAGAAATCTTTCTACAGATTTTACCGTAGTCGATACCGTTGCCGTATCCCGCGCCGTATTAACGGATTTAAAGCGGTATAAGTTAGATACTGTTGCGAAGCGGCTTGGGATATCGTTGGAAAATCATCACCGGGCCGTAGATGATGCAACGGCGACGGCGGAGATTTTTCTTAAACTGCTTGGCATGTTAGAGGAAAAAGGAGTTGACAATTTAAAACAATTAAATGCATTTGGCGCGCCTGACGAGGAAACGATTCGCAAACTTCCGTCGTATCATGCCGTGATTTTAGCGAAGAATGAGACGGGAAGAGTGAATTTATATCGTCTGGTATCAGAATCACATCTAAAATATTTTAACCGCAGGCCGAAACTTCCCAAAAGCCTGTTTTTGCAATGGAAGGAAGGGCTAATGATTGGCTCTGCCTGTGAAGCCGGCGAACTGTATCGTGCGATCTTAGAGGAAAAGCCGGAAGAGGAAATCGATCGTATCGTCAGATTTTACGATTATCTGGAAATCCAGCCATTAGGGAATAATGCATTTATGTTAAGGGATAATGACAAATACCCGCAGATACAGGATGAAAATGATTTGATGGAAATCAACCGAAGGATTGTTTCCCTGGGAGAGACTTACAGCAAACCGGTAGTTGCAACATGCGACGTACATTTCTTAGAGCCGGAGGATGAAATTTACCGGCGTATCATTATGGCGGGAAAGGGCTTTGCCGATGCCGATTATCAGGCTCCGCTGTATTTTAGGACAACCGGGGAGATGCTTGAGGAATTTCAATATCTTGGGCCTAAAAAAGCAGAGGAGATTGTCATTACCAATACAAACCGGATTGCAGATATGATTGACAAGATAGAACCATGCAGTCCCAGAAAGTGTCCGCCGGAAATCGAAAATTCCGCTCAGGATCTGCGTGATATCTGCTATAACCGTGCGCATGAAATCTACGGTCCTGATTTGCCTCCGGTGGTAGTAGAGCGTCTGGAGCGGGAGTTAAATTCAATCATCAGCAACGGCTATGCCGTTATGTATATCATTGCGCAGAAACTGGTATGGAAGTCAAATGAGGATGGGTATCTGGTTGGCTCGCGGGGGTCGGTCGGCTCCTCGTTTGTAGCGACAATGGCAGGCATTACGGAGATTAATCCTCTGGCGGCGCATTATTATTGCAAGGAATGCCATTATTATGATTTTGATTCGGAAGAGTTAAAGGCCCATAGTGGAAATTCGGCATGTGACCTTCCGGACAAGGTCTGCCCGCGCTGTGGCGCTATGCTGGAAAAGGAGGGACATGATATTCCGTTTGAAACCTTTCTTGGTTTTAAAGGCAATAAAGAGCCGGATATTGATTTGAATTTTTCAAGTGAATATCAGAGCAATGCGCATGATTATACAGAAGTGATTTTTGGCGCCGGACATACTTTTCGTGCCGGAACGGTTGGAACGCTTGCGGAGAAGACAGCGTATGGTTATGTAAAAAAATATTGTGAAGAGAGAGAGATAACAAAGCGGAGTGCAGAGATAGAGCGTATCGCGCATGGCTGCGAGGGAGTCAGACGTTCAACAGGCCAGCATCCCGGCGGCATTGTTGTATTGCCGATGGGAGAGGAAATTTATACTTTTACACCGGTGCAGCACCCGGCAAATGATATGAAAACAAAGATTATTACCACGCATTTTGATTATCATAAGATTGACTCCAACCTGTTGAAATTAGATATTTTGGGGCATCAGGATCCTACCATGATACGGATGCTGGAGGATTTGACCGATGTGGATGCCGGAAAAATCCGTATGGATGATAAAAAGGTATTGTCGCTTTTTGAAAGTACGGAAGCGTTGGGAATCCAGCCGGAGGATATTGGCGGCTGTACGTTGGGGTGTCTGGGACTTCCGGAATTTGGAACGCCGTTTGTTATCGGAATGCTTTTAGACGCCAAACCGAAGAATTTTTCGGATTTGGTGCGTATTTCCGGTCTGTCCCACGGAACGGATGTATGGCTGAACAATGCGCAGTATTTTATTGCCAATGGGGATTGTACGCTTTCGACTGCCATTTGTACCCGTGATGATATTATGACGTATTTGATCCATATGGGAGTAGAAAATGAACGTTCTTTTAAAATCATGGAAAGCGTGCGAAAAGGAAAAGGCCTGACGCAGGATATGGAAGAAGATATGAGAGCCTGCAACGTACCGGAATGGTATCTGGAATCCTGCAGAAGGATTAAATATATGTTCCCAAAGGCGCATGCGGCTGCTTACGTTATGATGGCGCTCCGTGTAGCATATTTTAAGGTATATTATCCCTTGGCATATTATGCCGCATATTTTAGTATTCGTGCGACTTCTTTTGATTATGAATTGATGTGTCTTGGAAGGGAGCGTCTGGAATATTATATGGATGATTACCAAAAACGAAAAAACGAACTTTCAGATAAAGAGAAAAATACGTTGGAGGATATGAAGATTGTACAGGAAATGTATGCGCGCGGCTTTTCCTTTGTTAAAATTGATATTTATCGTTCCAAAGCAAATCGGTTCCAGATTGTGGATGGAAAACTTTTGCCTTCCTTTGCGACAATCGAAGGTTTGGGGGATAAGGCTGCCGAGTTGATAGAGGATGAGGCAGCCAAAGGGAAATTTCTGTCCAGAGAGGATTTTAAGAATCGCTGTAAAGTAAGTACGACAATTTTAGAAACGATGGGAAGGCTGGGGCTGATGGGAGACCTGCCGCATACAAACCAGATTTCTCTGATGGATTTTCTGAACATGTAGTATGTCCGGGGAAGCGGGCGTTACCGGTTTCTGAACGTTTTGCAATTGCCCGGAGGGGTTTACAGGCAGAGAGGAGGGGAAGTGATGAAACAAACAGAGCTGCAGGAGCGGTTACAGCAGTTGGCGCAAAAGGAGTATCAGGAGTTTTCTTCCGGTCTGCTTCCGGGGGTGAAAAATATGCTTGGCATCCGTCTGCCGGAACTTCGGAAAATCGCCAAGGAGATGGCTGCAGAGGAAAACTGGGCAGAATACCTGTCATGGAGGGACTGCAGGTTTTTTGAGGAAGTGATGTTGCAGGGGATGATTTTAGGTTATGTCAAAGCGCCGCTGCAGGAAATCCTTCAGCAGACGGAGCAGTTTATTCCCAGAATTGACAACTGGTCCGTCAATGATTCCTTTTGTACTACCTTTTCCAGCGCAGACCGTTATCCTAAGGAGGTATGGGAGTTTCTGATGCAATATCAAAACAGCCGGAAGGAATTTGAAGTACGGGTTGTTGCAGTCATGTCTCTGGCGCATTATCTGCATCCGGACTACATAGAAAGCGTTCTTACAATCCTGGGGAAGTTAGATACCAGCGCCTATTATGCAAGTATGGCGGTCGCATGGGCGTATGCGACCGCATGGGCAAAGTTTCCGGAACGGACCAGGCGGTTTCTGGAGAAAAATCCATTAGACAGGGCAACTTATAAAAGGATGCTGCAAAAAGGAATAGAATCCCGGCGTATTACCGGGGAAGATAAAGAGTGGATGCGGAAAGAGCGGGCGAAATGCAAACTCCGATAGATTTTATTTTTATCGGATGTAAAAGAAAGAATTTACTTGACAAAACAGGATTACAATGGTAGTATCTTATTAAGAAGGCGCAGACTCTTTTGTTTGCGCTTTGTTTACACCAAGTAATTAGCACTCGTTTGATAAAAGTGCTAACAAAAACGATGGGAGGTAAGCGACTGTGTTAGTAATACCGGTTTTTGATACATTGATTTTATCCAATGTGCAGATTAACATTCAGGAAGATGTGTTTTCGCGGGCAGAAATCGAAAATATAAAAAAAGAAGAAAATTTTATCATTGTACCGATTAGGGAACAGAAGGAACGGGGAGAACTCCGCGCAGAGGATTTTTATGACGTGGGGATCATCGCAAAGGCGACTTCTGTTTCCGGTCATGATGGCAGCGTCATATTCTCCGTGGAAACAAAGGAACGTGTCCAAATCTCTGATATTACCTTCCAGAAGGAAAGGGTAGAGGCGTCTTATCATTTTCTGGAGGATATAAGGGATTTGTCTGAGAAGGAGGAGGCAGAGCTTTTACAGGAGTTTAAACAGTATGCTGAGGCTCTTGTACAGGATATCCCGGGCGGCGTTCTGATGAAAGGCTATATCCGCCGTTGGAGGAATATGAACGAGGCGGCGACGAATATCGGTGGTTATCTTGATTTTGATCCGGCGGAACGTTTTGAAATCATTTCTACGGATTCCCTGAAAAAGCGGTATGAACTGATTATGGAGGGAATCCGCCGTCTGCTTGGCAATCAATCGGTACAGGAGGAAATCCGCAAGCGGATGACGCAGGAGCAGCAGGATTCCTATAAAGTTATGGCAATTCGAAAGCAGATGCGGATTTTGGAGGATCAGCTAAAAGAGTTGGATGAAGAGGCTTCTTCGGAAGAAGAAATGTTTGCAAAACGGATAGAGGAGGCCGGCATGCCGGAGGAGGCAGAGAAAGAGGCAAAAAGAGCATTAAAGCGTTTTGCCATGGAAGGAAGCAGCGGACACGAATATGGTACGCTGTATGATTATCTGGATTTTATAACGACGCTTTCGTGGAAAGAGGAGGAAGAAAATAACATAGATATAGGAAATGCAAGGCAGATCTTAAACCGGGATCATTTTGGTCTGGATAAGGTCAAAAAGAGAATTTTGGAGCAGATTGCGGTTATGAAGCTCCGTAAGAAACAAACCGGCTCCATATTACTGTTTGTTGGCGCGCCGGGTACCGGTAAAACCAGTATGGGAAAAAGTATTGCCGACGCATTGGGAAGAGAATATGTGCGAATCAGTCTGGGCGGGATACGGGATGAGGCAGAGATCCGCGGACACCGCAGGACGTATGTTGGCGCCATGCCCGGCCGCATCATGGAAGGAATCAAGCGGTCAAAGGTCAGCAATCCGGTTGTCGTATTGGATGAGATTGATAAGCTGACAAAGGAATATCAGGGCGATCCTGCAAGCGCTCTTCTGGAGGCGTTAGATCCGGAGCAGAATCATACGTTTGTCGATCATTATCTGAATGTGCCGTATGATTTGTCCCATGTTTTTTTCCTCTGTACGGCAAATACGACAGATGGCATTCCAAAGCCGCTGTTAGATCGTATGGAAGTAATCTCCCTTCCGGGGTATACCCCTTTGGAAAAATATGAGATTGGCAGAAAATATCTGCTTCCGAAAGCATTGGAAGAAGCAGGCTTACAAAAGGGACAGTTGACGATTACGCCGGGGGCTCTCAAGAAAATAATCAATGAGTACACGATGGAGGCAGGCGTCCGCGGCCTTCGGAAACAGTTGGATAAGATTTGCCGTTATGCGGCAGTGAAACGGATAGAAGAGGGCATGGAAAAAATCAGCATCCAGAAGAAAGACATCCATGATATCTTAGGTAAGAAGGTAACAAGTCATGATGAGACGCTGAAAAAAAGAATTTCGGGAGTCGCTACCGGGCTTGCGTGGACGCAGGTGGGCGGAGAAATTCTTTTTATCGAGACTGTGGCAACGTCCGGCAGCGGGAAAATTCATATTACCGGTCAACTGGGGGATGTGATGAAGGAATCTGCAGAACTTGCCTATACTCTTGTAAAATCGAAGTTTGCAGACAGTAAATTTGACTTTAAGAAGAAGGATATCCATATCCATGTGCCCGAGGGGGCGGTTCCGAAAGATGGGCCGTCTGCCGGCGTTACTCTTTTTACCGCGCTGACTTCTTTGGTTACCAATGTACCTGTCAGGAAAAATCTGGCAATGACGGGAGAGATTTCTTTGCGCGGAGAAGTACTGCCGATAGGCGGACTTCCGGAAAAACTGATGGCGGCGCAGCGCGCCGGCATCCGTACGGTATTAATTCCCAAAAAGAATGAAGAGGACTTAGAAGAAGTTTCTGCTGAAATACTGGATAAATTAACAGTGATTCCGGTGTCGGATATTCAGGAAGTCCTTCAGGAAAGTATGTCTTCCTCTTCATGAGTCAACGGTTCAAATCTGCGTGTGGAATGCGGCGTATGTTTGCGGCTTTCCGTAACGGTAATTGCCTCCCTGCAGAAATACTGCTGCGAGTTTAGCTTGTTTTTGCCGCGGCATTTTAAACGGTAGTATGTGCCGTCTGCCTGCATTTCACGCGCTTTTACATTATCTTTCAGTTGTATGTCTAAAATGTGGATGACCTCATCTTTCAGCGCCGCGTCTTCTATTGGAAACAGAATTTCAACGCGCTTATCCAAATTGCGCGGCATCCAGTCAGCGCTGCCTAAGTAGACTTCCTCAAAGCCGTTGTTATGGAAATAGAAAATACGGCTGTGTTCTAAGAAATCCCCAACGATGGAGCGGACAGTAATGTTTTCGCTGATACCGGGAATACCGACTTTTAAGGAGCATATTCCGCGGACGACCAGATCAATTTTTACGCCGGCGGCGGATGCTTCGTAAAGCGCGCAGATAATTCCGGAATCACATAATGAATTCATCTTTGCTTTAATAAAAGCTTTTTTACCGGCTTTGGCGAAATCCCGCTCTCTGTTGATCATTCGGATAAAGTGGTCGCGGAGCCAGATGGGGGCGACGCTGAGTTTATTCCAGACAGCCGGTTCAGAGTAGCCGGAAAGCATATTAAATATAGCTGTTGCATCTTCGCCGATGGTCTTTTGGCAGGTCAGAAGTCCCATATCCGTATAAAGTTTTGCCGTGCTGTCATTGTAGTTGCCGGTTCCCAGATGGACATAGCGGCGGATGCCGTCTTCTTCCTTTCGGACGACAAGAGTAATCTTGCTGTGTGTTTTTAAACCAACCAGGCCATATAGTACATGGCAGCCGGCTTTCTCCAGCTTACGCGCCCAGTTGATATTGTTTTCTTCATCAAAGCGGGCTTTTAATTCGACAAGGACGGTAACCTGTTTCCCGTTTTCGGCAGCCTCTGCCAGAGAAGAAATAATGGGAGAGTTGCTGCTGACGCGATACAGGGTTTGTTTGATTGCCAGAACGTTCGCATCCTGCGAGGCCTGTCTGACAAAGTCTACGACCGGGTCAAAGGTTTCGTAAGGATGATGCAGAAGGATATCATGTTCTCTGATTTGTGCAAACAGATGCTCCTCGCCGTTTAACTGTTTTGCAGGCTGCGGGGTATATTTTTTGCTGCGCAGATGGTCATAGCCTGACAGACCGGAAAGTTTCATTAAAAAAGTAAGATCTAGCGGACCGTTTATTTTAAAGATATCTTCTTCTTTGATGCAGAGATTCTCTTTTAGCGTCCGAAGGAGCCGTTCGTCAATGCTGTCTTCTACCTCAAGCCGGATGGCTTCGCCCCATTGGCGTTTTTTAAGCTGACGTTCAATCTCCATTAACAGATCGGCCGCTTCGTCTTCTTCTATTGTCAAATCGGAATTTCTCATAACGCGATAGGGGAAAACGGAGAGAACCTCATAGTTTAAAAAAATCTTGTTGATATTTTTTTCTATGATCTGTTCCAATAAAATAAATGTTTTGGCTTCTTCTTCCTCTGACGGGATTTCTACAAAGCGCGGCAAAACAGACGGTACCTGGACCGTGGCAAAATCAATATCCACATGATTTTTTTTCTTTTTTTTGCCGCTGTTATGCGCCATATATAATTCCCGGAATTGTCCCTTGATTTCGTCGTCTTTATTGTGCGCCTTTGTTTTGAGCAGAGCGCCGATATTTAGAGATTTATTGCGGATTAAAGGAAAAGGGCGGGAAGAGTCTACAGCCATAGGGGTCAGTACCGGATAGACTTCAGATTGGAAATAATGGTCGATATACTGTGCCTGTTGGCGGTTTAAATCTTCGTGATGGTCGATAATATGGATCTTTTCTTTGAGAAGACTGGGAAGCAGGAGCTTATTATACGTATCATATTGCTCTTTTACCAATTCATGCGTCTGTTTATTAATGGCATTTAACTGCATCTGCGGCGTCATGCCGGAAATATCCTTTTTGGTATAGTTTACCTGTACCATATCTTTTAAAGAAGCGACGCGGACCATAAAAAATTCATCTAAATTAGAGGCAGTAATACTGAGAAACTTTAAGCGGTCTAAAAGCGGTATTTCTTTGTCCTTTGCCTCCTCCAGGACGCGATAGTTAAAGAGAATCCAGCTTAACTCTCTGTTATAAAAATATTCCGGTTTTGAATAGATTGATTTATTTGCCATATCTAACCTCTTTTCTGCACATATGTTTTCGGTAATATGGGGTGTGCGGACAACCATATTACAGGCATTTTGTTATTTTACCGCGCTTAAAATTCTTTCTTCTGCCGCAGCAGCGGCCTGATGCCAAAGACCTCTTCAAAAAAGCCGGCATTTTTAGAAAAGATACCCTGTTCCAGGGTAATGTCATAAATGGTGTGGCCGGTCACGTACAGGGTATGGTTTCGAAGGGTAACGGTCACTTTACGGAATTTCTGGCGGTGGCTTCGATCCATAGCGTCCGCAAGGCGGAGAATCGCGTTTAATTTAATGAGTTTAATATATTCCGTATTTTCAAACACATCGCTTAGCTCAGAGTATTTTGGAAACGTGTCAAAAGGATAGCGTACAATATTCGCTACCATCATGCGCTGTTTATGGGAAATACCGATAATTTCCGTAGAGGTAACGATTTTATAGGAATTTTCAGCAATATCATTCAGGTTGATAAAGGCGCCGCAGTTGTGTAATATGGCGGAAATCTGCAACAACAGACGTTCTTGTCTTGTCAGATTGTTTTTGCGCTTGACGGCGTCAAAAATCTTTAAGGCGACGCTTTCAATGCTTCCGTTATGCTTCTGGCTGCATCCGTACCGGGCGGCGATTTTTCTGGCGGCGGATAGGATATCGTCTGCAAAGCTGTGCGCGGGAACAATATGCGTTTTTCGCTCCGCAAAGTCAGCGGCCATGCCGTCGCAGATGGTAATGCCGGAAAGCCACATCTGCTCAGCCTGCGTTTCTTCAAAAATATTATGATAAATCATAGCCGGAGGAAGCAAAAGAGAAGCCTTATCCATATTAATATTTAGTTCACGGGCAAGTTCTTCCGGGCTTTGGGATAAGATGGAACGATAAAATTCGTCATATTCTGTCCTATTTACGGAATCTTTCTTTTTTCCTTTTGCATCAAACGGCTGTAAACTGCCAAAATTATGCGTAGTCAGATATTTTACAAAGCTTTGCAGTTGATTTCCTACAGCGATGATATTTTTGACCTTAATATCTTTTAAATAAGATTTGGCGTATGCGTGCAGGTCATGGGAGATAAATTCATATACCAGATTCTGATAATTGTCTGTGGTATTGCGCATGTTCTGCAGGATTTCCTGGATACGGAGCGAGCCTAACAGGATATTCTGGGTTCCAATCAATGTATTTTTATCAAAGAGAGATAACTGGATGCTGCCGCCGCCGACGTCTACAAGCAGGGTTCCCTTTTGAATAAGCTTATGAAAAGTATTTTCCGTTAATGCAATCGCTTTATAGCAGAGATAACGCTGCTCAGAGTTGCTCAATATTTTAATGGAAAAACCGGTGCGTTGTTTTACCTGATCTAATACAATTAGATTGTTATCTGCTTCCCTTAGGGCGCTGGTCGCAATGATCATGTAGTCAGAAATGCCGTATTCCTTCATTTTCTCTGAAAAACCATTTAAAATCTTACACAGCTTTTCAATCGAACGGTAGCTGATATGTCCCGTAGAGTAGGTTTCATATCCCAGTCTTGCCGTATGGTGCACACAGTCCAGTTCATGGATGCCGTTTTTTTTGGAAATTTCGTAAACCCGAAGCGTGGTTTCGTGCGAGCCGACATCAATTGCCGCAAAGGTTGTAACTGCCATATCTGCCTCCTGTCTGTTTTCCAATCTTTCTGTTCTCTCTTTGTTTTTAAGATAATTTTACGATATTCCGGAGAAAAAAACCAGTATTTTTCTTGATATTTCCTATTTTTTATACATTGTTTGCAGAAAGTGGATCTGCTATATACTATTTCCATATTTTTGTATAAATATTTTTGGTATTGCCAATAATACTGAGTAGTTTCGTATCCAGAAGGCAATCAAAGAGAGAAATAGAAGAGAGGTAGAGTATGAGTATGTACCGGATTCAGGAAGTAAAGGGAAGACAGATTATTGATTCAAGAGGAAATCCTACCGTTGAAGCAGAGGTAGTTTTAAAAAGCGGCATACGGGCAAGGGGAGCATGTCCAAGCGGCGCGTCTACCGGGCTGTACGAGGCGCATGAACTGCGGGACGGCGGAAAGGTTTATATGGGGCTGGGAGTGACAAAAGCAGTCAACCATATCAATACAGAAATTTCCGGCGCGTTGGCGGGGATGGATGTAAGGGACTGCTATGGGATTGACCGGAAAATGCTTTCCCTGGATGGTACAAATGACAAAAGCCATCTGGGAGCAAACGCAGTTCTGGCGGTGTCGATTGCGGCGGCAAGGGCGGCGGCTGAGAGTCTCAATATGCCGTTATATCGTTATTTAGGCGGAGTCAGCGGAACCGTGCTTCCGGTACCGATGATGAATATTTTAAATGGCGGCGCACACGCAGCAAATACGGTAGATATTCAGGAATTTATGATTATGCCGGTGGGCGCCTGTTGTTTTTCGGAGGGATTAAGGCAGTGCTGCGAGGTATATCACGTGCTGAAGAATATTTTAAAGAAGGAAAAGCTGACGACGTCGGTCGGCGACGAAGGTGGATTTGCGCCTGATCTGGGCAGCGACAGTGAAGCGATCGAGATCATCCTGAAAGCCATTGAGGAAGCAGGCTATCAACCGGAACAGGATTTTGTGCTGGCTTTGGATGCCGCGGCAAGCGAATGGAAGGGAAGCAGGACGGGAGAATACCATCTGCCAAAGAGCAACCAGACTTTGTCAACACAGGAATTAGTTGCCCACTGGAGAGAACTGTGTAAAGCTTATCCGATTCGTTCACTGGAAGATCCTCTGGACGAAGAGGACTGGGAAGGATGGAGGAGTATTACCGGAGAACTGGGAGATGCGGTGCAGTTAGTTGGGGATGATTTGTTTGTAACAAATACAAAACGTCTGCAGAAAGGGATTGATCATTTCTGCGCAAATTCTATCCTGATTAAGCTGAATCAGATTGGGACGGTTTCCGAGACGATTGAAGCGATTAAATTAGCTAAGAAAAACGGATATACGTCTATTATTTCCCACCGTTCGGGCGAAACAGAGGATACCACGGTCGCCGATCTGTCAGTGGCGTTAAATGCGGGACAGATTAAGACAGGCGCGCCGTGCAGAAGCGAGCGGGTGGCAAAATATAACCGGCTGCTCCGTATTGAAGAAGAGATAGGACATTTTGGCATGTATGCGGGGAAAAAAATCTTTCCGCGCTCCGGTGTCTGTAAATAAAAGGTTGCAAAATACCCTTGGGGAGTATATAATATAAAAAGATAGATACCCTCTGAGGGTATCTTTGTTTCACAGTACATATTTTATGTAATGTATTTACAGTATAGTTTTCATAGGGTTTGCGTGATGGTAGTTGCCAGGGGAGAGGCAATGGATGGAATATGGAAAGCGGGGGATAGTTGTGTCGGAAGAAAAGGAATGCGGCTGCTGCCACAGGAAAAAGGAACGCACGGAACAGGAATATAAGGATTTGATTCATCGGTTAAACCGGATTGAGGGACAGATTCGGGGCATCCGGGGCATGGTAGAAAGGGATGCGTATTGTACGGATATACTGATGCAGGTGGCGGCGGCTAATGCGGCGTTAAACAGTTTCAGCAAGTTGCTGCTTGCCAATCATATCCGGACCTGCGTGGCGCAGGATATACGAAATGGCAGGGAAGATACAGTGGAGGATTTGGTAGAGACTATTCGGAAGCTGATGAAGTAGTAAAAGGATAACCGGAAAAGAATGGAGGTTAAAATATGGAACAGTATAAAGTTACGGGAATGAGCTGTGCCGCCTGCAGTACACGGGTGGAAAAGGCAGTTTCTGCTGTGCCGGGCGTAATATCCTGTTCTGTCAGTCTGTTGACAAATTCCATGGGAGTCGAGGGAACCGCTGCACCGCAGGAGATTATCAAGGCGGTGGAGCAGGCTGGTTATGGCGCTGCAAAACAAGGGGCGGAAGAAGGGAGACCGCATGCCGCAGAGGAAGAACAATTACAGGACAGGGAGACGCCGTTATTAAAGCAAAGGCTTTTTGCATCGCTTGTTTTTTTGATGGTACTGTTGTATCTCTCAATGGGGCATATGATGTGGGGGCTGCCGCTTCCTGCTTTTTTAGAGCATAACTATATTGCAATGGGATTGCTGCAGCAGTTGTTAGCGGGCTTGATCTTGGTCATCAACCAGAAATTTTTCATCAGTGGATTTCGGAGCCTGTTTCACGGAGCGCCTAATATGGATACTCTGGTAGCCCTGGGAGCGGGCGCCTCTTATCTCTATAGCACGTATGCCTTATTTGCGATGACGGATGCGCAGCTTTATCATCATGCGGATGCCGCTATGTCATATATGCATGAATTTTATTTTGAATCAGCGGCGATGATCGTGACACTGATTACCGTAGGAAAGATGTTGGAGGCAAGGTCGAAGGGGAAGACGACAAATGCTTTGAAAGGCCTGATGAGATTAGCGCCAAAGATGGCGACGGTTGTCCGGGGAGAAGAGGAAGCAGTAGTTCCGGTGGAACAGGTACAAAAGAATGATATTTTTGTAGTCCGTCCCGGAGAAAATATTCCGGTGGACGGCATTGTCATAGAGGGAAACAGCGCAGTGGACGAATCGGCGCTGACGGGAGAGAGTATACCGGTTGATAAGGAGAAAGGAGACAGGGTGTCTGCAGCGACAATAAACCGGTCGGGGTTTATCCGATGTCAGGCGCTGCGTGTAGGGAAAGATACGACGTTATCCCAGATCATACGAATGGTAAGTGATGCGGCGGCAACAAAGGCTCCGATTGCTAAAGTTGCGGATCGGGTATCCGGCGTCTTTGTTCCGATTGTCATAGCCATTTCAGCCGTTACGTTTTTGATTTGGATGTTTTCCGGGCAAAGTATTGGATTTTCCCTGAATAGAGCGGTTTCTGTCCTCGTGATTAGCTGCCCTTGCGCATTGGGATTAGCAACCCCGGTTGCCATTATGGTAGGAAACGGAATGGGCGCAAAGCATGGGATTATGTTTAAGACAGCAGTTTCTCTGGAAGAGGCAGGAAAAGTACGGACGGTTGCATTGGATAAGACGGGAACCATTACCAGCGGCAGACCGGAAGTAACCGATATTTTTCCATCGGAAGGAGTGACAGAACGGGAATTGCTGTCGTTCGCTTCCGCACTGGAACGAAAAAGCGAACATCCGCTGGCAAAGGCAATTCTTGCGAAAGCAGAGGAATGGGGGACGGAGGAGAGAGAAGTAACCGGATTTCAGAATTTTCCCGGAAATGGACTGTCAGCAGAATATCAGGGCGAGCCGTTATTGGGGGGAAATCTGAAATTTATTGAGAAACAGGTCGCAGTTTCCCCGGAAATCAAAACAAAGGCAGAACAGTTAGCAAATGAGGGAAAGACGCCGTTGTTTTTTGCAAAAGGTAACGCTTTATCGGGTCTGATTGCCGTGGCGGATGTTATTAAGGAAGATAGTATACAGGCGATACGGGAATTGGAGGATATGGGGCTCCGTGTGGTTATGCTGACCGGAGACCATGAGAGGACTGCGCGCGCAATCGGCAGGCAGGCGGGAGTAAGCGAAGTGGTTGCAGGAGTTTTGCCGGATGAAAAAGAGAAGGTCATAGCAGCGTTAAGTAAACAGGGAAAGACAGCTATGGTTGGCGACGGTATTAATGATGCGCCGGCATTGACCAGAGCCGATATCGGAATTGCCATTGGCGCAGGAACCGATATTGCCATTGATGCGGCAGACGTGGTATTGGTAAAGAGCAGGTTGCGGGATGTTCCGGCAGCAATCCGTTTAAGCCGCGCAACGTTAAGAAATATCCATGAAAATCTTTTTTGGGCGTTTTTTTATAATGCAATAGGGATTCCTTTGGCGGCTGGTTTGTGGTATCCTGTTTTTGGATGGAAATTAAACCCCATGTTTGGAGCAGCCGCTATGAGCCTTTCCAGCTTTTGTGTTGTAAGCAATGCGCTGCGGTTAAATTTTTTCCCGATGGATGGCGGCGCGCGGAAAGGTAAGAAGCCAAAGGGCAGGAAGCAAAACTGCAGAGATATGCCGGAAAGTATAGAAATAGTCAATATGTCAGGAAAGAAGAAGGAGGAAAATGATATGACAAAGACAATGCAGATAGAAGGAATGATGTGCGGACACTGTGAGGCGAGAGTAAAGAAAAGTTTAGAGGCGCTTTCGGAAGTGAAGGAGGCTTCCGTCAGCCATGAAACGGGAACTGCCGTCGTAACATTAGAGAACGAAGTATCGGATGATGTCTTGAAAAAAGCAGTCGAAGATCAGGAGTATACCGTAGTTTCAATCCAATAGTACGATAGGAATCCCTATGGCGGAACTTTCGTCCGCTTCGATGCAAAATATCAATCGTTTGAGTGAAGAGTAGAAACAAAGGGCAGCGCACTGACGCTGCCCTTTGTCATAGTCAGGATAACTCTGCAATCCGGCTGATGCCAACGTAGACTTCGCTAATTTTATACCAGGTTGGATAGTCAACAGAGCCGGTCTGCGGCAGGTTAAAGATCCGTTGAAAGATTTTGACCGCGTTTGCAGTATTTTGACCGTAGATGCCGTCTGCCGTAATTTTAGGAACCTGCGGATAGGTGCCGGCAATTACATTTAACTGCTCCTGCATCTGCCTGACTTTACTGCCGGTGCTTCCAATCGTTAAATCAGTACCCGGCCAGGAGGAAGGAATGCCGGAGATTTCCTCGGATGTGTTGATATAGATGCTGTCGCCATAGAAATACCGAAGGATTTCGATGGCGGACAATCCGTTTTCTCCAAGGGATTTGGATTCCCACTGCCTCATCCAGTTCGGACAGGAAACCCGTTTTCCGTCGCAGTATTGCGTAAAGATAGGCTGGCTGACATTTGGGCGCGACAGATAATTGGAAAAAATGGTGTCTACCGCTTTAGAAATACTGTTGTAAATATTGCGTCCGGAAATCCACTTCTGGTCGTATGCGGTAGAAGAGGTAATCGTAAAGTCCTTTCCGCGGTTTCGATACCATTCGGTATAGACGCGGTTTAAAGTAATTGATTGTATGGCAAGGATGTTTGCAAAGAGGGTCGCCTCCGGCCATGTCGCATAGATTTCACTGGAAGCAACATTTTTGATGTAGTCTTTGTATTTTACATAATAATCTTTTGCGGAGGAATCATTGGGAGGCCCGTCGTGGACAATGACATATTCCGGGATGACGACGCGGCTTAATACGATTTCGCCGGTCTGATTGATTGGTTTAATCTCCTCCTCTGAAATTTTTGGCGGGTATTCTCCGTACAGGGTATGTGGCGGAATCACAAATAACTGTTCGGTCTGTGAATATGCGGTGGGAAGCAGAGTGGCATTCTGCAGGGCAGTTTCCCCGGATAGAATTTCAGCCCCGGAGATATCTACCGGCTCATAACCAGACGCTTCGATATGGATATTGTACTCTGAATATGGCTGGTTTGCCTGTGGTTCCAGACTGTATTCCAAAGGCGGCGCCGCTAATTCAATCATTTCACTTTGTCCGCTGCTGTCTGTCGTGATTTCCTGAAGGACCGTATTAGGCGTATTGATATCACTGATCTGTATGGTAGCATCCTCTATTGGATGATTATCGATCTCGGAGGTAATATTTGCCTGAAAATAACCCATATCAGGTAAATCCTGGTTCGCTTTAAGAGAAAACATAGATGGCTTCCTAACTCCAAAACAGATATCATTTTATTATATGTAAAAAGGGAAAAGAGTTACCAAGAAGAAACATTGCTATTTTTAAAAGAATACAGTAAAATAAAAAAAGATGGGTCTGCTCCCTGCGGCAGCGCACGCTATGGGAAGTGGGCAATATCCACTAGGAAACGCATGGGATAAAAATTATCAGAAAAGAGGAAATACGTTGAAAGAGATTAAGATTAAATATTTTTCGGAAGAACTGGAAAAATTAGATTACATCGAAGGGAAATCCGACTGGATCGATTTGCGCGCGTCCGAGGAAGTTACGTTAAAAAAAGGGGAATTTAAGCTGATTCCGCTTGGGGTGGCGATGGAGCTGCCAAAAGGCTATGAGGCGCATATTGTACCGCGCAGCAGCACTTATAAGAACTTTGGCATTATCCAGGCGAATCATTGCGGCATTGTAGACGGTTCCTACTGTGGGGACAATGATATGTGGCGTATGCCGGCCATTGCCGTGCGTGATACGGTAATCCATGTCAATGACCGTATTTGCCAATTCCGCATTATGGAAAATCAGCCGGCGCTCCGGTTTGAGGAAACAGACCATTTGACCGGGAAAGACAGGGGCGGCTTTGGAAGTACCGGAAGGCAGTGATACTTGACATGAAAAAGATTTGTGTATACACTATAAGTCAGTGTGATTTTATAGCAATAAAGCTTTTGGAAACCGTTCGGCGCGAAGCTTTGTTGGTATAAAAACAGAATTTTAAATCAGGAAGGAAGCGTTGGGATGAATTATAAAATAGCGGCCATAGCCGGCGACGGAATCGGTCCTGAAATTGTGCGGGAAGCACGAAAAGTATTGGACAAGATTGGCAGCAGGTACGGCCATACCTTTACATATGAAGAACTTTTGATGGGAGGCTGCTCCATTGATGTCTATGGAGAATCCCTTACGGATGAGACGCTGAATCGGGCAAAAGAGTGCGATTCCGTACTGCTGGGTGCAGTCGGCGGCAATGTCGGACAGTCAAACTGGTATCAGATTGAACCGGATAAGCGTCCGGAAGCCGGTCTTCTTAAGATCAGAAAAGGGTTAGGGCTATATGCCAATATCCGTCCTGCTATTTTATTTGACGAGTTAAGCGGGGCATGTCCGTTAAAGCCTGAGTTGACAGAGGGCGGATTTGACTTTGTCGTGATGCGTGAGTTGACGGGAGGCCTTTATTTTGGAGAACGCAGGACGATGGAAGAAAATGGCGTAAAAAAAGCCATTGATACGCTGACCTATGATGAGAACGAGATTCGCCGCATTGCGAAGTGGGGCTTTGACGTGGCAATGAAGCGAAACAAAAAGGTATGCAGTGTAGATAAGGCAAATGTTTTGGATTCCTCCAGACTTTGGAGAAGTGTAGTAAAGGAAGTTGCCAGAGAATATCCGGAAGTAGAATTGACAGATATGCTGGTTGATAACTGCGCTATGCAGTTAGTCCGTGATCCGAAACAGTTTGATGTAATCCTAACGGAGAATATGTTTGGCGATATTTTATCGGATGAAGCAAGTATGGTAACAGGTTCGATTGGCATGCTTTCTTCTGCCAGTCTCGGTGCAACAAAGCTCGGATTATATGAACCGAGCCATGGTTCGGCTCCGGACATTGCAGGACAGGATAAGGCGAATCCGATTGCAACCATTCTTTCCGCAGCAATGATGCTTCGTTATTCTTTTGATTTGGAAGAAGAAGCCGATGCTGTTGAGAAAGCGGTAAAGCAGGTTTTACAGGATGGCTATCGTACGGTTGATATCATGTCGGAAGGCAAGACGCAGGTTGGAACCGTACAGATGGGCGATTTGATCTGTGAGCGTATCTGATGTAAGAAAGAGGAGGAGAGATCTATGAAAAGTGATGCAGTAAAGAAGGGGATGCAGACGGCACCCCAGCGTTCTCTGTTTAACGCATTGGGCATAACGGAAGAAGAGTTACAGAAACCGTTGGTTGGCATTGTCAGTTCGTACAATGAAATCGTACCGGGACATATGAATATAGATAAGATTGTAGAAGCAGTAAAAATCGGCGTTGCCATGGCAGGCGGTACGCCAATTGTCTTTCCGGCGATTGCCGTATGTGATGGTATTGCAATGGGACATGTGGGTATGAAATATTCGCTTGTGACCAGAGACTTAATTGCTGACTCCACGGAATGCATGGCAATGGCCCATCAGTTTGATGCGCTTGTTATGGTGCCAAACTGTGATAAAAATGTGCCGGGGCTTTTGATGGCGGCTGCGCGGTTAAATGTCCCTACTGTATTTGTAAGCGGCGGTCCGATGCTTGCCGGTCATGTCAAAGGGGAAAAGACCAGCCTGTCTACCATGTTTGAGGCGGTTGGCGCGCATTCTGCCGGTAAACTGTCGGAGGAAGAGGTTGAGGACTATGTCTGCAATGCCTGTCCGACCTGTGGTTCCTGTTCCGGTATGTATACGGCGAACAGTATGAATTGCCTGACGGAGGCGATCGGTATGGGACTGCAGGGAAACGGAACGATTCCCGCCGTATATTCCCAGCGTATCCAGTTGGCAAAACATGCCGGTATGAAGGTAATGGAACTTTTGGAAAAGAATATCCGGCCGAGGGATATTTTGACCAAGGAGGCATTTGAAAATGCCCTGACTATTGATATGGCGCTTGGCTGTTCTACGAATACCATGCTTCATCTGCCTGCTATTGCACATGAGGCGGGCGTTAGCATCAATTTAGATATTGCAAATCAGATTAGCGCAAAGACGCCAAATCTCTGCCATCTTGCCCCTGCCGGTCATCATTATATGGAAGAGTTGAACGAAGCCGGCGGTATTTACGCCGTTATGAATGAATTAAATAAAAAAGGTTTACTTCATACAGATTTGATTACGGCAACCGGAAAGACGGTGGCAGAAAATATTGAAGGATGCGAAAATAGAAATCCTGATGTGATTCGTCCGATTGAAACGCCGTACAGTGAGACCGGCGGAATTGCCGTGCTTCGGGGCAATATTGCTCCGGATAGCTGTGTTGTAAAGCGTTCTGCGGTCGTTCCGGAAATGATGGTGCATGAAGGCCCAGCAAGAGTCTTTGACTGTGAGGAAGATGCAATTGCAGCGATTAAAGGCGGAAAGATTGTGGAAGGCGACGTTGTCGTTATTCGCTATGAGGGTCCAAAGGGAGGTCCTGGCATGCGTGAAATGTTAAATCCAACTTCAGCGATTGCGGGGATGGGACTGGGTTCCAGCGTAGCGTTGATTACAGACGGACGTTTTTCCGGCGCTTCCCGTGGCGCGTCTATAGGCCATGTTTCGCC
>CANRJM010000015.1 GCA_947630925.1 uncultured Lachnospiraceae bacterium
TAATGCTCTTTTTAATTGCAAACTCCCTAAAAATGAAGGTTTAGAAATAAAAAATAGGTAGTTATTTGACACTACCCCGTTTAAGAAAGGGGAAACGCCATGAAAATCCGCAGCCGGCTGATTATTGCCTTTTTCATAATTACATTATTTCCTCTTGTTATCGCATCCCTTACTTTTCATATAATTTTAAAAGATCAAAAAAATACGCTGGCGCATTCCTATCATGTTAATCTGAACAACTATAACGGTCTGGACATTGTATTAAATCCTTTTGATTTATTCAGCAATCTTACTGTCGCAGATTATACCGCAATACAGCAGATTGCAGAAACCAACCCGAATCAGTTGCTGCAAACCGATTATCTTGCAAAGGAAAGCAAAAAGCTAGCCGCCAAAAATTCTTTTTTGATCATACGGCGGAATGGTAAAGACTACTATGTTGGCAACGAGAAACAGAAACAACAACTGTCTTCTCTGCCATTTGTCGAACGCTCTGAACAAGCCGATGAATATACGACGTTTTTTGACCAAAAAAGTTTTTCTATTGTCCGGGTAATCAATTTTGTCTATTCGGATCAGTCACAGGGACAGGTTTTGCTGGTAACCAGCTTTGCACAAATGATTGCAAACCGGGAAAAATCCATCATTGAAATATTAATTGCAGTTTTACTGATTCTTTTGATCAGCGCTATCTTGCTGATTATTTGGATTTATGAAAGCATTGTGCGTCCGCTCAATGTCCTGCGGATTGCTACAACACAAATTGGAAACGGCAATCTGGAACAGCCAATCCCTTCTTCGTCCTCGGATGAAATCGGGCAGTTGTGCCATGACTTTGATGAAATGCGCATTCGTTTAAAAAATATGATAGAAAAGAGCATTTCCTCTGAAGAGAATATCAGAGAGATCATCAGCAGCATTTCACATGATTTAAAAACGCCAATTACGGCAATTAAAGGATATACGGAGGGTATTATTGACGGTGTGGCAAACACTCCCGAAAAACTGAAAAAATATCTACAGACAATCTATGCAAAAGCGAACGATATCACTTACCTGATTGATGAACTTTCTATTTTTTCCAAAGTAGAGCAGAACTCCCTTGTTTACAATTTTATCGCCGTCAATCTGGAAGACTATTTCACTGATTGCATCTCTGATATTTCCCTTGATCTGGAATCCCAAAAAATCAATGTGGAATATATCAATACTACAGATAAAGATACTCGGGTTTTGGTAGATCCTGAGCAGTTAAAAAGAGTTTTACACAATATTATTGATAATGCTGCAAAATATCTTGATAAGCCAAATGGACTGCTTACCATTTGTATTACAGACGTTTATCATGGGCCGACTGTTCCGCCTCTGTACCGACAGCTGAATAACGACGGAACCGAAAAATTTCCACCACCTGCTTCTGAAGAATTTATTCAGGTTGAAATCAGGGATAACGGACCAGGCATTGCAAAAGAGGATCTTCCGTATATATTTGATCGTTTTTACCGTGCGGATACTTCACGGAATTCTTCTAAACGCAGCAGCGGCATTGGACTTGCCATAGCAAGAGTAATCATTACTGAACATGGCGGACAGATATGGGCGGAAAGCACGCCGGGAAATGGCAGCAGCTTTTTCTTTACGCTAAAAAAGGAAAGCCAATCTGACAACAGGACACTTGGAGGTATGTATGAGTAAGATTTTGATCATTGAAGATGAAACAGCGATTGCAGAATTAGAAAAAGATTATTTGGAACTCAGCAATTTTGATGTTACCATTGAAAATGACGGTCATAAAGGAGCCGCTATGGCTTTGGAGCAGGAATTTGATCTGATCATCCTGGATATCATGCTGCCCGGCATGGACGGATTTAATATCTGTAAAATGATCCGGGAGAAAAAAAATACGCCTATTATCATGGTATCTGCAAAGAAAGATGATATTGATAAAATCCGCGGGTTTGGGCTTGGCGCAGATGACTATATGACCAAGCCGTTCAGTCCCAGCGAACTGGTAGCGCGTGTCAAGGCGCATCTGGCGCGTTATAAACGCCTGACAACTTCCGGAGTTCCCCAAAACGAGATCATAGAAATCCGGAACCTGAAAATTGATAAAACAGCACGGCGTGTCTATATTAACAATGAAGAAAAAATATTTACCACAAAAGAATTTGACCTTCTGACTTTTCTTGCAGAACACCCGAATCATGTCTATTCAAAGGAAGAACTTTTTAAGGAAATTTGGGAAATGGATTCTGTTGGCGACATTGCCACGGTAACCGTCCATATTAAGAAAATCCGCGAAAAAATAGAAAAATCGTCATCAAAGCCACAATACATTGAAACGATTTGGGGAGTGGGTTACCGCTTTAAAATATAGCCTATGGAAGATTGTTTGTTCATATTTTTAATAAATCGTTTACATTTTCTTCATAAGCATCTCACTTACTGTTCATAATTACCAAATATAATAAAAGCATCAGATGAAGTCCTTAACATTTGATAAATACTTATTTTTTCATACCTTCTCCTTATAATAAAAGGGAGCGTCCTACTGAAGCGCTCCTTTTTTATTGGGCAGAAAACGGTTCAAAACCTACTATTGCCATGCATACTTTTTTCTGATGGCGCAAAAACTATAACTACCGTTATTGATGGGAGGTTCGTATGAAAAAAGATTCCCTAATGCACCAACTATTCCTGCTTTTGATTGTCAGCGGCGGCGTTTACCTTGGATTTATCTATCTTCTGCCGCTTTTTTTCCCTTTTTTACTGGCATATTTTTTTATGCGAATGCTCTGGCCTGTTATCAATTATCTGTATAAAAATTGTGGCTGGCCGCGCCCTCTCGCCAGTTACAGCGTTCTATTCGCCTTTTTTTCACTGATTTCCCTGACTGTCATTTTTTTATTTGAACAGATCCTCGGACAACTTCGCTTATTTTTTGCAAATTTTCCATTCTATCATCAGCTCGTCACTTCCATACTCAACAGACAGACCACTTATATGTGCAAATGCATTGATCATTACCTGCGGTTAGAAAACGGAACCTGTATTATTTTTCTTAGCAATCGGTTAAAAGAATGGCAGCAGCAGGGCTTTGATATGTTAACCAGCCATGCAGGCAAAACCATCGCCCAATGCCTTGCCTCCTCTTTTCATTTTATTGTATCTGTCCTGATACTGGTCATTTCCATGTTTATCTTAGTCAAGGAAATGGCGCCTATTAACGAAAAATACCGTAACAGCCGTTATTTTTCCACGATCCATGCTATCTTAATCAGTCTGAAAAAAAGCGGATTGACCTATCTGCGTACAGAATTGCTCATCCTGGTCGTCAATGCGGCAGTCTGCTCCCTTGGCTTATTTTTGATCCATAACTCCTATTTTTTTATTCTTGGTATCGGAATCGCTATATTTGATGCTTTTCCGGTAATGGGCAGCGGTTTTATTTTCCTGCCATGGTGTATTTTTTCCTTTTTTAATCAGGATTACTATTATGCCGCAATTCTCGTTACAACCTACCTTGCTACGCTATTTATCCGAGAATTTTTAGAGGCAAAGTTATTAGGAAAAGGAATGGGAATCAGTCCCTTTTTCATGATTGCGGCTATCTTTATCGGCATTGAACTCTTTGGAGTCGCAGGCATTTTCTTAGGACCATTTGCCATTGTCCTGATACGCGCTATTCTATCAGAGCTCAGACAACTCCATTAATTAAAATAGACAAGCTCTTCTTTTGGCTTTTCAGAAGGTATTACTGTCTCCGCATAAAACACCGGCCCTTCCTCGCCATATTCCTTCATAAATTTATATTCCAAGCGGGCAGTAACCTCTACATACTGTTGGTTTTGATATTCCGACCAACTGTCCGCCTTGCACAAAAATCCTATATACTGAATATCGTCCGCACAACAAGTCATTGCATAGCGCCCAAAGATAACAAATCCTTTCGGCAAACCCGGCGGTTTTTGAATCATTCCGGCAATCTGCATGGTCTTTCCATGATATGTTTCCGGATGGTCAATCATATCAATATACCAAAGGCCAAAGTCGTCCGCAGATACCTGGATAATTTCCGCATTGACATCAAAGGGCATTTCTTCCCGCATCTCATAAAATGCTTCATCCTCTGACTCATATACAATCTGCGCTCGCGGATTCACAGACTTAACGCTGCCGCGAATCGCAGATTTTTTTGTCTGAAGCGTGCAACGGTTGACAATAATCATTTCTGCAATTCGAAATTGATCGACCATCATCGACGGCATATTTTTCATATAGAGAGAAAACGTCTCATCATTGACCAAAGCAATCGTCTGAAAAAGCACTTCCCTGTCAAAACAGATTTCCTCCAAATCATCATATAATTCCGGAATATGCTTGGTAGGCCACATACCATTATACTCAATAATAATACGGTCCGGACGGTGCTTTTTTAAAAATTTTGTAATGACATTTCCCCGAAAAGAGCCTTCATCCTCTATATATTCACAGACTGCGCCGGTTTTGGCAAGCATTTCCTGTTCATATTCCTCTTCGCCTTCCTCACAGGCAAGAATCAAAGTCTTTAACTGGTCATCGAACATATCGTCTGTCAACAAATCACAGATTAGACTGGTTTTTCCCGCTTCCAGAAATCCCATAATAACATATACCATCATTTCTTTTTTCTTCTTATCAAACATATTCCTGCCTCCACATTATGCTACGCAAAATAAATCCTTTATCCTGCTTTCATCCAGCCCCGCGCCAATTACACAAATGCGGCCCGTATAATCTGCTGCGCCGCGGCGCACTTCCTTCTCTTCCGGTACCAAATCAAAATGGAACCATTCTCCTTCTTCGGCTGCCACAATTCCTTTTGCGCGAAGCACTTCGCCATACTCTTTGCTTTCCGCAAGCTGATTCAGAATCTTCTCCAACTCCTCTTCCGTAAACTTGTGCGCCGTCTCAATTCCTATACTTGTAAAGACTTCATCTGCATGATGATGACCGTGATGATCGTGGTCATGATGGCATTGATGGTCGTGATGGTCATGGTCGTGATGGTCATGGTCGTGGTGGTCGTGGTCGTGATGGCATTGATGGTCGTGATGGTCGTGGTCGTGATAGCATTGATGATGTGCATGCTCCTCCAACAATTCCTTTTCAAGAGAATTTACTTTTTCCATCGCCTCCAGTATATTCTCTCCGTTAATTTCCTCCCATGGCGTAGTAATAACAGAGGCTTCATTATTCTTATCACGAATCATTTTTAGACAGGTATCGAGTTTTTCCGAAGATATATTCTGCGTACGGCTCAAAATAATCGTACCTGCATATTCAATCTGATTATTATAGAACTCGCCGTAATTTTTCATATACATCTTACATTTTAGGGCATCCACAACTACCGCCGTACTGTTAATGGTCACGTCTCCGCCGATATTTTTAACCGCCTGAATGACGTCTGACAGCTTTCCAACGCCGGAAGGTTCAATAATGACCCGGTCAGGCGTATACTTTTCCAATACCTCTTTCAACGCCTCTCCAAAATCTCCTACCAACGAACAACAGATACAGCCTGAATTCATTTCCGTTATCTGAATGCCGGCTTCCTTTAAAAAGCTTCCATCAATCCCGATTTCACCAAATTCATTTTCAATCAGGACAAGTTTTTCGCCCTGAAACGCCTCTGCTATCAGCTTCTTAATCAACGTTGTCTTTCCTGCTCCTAAAAAACCGGATATAATATCAATCTTTGCCATTTCTGCTTCCTTCCTTTCCATATATTCTAAATTTTATTTTATACGAATCTCTGTTCCAGAGCATTCTATTTAACGGAATGATGTGAAGATCAAATACACATCTTCCATCGAGCTGTTTCTGACGCCCTCTTAACTATAGTATATCAAACCTGTCAAATCCCTATAAAATATCCTTTTGTCATTTCATACATTGCAATGCTTGCGGCAATCGGCAGATTCAGACTGTCAATCCGGTCAGAATGCGGAATAACAACACTGGTTCCAACGCTGGCAAACTCTGCCGGAAGTCCCGTCGCTTCGTTTCCAAAAATCAAAGAAAATACTCGCTTTGTCTGAATCTGATGAAGAGCAGATGTCGCATTTAGCATAAAGGGATAAAACTCCCTATCCCCGAATTGAGTGCTATATTCCTCAAAACTGTCAAAATATACAATCTCCGAAGAGAAAACAGAACCCATGGAAGCCCGCACTGTCCTGGGATCAAATACATCCACTGCCGGACGTATAATTGCCAACTGATTGAAACCAAATCCCAATCCGCTCCGCAAAATCGTCCCTAAATTTCCTGCATTGGAAGGATTGACTAATACAATATGGGAAGCTTCTTTTGAAAGCGTTCCCGCAAACTTCCGAAATTCGCCGATCACATAACAATTTTCTTTCTGCGATAAGATATGAAATATTTTATCTGTATATAATATCTCTATACCTGCAGCTTCGCAAATGTGAACAAGCCTCTCAAGTGTTTCTCCCTGTTTCATATCAGAGTGAATAAACACCCGTGTAACATATTCTTTCTTAAACTTTAACAGTTCAAATGTCAATGTGATACCAAGAGAATAAGAAACCTTGTCCTCCTTGCGGTATCTTTTATAAGCCGCCATAGGATCTATCACACACCTTTCTTTTTATTCCTGCGGGTATACCGCTACGAGCCCGATCTGTTTCCTGCATAACCAAAAGAGGGATATCATCTATCCCTCTTTTGGTTATGCAGGCTTTTTAAGCGCTATGCATCTTCTATCCATTCTCTGCAATATGTACATCAATCGATAAATTTCCTGCATCACTGGAAAAAGGAATCCGAAACATCTCTTTTACATCTGCCTGATATTCCGAACCAATATAATAATTGGGCGGCGTAATGTCAATTATAATTTCATTGTTCGCAAACACAGTTGCCGTATTTCCCGAAACCATATTCCCAAGCTCTGACAGCGCGCTCTGTCCTAACGCATCAATCGTCGTAACTGACATCATCATCATCTTTGACACGATTTCTAATGCCATTGACTGCTCTATATTCAAAATGACTTCGCCGCTCAAATCTCCCATCAAACCTAATTTAATAATAGAAGCATCGCTATTGTAATCCCCATTTGTCATACATGGTTTTCCAATCTTTAAATCCAACATGCACATGTCCTTGACGACCTTACAAACGGCTATAATAAACGGATTAATATGCTCTGCCTTCATGCGCTTCCCTTCCCTTCATCCCTGATACGGTTCCCACGCATTCATTTTTCATTCATACCTCTGCCCTGGAACCGTTTTGATTCATTCCTTAAGTGTTGCACAAAAAATTGACGAAAAATTCCATGCACAAAACTTGAGTTAATTATAGCAAAAAGATTTTTTTCTGTAAATGTTCAAATTTTGTTTTCCTGTAAAATTTCCTGCAAATTTTTCCAGTGCATAACAGTAAAGATTAAATATGGAATATTTTCCAGAAAGATTGGCTGATATGAACCTCATAATCTCCAAGCCACTCCGCATATTTTTTCTTAAACATCGCGGTCTGCCTTGCCTCAATAATCTCTTCCTTTCGGGCATAAGCAGCGTCTTCATCATTGTCATTGACACAATATATAATATAAAACCCGGAATCCGTCTGAATTACCTCGCTGATTTCCCCTTTCTGCAAACCAAGCGCAGCCGCCGCCACACCAGCGTCAGGTTCCGTGCTGTCCCTTCCCATGTACAGCTCAGTTGTCGCACTGTCGGTATTTTCCTTGGCGAACTCCAAAAAATTTTCCGCATTTTTTGCCTGCGCCTGTAATTTCTGTGCCTTTTTCAATGCTTCGCTCTTTTCTGCCTCATTCATTGCAATCGTTACGCCATTCCGATTGACCCCATTTGTCATAACCTGCAGATACTGAATACGAGCCTGTCTCGCCTCTTCATCAGATACTTCTGTATCCGCATCATCCGTAGCAATATAAAACATTTTATTTGCAATAGCATTTTCCTCATAAAGACTGCTCAAACTCTGCAGCGTCAAAAAATATTTTCTCCTGTCTTCTTCTGATGCTGCCGCCAATACTTTCTCTGCCTTCTGCAGCGCCTCGTCCTTTTCATCATTGTCCAAAGTAACTTTCTCGTTCTTCGCCGTCATGCCAATAATCTTCATCTGCGTTAGCATATTCACAATCTCTTCTTTTGCCTCATCTCCGATTGTGGTATCCCCGCCAAGGTTGTACTTCCATAACTGACTGCTAAAACTGCTTTCATACTGTGCTTTCATCAAATAGCAGTAATTCTGTACTTCACTGTATTTTACCTCAATATCTCCTACCGTAAGGACAATCGAATTTTCCTCTATCTCGCCCCTTTCCAGTTTGATACGGCTGTTGGAAACATTATTGGAACATCCCGCCAAAAATACAGTGCATATCATACACAGTAAAACGCCTCCTGCTTTCCATCTCTTGTTTCTTTTCATGCTATCCTCCATTCCGGAGCGTTTACGCGACGGGGCGACGAGAAATTCGTGAATACGATTTCTCGTCTGCCATCAGAGCTATTTGAGACGCTCCGGCACAAATAGCCAAAGTGAGCGTAGGCTCACTTGTGAAAAATCAGCGCATCAGCGTGATTTTTCAACCTATCCTCCAATCTTCTGAATCACATCTTCCACAATCTGAAACAGTTCTTCTGCCAAAGCTGTTTTCGACTTAGCCGCTACCGCTACATTCGCCGGATAATGCATCGTCCAGACGGAAGATTCCTGCTCTTTTTTTTGCATACGGTAAAAAAAGTACGGTTCTTCTTCCGAAATATACTTTAATTTCCCCTGATATTCCTCTAACATTTTCGTTACCTTCCGACTGTCAAGCTCTGCGCTCCGATGCATATAGATGCGAATTCCATTCGGTTTTTGTACAATTTGTGTGATTTTTGCTTCATGCGCTTCTGCTTTTAGCAGAGCCACATGCAATAAGTTCTCTGCGGCCGCAGGGATATCGCCAAACCGATCCATCAATTCCTCCTGCATATCACAGTATTCCTCTTTATTTTCAATACCGGCAATCCGCTTATACATATCCAATTTCTGAAATTCGCTCGGAATATATTTTGCCGGAATATAAGCGTCTATCTGTAAATCAATCGTCGTCTCAAACTCCTCATCCGGAAGTTGTTCTCCTTTCATCCGCCGCACGGCATCATTCAACATCTTGCAATATAAATCATAACCAACTGCCTCCATATGACCGGACTGTTCCGCTCCCAAAAGATTTCCCGCGCCGCGGATTTCCAAATCGCGCATAGCTACCTTGATGCCAGAGCCAAGCTCTGTATACTCCCTAATTGCGGCGAGACGTTTTTCTGCGACCTCTTTCAGCATTTTATCCCTTTTATACATAAGAAACGCATATGCTGTACGATTTGAACGTCCAACACGTCCTCTAAGCTGATATAATTGGGATAATCCCATCTGGTCCGCGTTATCAATAATGATTGTATTGACATTGGAAATATCGAGGCCGGTCTCAATAATGGTTGTTGCAACTAAGACATCTATCTCGCATCGAATAAAAGACATCATGATATTTTCCAGCTCCCGCTCGCTCATCTGTCCATGTGCATACGCCACATTGGCGTCCGGAACCAATTTCATGATTTCGGACGCAACCTCGCTGATATGGTCTACCCTATTATAAACATAATATATCTGACCGCCTCTTGCAAGTTCTCTGTTAATTGCTTCACGTATAATTTCATTATTATGTTCCATAACAAAGGTCTGAATCGGCAGACGGTTTACCGGAGGCTCTTCTAATACGCTCATATCGCGAATGCCGACAAGACTCATATGCAGGGTCCGCGGAATTGGCGTTGCGCTCAACGTCAATACATCCACATTTCCTTTCATCTGCTTGATTTTCTCCTTATGCGATACGCCGAACCTCTGCTCCTCATCCACTACCAGTAATCCCAGATTCTTAAATACAACATCTTTGGAAAGCAAGCGGTGTGTCCCAATGACAATATCAATCTGTCCTTTTTTTAAAAGAGATAATGTCTTCTTCTGCTGTGCCGGAGTCCGAAAACGCGACAGCATCTCAACTCGTACCGGAAAATCTCCAAGCCTCTCCTGAAAAGTGTTCAAATGCTGCTGCGCCAAAATTGTGGTTGGAACCAGAAAGGCAACCTGTTTTCCGTCATTTACCGCTTTAAAGGCAGCCCGCAGGGCTACCTCCGTCTTTCCATATCCCACATCACCGCAAATCAGGCGGTCCATAATTTTTTTGCTCTCCATATCTCTCTTCGTATCTTCAATCGCCCGAAGCTGGTCTTCCGTTTCTTCAAAAGGAAATAACTCTTCAAATTCATGCTGCCATACGGTATCCGGACTAAATTGAAATCCCTCCTGCTCCTGCCTCTTTGCATAAAGCATAACAAGCTCTTTGGCGATTTCCTGTACAGCGCCTTTTACCTTTGCTTTTGTCTTCTTCCATTCAGTAGAATTCAGTTTATTTAATTTAGGGGCCCTTGTCTCCCGTCCGGCATACTTTTGCAACACATTCAGGCCTGACACCGGAACATACAGATTTCCGCCGTCTCCATATTCTATCTTAATATAATCCTTCGTTACCTGATCAACCTGTATTTTCTCAATGCCCCGATAGATGCCCAGACCATTTTCTTCATGAACGACATAATCGCCAACGCTTAATTCATGAAAGCTCTGAATCGTTTTACCGGAATATTTCTTTTGTTTCTTCCGGCGCATTTTAAGCTTTGCCCCAAAGATATCGCCCTCTGTTACTACAACAAACTTCGCCGTGGCATAAGCAAAACCTCTTTTTAAATATCCATAAGAAACCATAACCTGCCGGCTTTCCAAAGCAATATCCAAAGCTTCCCGATAAAAAGCAGAAATACCATATTCATTCAAATCCCTGCTCAGGCGTTCCGCTCTGGTACGTGACGCTGATAATAAAAGAATGCGGTATCCCTCTTTCTGCCACTTTTTCATGTCATCTGCCAGTAATTCAAAATGTTTATTATATGAACCAACCGGCTGAATCTGTAAATTGTAAGTATGCAGCACCCGAATCCCCCTCGGCGGCGAATCCAACATAGTCAGATATATAGATTGTCTGTTTTGCAACAAGGCGCTGACCGTCTCTGCAGAATATAAAATTTCCATCTGCTTTGGCAAAAGGTTTCCTGTCTCAAGACGTCCCTGCATGCCCTCACGGAACTCTTCCTCAACCGTTTCCATTTTTTCCATACAGCGCATTGGTTCGTCTACAAAAAATAACGTATCCTGATGATCAAAATAATCAAAGAACGAACCTGTTTTCACATCAAAGTAAGGGATAAAACGTTCCAGTCCCATATGGTTCCCATAAACCTCGTATTCCTCGGTTAGCTGCTGCATGTTTTCATGAATGCGGTTTACAGCGTCATAGTTCTTTTCCTTCCGAAAATGCGCCGTCAGCTTTCCTAAATCTTCTTTCATATTCTGAAATGCGTCCTTAACCTGTTCCTTCGTCACAATAAACTCAGACGCCGGAAAGACGGAAAGCTTTTCTCTGCGTTCAATCGAGCGTTGGCTTTCCACATCGAAGGAACGAATCGTATCAATTTCATCCCCCCACAACTCAATCCGAAATGGACACTCCTCTGTAAACGGAAAAATATCAATAATACCGCCGCGCACTGAAAAATCCCCCGGCATCTCTACCTGATTCTGCCGTTGGTAACCCATATCTGCCAAATGAACGCTTAACTTCCCTAAATCAACGATATCTCCCTCTGCAAGCGAAGTTACCGCATTTTGATAAACAGAAAGCGACGGCAGAAATTCCATGCCTGCATCCATTGTTGTAATGATTGTTCCACTCTGCCTTGTCAATAATGCTTCAATTACTTTTAAGCGTTCTGCCGTAATCGCATTTCCGTGAATATCCGCACTATAAAAAATCACATCTTTTGCGGGAAAATACAATACCTCCCGGTCAAACATGCAATAGTCTTCCATTATTTCTCTGGCTTTTATCTCATTTTGCGCTATGATTACCTTCCAGGAAATCCCCTGCGACAGACCATATATGATATGCGCCTTCTGCGAATCCATGCAGCCGGAGATATGAATAGGCAGTTTCTTCCTGTCTATGCATTCTTTTGCAGCGTTATATGCATTGATTTCCCGCAATGGCGCCAATAATGTTTCCATGGATTCACCATTCCTTTTTCATTGTTTCTTTTTTAATTAAAACGATTCATAGCAGCGTCAGCGCCTTCTGAAAGAATCATCTCGCACGCTTCCACCACTTTCTTTAGTGTTTCCCGTATTGCCGGCTCCTCATCTCTTGGAAATCTTGCCAATACATAATCTGCCAGGTCCCATCCATCGGGCTTCTGTCCCACTCCAATCCGAATGCGTGTAAATTCCTGTCCGCCCAGATGCTGAATAATATTTTTCATCCCATTATGACCTCCGGCGCTTCCTTTCGTTCGGATACGCAATCTGCCTGTTGCCAGATCAATGTCGTCATAAATCACAATCAGCTCTGTTACCGGATCAATTTTATAGTAATCCACTAATTCCCGTACACTTTCGCCACTCAAATTCATATAGGTCAAAGGTTCTGCTAAAATAACTTTCTGCCCTGCAATCACGCCTTTTCCCAACAGCGCCTTATGCTTTCTGGTATGAATGGGTATATGAAAGGCGTCTGCCAACGCCGTAACAGCCGAAAAACCAATATTATGTCTGGTTCCTGCATATTTCTGCTCCGGATTCCCCAGGCCAACAATCACATACATAATATTCTCCTTTTCTGAGCGGTATTTTACTCCTTATCCGTTCTTTTTGATGATAAATTATTTGTGACACGGTTATATAGTTCCCATGCGGCATTATATCCCATTTTCTTCTGCCTGTGATTGACTGCTGCCGATTCGCAGATAATGGCAAGATTTCTGCCCGGACGGATTGGAATAGAATGGCACACTACCTCCGTTCCTAAAAAACTGATATACTGCTCCTCCAAACCAAGCCTGTCATACTCCTGTTCCTTGTCAAATTCTTCCAGTTTAATTACCAAATCAATCTCCTGCTCATTCTTAACGCTCTCAACGCCAAATAACGTCTTGGCGTCAATGATTCCAATTCCCCGCAATTCTATAAAATGTCTTGTTATATCAGGCGCGCTTCCAATCAGGGTCGTCTCGCTTACGCGTTTAATCTCCACTACATCATCCGATACCAGACGGTGTCCGCGGTGTATCAGCTCCAATGCTACTTCTGATTTACCGATACCGCTTTCACCCATAATCAATATGCCCTCTCCGTAAATGTCCACCAAAACGCCATGGACAGAACACCTCGGCGCAAGTTTTGTCGTCAGAAAGCGGATGAGTTCCGCCATAAACGGAGATGTTGCCTTCCGGCTCCGCAATAACGGCACCTGATACTCCTGTGCTAACGCTATGATTTCATCTTCTATCCAGATTTCACGGCAATAAATAATGCATGGCGGCTTTGGCGATTCTTCACTGCCCATCATAATGCGCTTCATCATATCCGCACTGCGCTCCATGCCAATCTGCTGCATATACGTATGCTCTACATGGCCGATAATCTGAATACGGCTGGAATCAAAATAATCAAAATAACCTGCCAGTTGTAACGCCGGACGGTTTACCTCTGTCTGTGTGATCTTAACATTATCCACCGATACTTCCGGCGTACAATTTTCCAAGTGGAGTGTTTCAATTAAATCTTTTAAAAAAATATGGTATGCCCCATCTTTCATGGTTCTCTTCCTTCCTCTTCCTGTTTTTCCTTCTTATGAAAAAAGTCATATACGCTCTGCGCTGCTTTCTCATTCATACTTTCTGCTTCCTTTAGTTCTGCCACAGAAGCCTCCCGAATCCTCTCCAAGGACTCAAAATACCGCATCAACGCCTTTCTCCTCTTCCGTCCAATCCCCGGAATATCATCCAGAACAGACCTGACCTGCGCCTTGCTCCTTAAAGAACGATGGTATTCAATGGCGAAACGGTGTACCTCATCCTGTATCCTTGTCATCAGACGGAAGCCTTCACTATTGATTTTAATTGGAAGCTCCCTGTCGCAAAAATATAAGCCGCGCGTACGATGCCTGTCATCCTTGACCATGCCGCAAACCGGTATGTGCAGTCCCAACTCTTCTAACACCTTTTCCGCCACATGTACCTGTCCTTTTCCGCCATCCATCATAATCAGATCCGGAAAACGGGTAAAACTCCCTAATTCTTCATTCCATTCCTTTTCTTCTAATTCTTCCCGTTCCTGTATTCCATGGCGAAATCTTCTGGTAAGTACCTCCGTCATACTGGCATAATCATCCGGCCCCTGCACTGTTTGAATACGAAACTTCCGATAATCGCTTTTCTTCGGCTTTCCATGTTCAAAAACCACCATCGAACCAACCGATTGAAACCCATTGATATTGGAAATATCATAGGATTCAATCCTCGATATGCCCTCCAGTCCAAGCCATTGACAAATCTGGCGCATAGCGCCCGCCGTACGTTCTTCTTCACGCCGGATTTTTTCTCCATCCTGTGTCAGTACCAATGCTGCATTCTTATGCGCTAACTCCATCAGACGTTCCTTCTGCCCCTTTTTCGGCACTAGCAAACTGACCTTGCCGCCTCTGCGCTGGGTCAGCCACTCTTCTATCAGAACGGCGTCCTGTATTTCATATTCTAACATGACTTCATGCGGAATAAAAGGTGTTCCTGCATAAAACTGTTTAACAAAAGACTGCAGAATCTCATCCGGGCTGTCTCCCTGCACGCCGTTCAAATGAAAATGATCTCTTCCAATCAGCTTCCCTTCACGGACAAAGAAAACCTGTACGACAGCCTCCTGCTCTGCCGCGGCTACCGCTATGATATCCCGGTCTGCACCGCCAAAATCCGTAATCTTCTGACGGATTTCTACTTTCTTCACGCTTTCCATCAGATCCCGATAATTCGCTGCCTCTTCAAACTCCATATTTTCAGAGGCTTTCTGCATTTTCTCCTGTAAAATATCAATAACTTCGCGGTAATCCCCTTCCAGAAGCTTAATCGCCTTTTGGAAGTTCTCCCGGTATGCCTCTTTGGAGATATACCCCTGACACGGCGCATCGCATTGTCCAATATGATAATTCAAACATGGTCTTATCTTGCCCTCATCCCGCGGCAGCACTCTGTTACAGGTACGGATATGATATATCTTCTGCGCCATTTCAATCGCATTTTTCGCTGTCGCGGCGCTGGTATACGGCCCAAAATATTTGGAACGGTCTCTCTTCTGCTCCCTGCTGTAAATCAGCCGCGGATAATCCTCATATACGGTTGCCCGGATAAACGGATATGTTTTATCATCCTTAAGCATCGTATTATATTTCGGCATATATTCTTTGATCAGGTTGTTTTCCAATACCAATGCTTCCACTTCGGAATCCGTTATAATATATTCAAAATGATCAATATGGGAAATCATCTTTTGGATTTTCGGGGACACCCTGCGGCTGCTCTGAAAATATTGACGTACTCTGTTCTTTAAACTAACCGCTTTGCCAACGTAAATAATCGCATCTTTTTTATCATGCATTAAATATACTCCTGGTTTGGCAGGGAGCTTTTTTAATTCTTCTTCTAAATCAAACACAAACTGAATCCTTTCTGATTTGTCTCTAATACTGACAATTAAGGTAAATCAAACTCCGCAGAAACGGTCTCTTTACTGGCGTTTCCTTTTTTCTGGCTGCCTTCCTCCTTGTTCGTATACTCTTTTACTATTCTGTAATGGCCTGCCTCTAAATCTCCATAATTTTTCTTTATATTAACCCTGCCACTATATTCATTTCCTGATAAAATGTCTCTGCCAAGTAAATTAAATGCTTCAGCTCCAGACAACAACGGCACGTCGACAAAGGATTTATCCTGTAAAACCTGTAGAGAATACTCCTCGCCAATCACAATGTCTTTTTTTGTTTTGTTGACGATAGTATACACTAAAGTAGCCCCATTGTCTTCGGCCGGAGCAGCGCTCATTGTTACCAAACCATCCTCCTTCACTGTTTGCTTTTTATTTTCACACCCAGAATAGATAAAAAAGACACAAATGCATATTACAAAAACAACGATACCTTTCTTCATAATGATTACCTCCCCTCAAAATTAACTTTCAACATCTTTGATACTGCAAACAATCATGAGCAATAATCCATAGTTTATGGTAGAATAGTTGCTCATAATTAAGCTCATTATTCATACAAAGCAGCAAGATCGATCAAATGCTTCTAAAATAGATAACGAAACCCCCAAAAAAAATGATGCATATATTCGGTCAGACTATTTTACTTTCACTTTCTTTACCTTACTCCATTTTCCGGTATCCTTCCCGCCGGAAACCTTCTTGTATGCTCTGACCCTTACATAATATTTCTTCTTGCTCTTTAGTTTCTTAATTGTCTTCTTCGTAGTCTTTGCTTTCTTAACAATATATTTCTTTATACCCTTCTTAAATTTCTTATTGGCAGAAATCTGAATCTCATAACCGGTTACACCGCTTACCTTCTTCCACCGCACAAGTATTGTCTTTTTCTTCGTCGATTTTACCTTCTTTAAGGTCACTTTCTTAGCTTTTATAGAATGACTTCCCGGTACAGGCGTTTTATTACGATCAGGCCCAGAAGTTGCTTTTGGCCCTTCCGATACAGGAGTTTTACTGTCGCCCGGCGCCGGTGTCGCATTTCCGCCTGGTGCCGGCGTTGCCTCTGGAGTTGAACCATCTAGTCCATCCGGCGTCGGATCTGTCGGATCCGGTACATCAACATTTCCTGCACCTACAGCGAAGAATACCTTTAAGCCATTTTCTGTAATTGCAGTAACCGTTGCCACCCCTTCGCTCAAACCAGTCACGGTAACCGAAACATTGCCATTTTCATCTACTCCTTTTGCCGCATTATCAACTGCAGCAACAGAAGAATCGGTAGAGTAGAAGGTTACATAGGAATCCGTTTCTGCCGGCGTCAACGTTACGCTTAGATCTGCCGTTTCGCCGATCCCGGAAAGTTTTATCTTATTCCCTCCAACTGCCGCCATGCTCTTAGCTTCCTTCTGCTTTTCACTCGTCGGATGGAACTGCAGGTTCTGAATCGTAAAGGTTACAGAAATCTTTGTCGGGTGATCGATACCGACAAAGCTGGCTGTATGATCGGATGCATTCGTTGTAACTTCCTCCACGACGCTTCCATCCCATGCGTTGATTGGGTCATTGGTATCAAACTGTCCGCTTGCCTTAACAGCTTCTTTAAAATCATGATTTGTGATGGTCAACTCTGTATCATTGACAACAATCTTGTCATAACGGATCTGTGCCGATTTTACCAAAGGTTTTAATGTATTCAGATCTCTGATATAAACCGACGTTATATCTTTTAATTCCGTAATACCTGCTGCTTTACCGGCATCTGACAAATCGTTTGCTATGTCATAGGTCAAGGTATACTGCCCGTCTTCCTGCAGCCGTATGCTCTGCCCTTTGTCTGTCACATTCCCCATAATGGTATGCAGAGCAATATCAATATAGTTGCCTGTTCCAATCACACTGATGTTGACAATCGTACTGACGCCGCTTGCCGCAGAAACAATAATATAAGTATTTCCTACACTTTCTGCCGTAACGACGCCTGAACTGTTGACGGTAGCCACTTCCGGATGAGAGGAAGTGTAGCTGACTGCATCCTTACTGTTAGCAGGCGTCAATGTTGTCTGAATCGTTGTCTGACTGCCTAACTCTAACTGGTAATACGCTTTCTCTGTCTGAATTGCCGTAGCAGTCTCATTTCCACTTGGGCTTACGACTACTTTAATATCCTTTGTTACCGATCTACTCTGAGAATAAGCATGAACATATGTTACTCCAATCCCCTTTGCATGAAGGTGTCCCTGTGATACGGTAACAATCGCATCGTCATCCGTACTCCACAGCAGGACATCATTCGTATCCTCCGGAGCTACAGAAGCCGTCAAAGTCTTATGCTCGCCCGCTTTCATCTGTACGCGCTCTTCGTCAAGTGTAATATCTGTTATCGGATGAATCTCCGGATCAACAGATATGCCATTATCATTTTCATCGGAATGACCATAACTCTTATAGATAGCAATCATACGAGGACCGGCTTCGCCTTCGGCTGTCCTTGGGTTATAAGTACCGCGGATCGTGCCATAGACAACATCATCATAAACCGGTTTCAAATCCGGTCTGTCCCAATCAGTAAATAACCCTGTCTCTTTTTCAACCGTCAGATAATTGCCGGTACCTTGATCCCATACAATCGGAACGGCGCCGTAGAGATCACACATATCTGCACATGCTTCATAATTTAAAGCACGTTCCGCATTATTATAGCCTGTAGCAGACCCCTGCTGTGCCTGTGTCCTGACACCATATTCGCCTATATATAATGGCATATTTGCATCCAGCGCCTTTACCGCTTTTGCACTGCTACTAAGAGAACTCTGCCACTCTTTCAGATTATTATAAGTCCACCTTACGGCAGAGTTATTTTTATAAATATGCACGGAGAACATCAGACGCGTTGTATCGACATCTCCATCATCCGCCAGAGCATCCTCCGGCATGGCAGTTATGCCATTTGTCGTTGCAAAGCGTCCTGTAATCGCTAACCAGCGCTTTGTATTGTTTGAACCGGTAGCACGGACTGTATTGATGAAAATCTGGTTTAAGTTTTGCAGAACATCTGCATCTTCATTTTTCTCAGCAACATGTCCGGAACCTACATTATGTGCATCTGTTACCTCATTCATGGACTCAAAAATCAGATGTTCGTCATAATCTTTAAAATGACCTGCGATCGTTTTCCACGTCCCCGCAAACTTGGCATATACACTTTCTATATCATCTGCAGCAGTATTGAGCCATGCACCCGGATTGTCCCCGCGCTCATCATGGTTGGCAATACCATCGTGATGAATATTGATAATACAATACATATCCTGATCCACACAGTAATCTACGATTTCCTGTACACGGTTGATCCATGCCTGATTAATCGAATAATCCTCATGAATAAAACTTCCCCAGGTAACCGGCACGCGAACCGTATTGTAACCGGCATCATGCAGCGCTTTGATATATGCCTTTGTCGTCTTGTATGCCTGCCAAGAGGTCTCGGACGGATCCGGATAGGTACCGCCGTCCATCGTATTGCCCAAGTTAATACCGGCGCCCATTTCTTTCACAACTTCTTTTTTTGTCAGAAAACGAAAATCCTTTGGATTTCCTGTCTCCGTTGCCATCTTCGGTATCAGTTTTGCACGCACATTGTCTAATGCTTCCCTTGCCGCACGGTAATTTCCCTTTGTATCGTTTTCCTTGTCATACGCCGCCTGTGCTGCAGGAATCGCTGCTTTGACTGCTGCCAGAGAGTTCTCCTCATAATCCTCTGCAGAAAATGCATTTGCAGCGTCAATTGACGATTTCAAGCCGTTACGCGCTGCTATTCTTTCCTTCTCTGCCTTTTCCTGTGCTTCCTTCTCTGCTTCGCCCAGTTCTTCATCTGAAATATCCGTATTGTCCTGTTCCTTTGATTCCAGCGTAACGGAATTTGGATCAAACCCTTCCGTAAGGGTAACTTTGCCGTCCCCGTCCGGCTTTGATACGGAAACAGACTTGCCGGAAGTTTTAAATACGATTCCGATAATATACCCGTCAACATCGGTAGTCATGCGTCTCATAACGATGCCCAGTTCATCAAGGCTTGCCGCTTTAGTTGTATTACATTCCGGAAAAACATAGATACCTGTTCCTGCAGCGCCTGCACCGGTACCCTGCTTTTCTGTACGATACCCATTGTGCAGTTTATAATTTGTATTGGTAGACGTCGTACACTTCACGCCAACCAGTTCCTTATTTGAATAATTTCCTGAAACAATATTTCCACCACTGATCTTCAGTCTGGAATACGGCGAACACTTTGTGATCTGAACATAAACGTTTACGCTCTTTACTATCATGTCATCCGCCTCAATACCTGTCGCCTCATGAATCTCATTACCTGTAATCCGCTGTAATAACTCATGACCGCCGTTCTGGTCACTTGGAATGGTAACTTCCTCTTCCGGCAGAGCAATGCTTGTTATCGTATAGTCTGCATCATCTATTGTTGCCGCTGCGGAGGCCTTTTTTGATACCTCCGGCCACGTTACCGAGGTCAATCCCATCGCTAACGTTAAAATAAATACAAAAATCTTTTCCATCGTTCTACGTTTCAATTTTTCTCTCCTTTTCTTACTTTGCAAATGCCTAAGCAATTGCAAATACTTTTTCCACTTTCATTTTTAATTTTAACATATAATCGGGATAAATGAAACTCCTCTTCTGCATCCAACCATCCAGTGTGCCGGGATTGTCAACGTTTCTATAAACATTTATGTATTGCTGTGTATGTTTATGTTTCTTGACTTATTGTGTCTTGTTGCGTAAAATAATCTGGTACCAACTGACAACGGAACCAAATACGATTAAGATCGCTTGGTACAGTTGTTTAGCGCTGGTCATACAAACTAAAAACCACATTTAGAAATGAGGAAAATGATGTACGCAAATTATCATACGCATACCGCCAGGTGTCAGCATGCAAGCGGTCAAGACAGAGAATATATCGAAGCCGCTATAGAAGCAGGCATTCAAATTTTAGGGTTTTCGGATCATTGTCCATGGATTTTTCCGGACGGCTATATTTCTTCCATCCGCATGGCTCCAACAGAGGTCGAGAACTACGTTTTCTCGTTGGAAACCCTCCGAAAGGAATATGAAAAAGACATCCAACTATTGATTGGATTGGAAGCGGAATATCTCCCTTCCCTCATGGAAGCACAGGAACAGCTTCTGGAAGATTTGCCTTTGGATTATATGATACTGGGACAACATTTTCTGGATGCCGAAAACAAAAGCACTTTTACCGGAACGCCGGGCAATGATGAATCCACGCTGAAAACCTATGTGGATATGGTCATTGAAGCAATAGAAACCGGAAAGTACCTATACGTGGCGCATCCTGATCTCATCCATTATACCGGTTCTGATGCGATTTATGAAAAGCATATGCTGCGTCTCTGCCAATATCTTAAATCCAAAAATGTTCCGCTAGAAATCAATATGCTTGGAGCGTTCCAGGGACGTCATTACCCTTCAGATAAGTTTCTGCGTATTGTCCAAAAAGCAGGAAATACTTGCATTATCGGAATAGACGCCCATGCCCCGGAACAGCTTCTTAACAAAGAAGGCGAAATCATTTGCAAAAAAATAACAGACCAATACCAGCTCACATTATGCGAACCGCCATTGGCCTGAACGCGGCGCAGCAGGGATCCTGCCATAGTACAAGGTTTTCTCTTTATGCTTCCTCGTTTGCCGTCATGAACTTTTCAATAATCTTTACGATTCCGTCTTCATCATTGCTGTCTGTAATATAATCTGCCGCCTCTTTTACCGCTTCTTGCGCATTTCCCATCGCAACGCCCATTCCGGCGCTCCGAAGCATCGGCAAATCGTTATAACTGTCGCCAACGCAAATAACTTTGTCTTTCTTTAAATCCAGATGCTTCATCAACTTTTCTACGGCGACGCCTTTGTCAACAAATTTCGGAAGCAGTTCCACATAGTACGGATCCGAACGGAACACATTTAACGTACCGCCAAATTTTTCCTGCATCCGCTGCTCTACCTCTTTCATATATTCCGGATCCCCTGTTAACAAAAATTTGTTTATTGGGAAGTTTACTGCTTTTACAAAATCATCTGCCTCACGGATGGAAATATCGCACGCTTTAGCGTCTGCTTCAATATAGCGATCTAACCCGTTTCCGGAAACCAATTCTTTCTGCGGATCATTGTATACTAAAATTCCGACGTTTGCATCTTTTGCCGCCTGATATACAGCCGGAATCATATTCACAGGAACCGTCTGATTGTAGATACATTCTCCCGTCTTACAATTCACAACAGTAGTACCATTGCAGGCAATGACATAGCCGCCAAATTCCTCCAGATGGATATTGGCCGCTGTTCGGCGAATCCCCGCAACAGAACGCCCGGATGCAATCGCTACAATCTTACCACGCTTTTGCGCTGCAATAATCGCATCTCTGGTCGCATCTGACACAACCTTCTGCGACGTTACCAGAGTTCCATCAATATCCAATATCAGAGCATCATAGTTATCCCCTTCCGGAGCCTCAATCCCCTTTACTTTGCGGAATATCTTCATAAACTCTTTGCCGGTAATCGTCTCATGTTCAATCAAATAGTCAGACAACTCATCAAGCGCCTCTCTGTTTCCGGATAAAAGTTCCACCGCTTTCTCATAACACTCTTTCAGAATCCTCATAACCTCCTGATCAATCTCTGCCTCTGTTGCATCCCCGCAATTTAGGACAGTACGTCCGTCCAGATACTTGCTTTCCACCGACTCCAATCCAATGAGTCCAAACTTCTCCGACATACCATACTGCGTTACCATAGAACGGGCTAAAGATGTTGCTTTCTCAATATCATTGGAAGCGCCTGTCGTAATAGAGCCAAAAACCAATTCTTCTGCTGCCCTTCCGCCAAAAAGCGTTACAATCCGTGTCAGGATTTCTTCCTTACTCATCAGGAATTTTTCTTCCTCCGGTACCTGCATGACATAACCAAGCGACCCCATCGTCCGCGGAACAATCGTAATCTTCTGTACCGGTTCTGCATTCTTCTGCAACGCAGTGACTAAAGCGTGACCGACCTCATGATAGGCTACAATACGCTTTTCCTCCTTGCCCAAAATCCGGTCTTTCTTCTCTTTTCCTGCGATTACCACTTCAACCGCCTCAAAAAGATCCCTCTGGTTGACGGCGCGTCTTCCGCTGCGGACTGCCATAATTGCCGCTTCATTGATCATATTTGCAAGATCAGCACCTACTGCGCCGCTTGTCGCCAATGCAATCGCATCAAAATCAACCGATTCATCCATCAGGACGTCCTTGGCATGCACCTTTAAAATATCAACACGGCCTTTTAAATCCGGCTTTTCTACAATAATCCTGCGGTCAAACCGTCCCGGGCGAAGCAATGCATGATCTAACACCTCCGGACGGTTTGTTGCGCCCAAAATAACTAATCCCTTGGAACTGTCAAAACCATCCATTTCGGACAAAAGCTGATTTAATGTCTGTTCTCTTTCATCATTCCCGCCGCCATACCGACTGTCTCTGCTTTTACCAATGGCGTCAATCTCATCAATGAAAATAATGCACGGAGCCATCTGTTGTGCCTGCTTAAACAAATCACGCACACGGGAAGCTCCCACGCCTACAAACATCTCCACAAAATCCGAACCGGACAGCGAAAAGAACGGAACACCAGCCTCGCCTGCAACCGCCTTTGCCAATAACGTTTTACCGGTTCCCGGAGGTCCTACTAACAATGCACCCTTTGGCAGTCTGGCGCCAATTGCAGTATATCTCTGTGGATTATGCAGAAAATCTACCAGCTCATTCAGAGAATCCATCGCCTCCTCCTGGCCGGCTACATCTTTAAAAAGAACTCCTGTCTCTTTTTGCACATACATCTTCGCCGTACTCTTACCAACGCCCATTACGCCGCCGGAGCTCTTTGACATAGTACGAAATACAAAAAACAATCCGCCCCAAAGCAATAAAATTGGCAGCAATGTAGTCAACAGCATATATCCAATGCCGGAACCGCTGTCAGATGTATCTCTGGAAAATTCCACATTTGCGGCTTCCAGACGTTCTACCAATTGGGTATCCATTGTAATCAGACCGGTATGGTACTTAATCTGATACAAAGAATTTTCCTCTGTCATCGGCGTAATTTCCAGTTCATTGGACGTTATTACAACAGATTTCACATTTCCATCCGCCAGCATAGTAAGAAATTCATCATATGTGATTTCCTTATTTGTTACGCTCTCTACCCGATTGTTCATAAAGGAAAAAATCAAAAATGTGCCCAATGCCACAATCAAACAGATAATAATTCCAAACCGGCTGTTCTTTTTGTCTGGTCCCTGTTTTCTTCTATCGTTATCCAAACTTCGACCTCCTCATTATATATTCATAGCCAAATACTTCTTTCAGAATCTATTTCAACACCTAAGAGTATAAATCTAAGTGAACAAAAAAGCAACATGGGGAATCAAGAAGAATTTGTGAATTTTTGTATCAGATGCATACGGATAATACATTTCCCATTCTTAATAGAAGTTATCCATTCTTTTCCTGCTTTTACCAATCTGTTGAAAATAAAATTTTTTTTAAATCTTTTTAAAATCTGCAAAAAAACATTGAACTATACAGCTTACATAAGGTATAATAATAAAATATTGATTTTGATTAGAAAGACTTCATTTGAGCTATATACAAGGAGGATGAAAAAATGGCTGTTAAGTACGTATTTGTTACCGGCGGAGTAGTCTCTGGCCTGGGCAAGGGAATTACCGCCGCTTCCCTTGGGCGATTATTAAAAATGCGCGGTTACAGCGTAACCATGCAGAAATTTGACCCTTATATTAACATCGATCCGGGAACCATGAATCCGGTACAGCATGGGGAAGTATTTGTTACCGACGACGGCGCGGAAACGGATTTGGATCTTGGGCATTATGAACGTTTTATTGACGAATGCCTGACGAAACAGTCCAATGTAACCACCGGAAAAGTATATTGGTCTGTTCTGTCCAAGGAACGACGCGGCGATTTTGGCGGTGGCACCGTTCAGGTCATCCCCCATATTACCAATGAAATCAAAAGCAGATTTTACCGCAATGACGGCTGCAAAAATACACAGATTGCAATTATCGAAGTCGGCGGCACAGTCGGCGATATCGAGAGCCAGCCTTTCTTTGAATCCATCCGTCAGTTTCAGCATGATGTTGGACATAATAACGCTATTTTAATCCACGTTACTCTGATTCCTTATCTAAAGGCTTCCGGCGAAATGAAAACAAAACCGACACAGGCCAGCGTCAAAGAACTGCAGGGTATGGGCATCCAGCCGGATATTATTGTATGCCGTACGGAACGGCCTTTAGAAGATGGCATCAAAGACAAAATTGCTTTGTTCTGCAATGTTCCAAACAAATGCGTTATGCAGAATTTAGATGTAGAAACGCTGTATGAAGCTCCTCTTGCAATGGAAAAAGAACATCTGGCCGATGTGGTATGCGAATGTCTGCATCTGGATTGTCCAAAGCCTGATATGAAAGAATGGCAGACTATGGTAAATACTCTGAAAAACCTTCAAAAAGACGTTACCGTTGCATTAGTCGGAAAATATACCACACTGCATGATGCGTATATCAGCGTAGTAGAATCATTAAAACATGGCGGACTTGCCCATAAAAGCAATGTCAATATTAACTGGGTGCCGTCCGAAGATATCAACGACGGCAATGCCGAAGATATTTTAGGAAATGTAAGCGGTATTATTGTTCCGGGAGGTTTCGGCGACCGCGGTACGGATGGTATGATTTCCGCCATCAAATATGCCCGTGAAAATAATATTCCGTATTTAGGGCTTTGTCTTGGCATGCAGCTTGCTATTGTCGAATTTGCAAGGCATGTCTGCGGGTTCCACGATGCGCACAGCATTGAACTTGATCCGCAGACAACCCATCCCGTAATTCATTTGATGGCAGACCAGGACGGCGTAGAAGATATCGGCGGCACGTTACGCCTTGGCTCGTATCCGTGTGTATTGGACAAGAATTCTCTGGCATACAGGCTCTATGGCAAAGAGAATATTTCTGAGAGACATCGCCACCGCTATGAAGTGAATAACTATTACCGTGACGATTTAGAGAAAAACGGCATGAAACTGTCAGGGCTTTCTCCAGATGGCCGTATTATAGAAATGTGCGAGATTCCTTCGCATCCTTGGTTTATAGCGACACAGGCGCATCCGGAATTTAATTCAAGGCCAAACAGACCGCATCCGCTATTCAAAGGATTTATTGGCGCCGCTCTGGAATTTCAGGAAAAATAAACAGACATTGGCGCGGCCAGCAGACAGTCTCATATTTTGAAACTATAATAAACATTCTGCATTCGTCCCGTAAAAAATGTCGCTCCTTCCGGCAAGCATATGGCATAACCTTTCCATGCGGTCCCAGTTTTGATTGATATCAAATTCATAACTGTGTCCCCAGACAGAGAAAAGGAGAGGATGGCCTTTCTCCGCTTCTATTGACAAAAACTGTTCTGCCAGTTCAAACAACCTGTCATCATCATGATGACAGGTTGTTTCCAATAAAAGCGGATTGCGGGGCAGCTCAAAACTATGGGTGCTGCCAACCGTCCGTCCATAGCGTATTCCGATTTTTTTCAGATACGCTATCGTATTGTTATCATAACACCCATATGCATATGCCATGCCGACAGGATATTTCCCATAGAGACGCTCGATATTTTTTGCATCTGTTAAAAATTCCCGTTCTAACTTTGTTTCTGTCATATTCTCTGCCGCAGTATGCGTCAGACCGTGCACCGCAATTTCATGTCCCCTGTAAAGCTCTTTCAAGCCTTCCTGATTCATGCGGCATACCGGCATGCCTTCAACCGTAAACCGGCTCTCTTCTGACTGGAGACCTGTATTCAGATTGAAGGTAGCTTTCATGCCATAACGATTAAACAGCCGGACCAATCTTCTATCCTGCGTAACACCGTCATCATAACTGAAAGTTACCGCTTTTTGATAATTCATACTCCTCCTCAGACAGTCTCCTGTAATCTCTTCATCAGTTCTTCTCGCTGCCCCTCATATCCCGGCTTTCCAAGAAGCGCAAACATATTTGACTTATAACTCTCGACACCCGGCTGATTAAACGGATTGACGCCCAGGATATATCCGCTGACGCCGCAGGCAAACTCAAAGAAATAGAATAACTGTCCCAGTGATAGTTCATCCTGTCCCGGCACCTTAATGGTCAGATTCGGCGCATTTCCGTCCGTATGCGCAAGCTGAGTTCCTTTCATAGCGCTTTTATTAATATAATCCAGTGTCTTACCGGATAGATAGTTCAAACCATCCAAATCCACAGCTTCTTCCTGAATGGTAATATCAAGCGACGGATTTTCTAACTCCATAACCGTTTCAAACAGGATACGGCTTCCATCCTGAATAAACTGTCCCATTGAATGCAAATCTGTTGTCAAATCGACGGATGCCGGAAAAAGTCCTTTCTGATCTTTCCCCTCACTCTCGCCATAAAGCTGCTTCCACCACTCAGAAACATAATGGAATGCGGGTTCATAATTGCAGAGAATCTCTACGTTTTTTCCCTTTCGGAGAAGAATATTACGAATTGCGGCATACTGCAGCGCATTATTTTTTGCAAAGTCCCTGTTTAAGCACTCCTCCCGCATCAAAGCAGCGCCCTCCATCAGCTTCGTAATATCTGCGCCGCTCACCGCAATCGGAAGCAGTCCTACTGCCGTTAATACCGAAAAACGCCCTCCAACGTCATCCGGTACCACAAAGGTTTCGTAGCCTTCCTCATCTGCAAGCCCTTTTAACGCTCCCTTTGCCCGGTCTGTCGTTGCATAAATTCTCTCTGCCGCGCCTTCCTTGCCGTACTTCTTCTCCAACATTTTCTTAAAAATACGGAATGCAACGGCAGGCTCCGTCGTTGTTCCCGACTTACTAATCACATTAACGGAAAAATCCCTGTCTCCAATTACCTCCATCAACTGTCTCAGATAAGTTCCACTCAGATTATTGCCGCAATAGTAAATCTCCGGCGTCTTACGGATTTCCTTTGAAACGGAATTATAGAAACCGTGTCTTAAAAATTCAATCGCCGCCCTGGCTCCAAGATAGGACCCTCCAATACCAATGACAAGCAAAACTTCGGAATCAGACTGAATTTTCTTAGCCGCTGCCTGAATACGCCCAAATTCCTCCTTATCATAATTTACAGGCAGGTCAATCCAACCAAGAAAATCACTACCGGCGCCGCTTTTCGATACCAAAACCTCTTTTGCGTCCTTTGCGATTTTCTCCATAGCCTGAACTTCTTCATCGGAAATAAATTCCTTTACCAACGAATACTCAAATTTTACCTGATTAGCCATAATTCCTCCATTCCGCCGTATGGTCTACGGCATTAACATGTATTTTATATTTTAAAGTATATATGTAATCAAAAACAATCCTCGTATATTCTATACAATTCCCATCTGCAAATCAAGCCCTGAAACAAATTGTATTTTATCTGCTCTCCTGCTCCAAATTTCCAAACTTGGTAAGATGCGGTATCCACGCCAACTTTACTTTTCCTGTCGGACCGCTTCTCTGTTTTGCGATAATGACCTCTGCCACATTCTTATCCTCCGTATCCGAATTATAATATTCATCACGATACAGAAACATAACCACATCAGCATCCTGCTCAATAGCGCCTGACTCTCGCAAATCCGACAACATCGGCCGTTTATCCGGACGCTGCTCTACCGCGCGCGACAGTTGCGACAATGCAATAACAGGCACATTTAATTCCCGCGCCATAACTTTCAGAGAACGGGAAATATCTGAAATTTCCTGCTGCCGGTTCTCGCCCCGCCGGTTTCCTGAACCCGACATCAACTGCAGATAATCAATAATAACCATATCCAGACCATGATCAATTTTTATCTTTCTGCATTTTGTACGAAGTTCCGATACGGTAATGCCGGAAGTGTCATCAATGATCAGATTCGTATTTCCAATCCTTCTAACGCTGTCCACGAGCCTTATCCAGTCCTCGTCCTCTAAACTGCCGACACGTATTTTCTGCGAATCTACATTGGAATTCATGGACAACATTCGTTTGACCAACTGTTCTTTGCTCATTTCCAGGCTAAACATGGCAATCGTACTTTCACTGTGCAAAGAAACATATTCCACCAGATTAAGCACAAAAGCTGTTTTTCCCATGGAAGGACGCGCCGCAAGCAAAATAAGATCCGAGTCCTGCAGCCCTGCCGTCTTAAAATCCAGATCACGGAATCCCGTTTCAATGCCGGTAATATGACTCTCCTGCTTTGCCGCCTGAGAAATCTGATCCAAACTCCGAAGGACAATCTTTCCAATCGGTTCAAACTCTTCCGAAGAACGCTTATGTAAAACATCAAATACATTCTTCTCCGCCATATCCATTATTTCTTCCACCGGTTTACTGTCCAGATAGCAGGCATTGGCAACGGACTCCGTTGCCTGAATCATTTTGCGCAGCATCGCCTTATCATGTACAATATTTGCATAATGCCTGATATTGGCCGACGTCGGAACGCTCAGCGTTAAACCCGCTAAGAACTCTGCGCTTGATAGCTCCGGAGAGGTTTCCATCTCTCGAAGCTTATTCTGCAGCGTCACTAAATCTGTCGCCACACCCGCTTTGTATAAATCCACCAGTGCCTGAAACATTTCTCCATATTGTCCCTGATAAAAATCCTCTGCCGTAAGAATCTCAGAACCAATCAGAATGGCATCCTTATCCATCAGCATTGAACCAATCACTGCACGCTCCGCCTCAACATTATGGGGTGGTATTCTTTTTATAATCGCCTCGTCCATGCTATTTCCTCATCTCTCCAAGAAATATGTTGGTTCCCTTCTATGCTTCTTTGACAATGACTTTCAACTCGCCGGTAACTTTTGGATGCAGTTTGATTGGCATAGTAAAAATACCCGGACTCTTAATCGGCGCATCCAACACCATTTTTTTCTTATCTAATGTATATCCCAACTGCTCCTTTGCTGCAGCCGCCAATTCTTTGGTTGATACCGAGCCAAAACTTCTGCCGCCGGAGCCGGTCTTAATCGATACGGTAATGGACTTGTCCTTTAATTCCTCTGCAAACGCCTTTGCCTCGTCCAGTTTTTCCTGTGCAAGCTTTTCCGCATGTTGTTTTTGAAGCTTGAGATCATTTTTATTTTTTGCCGTAGCTTCTACGCCAAGCTTTTTCTTAATGAGAAAATTTCTTGCATAACCTTCGCTGACTGTTACCATTTCGCCCTTTTTTCCAAGCGACTTTACATCTTCTAATAAAATAATTTCCATTATGCCTCTCCTTCCTGAATCATAATATCAATCGTTTCCTTTAACTTGGCCCTCGCCTCATCTACTGTCATATTTTCAAGCTGCGTACCCGCCATATCAATATGACCGCCGCCGCCTAAACGTTCCATCATTACCTGCACATTTAACTCGTCAATCGACCGTGCGCTGATATAGACCTTCCCGTTATATTTCGTAAAGACAAAGGAAGCCTTAACGCCTTTGATATCTAATAGAGAATTTGCAATTTTAGCGCCCAGTACCGTCGGACTATCCACTCCCTTAGAAGAACTCTCTGCGATAGCATATTCTCCCAGGTACAGCTCGGTATTCTGGATGGCCGCCGCCTTAATCTTATATTCATCCAAATCTTCGCGAAATACTTTTCTGACGCGCACCGCATCCGCTCCATTTCTTCGCAGATACGCCATTGCCTCAAAGGTTCTTACACCGGTCTTAGTCGTGAAATAATTGGTGTCCACCATAATGCCCGCATACATAGCCTCTGCTTCCGCAGGCTGCAGACGTAATCCATTACCTATATATTGTGAAATCTCCGCTACCATTTCACACGCTGAAGAAGCATATGGCTCAATATAGAACAAAACAGCCTTTGCAATCGCATCTCCCGACTGTCTGTGATGATCGATTACTACGACAGACTGCGCCTGTTCAATCAACCCCGGACATTCTGTATAGCTCCCTTTATTGACATCAACTATGACAAGAAGCGTTGTATCATCTACCAATTCCATCGCCTCATCACAGTCAATCATCAGGTCATTGTCATAATCCTTTGTCAAAAACCTCTCATAGATTGGACGGACAGACGCCGTGACTTCCTCCATCACAATGTGGGCTTTCCGATTTAAAGTTTTTGCAATCCTGCAAATACCTACCGAGGCGCCAAAAGAATCCACATCTCCGATGGAATGTCCCATGACCACTACCCGTTCGTTTCCTTCGATTAGTTCTTTTAATACATGCGCCTTTACTCTCGCCTTGACCCGCGTATTACGCTCTATCTGCACACGCTTGCCGCCAAAGAACTGTTCTCTCTCTCCATCCTTAATTACCGCCTGATCGCCGCCGCGTCCCAATGCCAGATCCATTGCGGCGCGCGCCCTTTCATAACGCTCCATATAATCGCCTTTTCCAACACCGATACCGATGCTGACCGTGGCAGTCTGATCATTTCCCAAGTTAATATTTCGGATTTCCTCCAAAATGGAAAAACGTGTGTTGATTAATTTTTCTAAATGCTTCTGTTTAAAGATAAAGAAGAATTTATCCTTCTCCAGTTTCTTTGATATCGCATCAATCCCCTGCATATACTTATTGACCTTACGGTCAATCAACGCCATTGACAGAGACTGCCTGACCTCTTCTATACTGTCAATCAGCTCGTCATAATTATCAATGTATAACAGACCTGCCACCAGATTTTCTTCTTCACGGACTTTCTCTGCGTTGATAATTTCTGTCTCTTCATATAAGTACATCGCAACGATACGCTTTGCATCAATCATCTGGTCAAATGCCAAATCTTCATCCTGGATTCCGGCGCCATTATCTATCACAAGGCTCAGCCTGCATCGATAATATCGATCCTGCGCCTGTACATGGACTTCTTTATCCTCCGGTATTTTGGGAAGCTTGCCATATGTGATTTCCGGAAAAATATTGGTAATGCTTTTTCGTGCTGCTTTTTTATTGACAATAACCTGCAAAAATTTATCATTGCCCCACAAAAGTTGTCCTTCCTCACTCAACACCGCATATGGCACATCCAGCTCCTTCAGCATATTCTTCTGCATCTGCCCGTAGTTCGCCGCAAATTGTATTAAATCTCTCCGAATCCTTCTGCGTCCTGTCAAATAAATCAACAAAACGGCAAGAAGATATAACCCTAGATAAATCACGCCAATCATACCGGCTCTAAAGCTGATAAAAAAGAGATGAATATCCGCCACCAGAAAAAGAATGCTCAGGAACAACGGCCATCGGAGGTAAATATTTAATATTCCTTTTAACTTTAATCTCCGCTTCATACTAATCTCCATTCCGGAGCGTTCATATGACGGGAATTGCAAAATCCCCTATTCACATATTTCATAATAGCTTTTTGCGACGCTCCGGCACAAAAGCCACAGAAATGTATTAACCACTAATCTAAAAATTATAACATTATTCGCATTTACAGTCAAATTTCCTAATCTTACAGGTTGCGCTATAAACCGAGCACGGCGGCAATGTAACGGATGTACGATTTCCATACCATTCTTCGTTCCCTATCTGCCGTTTTACTCTTTCCGGCTCCTCAAAACTATTATATGCATTGACTTCATTTGTGAGCAGAGAAAATTCTGCAGTACCGGTAAACTCCTGATTAGCCGGCAATTGCAGATACACTTCGCAGGATTCGGTCAAAGATGCATTGGAAAGCGTGATGTGCACAAATTCTTCTCCGTCCGCATTTTCTGATACGGAAACGGATTCAGAAAGCGCCGGTACAGATATTTCTCCAATACCTGTATATTCCGTATCCAGCACACTGTCAATCTGTGTTGCCCCCTGATGATCCCGATACATGGCAAAAACCTCATACGTCGGCGTCTTTACCATGTCCTTTCCTTCCGTCAGTATCATTGCCTGAAGGACATTGACTGTCTGAGCAATGTTTGCCATAATTATCCTGTCACTGTGTTTATTAAATATATTGAGATGAATGGCAGCCACAATTGCATCCCGCATGGTATTCTGCTGATATAAAAAGCCCGGATTTGTACCTGGTTCTACATCATACCATGTCCCCCACTCATCTACCACCAGACTGACTTTTTGCTCCGGATCGTGATAATCCATAATTGTCAAATGACGGTCTATGATCTCCTCTATCCGCAGCGCCTGCCGGATAGTCTGGTAATACTCCTGTTCGTCAAACTCTGTAGAACTTCCCTTATGCTCCCAATTTCCTGTTGGAATAGTATAATAATGCAGAGCAATTGCCTTTGTATGCCATTTTAATAATGGCATAATGCGATCTGTCCAATTATAATCGTCTGCATTTGGTCCGCAGGCAATCGGAAAAAGTTTGTTGCCGCTCAGATCCCGGCAAAAGGTACGGTAGCGCCTGTATGTATCTGCATAAAATTCCGGACGCATACTTCCTCCGCCTCCCCAGCTTTCATTTCCAATACCTAAATATTTTACCTTCCACGGTTCCTCATGCCCATTCGCCGCACGGAGTTTCGCAAGCTCAGAGCCACCGTCATATGTCATGTACTCAATCCATTCTGCCGCCTCTTGTACCGTTCCGCTTCCCAAATTGAGCGCAATATATGGCTCACAGCCAATCTGCTCACATAACTCCATAAATTCATGTGTTCCAAAGGCATTGTTTTCAACCACGCCGCCCCAGTTGGTATTGACAATCTGTTTACGCTGTTGTCTTGGACCGATTCCGTCTTTCCAGTGATACTCGTCTGCAAAGCAGCCTCCCGGCCACCGAAGCACCGGCAGCTTTATCTCTTTTAATGCCTCAACAACACCTTTTCGCATCCCTTTTACATTTGGTATCTCTGAATCTTCCCCAACATAGATCCCTTTATAGATACAACGCCCCAGATGTTCTGAAAAATGCCCATAGATCTCCGGTGCGATCCGACTTATCTTCCTCTCGGTATCCATTTTTAAAGTAACTCTTTTCATTGTATTCCTCCCCGTTTTTCCTTATTCTCTATTGATACCGTGTCCAACGTCCGGATGCGCCGCAAGGCAATACCAATCCGTTCTCCCTAACCGGAAGTCCAATCTCCTGTGCCTCTACCTGTCCGCCATACTGCGGAACCAGTACCGTATGAAGCAGATAGGACAGTACTGCCGGCTGCAGTCCGGTTGTATACGAATTTAACAAAAAGAAGAGTGGTTCTTCTGACAAAAGCGTTGCACAGAGCTGTAAAAAAGGAAATATCTTCTCTTCCATCTTCCAGATTTCCCCTTTTGGCCCTCTTCCATAGGAAGGCGGATCCATAATAATTCCATCATAATGATTTCCGCGGCGGATCTCCCGCTCTACAAACTTTACACAATCATCTACCAGCCAGCGGACAGGCGCCTCTTTTAACCCTGATGCAGCTGCATTTTCCTTTGCCCAGTTGACCATCCCCTTAGAGGCATCGACATGCGTAACGTCAGCTCCTGCGGCTGCCGCCATAAGCGTAGCGCCTCCCGTATAAGCAAATAAATTTAACACTTTTACCGGACGTTTTGCCTTCCTTATCTTTTCGCCAAACCAGTCCCAATTGACTGCCTGCTCCGGAAATAAGCCTGTATGCTTAAAACGAAACGGCTGCAAGTGGAAGGTAAGCGATTGATAATGAATCTTCCATGTATCCGGCAGATCAAAAAACTCCCAATTGCCTCCGCCTTTATTGCTTCTATAGTAATGAGCGTTTCTCTTTTTCCATCCGGCATTCTTCTTCGGCGTATTCCAAATTACCTGCGGATCCGGGCGCACCAGAATATAATCTCCCCAACGTTCCAGTTTTTCGCCACCGGATGTATCTAACACTTCATAATCTTCCCATTGATCGGCAATCCACATCGTAAGTATTCCTCCTGACTGTTCTTGTTACGATCCTGTGTATCCTTTCCCAACGATACCATATTTGCATGTGGTTTCTGACAAATTAAGTATACCCAATCAAATATTCCTGTGCAAGTATTATTCCTCTCAGAACATTGACCTTTCTGGTATGATTGAGCTATAATCATTTTATAATTTTTGCATAAAGGCTTTGCCTGCAGAAAGAAGGGATTGGAGGATTGTTTTATGGAGGAACAGGAAAAGATGACAGAAGAATCCGGAACAAAGTTAAAAACTGCTGCCTTTGCTCCTCATACCGCTGTATTTGGCGATGAAGAGGCGCGCCAATACTTATGCAGAAACTGTGGCGCCATTTTAGTCACAGATAACCACACGGCAATGACAGACTGTCTTTTTTGCGGCTCACAGATGACTCTGGGCAAAAGAATTTCAGGCGATTACGCCCCGACAAAAATCATCCCTTTCAACATTCCCCAAAAAAACGCTGCCAAAGCCTTTCAAAAATGGCGCCGGAAGATTGCATTTGCTCCAAAAGAATTTGCAAGGGGAAAACACATCAGAGAAGTAACCGGTATCTATATCCCTGTATGGATTTATGATTTAAAAGGACAGGGCGCCGCGACACTCCACTGCACAAAAAATAAAACATATGATACCGAGGAAGAAACCGTTACGGAGACCAGTCATTTTGAAGTATTGCGAAAAACAGACCTGACCTTCCGCCAAATTCCCGGCAATGCTTCTAAAAAATTATCAGACAGGCTTGTCAATCAGTTGAAGCCTTTTGATTTTTCCGATAGGAAAGATTTTCAAATATCGTATCTTGCAAGTCATGCGGCCGAAAAATATGATGTCACAGGGGAAACGCTTTTGCCCCGTATCCAGAAACAGGCACAGCAATATATGGATGAATGCATTGCCGATACTGTCAAAGACTATGACACCGCTGTTTTTGAAAAAAAAGAATATAATATCAGCCCCCTGACTTCCGACTATACGCTTTTGCCCGTCTGGATCGCTTATTATGACTATGGGGATGAGGAATACATATTTGCCATGAATGGACAAACAGGAAAAATAGCCGCCAATCCGCCTATATCAAAGATAAAGGTGGCGACTTCCGCTCTATTAATTATATTCTTTACTTTTTTATTTTTCAGAATCATTACAGTACTATTGGGGGGACCATTATTATGAAAACAAAGATATGGAAACTTTTGATATGGATTGCTGTCATCCTGCCAGCTTCTCTTCTTTCTGCACGGACAGCAGACGCTAATACTCTGGTTGTTGACGGAGCAGGCATCTTCTCAACAGACGAAGTAAGCCAGATACAGGATTCCTGCGACGATATACTGAACCGGTACGACACTTCCGTCTATATTATCACAACAAAGAATTTTAAAGAAAAGGAAAAGGATTCATCCTATATGGATTCTATCGCTGAGGATAAAAATGCCCCTCAGAATCTAATCGTACTTTTTATCAACTTAAAAAAAGAGACGCCGGTCTGCAATATTTACGCTTATGGAAAAGCAAAAAATATGCTGACAGACAAGCGCTGCAAAAAGATGCTCCGCCACATCACACGCAAGGTTTCAAAGCAAAACTATCTTCCCGCAGTCAATACTTTCTGCAGTGAAGCATTGATTTATATGGGCAGAAAGCCTATGCTGGATTCCGCGCCTTTTTCTTCTCTTCTGCATCTGACGCTTTGCGTGCTCTTTGCATGCTTCATTCTTTATTCTATCCTGCACAAGCTGCCGGATAAAACACCGGAAAACGCAAAAACCTATCTGGATCCACAGTCTTCCAGTATATCCGGTCAGTCCGATCTGTTTACGCACTTGACAGAGGAGCGTGTCCCAAAGTCAAAACATTCATCCGAAATGTCATCTAACGCATGAACCAATGTTTGAGCCGAGCCTTCTATATCATCCAGATACTCTTTCATTTTATCCGGATGGTCTATTTCCGTCTTTGCCATTTCCGCTGCATCGGTAATGACGCTGATCGGCTTTCTAAGCTCAAGTGATATCTGATCCAGAAACACATGTTTTTCGCTCTTAGAAGAATCCGCTAGACAGCTTAAGATTACATTTCTAAGAGTTTTACTGATCTCCAGCAAATACTTCTTCTGATCGTCACTCCACATATAATCAGTCTTCCGCATATCATATAAAATAATTGCTTTACATATATCCTCAGACGCCAAAGGATAGATTAGGCTGGAATACTTTGGTAAAAGAAGCGGATTTTCCTCAAACTGACGAAAGAAATCCTGAAATGCCCCGATTGTATTATCGACAACCCTGCTGTGTCCAAAATTTTCAATAAAAAATTCGGCCACCTGATGTTCAAGCACCAACGAATCCCATTCCTTTTCGACCTCTTCCGACGCAGTCCAGGAAAACTCCGGCATCACTCTTTCTTTTGAATCAGAAAATTGATATATGCGAATCCCATCCAGAGCAAAAAATCTGCCGACCCATGCAAAAGCCATCTGAATGGCGCTTCTCTGCTCCTTTGCGTTGGAAAGAAGACTGGCAATATTTTTCAAAAAAATATTTGCGGCCTCTGACTTTTTTGCCTGTGAATACTCATAAAAAGTTTTTTCGTCAACAAAAATCTGTAATTCTGCATCCTCTCTCGTTTCTTCTACTGTCCCCTGCAGTTCTTCCAGAGCCTCCGCCGTATTGACATATCGTAATGCCACCTTAAATAACGCATCAATGTCTTCTTCGCCGAGATAATAACCAAAATCATAAACCAGTTTATTAATCTCATTTTCTCCTACATAGATATTGTGCAGACCCGCATTCAAATCCTGTCGAATCTGCCGGCTGTCTACTTTATCGCAATCCTCAATATATACCAGAAAAACATTATCTGACAAACGGCTTGCAAAAACCCCTTCGTCCTGAATACTTTTTTTCAGAACTTCAGCCATATTCATTATGACAAAATCACGATACACTTCGCCATAGCTTTTTGCAATTTCATGATAATTCTTAATATTGATAATCATAATCTGATGCGTTTTTCCGGTAAGCCGTCCCTCCGACTCCTTTACAATTTTACGGAGACTGCTGTAATGATACATTCCGGTAAGCGTATCATATTTTCCCGCCTCCTTCATCTTGATTTCTTCCAGTTTCTGCTCTGTGATGTCACGCATCTTGCCCAATAATGTTTCCGGTATGCCGTCTGAATTACGAATGATATTCAAATCAACAGACGCCCATATCGGATGCTCTTTGCCCTCCTCAAGAAATGTAAGACAAAATTCTCCTGAAAAATGGTTGCCCTCTTCTTCCGGCAGCTTTGAAATCTTTTTAACAGCCTCGGGAAACTCCTGCGTCTTCCACGAAAGACGATTCAATGCCTCCTGAAAATGTTCTACCTCTATATCCTTTCTTTCCCAGTCACGGAAGGAACCATTGCTCTTGAAGTAATCTCTTTTTATATCATACTCAAATAGGATGTCGGTCGCCGCCTCCATTGCAAGCTGTATCTTCTTTTCCTTTTTCTCCATATCTGCTATCAGCTTTTTCTGCTCTAACAGGTACGTATGCGTTCTATCCGCTAAATGGTACAGAAAAATCAAAGATACCAAAAATTCCAACGTATATCCTGCGGCTAACGGAAGATATGTCTCCATAACCGTTTCATTCGGATACAAAATATCCCGCATCTGTATGCAGCGAAAATAATAAGCAATCAGATAGCCAATCCAGGAAAGTAACAAAATCTTGATTGTAAGCTTTTTATCAAAATACAGACAGCTTGCTACCGGCGCTAAAATCAAGGTAATATAAATTCCAACATGATATTGGGCAGCTAATACGCTGACCAGTACAATAATACATATCAAAGCATAATATTTGATAATATTCGGGTTGTGGACAAATTTTGACAACACAAGAGGCGATAAAGTACAAAAGCCGCCCATAATAACTAATAAAATCTCCACATTTCCGGAAAAGCGAAACAAACCTGCCGCATTCAGCAGAAGCATTACCGGGAACACAATAAATGCATATGCCATTCCCTTGCATATCGTTTGATTGACCAATTCTTCATTTTTTTCAAAAATAGATGCTCCTGTTTGAAGTCCCAGTTTATTATAATTAAACATATCATCCTTTCCGATTCCCATCTGTAAACATTCATCTTTTCTGTACGATCTTCATATATTCTAACTTGAAGCAGCCAGGTCAGAACCATTTGTCTTATTTTAACATACTTCATGATTCCTTTACAACTGCTATTCAAAAATATTAGAAGATACGAAAAGGGCAAAACCTGCGTTTTGCCCCTTCACTGATACGATATCCTATTTTTCTCCCGGACACTAATGCTCAAGAATAATTTTCTTTGGACATTTCTGTGCGCACTTTCCACAGCCGGTACATTTCGCCTGATCAATATGCGCAATATTGTTTTCTACCTTAATTGCATCAAACTCGCATTGTTTCTCGCAGATACCGCAGCCGATGCATCCGGTATCGCAGACTGCCATAACCTTAGGTCCCTTATCTTTGTTGGAACAGGAGACTGCAACCTTTGCATCATATGGCACCAGCTCAATCAAGCCATTCGGGCATTCTTCAATACACTTGCCACATGCCACGCAGGCGTCCTTATCCACCACAGCAATCCCCTGCTTTACCTGAAGCGCATGAAATTGACACGCCGCCACACAGGAACCAAATCCAAGGCAGCCATAGGAGCATGCCTTATCTCCGCGTCCCGGAATTGCCGCTGCTTTTTTACAATCTGATATTCCATAATAATTCGCCTTAATACCGGCTTTTTCACAGGTTCCCGCACATTTTACATAGGCAACCATTTTCACGGTCTCGCCGCCATCGACTCCCATCACTTCGCCAATTTTATCAGCTACCGCCGCGCCGCCTACCGGACAGGCATTGACTGCTGCTTCTCCTGATGCAATCGCCTTCGCCAGCGCATCGCATCCGGCATACCCGCAACCGCCGCAATTATTTCCCGGCAAAAATTCCCTTACCGCAATTTCCTTTTCATCCACCGGTACCTCAAACTGAATCGCTGCAAATCCGAGAATAAGGGCTATCAGAAGACCAGTCACACCAATTACCGCTGCTGCAATTATAACCTGAGTCATACGATTCCCTCCTTCCTAGACTAAGCCTGCAAATCCGCAGAATGCTATTGCCATTAAGCTTGCTGTTACTAATACGATTGGAGTTCCCTTAAAGGATTCCGGAACATCATTAAATTCAATGCGCTCACGGATTCCCGCCAGAATCACAATGGCGATCAGAAAACCAATCGCAGTAAAAATCCCGCATATCAGGCTTTCCATAAAATTATATCCATCCGTAATATTATTGATCGCTACGCCAAGCACTGCACAGTTCGTAGTAATCAACGGAAGATAAACACCTAAGGATGCATGTAATGCCGGCATAAACTTCTTTAACGCCATTTCCACAAACTGAACAAGCGCCGCAATAATCAAAATAAATGCTATTGTCTGTAAATACTCCAGCTTTAACGGTACTAAAATACCGTAGTAGATTGGATAAGTAATGATACAGGCGAGCGTAATAACAAATGTAACCGCAACACCCATACCTGCAGCAGTTCCCACTTTCTTAGATACGCCAAGAAAAGGACAAATCCCGAGGAACTGACTAAGCACTACGTTACTGACAAGCATAGAAGAAATAATAATCACAAATAAATTCACTTAAATCAATCCTCCTTTTTCTCTGCTGCTTCCTGTGCCGCCTTTGCTTCTTTGGCAGCTTTTGCCCTGGCTGCCGCCTCTTTTGCAGCCTGCGCCTTTGCGGCCTTTGCAGCGGTACGCTCTGCTTCAATGATTCCTTTGTTTGCCACACAGCTTGCGCCTACGCAGGAAGCGCAGTTTCCGCCGCATGATAAACTGTCGTCCGTTCCCGTATTCGTTGCAGACGGCAGCTTCAATTTATTCTGTATCGCAGTCAGGAATGCCAGTACCAAAAAGGCTCCCGGAGCTAATACAAAAAAGGTAATGTGGAAGTCATCCGGAATGAACTCTTTGCCAAAAATCGCACCAGCGCCGAGAATCTCGCGGCAGATACCGATACAAGTCAGTCCAAAGGTAAATCCCAGACCCATACCCAAACCGTCAAAAGCAGATGCCAACACCGGATTCTTTGATGCATACGCTTCCGCTCTTCCAAGAATAATACAGTTGACTACAATCAGTGGAATATATACACCAAGCGCACTATCCAAGAAAGGCAAATATGCCTTTAACAAAAGTTGGATAATCGTAACAAAGGACGCTACGATTACAATAAATGCCGGAATACGCACCTTATCCGGAATAACCTTACGAAGTAAGGAAATAAAGATATTCGATAACGCCAATACGACAGTTGTGGTAAGCCCCATGCCCAGACCATTGATTGCAGATGACGTAACTGCGAGGGTAGGACACATACCAAGCATCATTACAAAGGTGGGATTTTCCGTAATGATACCATTTTTTAAACGTTCCATACATGTATTCATGAATTTCCCCCCTTACTGTGATAATGTTTTAACAAACAGAAGAACACCGTTTACTGCTCTTGTAACAGCGCTGCTTGTAATGGTAGCGCCGCTGATAGCATTTACCTTGCCTTCTTCCTTGCTGCCACTGCCATCTTTTACAACACTGATTTCCTGCGTTGCGTCCATTCCTAAATACTGTCCGTTCCACTCTGCATTGGAACTGTTCTGTCCAAGACCGGGCGTCTCATTTGTACAATCCGTAATCTGAATGCCCAGAATCTTTCCATCCGCATCAATACCCAACGCTAACGTTACTGCGCCGCCGTACCCTTTACCGGAACAGGTCGCAACATAGCCGCCTTTATCAGCGACCATAACCTCTGAAATTTCCACATCAGACAAATCAGCTCCTGACTCTGTCTTAACTTTTCCGGCTGCCAGATTTTTCTGAAAATCGGCAAGCTTATCATTAACTTCATTGTCTTCGGAGAAAGACGCGTCTTCATAGACAGCTTCATACGCCTCTTTCTTTGCCTGTTCCTCTCTGGTAGAAATGGTAGTCTTTGTAATCATATATATGCCGCCAAGCAAAATACCCGCTATCAGAGTAATAAGGAAGAGACATATGGTATCATGGATAATCGTATTACTTGATTTACTATTTGCCATCTTTGATTCCCTCCTTTCCAAACGGAACAGGAATTGTTACTCTCTCAATTAACGGAACTAAGAGATTACAAATAATAATTGCATAGGATACGCCTTCTGCAGAAGCGCCGAAGATGCGGAATACTCCTGTCAGGATTCCTAATAAAATACCAAATACAATTTGTCCCTTTGGTGTAATCGGACTGGTTACATAATCGGTTGCCATAAAGAAAGCGCCCAAGATCAAGCCACCGCCGCAAAGCTCTTTTGCAAGATAGCCCATATCTGCGCCATGTCCGCCAAAGAGCAGCGCAAATACTGCAAATGTCACAATATAGCAAACCGGAATCTTCCATGAAATAATTTTGCGGTACAACAAATAAGCTGCTCCAATCAATAAGGCAAGTGTTGATGTTTCGCCAATCGTGCCGCCGATCGTTCCAAGGAACATATCAATAAGCTGCGGATCCCCGCTTCCATTTTTAATCATGGCAAGCGGCGTCGCTCCCGTTACACCATCATATGTAAAGGAAGTCATCTGACCTGCAAACGAAACCATCAGAAAACATCTTGCGCCCAGCGCAGGGTTCATGAAATTTTGTCCCAGTCCGCCAAACAATTGCTTTACGATCAAAATTGCAAATACGCTTCCCAAAATCGCCATCCAAACCGGAAAGGTAGATGACAGATTCAATGCCAGCAATAATCCGGTAAGCGCCGCACTGCCGTCGCTTACCGTAAGCGGAAGCTTCATTGCTTTCTGCCAGATATACTCTGTCAAAACACAGGTTGCAATACAGACCACAATTAACAGTACCGCATTGATGTCCTTTGCTCTTACACTAAAATTATAAATTCCAAAAATAGTAGCAGGCATAAGTGCAAGGAATACATCCCACATAATGCTTTTTGTACTGGATTTGTCACGCACATGTGGCGATGATGAAATATTTAACAAATTACTCACTTTACATTACACCCCCTATTTCTTTCTTCTTTGTGCCGCCACATGCTGGCGCGCCTGCTTAAATGTTTGTGTCAGCGGACGCTTTGCAGGGCAGGCATACGTACAACTGCCGCATTCATAGCACTCCATACCGTTTAAAGATACGAATGTATCATAATCATTGTTCATGGCAGCTTCTGCCATTTTCTGAGGCACCAGATTGCCCGGACAGACCGTCACGCAGCGACCGCATCGGATACAAGGCGTCGGCTCATTCTGAGCTACTTCATCCTCTGTCATTGCCAGAATGGAAGAAGACGTTTTTGTAACCGGCACATTTAAATCAAACATGGCAAATCCCATCATCGGACCGCCGGAGATAATCTTAGCCGGATTCTGCTTGAAACCGCCGCCCTCCTCTACTAATTCCGCATGACTGCACCCAAGACGAACATCTACATTGACAGGCGTTTGAAAGGCATCTCCCGTCAACGTCATCACTCTGGTAATCAGGGGCGTCTGTTTACAAACAGCGCGGTAAATGGCAATCACTGTAGAAATATTGTCCACAATGCAGCCTGCATCTGCCGGCAGTTTGGCAGAATAAATTTTTCTGCCCGTTGCTGCAGAAATCAGCGTGCGCTCTCCACCCTGAGGGTATTTCGTCTTGAGAACTTTTACTGCAATCCGGTTCTCGCCAGATACCGCAGCCTCCATCTTTGCAATCGCTTCCGGTTTATTATCCTCGATACAAATCAATCCTTTTGCTTTATCAAAAAGCTTCAGAATCACTTTTAATCCGCCGACAATTTCTTCCGGACATTCCAACATCTGACGGTAATCAGACGTCAGATACGGCTCACACTCTGCGCCGTTTACAAGAACATAATCAATCTGATCCGGCTGTTTTGGCGCCAGCTTAACATTGGTCGGAAAACCAGCTCCTCCCATACCAACGATTCCTGCTTCCTTAACGATTTCACGAATCTCATCATTTGACAATTTCGTGTAATCACGGTCCTGTCCAAGACCATCAATACCTGTGTATTCTCCATCATTTTCAATGACGACACAAGTGGCGGTTGAACCATTTAAAAGCATTCTTGGTTCCACTGCCTTGACTGTTCCAGAAACTGAGCTGCAGATATTTGCTGAAATAAAACCACTGGCTTCACCAATTTTTTGTCCAACCAAAACCTTATCGCCCTTTGCAACAACCGGTGCGGCAGGCGCTCCGATATGCTGTGCCATAGGAAAGATCAGGTCGCCCTTCGGCATTACCGTCTTAATTGGTAATTCACTGGACAATTCTTTTCCTTCATAGGGATGTACTCCCCCGCGAAATGTTGCTTGACTCATTCCGGTTCCCCTTTCTGTATTTTTTTTAATCTATGCGATTACATAGGTCCTTATGTGGATTTTTGTCTCTTTCTCCTGACAATTTATGACAAATTGTCTAAGATAAGGACAGGAATCCAACTTTTATTGTACCATTTAGACAAAAAAAGTCAATGAAAAAAAATTCCTCTTTAGAGTGATGAACACTCCAAAGAGGAGAGGGGTTTGAGGGGTATATCAAGTCACAATATGTTAACTTGATAACAATGTAATTATAGCATTTTTAAAAAATTAAATCAAGATTATATTGCAACAAAACTATTAAAATAATGTTCTCTTTTTATTAACATTTTCTTAATTTTATTCCTTTAACATTTTTTTGACACAAATACCGTTTATCTGTTCGAAATTGCAAAGCCTGATTCTTTCAGGCTTTATGCACCATTACGCTATGACGCAAGCGAAAGCGTGTCCCGGATAAAATGTTTGTGCAAAATTGGGATAAAAAAGCATAATCCCTTAATTTTTCCTATTATTATACCGATATTATTGTATATGAAGTTTATATGCAATCTGTACACAGCCCTTTCATGATACGTAACGCAGCAATATACAGCGTTGTATCTGTGCGGAAAATAAATTCAGGAGGAATACATTATGGCATCTATTACCAATACAAACATCAGCAGCTATGATTATCTGCTTCGTAATTATTATTCATCGAATCGTGCGGCCAGAAAAACAATTACCCGCTCAAATATTAAAAAAGAAAATTTGATTAATGCGGATTCTGACGCATTAAAGAAAATCACGAAAAATTTAAGAAATATGGAGTACAGCAGCGACAACGGCATAAATGTTTTAAACAACTTAAAGGCATTCGTAGATTCTTATAATAACCTTTTGGATAGTTCCAAAAATTCCGGCTCTCCAAAAATAGACCGCGATATCAAGAATATGCAAAAGCTGGTCAAAAAATATACAGAAGACCTGGAAGAAATCGGAATTTCCGTTTCTTCCTCCGGAACATTAAAGCTCAAGGAAGCAACTTTAGCGGCAGCAAATCCTTCCAAGATCAAAAAAATCTTTTCTTCCGATAATACTCTTACCAAAGGGGTAAACGGATATGCTACAAGCATAAAACGACTGTCCAAAGTACTGCTGCAAAACGGAACAACTGCAGGAAAGAACACTTCCCCTGATACATCATCCGGCAAGGCAGCTCCGGACAGCATGGCTGATCTTATGGAAGAAATTAATGTTATGACAGCTAATTCCATTAACATGAAGGCATAAAATTTCCGTAGGGTTCTGCTTGCACTGCCGTCCCATAGGCATGGGTGAAGCCTCTACATCCAAGGCCGACAGAGGAAACCTCCATTTCATTGAATATAATAGTCTGTACCTCTCCCTTAAACTGACTGTTTTGCCCATGTAGTTACTATGCTTTCCGATTTCGCCGCATCAGCGCCGTGGACGGCAAGTCCCTTTCCAAATACCGCGCCCTTGCAGATTTTCTTCAGATCACGCTCGCAGGAGCCAAGCCCGCTGCCCTCATGTGTCATGACTGCCATAACCTTTTTTCCTGCAAAGTCCAGTTTTTCAAGCTGGGTAAAAACTGCCATTGGAAAAGTTCCCCACCAGCAAGGACCACAGACGAAGATATGATCATAATCTGCAATGCTGTCCAGATATTTTTTCAGCTCCGGACGCGTCTGCTCATGCAGTTCTTTTTTTGCCTCGTCAATGCAGGCATAATAATCCGCCGCATACTCCTTGACTGTCTCCACCTCAAAAAGATCGCCGCCTACTGCTTTCTGAATAAACTCCGCCACGATCTCCGTGTTGCCCTTCGCAATGTTTTTGATACCGCCGTTCCAGTAGTTTTCCCCTTTGCGGGAATAGTAGATGATTACATTCTTAGCCATGATTTCATTCTCCTTTTCTATCGCTTTTTGTTTTTATGATTCTAATATTTGCTTTCTTATCTTCCTGTCATCCGTTTCATTTCAGGTGCATAACGCCCTCCATAAACAGGCGTTTCATTCGATATCTTTGTAAGCCGCTCCATATCCTCATCAGAAAAATCCACATAAGCGGCGCTCATATTTTCCTGCAGGCGACAGATATTTTTTGTGCCGGGGATAGGAACAGTCCACGGTTTCCGGTCAGAAAACCTTTTCCCAAGCACATTACCTCCCCTCTGTCATTTTCTTTATATCTCATATTGTACGGATTGCCATTGTAAAGAGCAATTCGGTTTTCTGCTCTTATCTATAAGTAAATGCTAATGTGAACAAGGCAAAGGGAGCAACATTTAATTGAATTGCATATGCGGTTGTTATATAATGTGTTCCAGAATGATATGGAACAATTTAACAAATCTGGATTTGCAAGGAGGAACCTATGAGAGAAAGAAAAATGTTATCATTGTTAATAATCGTAATAAATATCATTGGAGTTATTTGTCTAATTTATTTTGCTATTCCATACTTTACTCATAATACTACAATACCATATCCCGATGCAATGTTACCTGCTGAATCATGGGATAGAGCAGGTATGACATTGACATTTGGATTTATACCACTTTTAGTTGTTAATGTTTTAAGTTTTATATTCATAAAGGCAAAACAGAAGTTTGTAAGATTTCTATTTTTTGTTCCGAGCATGATATGCTTAATTATAGTGATAAGTTACTGGATAACATCTTTGGCATAAAAATAGAAATTCTTGTTTGCCTAAACACCCATTTCGACAATCACAACTGAAGAACAACAATCGAGTAGGAGGAATTTCTCTTAAATGAGAAATTCCGACCTCTCACACCACCGTGCGTACCGTTCGGTACACGG
>CANRJM010000016.1 GCA_947630925.1 uncultured Lachnospiraceae bacterium
ACGAATTTGAAGAAGGATTTTTTATCTTCTAATCATCGTTTTGTTTTTGTGCCCGCTTGTGCGGGCTCTTTTTCATTCAAGAGTTCGCCGGATGGCGAACTTTCCTATTATAGAACAAACCACCGGCTAAGCCGGTGGTTGTATTTATCATGTATCATTTAAATAAAATTACCATCTTTTTATTTGTTTTACGTTTTTGCCCGTTCAGGGTCTTTGAATAAGATTCTGTGGTGTTAATAGAACAAATTATATCCGTGAACAGAAGAAAAGTAATTAGCGTAATGGAGATAAGTATCCCCCAAAACAAACATAAAGAAATTAATATTGGTACAACTTGGATTGAGGATATTGAGTGAATGAAAAATAAAGGCTCAATATGTAAAGTGGATTTTACAGACTTAAGTTTTTTAAAAAGTGATAAAAAGGTATCTCACTGCGAGAACTCAGCTAAGACATACGTTTTGGATAAAAACATCCATTGGAGCATCTTTTATACGTAGCACGACAAAAAAATAGAAAAAAGTGGAAATAAGCTAAACACTGAGGTATAATAAAGTAGAAAAGGTTTTTTGATATTAATCTGAACATGAAAGAAGGTACTATATGGGTAACTATTTGCAATTTGTAGCATCTACAAATTTAAAAAGCTTACTAGGAAGAGGGTTAGTTACTGATCAAATTGCTGCAATTTTTGAATTAGTAAAGAATTCATATGATGCCGATGCGGAAGAAGTATATATTTCTTTTGAGGGTCTTAATTCAGATGAACCTAGGCTTATTATTCGCGATAATGGAACAGGAATGAGCTTGTTAGATATTGAAAAAAAATGGATGGTCATTGGGACTGATAGCAAAAAAACAAAGCAGTATTCTCCTATTTTTTATAGAGCATTAAATGGAGATAAAGGGATAGGAAGGTTTGCGGTTGATAGACTAGGAAATTGCTTGAATTTAGTTAGTGTAGCACGCGATAGTGCTACAAAAATTTCCGCATCGTTTAATTGGAATGAGTTTGAAGAAAAATATCAAAGTGTATCCGATGTAAAAATACCATATGTAATTTCAAGATGTGACAAACGGGAAACTGGGCTTTATTTAGAAATCATAGGGTTACGAGATGAATGGAATCTTTCAAAGTTAAAAAAATTAATTAGAAATCTACGCCAGTTTAAAAGTCCATTTGCGATGGACGATAATTTTAAGATAATAATTGATGCACCAGAACTAGGGTATAGTAACTATATCATTTCGAGTGAAAATTTAGAAGGAATAAGCTCGTTATGGATCGACGTAGAGTGTAAAAAAGAAAATAGTGACTTAGTGTGTATGACAGTTTGCAAAGATGGAATAGAGTATGAAGAAAAAGCTGTCAATAAATACAATATAGGTCCAATGCGAATGAGAGTGTATTTTTTTAATCAAGGAGATAAAATTCGATTTAAAAATCGGTTCGCAATTAGAGTACGAGATTTTGGAAATATAAGATTATACAGGGATGAATTTCGTATACATCCTTATGGGGAAACCAATAATGATTGGTTAGATATTGACCGAAGAATGGCACAAGGATATAGTAGATTTTTCGGTTCGAGAGATTTGGTTGGATATGTACAGACGTATAAACAATATAATCCAGGGTTGATACCGTTAACTAATCGGCAAGGACTTATAGAAAACGATGACTTTCAGAAACTACGAAAATTTGTTTTTGAATATGCAATAAAGCCACTAGAGCGGTTTTATTTTGTGAAATTTAAGAAAAATGTAAATGAGACATTAGAAAAAAGCAAGCGACAAATTAATACAACTACACAGCAGATAGATGATATTGCAAAAGAAATATCTAAGTATAATAAAGATTTAGGGAAAAAACTAAAGGAATATGTTGAGGATATAAAGAAACAACATAGTCAACAAGTGAAGTTTGCCGAGGAACAGCAAGAACTGACTAAGGTGTATTCACGAATTGCTCAAAAGGAAACATTTTTGCATCAATTGATACATCAATCTTTGTTAGATATGAGGAATGCCGTAGCTGCTGTTGATAGATTGGAAAAAACACAGGGATTTTGTGTTGAGAGACAAGCAGTAGAACTATTTGAGTTATTAAAAAAAAGCATTTCAGACAGTATGGCTAAACTGCTTACTGTTAGAGATGATTTGGCTAGGACAAGACACAAAACCAGAATTGATTTGGCAGAAAATATTGTGGATATATTAAATGATTACGAGGGACAGTTTGAAAAATATTCTATACAGCTAGAAATGAATATGGAAGCAAAAGTTGAATACTTGATTGATGTTGGTGATTTAAAGGCAATAATTAACAATTTGATTTCTAATTCAATAAAAGCACTTAGAGAAGTAGAGGATAGAAATAGAGAAATACTAGTTGAACTAAAGAGAACAGATCGATTTATTATTATTAAGATTCAGGATAACGGATGTGGGATTGATGAAACAAATCGAGAAAAAATTTTTGATCCTTTCTTTTCTACAACTCAGAAATATGGTGGATTTGGAATTGGCTTAACAATAGTTGATGAGACACTTAAAGAGTATGGAGGGGCTTTGGAATTGGTAGAAGTGGAAACAGATGGAGCATGTTTTTTGGCAAAACTAAGGAGGTAATATAATATGTTTAGTAGAAAAATATTATTAGTAGATGACGAGGCCAATATAGAAAAGTTATTTATCCCTTCTTATTTAGAGGCAGCAAAAGAAATAAAAAAGCAAAATGAGAGATATAGTCAATATGATTTAGAATTTAAACATATTGTTAGCATTGAGGATGCAATAAAATATTTAAGAACGCAAGCGATAGTCGATGTTTTGATTATTGATTACAAATTTAATAATGAGCGTAACGGAAGGTCTGGTGTAGATTTGACTAAGTTTGTGAGAGAAAATATCAACAAACATTGTAGAGTCATTTTTTATACAATGAATGAATTGGCTGGAATTCCACCAGAGAGTTATGTTCAACTTATTAATAACCAAGTTTTTAGAATTGTTGATAAAGCGAATTGTGATGATTTAGAATTTACAAAAATCATTTTTGAAGCAGTAGCTGATTGCGATGTTATTGTCAACTCGTTGGAAAAATTTTGGATGGACTATAAAGAAGTTTTCGAACATTATAAGTATACATTTATGGGTGAAGAACACAAATTTTCTGATATACTAAACCACATTCGTATGGATGATGCAATAGGTAAAGCAATTATAGATAAATTGGTACATAAAGCACTTATTGATTCAGTAGAGGTATAATATGGAATTAGTACAACTATGTATGAAAAAAAGAGGAATAAGATTTTTTGCAAAAATACCAAAAGAATTTGAGAAGACAATAGTTAGTAGTAACTATAAAAGTTATAATACAAAAGAACGATTTCTGTCAGAATTAGCGAGACGAGAAACTGAGTATGATATGATTTTGATTACAGCTCATGGAGCAGAAAATAAAATTATTGTACCAATAACACAATATGATTCATATAGGCAAGAACATCCGGAAAGAAGTAATGATAAATATAGAACTTATATATCACTTGAAGATACCCGATTTTTTAAGAATGATTTTGTGTTTGCAGTATCATGTTTAACAGCACAAGAATTGGGACCTGCTGTAGTAGAGAATGGAGTAATTGCCTACTTGGGCTATGATGTTATTATAGAAAATTTATTCAATGTAAGTGACATTTGTATGTCTTCTCGGGTAAGAGAGTTATATGAAGTAGTTATAAAAAGAATATTTGTTAAAGAATTAGTTCAGGCGGTAACAAAGTTTTTGACTGATATGCAAAATGTTTTAATGCTAAAACAATGGTTTGCACTTCGATTGGAGAAAGGCTTAATTGATTTTTTTTCTATGAGCGCAGAAGAAGTATATGCTGCATATGGAATAGGAATCAACAAAGATATCTGGAACAGAAATAGGCAAAAACTTCAGATACAACAATTGAACTTTCTAGGGGAAATTAATCGACACTTAATTATTATTGGGGACTCCAAATATATTTCGCTTTATGGCATTGAAAATGGGTGTAAGCTAGATAAACAGACGTATAATAGATTAAAAGCAGTGTCTTTTGATAATAAAGATTATGAAAAAAAGTTTAAATATGAGTTAGAACATCTAATTGAGGTGCAAGATGAAAAAGGATTATATTGATATCTTTTCGGGATGTGGGGGATTAGCATATGGACTACAACAATCTGGTTGGGAGGTTTTGTTTGCTATAGAAAAGAGTTCGGATGCATTTTCTACACTTGAAAAAAATGTTTTATGTAATATAAAGAAAATATGGCCACATTGGTTGGAGTATGCTGCAAATGACATTAACGATATTTGTAAAAAGAATAAGAAAGAACTTAGAAAATATAGGGGAAAAGTAATGCTTGTAGCAGGTGGCCCGCCGTGTCAAGGCTTTTCATCTGCTGGTCAAAGAAATGAAAGTGATGTGAGAAATAAGTTAGTTGATTCTTATTTAGAATTTGTTGATTTGGTAAAACCAGAAATGATATTTTTTGAGAATGTTAGAGGTTTTACAATGCCATTTACTATTTCTGAGAATGAACAGAAATGTTATTCGGATTATATTGTAGAACAACTAAAAAAACGAAAATATAGTGTTGATTTCAAGATAATTAATTTCTCAGATTTTGGTGTACCTCAATCTAGAAATCGTTTTATTTTGTTTGCAAGCAAAAAAGGAAAAACAAAGGATTTTTTTCAATTTTTGTATGATGGACGAGAAACTTTTTTAAAACAGCGTGATTTAGAGCAATATGTATCTGTTCAAGATGCAATATCTGATTTGATGAGTAAAAATGGAAAAGGTGTATGTCCGGATTCAAAAGGTTTTTTTGCGGGAAAATATGGTATGGTTAGTAGCAAATATCAGCGTTATATGAGAAAGAATGTAATATGTGATATGCCTAATAGCCATAGATTTGCTAAGCATAAGAAAGAAACAGAGAAAAGATTTAAACAAATGATTTCTGAGGAAGAGAGTAATAAGAATCTGTCAAAAATATTGTTGAATAAATATGGTATAAAGAAGAATTGTATTAATATTTTGGATAAAAATTTAGTTTCTCCGACAATTACCACACATCCAGATGATCATATTCATTATGAAGAGCCTAGAATATTGACGGTTAGGGAATATGCTAGATTGCAATCGTTTCCAGATGATTTTGAGTTTAAAGGAAAATATACAACTGGTGGTAAACGTAGAAAAGTGGAAGTACCTAGATACACACAGGTGGGAAACGCTATTCCACCGTTATTTGCAGAACAAGTAGGTTTAGCATTAAATAAATACATGCAGAAATATGTTATTGTATATGATAATTCGAAAAAAGATAGTTAAATATGTCGATAATTTCTTTTGTATTGTAGCAGCGATATCCGATAATTGAGGATAATGTAATGATTGGAGTCTCTTCTTTTTTTCGGTTGAACAATTGCCTACCAATAGACAAAGCTAAAAAGTGGTCATCTATTATAATTAAGTTCGCAGAACGAATGAGTTTAGATGCCTTGAAAAATGCTTCTGCACTTATGTCATCTCCATAAAGAACAGTGGAATTGTTTACTGATGCGATGTTGCCATTGAAATCAAAGAAGCCAAATAGTAAAGAGATGTGTTTATTGCTTGTTGGTGGAAACATACAATCATAAGTTATAATATCAAATCCATTAATATGACTAGTTGTTTTATCAAGAATATTGTATAAGAAGGTGGAGGTATCATATATAGGGATAATAAAACGATTAAGCACAATAGAAAACTTTTTTGGGTTTGATATATATTTGGTTCTCGTTAAGCTTCTTGATAAGGTATTAACAGAGTAGTTTCTGATAAGGGAAGAACTGTCTAGATATACTATTCGAGTGGTGTTATAAAGTTGGTATAATAGTTTCTCAATTTTCATATATTCACCTACCTTAATAAATAGCATATGCATTTGTACAGATATTATGCATGTTAGAATGTACAAATCATAAAAGAAATTATTTGTTATCAAAATCAGAAGAAAAGTTCTTTGAAAGTCATAGAGTTTTAAAGAAAAATTATTTGAAACCGATTGCTAATAAAAGATTTGATAAATAAAAGTGATAATAGAAGAGTCTGTTGCCAAAACGGTGCCAAGAAATCACAGAAATATAAATACAACGTGAAAAAATAGTAATTTTTCTTATAAAAATGATGAAATAGCATGAAAAACATGAGGAAAAATGCCTTTAAAGTAGCACGAAGGTGGTAGAACGGTTGGTTCTGGTAAGGTTGCCAGAATTATTGAGTGACTAATAAAAAACTGGATTTTATGGGGCTTTCTAAGTTGTTTAGAAAGTCAAAAGTGTCAATAACTTTAAAAGTATTGTGAGGTCATGGGAACGGGGGAATCTTAAAATAGATGATGTTCTGAAAAAGTGTCAAATCAGCAAATCGACTTTCTACCGGAGACTGCGTGAAATGCAATTAAAATAGAGTGAATAAGACGCCATGAAATACAGGGTTTTCAATGATTTTGGAGTGTCAAAAGGTGTACTTTTTGACACTCTATTTACGTGGAATATTTTACTATTTTTTGTTCAGTTATGCAAGGAAATTTTTTTTCAAAACGGATTTCCAAACGGATTTTAGGACAAATTTGGGCATTTTCTATGAAAACAGGCGCAAATTTTCAATTTTTTTGCCATTATGGGAATATTGGAGAATAATGTCAAAAAGTACACTTTTTGATACATAAAGAAAGCTGCGACCTACAATCTGGACAAAGCATTTGGACAGAGCCGCAGGGAGCAGCTAAAGCTACCTGAAAAAGGGAATGCGTCGTATCGGCATGACACAACAAATATATCGGGAGATATATTAACAGACTTTAAATAACGAGATAGGAGAAATGCACTATGAAAACAAAAAAAATTTGGGCAATTTTACTTTGCATTACTTTGGTAATGCCTTTTGCAAGTTCAACAAATGCAGAAGCTGTAACAAAAAATTACACGTATAATAATTCCGATGTTTCAACAATCACTATAGAGTATAATCAGGTCAATAAAAATATAAATGTTATAATTAACGGTAATGATAATTTAGTTACTTGTGACTTTATTGTTCCCTATGCTGAATGTGATGCTTATGGAACAGTGTGGCTTAAAGACGGACATGCTAACATCTATTGGCTAGATCGATCTGATTACCAAACTGTACATTATTTTGCGTGTGGAACTATTGTTTTTTATAGGCCTACAGACTACTTAAATGGATTTGAATATCAAAGTGATAAAAATAATATCTATTATCTACCAACACCTGATGAATTGCAATTAATTTTAAATGGGGGTAAGTTTAATCCTAAATTATTGCATTCATATTCTTCTTCAGATGATTCGTCAGATTCAATAAATAAGCCTTCTTCTACTTCAAAGCCTAACACAGCTTCTAATAAACCTTCTGGTTCTTCTAAAACAAATAGCAGTAAAAACGCTTACTCTAAAGTGAAAGTAAAGGGAAATACTATTTCGCTTTTAAACAAGAAGAATAAGGCTGTAAAAAAGGCGACCTTAAACAAAAAAACAGGGATTTTGAAGTATAATGGGAAGAAGGTTAAACATGTAAAGTCAGCTTACTTTTCGAAAAAGGGCAGTTTGGTTTACTTAACCAAAAACGGAAAGGCTTATTATTATATTGGTAAAAAGCAGATTCTCATCAAGAAAAAGGTATCTGCCATCAAGACCAATGCAAAGAAGTTTGCAACTTATTTGAAGCTGAAAAACGGCAAACAAGTTAAGATTACCAGGTAATAGTCGGGAATACCTCTGCTTTCTCTGTTAAATCCGATTGCTCCGCTTTTCATCCGCATAGGCACAGCTATCAAAACTATAGTTTCACGAAGACTTGTATTTTTTGGAAAAATATGCTAGCATAATGATACAAAAAATTATATTAGTTGTTACATTTTGGGACTGGTCGTGAGACCTGGGTTCAACCTACTCGGCGGGGAGACTCCCCGCCATTTCCTTTTTATCAATCAGGGGGCAGAGGAAGAAGGAACTCAACATATTTGGCAGATGCATTCAGAAACTTTGATTTCAATTAGAAAAGAATGGAACAAAGTGAAAAGGGAAAGAAACAATTTTTCTAGTGGAATGGAGGAATGACAGAGTGACAATCAAGGAAAAGATAGAAGCCGGCAAAACTGTATTGGGGATTGAATTTGGCTCGACCAGAATTAAGGCAGTCTTAATTGATGAAACATATGCGCCGATTGCTTCAGGCGATTACGAATGGGAAAACCGGCTGGAAAACGGTATCTGGACCTATTCTTTAGAAGAGATCTGGATGGGATTGCAGGAGAGCTATCAGAGGATGGCGTTGGATGTGAAAGAAAAATATGGGGTGGTTCTGGCAAAAATCGGTGCGATTGGTTTTAGCGCCATGATGCATGGATATATGGCGTTTGATCGGGATGATAATCTGTTGGTTCCGTTCCGCACATGGAGAAACAGTACGACAGGTCCGGCTGCAGAAACTCTGACGGAGCTGTTTCATTATAATATTCCGCAAAGATGGAGTATTGCGCATTTGTATCAGGCAATTTTAAATGAGGAAGAGCATGTACGGGAGATTGCTTATATTACGACGCTCGCAGGTTATATCCATTGGCAGTTGACGGGAGAAAAAGTGTTGGGAATTGGAGATGCTTCCGGTATGTTTCCGATTAACAGTGCCACAAAAGATTATGATGAAAAAATGGTGCGGCAATTTGAAGCATTCGTTGCAGATAAAAAATACCCGTGGACGTTAAAGGCGATTCTGCCCAAAGTAATGCTTGCGGGGCAGCAGGCGGGAATGTTGACAGAAGAAGGTGCAAAAAAATTAGATAAAAGCGGTCATCTGCAGGCGCAAATCCCCGTGTGTCCTCCGGAGGGAGACGCAGGTACCGGGATGGTGGCGACGAATAGTGTGGCGGTCCGTACCGGCAATGTTTCAGCGGGGACGTCTGTATTTGCTATGGTAGTCTTAGAAAAAGAGCTTCGGAAAGTGTATGAAGAAATTGACTTAGTTACAACACCGGATGGCAGTTTAGTCGGGATGGTACATGCCAATAATTGTACGTCTGATTTGAACGCATGGGTTGGATTGTTTCAGGAATTTGCGCAGAGTTTTGGAATAGAGACAGACAGGGATCAACTGTTTGGCGTATTGTACCGTAAAGCATTGGAAGGAGATGTGGATTGCGGCGGTCTGTTGTCTTATGGTTATCTTTCGGGAGAAAATATTACCGGCGTGGAAGAGGGAAGACCCCTGTTTGTCCGTTTGCCGGAGAGCAATTTTAATCTGGCGAACTTTATGCGCGTGCATTTGTTTACGGCGCTTGGCGCATTGAAGATAGGGATGGATATTTTGTTAAAGGAAGAACAGGTGGCGATTGACAAGATGTTAGGGCACGGTGGTCTGTTTAAGACCAAAGGGGTTGGTCAGAAGATTTTGGCAGCAGCGCTCAATGCGCCGGTTGAGGTTATGGAGACGGCGGGGGAAGGCGGACCTTGGGGAATGGCGCTGCTGGCGGCATATATGCTCACAAAGGCAGAAGGAGAAACTTTACAGGATTATCTGGCGCAGAAAGTATTTGCCGGGAATGCGGGTGTCATTGAAACAGCGGATGAGAAAGAAGTGCAAGGTTTTGAGCAGTTTATCCGGCGATATAAGAAGGGAATTGCCATTGAGCAGGCGGCGCTTCAGTATTTGGGATAGAAGGAGAGATCATACGGATGTTGGAACAATTAAAACAAGAGGTCTATGAGGCGAATATGCTTTTGCCAAAGTATGGCATGGTTACTTTTACATGGGGGAATGTCAGCGGGATTGACAGAGAACGGGGCGTCTTTGTCATTAAGCCGAGCGGTGTCGCATATGATGCACTAAAGCCGGATGATATGGTGGTTGTAGATTTAGATGGGAATCAGGTGGAAGGAAAGTATCGTCCGTCATCGGACACCGCAACGCATGTTGTGCTGTATAACCGTTTCCCAAAGATTGGGGGGATTGTCCATACTCATTCTTCGTGGGCAACCAGTTGGGCGCAGGCCGGCAGGGGAATCCCGTGCTATGGGACAACACATGCCGACTATCTGTATGGCGAGGTTCCCTGCGTCCGGAATTTAACGAAGGAGGAGATTGAGGAAGCCTATGAAGAGAATACAGGCGTACTCATTGCAGATGCGTTTGAAGGGAAAGCTTTGGATTATCTTGCCATGCCGGCAGTACTCTGTAAGAATCACGGACCCTTTACCTGGGGGAAGGATGCGGGGGAGGCAGTACACAATGCTGTCGTCTTAGAGGAGGTTGCTAAAATGGCCGCACGCTGCGAGATGCTTAATCCGAGAATTCAGCCGGCGCCACAGGAATTGCAGGATAAACATTATTTTAGAAAGCATGGTAAAAATGCTTATTACGGACAGGCAAATCAGCCTCTTGACAAGTTTTGATTTGTAAGATACAATTTGTAAGATAGCGATGACGAAGAGAAGTAGCATGAATTATCGTTCCCAGAGAGTGAAGGAGGGTGTGATCTTCACAAAGTGAATTGATGCGAATAACACTTTATCAGCTGCAATCTGAACTGTGATTTTTTGCATAGTAGGTGCGCCGTTTGCCGTGCGATAACCGGCAGGGTTTATGATGGCATGATGCTGTAAGAATATGGTATTCAAAGCCGAATGAACCGCAGAGTGACTGATGACAGTAATTCGGGTGGTACCGCGGACTTGCGATAGAGAAGTTCGTCCTGAACAAGACGTTTAGGATGGGCTTTTTTCTTTATAGGCTAGGAAACTGCCGGGAACGCGGGAGAGTTACAAAGGAGAAAATGCAGATTTTGTCTTTGTTGCTGTATCATACGAATGTTTTTGGGAATAAAATTAAAAAATGGAGGAATACAATGAATGTAAAAAACAAATATCGTGACATTACCTTAAACCAGGTAAGCGAAAATGACGTATCAAAAAATATTAGGATTGCCGGATGGGTGGAAAATATCCGTGATCATGGAGGAGTATCTTTTATTGATTTGCGCGATATGTACGGCGTAATGCAGGTGGTCATGCGTGATACCGATTTATTGAAAGGGATTACCAGAGAAGAATGCATCAGTGTAGAAGGCGTGATACAGAACCGGGATGAAGAAACATATAATCCGAAGATTCCAACGGGAACGATTGAATTGGAAGCGCATAAGGTAGAAATACTCGGACGTGTTTACAAACAGCTTCCGTTTGAAGTTATGACGTCAAAAGAGACCAGAGAGGACGTCCGTTTAAAGTATCGTTATTTGGATCTGCGTAATGCAAAAGTACGGGATAATATGATTTTTCGTTCGCATGTTATCAGCTTTTTGCGCCAGAAGATGACAGAGATGGGATTCCTGGAAATCCAGACGCCGATTCTCTGCGCTTCTTCGCCGGAAGGCGCAAGGGATTATATTGTGCCTTCCCGGAAGTTCAAAGGCAAGTTCTATGCGTTGCCGCAGGCGCCGCAGCAGTATAAGCAGCTTTTGATGGTATCAGGTTTTGATAAGTATTTTCAGATTGCTCCTTGTTTCCGTGATGAGGATGCCCGTGCAGACCGGTCGCCGGGAGAATTTTATCAGTTAGATTTTGAGATGAGTTTTGCAACGCAGGAAGATGTTTTCCGTGTGGGCGAGGAAGTGTTGACGGCGGCGTTTGAACAATTTGCGCCGGAAGGTTTTTCGGTAACGCAGGCGCCATATCCAGTCATCAGTTATGAGAAAGCCATGTTAGAGTTTGGTACGGATAAACCGGATTTAAGAAATCCGCTTCGTATCGTGGATGTTACAGATTTTTTCCAGAGATGTACGTTTCAGCCGTTTCATGGAAAGACAGTCCGCGCCATTAAAGTCCATGCCGATATGTCCAAAGGGTTCCATGAGAAATTGTTAAAATTTGCGCAGTCGATTGGGATGGGCGGTTTAGGATATCTGGAAGTAAAAGAGGATATGACGTATAAAGGACCGATTGATAAGTTTATTCCGGATGATATGAAGACGGAAATAAGGGAGATTGCAGGACTGGAATCCGGCGATACGATTTTCTTTATTGCAGACAGGAAAGAGCAGGCCGCTTTGTATGCCGGACAGATTCGTATGGAATTGGGAGAACGTCTGGATTTGTTGGAAAAGAATGCATACCGTTTCTGCTTTATCAATGATTTTCCGATGTATGAATATGATAGGGAAACGAAGAAATATATCTTTACGCATAATCCATTTTCCATGCCGCAGGGGGGCTTAGAGGCATTTCAGACAAAATCGCCGGAAGAGATTCTCGCATATCAGTATGATATTGTATGCAATGGCGTGGAACTTTCATCCGGCGCAGTTCGTAACCATGATTTAGATATTATGATTAAGGCATTTGAAATTGCAGGTTATACCGAAGAGGATTTGCAGAAGAAGTTTGGAGCATTGTACAATGCATTCCAGTTTGGAGCGCCTCCGCATGCGGGCATGGCGCCTGGAATCGACCGTATGATTATGCTGCTTCGGAACGAAGAAAATATTCGTGAGATTATTCCATTCCCTATGAATGGAAATGCACAGGATCTGATGTGTGGCGCACCGGGCGAAGTATCTGAAATGCAGCTTCGCGAAACGCATATCAAAGTAAGGCAGTAAGAAATACGTTGTAAATGGTATAGTTTATCTATATTTTGTATAAGATATCTAGGTAATTGCGAAACGATTCAAAATAGAAAATAGCATATCTTATTGGGTAACCTGTACAAAAACCATAAACAGGCATTGCGAGCCCGCCGGTACTTAAGCGGCGCGGCAGCGGCGCTTTATGTACCGCTGCGTGACGAGACATAGCGAAAGCGTGCCAGTGTTGGTTTTGTGCAGATTACACAATGGATATAGGCGATAGGAACGTTTCGCAATTACCTAATAAGATATTAAAAAAAGGAGGTTGCTTATGGCAGTATTACATGTAACGAAGGAAAATTTCGAGAGCGAAGTTTTACAGTCCGACAAACCGGTATTTATTGATTTCTGGGCTTCATGGTGCGGCCCCTGTCAGATGGTTGCGCCTGTTATTGAAGAACTTGCCGAAGAAGTGCCTGACGTAAAAGTGGCAAAGATCAATGTAGACGAGGAAATGGAGTTGGCACAGAAATACGGTGTAATGAGTATTCCTATGATGGTTTTGATTAAGAATGGGGAAGTAACAAATAAGACGATTGGAGCACAGCCAAAGGAAGAACTGTTAACATTTATGAAATCGTAAAAGTGGTGGAAATATGTATGACATTATAATTATTGGCGCCGGTACTGCAGGCCTGTCAGCCGCAATTTATAGTCTGCGTGCAGGAAAAAGCGTATTGGTTTTGGAACAGAAACCTTCCTACGGCGGTCAGATCGTCAATACTCCGAAAGTGGAAAATTATCCCGGCATTCCTGAGATATCTGGTTTTGCGTTTGCCAAGAGTTTATATGAACAGGCTGTCAGCCTTGGGACAGAGGTGTTGTACCAAAAAGTAATTCATATAGAAGATGATGGAGAAAGAAAACGCGTCTATACGGACAAGGAATTCTGGGAGTGCAAAAGCATTATTCTTGCAACGGGGGCGAAAAACAGACCGCTTGGCGTAGAAAGGGAAGAAGAACTGATTGGAAAGGGAATTTCCTATTGCGCTACCTGCGATGGCATGTTTTTCAGAAATAAAGAAGTTGCGGTCGTAGGCGGCGGAAATACAGCGTTGGAGGATGCTAATTTTTTGTCAAATTACTGTAGGAAAGTGACGGTCATTCATCGCAGGGATACATTCCGCGGTTCCCAAAAAAACCTTTTGCGCGTCCAGGAAAAGGAAAATGTTGTTTTTCTTTTAAATAGTGAGGTTACGGAACTGTTAGGGAAGGAAGTCCTGACAGGAATAAAAGTGCGGGATAAAATTTCACAGAAAGAACAGGAGCTTGAGGTAAGCGGGCTGTTTGTGGCTGTAGGGCAGATGCCTGAAAATGAGATTTTTTCTGAACAGATAGAGATTGACAGCGCCGGTTATATCATCGCAAGGGAGGACTGCAGAACGAGCAGAGAAGGTATCTTTGCGGCAGGCGACTGTAGGACGAAAGCAGTCCGGCAACTGACGACAGCGGCATCTGACGGAGCCGTTGCGGGACTGGCGGCATGTGAATGGTGTGACAGTGAATAAAATATGTTTGGCAGATAAAAAACAAATAGCAGATATCCTTATTGGAGATTCTTATTTGTTTTTTTAATTGCTTCAAAGCTTTCTTTGCTGATAACGTGTTCGATTCGACAAGCGTCTTCTGAAGCGGTTTCCGGATTTACACCAAGGCGGATGAGCCAATTTGTCAAAAATTCATGTCGCTCATAAATCATTTCTGCAATTTCTCTGCCGCTGTCTGTCAAAAAGATATACCCCTGTTCCATAACAGTGATATATTCTTTTTCTTTTAAGTTTTTTACAGCGATACTGACGCTTGGCTTTTTAAATCCCAGTTCATTGGCAATGTCAACGGAACGGACTACCGGCAGCTTCTTGCTGAGAAGTAAGATGGTTTCCAGATAATTTTCCATGGACTCGTTTGATTTCATAGCATTCCCCCAAAAAATCTATTTTCATATTCCATTTGCACATAAGCAGCACTTTTCTTATTATATCATATTTACAAAAATTTTTACAAGTGGGGGCGGGCGGAGTTGCAAGAAAGCGCTTGTTTATGGTACAATATATTTTGGTATGTTATATTTTAAACAGAGAAATCAGAGAGAGTCAAGGAGGTTTCCAGAAAATGGATTCGGCGATCAATACGATAGATAATAAGATCGATATGACAAATGTTCCGGAGGACCTTGTATTTGGTCTGGATATCGGAACCAGAAGTATTGTCGGTACAGTTGGATATAAACAGAATACAAACGGATTTGTCGTGGTGGCGCAGCTTGCCATGGAACATGAGACGAGGGCAATGATTGATGGACAGATTCACGACATTGGACAGGTTGCCGGAACGATTGAGAAAGTACGCATAGGCTTAGAAAATATGATAGGACGTAAGCTGCATGATGTCTGTATTGCAGCGGCAGGCCGTGTCTTAAAAACGGTGGAAGCGTCAGCGGATATGCATTTTTCTTCTGATACCGTGGTAACAAATGAACATATTTATTCCCTGAATATGCTTGGTGTGGAACATGCATATGATTCTCTGCGCCAGAGCCTGCAGTCGGACGATATAAAATTTTATTGCGTCGGATATTCTGTAAAGCAGTATTATCAGAATGATTATCCTATTTCCAATCTGGAGGGGCATAAGTGTTCCGATATCCGCACGGAATTGATTGCGACCTTCCTGCCGGATGAGGTAGTAGATGGTTTATATGCGGCGGTAGAACGTGCCGGTTTATATGTCGCAAATCTGACATTGGAGCCAATTGCAGCGATTAATGTTGCGATTCCGGAAAAATTCCGTCTGTTGAACATTGCGCTGGTGGATGTCGGAGCGGGTACCTCGGATATTTCCATAACACGGGATGGCAGTATTATTGCCTATGGTATGATTCCATATGCCGGGGATGAGGTGACAGAAGCTATTGCAAAGCAGTATCTGACTGATTTTACGGAGGCAGATCGGTTAAAGTGCGCCAGTACAATGCAGGAGGAGGTCGAGTATCAGGATATCATGGGACTTCCGCAGAAAATTTCTTCACAGGATTTGGTCGATTCCGTAGAGGATACTGTCAGAATGATTACGAAACATATTTCAGACCGGATTCTGGAACTGAATGGAGATAAGCCGGTCAGCGCCATCTTTGTCGTTGGGGGCGGCGGTAAAATAGGTGGTTTTGTGGAGAGCCTTGCCGAATATCAGGGGCTGCAGAAAGAAAGAGTAGCGCTCCGTGGCTCAGAGGTACTTGCAAATGTCCTGTTCCTGCAGGATGATATTACAGTAGATTCCCTTCTGGTCACGCCGATAGGCATCTGTCTGAATTACTACGAACAGAGAAATAACTTTATCTTTGTTACGGTCAATCATGAAAGAATCAAATTGTATGATAATAATAAATTAACGATTATGGATGCGGCAATGCAGATTGGCTATCCAAATGAAGAACTTTTTCCAAAGCGCGGCGATACCATTACATATTATGTGGAGGGAGAGAAAAGAATGCTGCGCGGCGAAGCAGGAGAGGCTGCTGTCATTCATCTGAATGGGAAGGAGACGGGAATCAATACGCCGATTGAATCCAATGATAAGATTGAGATTGTGCCGTCCACAAAAGGAATGAATGCCGAGCTGACCGTTGGGAAGCTTCCGGAGTATAAATCTTCCCTTGCCTTTTTCTTTAATGGCAGGAAAGTAACCTGTTCCCGTTTTGTTTCCGTTAACGGGGAACTGGTATCGGAGTTTTATCACATTAAGGATGGGGACAGGATTTCTATTTTAGATTATTATACGTTGAAGCAGGTAATGGAATTTATGGATATTATCGACTATGAAAATGTAATGGTCAATAATATGCCTGCAGATATGGAAACAAAGGTATATGATAATTTTACGATTGTATGCGATATGCAGGAGATGATGCCTTCTGTTGCGGCGGCTCCCGATATACCGGAAGGGAGTGGACAGGAAGATGCAGAGCCTGTAGAGACGGAAGAACTGTCTGCCAGTACAGAACGGGAGAAAAAAGAAAACGATACAGGGCAGAATGCAGAAAAGGCAGATTTGCCGTCTGCCGCTGCGGTACAGAAATCGGATGCTGTCCATGATATAACCGTTACCGTCAATGGGGAGAAGGTTGTCCTGAAAAATAAAGCAAATTATATTTTAGTGGATGTATTAGATTTTTATCCGGTAGATACTTCTATAGCGCACGGCGATCGTCTGGAGACAAAAGTGAATGGAACATTCTGTGATTTTACGCATCCTGTGCAGGATGGGGATCAGATTTCCATACAGTGGATTTAATGCAAAAAAGAGGAGCATAAAGGATGAAAATTTGCAGTATTGCAAGTGGGAGCAGTGGAAATTGTATTTATGTTGCAGATGAAAAACATCAGATTCTGATTGACGCCGGCGTCAGCAGAAAGCGGATTATAGACGGGCTGGCACAGATTGGAGCTTTGCCGCAGGAATTGGATGCGATTTTTGTTACGCATGAACATATCGATCACATTCAAGGGATTTATATGATGGTAAAAATGTTTGGAATACCGGTATTTGCAACCGGAGGTACGCTCGACGGCATTTGCATGAAGGACAGGCAGGGAGTGCTCGGTCACGATAAACTCTATCAGATCTATGCGGACGAAACCGTACAGATGGGAGATATGCGGATTACGCCGTTTCATATATCGCATGATGCGGCGGAGCCGGTTTGTTTTATCGTGGAAAGTCATGGAAAGAAAATGGGAATCGTAACAGATCTTGGCGTATATGACGATTATACGGTTGAATATCTGGAAGGAAGTGAAATCCTTATTTTGGAAGCAAATCATGATATCAGCATGTTGGAAGCGGGGAAATATCCGTATCCGTTAAAATGCCGCATTCTCAGTGAAAGAGGGCATTTGTCCAACGAGGCGGCAGGGCAGCTGTTGTGCCGGCTGTTCCATAAGAATCTGCAAAGTGTATTTTTGGCGCATTTATCGAAAGAAAATAACTATCCGCAATTAGCATATGAAGCGGTAAAGTGTCAGGTGTGGGAAGAACTGGGATTCAATCAATTGCCGTTTGAATTGCAGGTAGCGGAACGGGAAAAAACATCAAAGGTAGTTACCCTGATCTAGAAAAGAAAGGAATGAAAAGGAATATGATAAAAACAGTCGTTACCGTAGTAGGAAAAGATAGCGTGGGAATCATTGCTAAAATTTGTACTTATCTTGCAGAAAATAATATTAATATATTAGATATTTCGCAGACAATTGTAGATGGATTTTTTAATATGATGATGATTGTGGATATTGCTGCATTTGAGAAGGACTTTGGGACGTTGGTAGACGAACTGGAGGAGATTGGCGGTCAGATGGGATGTATCGTAAAGACGCAGCGCGAGGATATCTTTGACAAAATGCATAGAATATAATAGAAGGGAAACAATGGTGTTATGATAAATATACATGAAGTCCTTGAGACGAATGAAATGATTGAGAAAGAGAATCTGGATGTCCGCACGATAACGTTGGGAATCAGCCTGCTTAATTGTATTGATACGGATTTGGACAGGCTTTGTAAAAAAATCTATGAGCGCATTACGACGACAGCCAGGGATTTAGTCAAGACAGGTATGGATATTGAGAAAGAGTTTGGGATACCGATTGTCAATAAGAGGATTTCCGTGACGCCGATTTCTCTGATAGGCGGCTCGGCGTGCAAGGCGCCGGAGGACTATGTTAAGATTGCCCAGACGTTGGATCGTGCGGCAAAAGCGACAGGCGTTAATTTTATAGGCGGTTACAGTGCATTGGTTTCAAAAGGGATGACGGAAAGCGATGAATATTTGCTCCGTTCCATCCCGCAGGCGTTAGCAGCTACAGATTTTGTCTGCAGTTCCGTGAATTTAGGCTCTACAAAAACCGGAATGAATATGGATGCGGTTGAGATGATGGGGGAGATTATTTTACAGACGGCAGAAGAAACGAAAGAGAAAGACAGCATTGGCTGTGCAAAACTGGTCGTATTCTGCAATGCGCCGGATGATAATCCTTTTATGGCGGGAGCATTTCATGGGGTTACGGAGGCGGATGCAATTATCAATGTCGGCGTCAGCGGGCCCGGCGTGATGCGTAAAGCGTTGGAATCCGTGCGGGGTACGGATTTTGGCACTCTTTGCGAAAAAATAAAAAAGACGGCATTTAAAATAACCAGAGTAGGCCAGTTAGTGGCAAGGGAGGCTTCCAACCGTCTGGGGATTCCATTTGGCATTATTGATTTATCTCTGGCGCCAACACCGGCAATTGGAGACAGCATTGCCGATATTTTTGAGGAAATGGGGCTGCAGCGGGCAGGCGCGCCGGGGACAACCGCAGCGCTTGCGCTATTAAACGATCAGGTAAAAAAAGGCGGTGTTATGGCATCCTCTTATGTAGGGGGCTTGAGCGGCGCATTTATCCCTGTCAGTGAAGATCAGGGAATGATACATGCAGTTACAGACGGCGCATTAACGCTTGAAAAACTGGAGGCTATGACTTGTGTCTGTTCGGTAGGCTTAGATATGGTTGCCATCCCCGGAGATACGAAAGCGGAAACAATTTCAGGAATCATTGCCGACGAGATGGCGATAGGCATGATCAATCAGAAGACAACGGCTGTTCGTCTGATTCCTGTCATCGGAAAGAAAGTGGGAGAAACGGTGGAATTTGGCGGCTTGTTAGGGTATGCGCCGATCATGCCGGTAAATTCGTTTGATTGCAGTGCATTTATTCATCGCGGCGGAAGGATTCCAGCGCCAATACATAGTTTTAAGAATTAAAAGGAAAATACTGCCGTTTGTAGGGGAAGGATAAGAGCATGAAAGACAGAGGGATAAAGGAAGATTCAAAGAAAATACGACGCATTCCACTTTGGGGAAAGATTGTCATCGGCATAGCTGCAGCCATACTTGTAGCAGGAAGTGGCGTTTATGCGGCGATTGATTATTATTATCATAAGATCAATATAGAAAGCGGTCAGGAATCCGTTGAAAAGCAGGAGGAGATATTTGACAAAGATGAAAATATCGGCAATTTAAAAGAAGTAGATCCGGCTTCCATACAATTAGACAGCGCCGCGCAGGCAAAGGAATCTTCTGATGTCATCAATATATTGATCTGTGGGGAGGAAGCCATTCACGATAACCGTGGAAGAACGGACAGTATTATGATTGCAACGATTAATCAGAAGGATAGTAATTTACGTTTGACATCGATTATGCGGGATACCTATGTAAAAATCCCCGGATTTAGTGACAATAAGATTAACGCCGCATACCATAATGGGGGGATGAAGGCGTTGACAGCAACGATAAAGGAGAATTTTGGGATTACAGTAGACGGATATGTACTGGTTAATTTTGATTCGTTTCAGGAAATTATTAATGCGATTGGCGGCATTGATATTAAGCTTTCGGAAGAGGAAGTACGCTATTTAAATTCGACGAACTATATTTCTGATTCGTCTTATCACAATCTGCATGTGGGAGTCAATCATATGAATGGAAATCAGGCGTTGGGATATGCGCGTGTCCGTTATGTCAAAAAGGACGGAAAGTATGGAGATTTTGCTCGAACGTTGCGCCATCGGACAGTGATAAAAGCAATTTATAAAAAAATGATGAAAAAATCTACATTGGAATTAGTGGCGATGGTACCCAAGATATTTCCAATGATTCTTAGCACAAATATTAAGAAGGCAGATGTTATTAACTATCTGGTAGCCGGTGTTAAGGTACGCGATAAAAATTCGACTTTAAAAACAATGAATGTACCCATTGAAGGGTATTATAAGCTGACGCGCGTCAGGGGAATGTCAGTCGTTTTGGCAAGCCCTTTGGATGAAAATGTCAAGCAGATGCAAGAATTTATTTATGGCAGCGCATTACAGAGTGATGGAGATTTTAATGCAAAGGCCAATATTACAATCGGACAATAGGGAGAGAAACAGAGCGTAACAGTGTCTGGGATAGGAGAGCCTATGAAAAAAAGGAAACGGATAGTGCAGATATGGATTCTGTTTTTTATTGGATTAGCAGCATTTGGTACGGGAAGCAGTACAAAAGCAAACGATGGGGAGACAGAAGATAATACGAATACGTATTCCTATTATTTAGACAGTGATACCGGTTGCCTTACCATAACCGGAAATGGGAAAATGGGAAATGTTGGTATTGATACGAAACAAAAGGGGTATGAATTTGTACCAAACCGTCCATGGGCGTTGACAAAAGCGAAAGCAAAGAAGATTAAGTCTGTCAATATCGGAGAGGGCATTACGAATATTCCTTCGGGAGCCTTTGCATATCTTTCTGATTTGAAAAAAATCCAAATTCCGGATTCCGTTACATCCATTGGGAAATATGCATTTTACAAGTGCAAATCGTTAAAGACCATACAGTTGTCTGGCTATGTCAGTTCCATTGGGGCAGAGGCATTTTATGGATGCAGTAAAATGAAGTCCATTTCTTTGGGAGAACGCCTAAACAGCATTGGAACTCGTGCTTTTTTTGGAACAAAATCACTTTGTTCCATTAAAGTGGATAAGGCAAACAAAAACTTTGTTGTTAAGGATGACGCTTTGTATAGCAAGAGTAAAAGGGTTTTGTATGTCTACGCGACCGGCATTTCCGGTTCGGCAAAAATTCTTAAAACAACTGTACGGATTAAATCAGGAGCTTTTGCCAATGCAACGATTCGAAAGATTTCCATTCCGCCTTCTGTCAAGGTAATTGAAAGCGGAGCTTTTTACCGGTGTAAAAAACTAAAGAAAGTTATGTTTGATAAAAAATCGAACTGCCGGACATTTCTTTGCTATTATAAGAATTATGGGAATTCCGTATATAAACGTTTGGGCACGTTTGAGGGCTGTAGCAGCCTGGTGCGGTTTCAAGCGCCAAGGAGGCTGCGCTCTATGGGCGCTTCTGCATTTGCCGGCTGTAAAAAATTAAAAGAAGTGGTACTGGGCAAAGCATTTCGGTATTTTTTGACGGATACCGGGAAAAAGACAAAAAATAGAAAAAAGACTTCCTTAAAAAATGTGAAGGTAGTTTCTCTCTCCTAAGAATATATTGTATACAAGGATACATTGACACATGTGTACATTATATGGTATAACAAATAATGGTGTCGAATCAAGGCACACATTAATAGATGTTATTCTGAAAGGAGAGCATTATGTCATTAGAATTATCGAAAAAAGCAGTTGCTGTAAAGCCTTCTTCTACTCTTGCCATAACGGCGAAAGCCAAGGAGTTGAGGGCGCAGGGAAAGGATGTTGTTGGGTTTGGTGCAGGAGAGCCTGATTTTAACACGCCGGACAACATTTGTAATGCTGCCATTACGGCAATACAGGATGGATTTACAAAATATACGCCGGCTTCCGGTATTAATGATTTAAAGGAAGCAGTTTCTAAAAAATTCAAGGAATTGAATCATTTGGATTACGGAATCGATCAGATTGTCATTAGTAATGGAGGGAAGCATTCTCTGACCAATATTTTTACCGCACTGATAAATCCAGGGGACGAGGTTATTATTCCGGCGCCGTTCTGGCTGAGTTATCCGGAGATTGTAAAGCTGGCGGGCGGTGTTCCCGTGATTATTACGACAACAAAAGAACAGGGGTATAAGTTGACGGCGGAGGAATTAGAAAAAGCTGTCAATGAAAAGACGAAGGCAGTGATTATCAATACGCCGAATAATCCTACCGGTATGCTCTATACGGAGGAAGAACTTCGTGCAATCGCTGACGTAGTCGTGAAAAAGGATATTTATGTTGTTGCAGATGAGATGTATGAGCAGCTTGTCTATGGAGAACAAAAACATATCAGTATCGCTTCTCTTGGCAAGGATATTTATGACAGGACAATTACCTGCAGCGGTCTGGCAAAGAGCTATTCCATGACCGGTTGGAGAATTGGCTATACAGGTTCTTCTAAGGAGATTGCAAAGGCGATGGGAAGCGTGCAGAGCCATCAGACGTCTAATCCAAATTCTATTGCACAAAAGGCGGCAGTTGAGGCTTTAAACGGTCCGCAGGATTCTGTGGAAAAAATGCATGCAGAGTTTGATAAACGTCGTCAATATATTTATAAAAGAATCTGTGAGATGCCGCTTGTCAGCGCTATTGAGCCAAAAGGCGCGTTCTATATTTTTGTAGATGCCAGCGAGGTAATCGGAAAGAAGTATCATACTCAGACGCTGGATTCCGTTGAACAGATGGCAGAGATCTTAATTAATGATTATAATACTGCCGTAGTGCCTTGTGCGGACTTTGGTTTTGATAAACATATCCGTCTGTCTTATGCGATTTCCATTGAGCAGATTGAAAAAGGACTGGATCGGATGCAGCAATTTTTAGAGGAATTGAAGTAGGACGATTTTTAACAGACTTCAACCGCAAAGCGGAATTAGCTCAGAAAATTCGGTATGTAAAAAGAAAAGGAACATAATGAAACCTTCCAGAAGGAGCGATTTTAAAGGGATTAATCTTTCGGGAAGGTTTTTTTCATCCTTATTTTTATGATTTCAGGTAAAAGGAATTATTTATTCTCTTGACGCTCTTTTAAAAGCTGTGTAATTTGTTGGATCAGTACTTTGTTTTCATAGTCTAAGTCATCGCCGTTCTCCTGGAAGGTCCCAATCTCTTCCGGAGAAGGATAAAAATATTCTCCGAGTAAAATATCATTTGGCGTCGTCTTCAAGGCCTGGCAAATGGCAAGCAGGGATTCTAAGGACATAGCAGCTTTTGCTGTCTCAATATGCGATATGTGAACGTCTGAGACATGGGCGCGTTCTGCTAATTGCGCCTGCGTCATCTTTAACTCATGGCGCCGCCGCCTTATGTTATTACCAATTAACTTTGATTTCATACCATTCCCCCAATACCAGATTAGCAATGATTTTGTAAGATACCGATATAACGGATATATGTAGAATATCAATTTGTAAAACACAAAAGAATAAACTGATAAGACAGAATTGTCATATCAAGTATAATATGGTAATATTTTTAAAAAATATGCTATTTTTTCAGATAAAATAAAGGAGAGCAAATATGAGGAAAAAAGAAATTGACGCCATTGTCAGAAAACTGATAGAAGAATCAAAGCAGAAACAGCGATTGTTTTCAAAGGAAGAATTAAGAAAAAGATTTTGCGGCGATTATTCCAGAGATCAACAGGAGAGAATCTGCCATCGCTATTATTATGTGGGAGCGCCGGACTTCAGAAAAGATTAGGGTGTTCTTTTTTCTATTATGTGATACAATAATGGATGGTTTAAATTTATGAAAGTTAAGGAATGGGGGATAGTGTGAATAGGAAAATAAAAGATATTCAAAAACCGGAATTTATGAAGAAGGCAGTCGCTTCGCATAGTCACAGTGCAGCATTAGAACTTTTAATTGCGCTGGCAGTATTTCTGATTGGCGATTTTGCGGTCAGTATTCTGCAGATGCCTGCTATGCTGGTGCACTTGTTAAGCAGTGGAGAATATATCCGGATGATTCAGAGCAATCATTTTGATATGCAGGTTATTCTGAATCTGCTGCTGCATCTGCCGGCTTGGATCAGGGTTATCAATATGATAGCAGAGGCGGGGCTTATCGTAGTTTTTATTTTATATTGCAGACTTTTTGAAAAAAGAAAGATATCTACTATGGGATTTCAAAAGAAAGGTGTTATAAAAGAGTCTTTAAGGGGCGTTTTATTGGGAGTCTTTGCCTTTGCGGCGGTATACCTGATTTGCCTGTTGAGCGGTAGTCTTCAATTTTCAGCAGATGCCGCGGGTAATTTTTCCTTTCTGTATCTGTTTGGCTTTTTATTGGGATGCATGGTACGGGGGATGGCAGAAGAGGTTATTTGCAGGGGGTATCTGTTTGTTTCTCTGACAAAGAGGTATTCTGTCATTTTTTCCATTGTGCTCAGTTCCCTGTTTTTTATGATGATGCATGGAATGAATACGGAAATGTCTGCGCTATCGTATTTGAATCTGTTTCTGTTTGGCGCGCTGATGGCTCTTCTTATGATACGGTATGAGAATATATGGTTAATTGGTGCGTTCCATGGCATTTGGAACTTTGCCGGAGAAAATATTTTCGGTGTGCAGGTTAGCGGCTTACAGGAGCAATTTTCTCTTTTTTCTATGACGCCAATCGACGGAAGAGGTCTGTTAAATGGCGGCAGCTTTGGGTTAGAAGGGGGATTGGCCATGACGCTTGTTTTTTTGGGTATCCTCGCATTGCTCCTGTGGAGGATGAAGAAAAAGGGGTATTTTATTGAGAAAAACATGGTTCTCAATTCTTACGACATCGAGTATAACAGGAGTAGAATGCCAAAAACGGCAGCGCCATATGAGCAGGGACAGAATCCGCCGGTCAAACAACAGCCGCAATCGGAAATGCTGGAGCCGGAGGATATAGAACAGTCTGCCACGCATCTGGCGAATGATGCGCCGGTAAAATTTGATGCATCCTATTTTAAGGAAGAGGAGGATGACGCAGAGGATTAGAACCTATCCTTCAGGAAATATCGTGTGCAGAATCTGCAGAATTCTTTTTTCATAAGAATGCAGGCGCTGCACTTTTTTTTGGCCGGATTTGGCAATGGCGGTTCGTTCCTCCGGATGGGACAAATAGTAATCTGTTTTTTTCTTTAAATCCTCCATTCCGTCGTATATCACAAGATCAATACCGTCTGTAAAGAGATTGCAGATTTCTTCGCGGTAATCGGTCAGTAAGAAGCCGCCGGAGGATAGGATATCAAAGACGCGCAGAGGAATCCCGTTTTCGATATTTGGGATCGTCAGATTCAGATTGATTTTAGAATGGAGAAAAATATCCGGCATCTGCGTATGATAATCAACAGCAGGATGAAGTTGAATCTGCTTTTTTAACTGTGTTCCCCGACTGGTCGTAAAAAGGTGTACCTGATAGAAATCTGCAAGGAAATTTAAGAGATCGCTTCTCATATCGGCCGCAACCTTATAGGAGAGAACGGCGGTAGCAAAATGCAGGCGCAGTTCCTCCAGCGAAGAAGAGCCATTTACGACATGAGTATACTGCATGACGTCTGTCAGGATATTGTTATCTAACATGGATGGTAAAAGATTTCCGCCGGTCACTTTTTTTTGCGCTTCTATAGCGGCATCCATATATCCGCACAGATAATTTGGCAGTGCAATGCACATATCTTCATAGCGGTTTCGATCATATAGATTTCCTACAAAGGAAATGTCATAGGAATAAAACGCATCATCAGTTTTTTGCTTCGCTAAATCAAAGCATTTTTGCAGGCAAATTCCTGCCAGTGGAAGATAATATGCATGGGAGACTCCCTTTTTTAAAAGGCGTTCCTGTTCTTTTTTATCAAATGTAAAAATATAATTGGTAGGATAGAAAACGGAAGGATGAAGCATTGCCAAAAGCGGAGCATCACAGCACCAGGATGCGTAGGGAATTTGATATCTGTGGCAGAGGTGGCCAATCGCCGCGAAATAATTCACAGAAAAAACAAGATCAAACGGTTGTGCCATTTTTTCAGAAAAAAGTTTTGTAAAGGCTTCGTTTTCTGTTTGGTTGGCAAGTGGAAAAACAAGGACATCGACTTGATGTCCCTGTTTTTTCAATGTATTTAAAATGTCATGATAGGGATAGATCTCCCAACGGTACAGTAAAATTTTCATGTACTGGCAACCCTTTCTTTGCTTCAATATCAGGATTATGCTTCCTGTTTTTCCAGGTTTTCTACTGCCGTTGCCAACATTAATTTGATACGGTTAAGTTGGTTGACTTCGCTGGCGCCGGGATCATAGTCGACGGCGACAATATTAGCATCGGCATATTGCCGGCGGAGTTCTTTGATAACGCCCTTGCCGACTACATGATTTGGAAGACAGCCAAAAGGCTGTGTACATACAATGTTTAAGACGCCGGAATGAATCAGTTCAATCATTTCTCCGGTCAGGAACCAGCCTTCTCCCGTCTGGTTACCGCATGAAACAATAGGAGAAGCATATTCTGCCAGCTTTTCTATTGCAGTTGGCGGTTCAAAATGATTGCTTTCCAGAAAAGCATCTCTTGCAACCTTGCGGTAATGCTGCAAATAACGGATAGCAAAATTATTAATGTGTGCGCTGGATTTTTTCTTGCCAAGATACTCAGCCTTAAAGTTTGCATTATATAAAGAGTACATAAAGAAATCAAGCAAATCCGGGCAGACTGCTTCTGCCCCCTCTGCTTCCAGCAATTCTACTAAAAAGTTATTGGCAAGCGGAAGGAATTTGACAAGGATTTCTCCTACAATACCAACCCGGGGCTTTTTGATATCCTTTAATGGAAGGTTATCAAAATCACGAATGATTTCCCGCACATTTTTCTTAAATTCGGACGGACTGGCTGTCTGTACGGATTTTTGTACGATTTTTTTCCATTTTTCATGCAATGCATTGGCGGAACCCGGAATTGCCTCATATGGCCGCGTCCTATATAGAACGCGCATAAAGATATCGCCATATATCAATGCCTGGATGGCGCGCTGCAGCATCTTATAATTTAGATGAAGTCCGGGATTCTTTTCAATGCCTGCACTCATGGAGATAACCGGAATCTGTTCCATGCCCGCCTTTTTTAATGCCCGCCTGATAAATCCAATATAATTGGTAGCGCGGCAGCCACCACCGGTCTGTGTGATAATCAGCGCAACCCTGTCCAGATCATATTTACCGGACAGGAGAGCCTGCATAAATTGTCCGACTACCAGAAGCGAAGGATAGCAGGCGTCATTGTTTACATATTTTAAGCCATAATCTACACATTCGCTGGTGCTTGGCAGGACTTCTAACTGATATCCGCAGGAGGCAAGCGCCGGTTCTAATAGGTCAAAGTGAATGGGCGACATCTGTGGTACGAGAATCGTATAATTTTTACGCATTTCCTCAGTAAATACAACGCGATGATGCGCAGTATCAGCAGGTGCTGCCAAAATCTCTTTGCGTTTTCTTTCCATAACGGCAGCAAGCAGAGAACGGATACGGATACGCGCTGCGCCAAGGTTATTCACTTCATCGATTTTTAAGACCGTATATATTTTATTTCGGTCAGTCAGGATATCGCTGACCTGATCCGTAGTTACGGCATCCAGTCCGCAGCCAAAGGAATTGAGCTGTACTAAATCCAGATCGTTTCTTGTGCTGACATAGGAAGCGGCGCGATAAAGCCTGGAGTGATACATCCACTGATCCATAACGATAGTCGGCCGATCCACCTTGCCAAGTTCAGAAATACTGTCCTCTGTCAATACTGCAACACCAAAAGAATTAATCATTTCCGGAATACCATGATTAATCTCCGGGTCAATATGATATGGCCTTCCGGACAGGACAATACCATGACAGTGATTTTGTTCCATATAGTCTAATACTTCTTTTCCCTTTTGGGTAATATCTGCACGGACTGCTTCCATTTCTTCCCATGCGGCATGCGCAGCCGCTCTGATTTCTGCCTTTGGAATCTTGTTTTCCGTGGAAAAGTATTCACATAAACGCTTGGTAATGATCTCTCTGCTTTCAAAGGAGAGAAATGGATTTTGGTAAGTAATGCTTCCGTCACGCAGTTCCTCTACATTATTTTTAATATTTTCTCCATAGGAAGTGACAATCGGACAGTTGTAATGATTATTGGCATCCGGCGTTTCCGTACGCTCATATGGTACGCATGGATAAAAAATGTACTTAATTCCCTGTTTGATCAGCCAGGAGATGTGTCCGTGCGCCAACTTGGCGGGATAGCATTCCGATTCGCTTGGAATCGACTCAATGCCAAGTTCATAGATCTTACGGCTGGATTCCGGAGATAATACGACGCGGTAATTTAATTTGGTAAAGAAGGTAAACCAAAACGGATAATTTTCGTACATATTTAATACACGTGGAATACCGACAGTGCCGCGCGTCGCCTCCGCCTCTGTTAAAGCAGTATAATGGGAAAACAAACGTTTATTTTTATAATCAAATAAATTCGGGATGTGCTTTGCATTTTTCTCTTTACCGATTCCGCGTTCGCAGCGGTTACCGGAAATAAATTGTCTGCCGCCGGTAAACCGGTTAATGGTCAGAAGACAATGATTGGTACAGCCTTTGCAGCGTGTCATGGAAGATTCAAAACGCAAATCGTTGATTTCATTTATTGATAACATCGTTGTTTTTTGTCCGTTATAGTGAGCGCGTGCAATTAGAGCAGCGCCGAAAGCCCCCATGATACCGGCAATATCCGGACGTACTGCGTCGCAGCCGGAAATCCGCTCAAAACTGCGCAATACAGCGTCGTTATAGAAAGTACCGCCCTGCACAACCACTTTGTTTCCCAAATCTTTTGGATCGGTTAATTTAATAACCTTTAACAGGGCGTTTTTGATAACGGAATAGGCAAGTCCGGCAGAAATGTCTGCAACGCTTGCGCCTTCCTTCTGTGCCTGCTTAACCTTAGAATTCATGAAAACGGTACATCTGGATCCTAAGTCAATTGGATTTTCTGCATATAGAGCAACTTTTGCAAAGTCAGCAACCTCATAATTCAGGGATTTTGCAAACGTCTCAATAAAGGAACCGCATCCGGACGAGCAGGCTTCGTTTAACATAACCTGATCTACGGAATGCTTTTTAATCTTGATGCATTTCATATCCTGTCCGCCGATATCAAGGATACAGTCAACGTCCGGCTCAAAGAAAGCCGCAGCATTATAGTGAGCTACTGTCTCTACCTCGCCCTCATCGAGCATTAGTGCGGATTTGATCAGGGCTTCTCCGTAGCCGGTAGAGCAGGAACGGACAATTTTAGCTCCCGCCGGCAGTTTTGCATAGATTTCTTTGAGCGCTTTTAATGAAGTTTTTAACGGGCTTCCGTTGTTGCTGTTGTAAAAAGAATATAACAGAGTGCCGTCTTCTCCGATTAATGCCGCTTTGGTTGTTGTGGAACCGGCGTCAATTCCCAAGTAAACGTTTCCAGTATACTCCTCTAACTTTCCCTTTCTTACATTTTTTTTTGAATGTCTGGCAAGGAAAGACTGATATTCCGCCTCATCTTTAAAAAGAGGTTCCATACGGGTTACTTCAAACTCCATATGGATTTCTTCGGACAATTTTTGCCTCAAGTGCCCCAGAGATGTAGAAGTTTCTTCTTTGGCGTTCATAGCGGCGCCGGAAGCGGCAAACAGATGAGAGTGCTCTGGCGCAATAACCTGTTCTTCCGTCAGATGCAGCGTATCAATAAATGCCTGGCGGAGCTGCGTTAAAAAGTGAAGCGGGCCCCCTAAGAACGCAACGTTTCCACGGATTGGCTTGCCACAGGCAAGACCGCTGATTGTCTGATTGACTACCGCTTGAAAAATGGATGCAGACAAGTCTTCCTTGGTTGCCCCCTCATTGATGAGCGGTTGGATATCGGATTTGGCAAATACACCGCACCGTGCGGCAATTGGATAAATAGCTTCATGATTTTTTGCATATTCGTTCAGCCCGCTGGCGTCTGTTTTTAAGAGAGTTGCCATTTGGTCGATAAAAGAACCTGTGCCGCCGGCACAGATCCCATTCATACGCTGGTCAATTCCGCCGGTAAAATAAATAATCTTAGCATCTTCGCCTCCCAGCTCAATCGCCACATCTGTCTGTGGCGCAAAATCCTTTAGCGAAGTGGCAACCGCAACGACCTCCTGTACAAAAGGAATATCAAGATGTTTGGAGAGCGTCAGTCCGCCGGAACCGGTAATCATAGGAGAAACCGGAAGATCTCCGAGAGCATCATAGGCTTTTTGTATGATTGCAGCCAGTGTTTCACGAATGTTGGCATAATGTCTCTGATAGTCAGAAAATAGAATCGTTCCATCTGTATTTAAAATTGCAATTTTAACTGTTGTGGAACCAATATCAATTCCAAGCGTATTGTAATTTAACTTCATAATACATTACTCCATTCTTTGCAAAATTACTACAAATTTCGTCATGATGATTTATTATATGACATAGTTTTTACGAATGCAAGATTTATTCGGCAACATATCTGTGGTAATTTGTAGCAAACATCCCGTTACGGAATATAATGTTAGAAAAAAGATTGGAAATGAAACAGATGAACTATGAGTACTGTAATGGCTTTACCCATACGATAAAAAAAGGCGATACTTTGTATGAGATCAGCCGGAAACACAATGTTCCTTTGGCACTCCTGCTTCGCGCCAATCCCTATGTGGATGTATTTAATCTACAGGTAGGGGATACCATCTGCATCCCTTCTGAAAATAATGAAGCGGTACCATACCCCGTAAACATAATGCCCCGCGGCGAAGTATGGGGAGAGCGCCGGTCAGAGCAGAGGGAAATCACCTCTGACGGGGAGGAAAACGGAATGCGTTTGGATAACCGGGACCTTCAGGCTGCGCCGGATAACCAGGCCGACCAGAATGACCGGAATATTTTGGATTTTCCCAATAATCAGAACGACCAAAACGCATCCATTGGGCAGGGACTTCTAAACAACCGCGACGCTTCCGGTTTCCGGGAAGCTCAGGGCAGTCAAAATGCTCAAATCAATCGGGAACTTCAAAACGAAAGAGATGCTCAAATCAACCGCAGTCTTCGAAATGACCGGAACATAGAAAGCGAAAACAATGCCGAAAAATTTGTCTGGGTAAAATATGTTGTTCAGCCCGGAGATACTATGGCGGATATTGTAGAGGAAATGGATGGCGCCATAGAGGATTTTATTGAAAGGAATGGGCTTTCTAGTATATATATGCTTCCTGGGGTTGCTTATTACATTCAAAAGGAAGGGGATTAGTTTTTGTAGAGGAAATCTAAAACAATTTAATTGCACGAAGCGGCTTTCTTTTGTTTGACAAAGGAAAGCCCTGTTACTATAATAGATAATATCATGTTTCTCGTATGTTTTTCGGGGGATTTCATTGTGATAGGATTTTCTTTTGGCAGAGATAGAAAGGACAAGTACTATGAATCAGTTTTTAACAAAGTTAGAGAGAAGGTTTGGCAGATACGCCATACCGGATTTGATTAAATATATTGTGGCGCTGTATTGCGCCGGCGGAGTGTTAGGCATGGTAAGTCCAGGGATTTCGGGCATTTATTACCAGTACCTGGCGTTGGATATGGAAGCTGTTTTTCATGGGGAGATCTGGAGGTTGGTTACTTTTTTGATTGAGCCGTATGGATTTCAAAGCGGCTTTGGCATCCTGTTAAGCATTGTCTTTTTTCTGATTCAGATCAACCTGTTTTTTCTGTTTGGGCGGTCTTTGGAAATGGCATGGGGAACCTTTCGGTTTAATATGTACTTTTTTTCCGGATATCTGTTTAATATCTTAGCAGCGCTGATTCTGTATCTGTCGCCTCTTCACTTTACTGTTTACAATTCCGGCATGCAGTATATTTACTGGTCTATGTTTTTTGCGTTTGCCCTGTTGAATCCTAATATGGAATTTTTACTGTATTTTGTGATTCCTTTGAAGGTTAAATGGCTTGCTTTACTGGACGGGGCGTTTATGTTGTATGAAGTTTTTCGCAATGCCTATGCCGGGTTGCAGTGTTGGTCGTTCGGACAAAGGCTTTTTTCGTCTATGTATTTCAGCGCCGCGATAGCGATTCTTGTTGCAATGGCAAATTTTCTGATTTATTTCTTTGCATCGAGAAATTATCAGCGTATCCATCCAAAAGAGGTACACCGCAGGAGGGAATACCGTCGGAAAACACAGCAGTCGCAGCAGTATCCGGGTGGCGCAAGACATCGATGTGCAATCTGCGGCAGGACAGAATTGGATGATGATACGTTGGAATTCCGGTATTGTTCAAAGTGTGATGGCAATTACGAGTATTGTTCGGATCATTTATTTACCCATCAGCATGTGAAGAAATTTATGTAAAGAATAAGAAAATCATGAGAGGAAGGATTTCGTTATGTGGGAAATTATTTTATTGGCGGCATTTGCTATGATAGTACTTTATTTTTGCTATTCACCAATCCAGAGACTGGTACGTGTACAGAATACTGCAAACGGCGGTGGAAAGCAAAATGGGACAACCAGTCGTTATAAGGGGAAAAGTAAGCGCAATACAACCATAGTAAGCGATGAATATTCTCCGGAATATGAAAGAAAAATCGGCTGTTCCATATTTGTTGCATTTCTAACCGCTGCTTTTTTGCTTCGCATTGTCGGTGCAATAGCTTATAGAGGGTATGATGTAGATATTAATTGTTTTTTGTCATGGGCGGATATGGTTTTTCAAAATGGCTTTGGTAAGTTTTACACATTAGATGCTTTTACCGATTATCCGCCGGGATATATGTATATTTTATACGTGATTGGAGGAATCCGGGCATTTTTCAATTTGGAGCAGAGTTCTGTCATCAGCGTTGTTTTGACCAAATTACCGGCGATTGCTGCAGATATGGTCACAGGATGGCTTGTATATAAGATTGCTTCGGAACGGATCAAAGAAAGAGGAGCCGCATTTTTGGCCGGGATTTTTCTGATAACGCCGGCAGTCCTGTTAGACAGCGCGATATGGGCTCAGGTTGACAGTGTCTTTACTTTATTTATTGTGTTAATGTGTTATCTTGTGTCAAAGGAGAAACTGATTCCGGCATATTTTGTGTTTGCCATTGCTGTCTTGATTAAACCGCAATCTCTGATTTTTACGCCGATATTGATTTATGGAATTATTGACCAGGTATTTATTGATTCTTTGAAGAATCCAGACAGAAGTGTTTTTAAAAAGAAATTTTTCATGCATCTGGGAATGGGGATTCTTGCGATTCTGCTGATTGGCGCATTGATGCTGCCATTCGGCTTTATGAATGCGTTAAACCAGTACAAAGAAACGCTGGGCTCCTATCCATATGCTTCGGTAAATGCCTATAATATCTGGACAATGTTAGGACAGAACTGGATATCCCAGTCGGAAACCTTTTTAGGGATTCCTTATTCCATTTGGGGAACGCTCAGCATTATTGCTACGGTGGTCCTGACTACAATACTGCATTTTAAATCAGGCGAAAAGCGGTCAAAGTATTATTTTGAAGCAGCGTTGATTGTAACAGCGGTCTTTACTTTGTCAGTGCGCATGCATGAGAGATATATTTATCCGGCAATCGTTCTGCTGCTGCTTGCCTATGCGGTAAGACCGAAGAGAAAACTTTATCTGGCGTATTTGTTTGTATCAGCAGGGTGCTTCCTGAATATGGCTTATTCTATGCTGTATTATGACCCTAACAATTTTGACAGGATGGATCCGCTGCCGATTATCGTCGGTATTGGTATGGTTGCCTTTTTGGGATATATGATCTATCTTGCTAAAACGCAATATATTGACTTTGCTTCGGAAAGCAAGGAAGAGACGGATATTTATCTGGAGGTTGTTTCCGCATGGGAGAAGGCGAAGAAAAAGCCTGACAAAAATAGGATCCAGCCGACGGTAACGCTTGGAAAAATTGTGAAAACCGACCTGATTGCCATGTCGGTAATTACACTGGTTTATGCTGTAGTTGCCTTTATTAATCTTGGAAATATGGAAGCGCCGGAAACACAGTATTCTTTTGTAAAAGAAGGCGAAGTTGTTCTGGACTTCGGAAAAGATGTACAGATTCAGAAAATATGGAATTTTCTTGGTTATCAAAACAATCCTAAATATGTCGTTTCCTATTCTGAAAACAGAGAGACAGGATGGCAGGACGCCTTTTCAGAAGCGTCGCCATGGGACGCGGGTTCTGTCTTTTGCTGGAATAGTGTGGATACAGGATTTATTGGGCGTTATGTAAGGATTAAAGCAAACGCAGATGTGGGCAAAGACAGTATGCTGGAGCTTGTCTTTATTGATTCGCAGGGAAATACCGTACTGCCCGTAAATGCGGAGCAATATCCGGCGCTGTTTGATGAGCAGGAATTGTACACAGGCAGGGCAAGCTTTAGAAACGGAACCTACTTTGATGAAATCTATCATGCCAGGACGGCATATGAGATGATACATGGCCTTTATGCTTATGAGAATACGCATCCGCCTTTAGGGAAGCTTCTCATTGCCTGCGGCATTCTGATATTTGGCATGAATCCGTTTGGCTGGCGTTTTATGGGAACGCTTTTTGGCGTATTGATGCTTCCGGTTCTCTATCTGTTCGCAAAAAAGATGATGAAAGAAACCTGGCTTAGTATCATTGCCACGATTTTATTTGCTTTTGATTTTATGCACTTTGCACAGACGAGGATTGCGACCATTGATGTGTTTGTTACCTTCTTTATTATATGCGCTTATTTCTTTATGTATTGTTATACGCAGAAGAGTTTTTATGATACGGACTTAAAGAAAACCTTTCTTCCGTTAGGGCTGTGCGGAATTTCCATGGGACTCAGTTGGGCGAGCAAGTGGACGGGGATCTATGCTACCGCCGGACTGTGCGTATTGTTTTTCTGGCAGATGATAAAGCGGTTCAGAGAGTATATGTATGCGGCGAAACCGCAGAATCAGAACCTGACAACAGATGGGATTTCTCATAAAGATATTTTGGAAAGCTTTCATTCAAAATTTATTCGGACGATTGGTTTTTGCTGTATTTTCTTCATTTTGATTCCGGCAGTGATTTATACACTGTCTTATCTTCCGATGAATGATGAATCCGGCAACGGAGTCATACAGCGTATGCTGGATAACCAAACGAGCATGTTTAATTATCACAGCCAACTGGATGCGGAACACGAATTTTCTTCCGAGTGGTATCAATGGCCGACGATGGTAAGGCCAATCTGGTTTTATTCCGGTGTCATCAGCGACACGTTAAAGGAGGGAATCAGTTCCTTTGGCAATCCGCTTGTCTGGTGGATGGGAATACCGGCATTTTTTGCCATATTATATTTTGCTGCGATACGGAAGAACAGAAACGCGGCATATTTGACAGTCGGTTATCTGTCCCAATATCTGCCATGGATTTTTGTTGGTAGAATTACATTTATTTATCATTATTTTCCGAGCGTTCCATTTGTAACGTTAATGGTGGTATATTGTATGAAAAAGATAGTGGAATGGAAGCCGAAATGGAAACCATATATGTTTGTCTATGCAGGACTTGCGGTAGCGCTCTTTTTTATGTTTTATCCGGTACTGAGCGGTGTTGCCGTCAATCCTCATTATGTCGATACATTCCTGCGGTGGTTTGACAGTTGGGTATTGATATAGAAGCAGGAACGGAGAAAATGAAATGTTTTTGGAATGGAGATTCGTATGAGCAGCAGAATGAGGAATTGTATCAGGGATTTGGAAAATAAGGAACATCCGGAAAAAGCGCTGCAGGAGTATGCTATGCAATATATGCAGTTGCATGGACGATATGCCAGAGTGAATCTGATGATGAAATACTATATTTTTTATGAAACGATTTCCGAAAGAATCAATCCTTACATCGATTCTGCCAGGGAAATTGCGGATTCCCTGCATCAGATCATAGAAACATTTTTTGCAAAAGAGCGCTCTCAAGAGGTGTGTGTGGAATTGGCTGATGCATTGTTGGGACTTCGCAGGGAAGTGATAGACAGAATGGAAATCATTACGTCATATGTGGATTGTTTTGTGGTGTATGAATATATTTTGAACCGTGTGCAGTATCGGTTTGAGGATATGGAGGAGATGCCGTCGGACAGCGTATTTGCACAGGAGCTGGTCAATTTTATTTTTTCGGTTAAAGATAATGCTGCCATCAGTGACAATATCCGCTTTTCGGTGGGACAGTTGCCAATGCGTATGAGCAGAAGCCGTTACTTTGATTTGATACGGGAGAGCATCTCGATATATAAAGGAAGCGATGTCAGTTCTCTGGAGAGTTTTCTGTACATCTTCCGGACAAATGCGATGTTGTACCGGGATGCGCATATGTCAGAATATTTTACTGAATTTGTTCCGACGTTGGAAGAACTTGCGTCGTTGGATTATGAGGCCATTGATAAAGATACATATGACATATACGCTGAAAAAATCCGTATTAACGCATCCAAATTAGGAGATGTATCGGATTTGTATATGCAGATTGAGGAACTGATCAATGCCATGTATGTAATCTGTGTCACGCCGGGGAGTGTTTCAGAGGAGAAAAATATCAGGCCTGCCGATATGGTTATCCGAGAAATCAATGCTCTTTTTCTGCAAAAAGAAGGCGCCGCCGGTTCAGAAGAGATGGAAGAGGACAGATTAAATCAGCTTGGGGAAGAATTTGTGAAGATGGAAGGAGTACAGGAGCATCTTTATGAAGGGCTGAATACTGCCGGAGCTGTTTTGGACGAAGTGACGGAAAGCTATAAAAATACAATTGAGGATTTGGGAATGGCGCAGGATTTTCAGACTTTGAGGAGATTATCGCTGCTTACTTCGAACAGCGCCTTTGCTGATTTGGAGGAAAAAGAGATAGAAGAGATAGTAACAGAAGAAATGGCAGAAGCAGTTGCCGCAGAGTTGATTGAGGAGTGTAAAGATTTGTTTCGGGGAAAGAGCCGGATGCTTCGCAGGGCGGTCATGGCAAATACATTGGAAAATATGCCTGTCTTTTTTTCTTCCTCGCAGGAGGTTGCTGATTATATTACAAATTCCCTGTCGCAGTGCAATGACGAGGCAGAAAAATATGCATCGAAACAGCTACTTTTAGAGATGATGCAGTAAGGGGGGTACATAGTGTTTCATTGGAATGCCGCTATTTATATGGATGATACGGTAAAGAAGAAACCCAGCCGGTATCGCAGGATATTGGAACAGAGAAAATTGGCGAGAGGATGCTACTGTATTACTTTGCCAAAAAATGAAGCAAACTGTTTTGACGTATATTCTTCGCGGGAACTTTGGTTTCGGTATTATCGCCATCAGGATATGGAGATCGTCGGGTTGGCAGCTAACCGGGAGAACGCAGAAAAGCTGCTTTGCAGAATGATACAGGATATCGTAGTGCGTTATGGCGGAGTGGATGCCAAACTGGTTAGAAATTATTTTTTGCTATAGGGCATAGCCGGATAGAAGGGAGGAAGAAGAGTGGTTTTATCTATATTGGGGGCAACTTTGTTCCTGTTATTGAGTGTTATTCTGGTTTTGCTCCTTTTGCTTTTCCTCTTTCTTCTATTGCCGATTCATTATAAGGTTTTGGCAGAATATCAGGAAACGCTCTGCCTGCGGGGAAATGTAACCTGGCTGGCCGCTATCATTTTTGTGCGGTTTTCCTATTCGGAGGGGACGCCCCAGATAGTTTTTCGAATTTTTGGACTGGATATTCGGAAGTTTTTGGCTGCACGGAAGGATTACAGAAAGAAAAAAGCAGAAAAAAGACGGTTCAAACAGCAAACAGGAAAGCAATCTCAAAACGGATTCCGCAGGGAAGCGGAGAAAGAGGTTCGTAAGAAATCAGCGGAAGGCTCTTCGGAGAATGTTTCCGGGAAATCAGCGGAAGGCTCTTCGGAGAATATTTCCGGAAAATCAGCGGAAGAAACTTCCAGGAATATTCCTAAAAAATCCAGTGGGATATCTAAGAAAGGGATCCGTAAGAACTCCCATAAAAACTTTCGTAAAAAACTAAAACGGTGCATCCGGTATAAAAAATTCTGGCAGCAGGAAAATACAAAGAGAATGGTTTGCATCCTTAAGGATAATGTGGTACATTTATGGAGAAAGCTGAAACCCAGGGTTGTGCGGGGCAGCATAGAGTTTGGGACCGGAGATCCCTGTCTGACGGGAGAATTTCTGGGAGTTGCTGCGCTTTTTTACGCATATTATGGAAATGGAATTACAGTGATACCGGATTTTGAGGAGAAAAGACTTGCAGGGAGGCTTTTGATAAAAGGGCATATTTCATTGATAACGATTGTACTGATACTGCTGCGCATTTGGCTCGATGGCAGTTGGAGCGAATGGAAACATGATATCGAACAGTTGAAGGAGGCATGATAAAATGGGAGAAAATAATTTTAAAGGTACGGTAGAATCACTTTTTAAAGGGATGGAAGGATTTATTACAAGCAAAACGGTGGTAGGAGACGCTGTAAAGTTTGATGATGGAACCATTATTTTACCGCTTGTTGACGTAAGTTTTGGCGTTGGAGCCGGCGCTTTTTCCGAGCATAATAAGAAAGATAACGGGGCAGGCGCTATGGGAGGAAAAATTCAGCCGAGCGCTATTCTGGTCATAAGAAACGGCGAAGCAAAGCTAGTCAATGTGAAAAATCAGGATGGTTTGACAAAGGTTTTAGATATGGTTCCTGATCTGGTAGATAAGTTTTCTTCCAAGAAAAAAGAAAAAAAGAAAGTGGAAGAGGAAAAGATTCTTTCCGGGGATTCCGAAGATCAATAGAGACGATTGACAAATTTATGAATTTTTTCGCATGGAATGTTGACTTTTATAAATTTCAAATTAATTTAAAAAAAATCTTGCATTCTTGATTGGATTTTGGTAGAATATTCATGTTGTGCGAATAAAGCTGATTTATAAATGGGATGGATTTGTCATACCATCAGGAATACAATAAAGGAGGTGCTTACGATGGCAAAATGTGCAGTTTGTGGAAAGAGCGTTCACTTTGGCAATAAGGTGAGTCATTCACATAGAAGAAGCAATAAAATGTGGAAGCCAAATATTAAGTCTGTAAGGGTAAAAGTAAATGGCGGAACAAAGAAAATGCCGGTATGTACAGGATGTTTACGTTCCGGAGCAGTAGAGCGTGCGTAAGCATTTACCGGGGAAATGAGTTGAGATCGGTTTTGACCGGTCTCTTTTTTATGGTTTTCTTTCTGAGGTTTCATTTCCCTATATTTTTTTAGCCGTGATTGCATATATTACCCACAGAAGAGATTATAGCCCAGAATCAGACAGCATATGATAATAAGCATTGCCAGAAGGCTGTTATTGAGGAAAAAGGTAATAGCCATACCGATTGCAATCCAAAACAAAATAAAACCAAGCATTCGTTTCATATTTCGCCTCCGGATAGAAGTTGCAAAGACGCAGTTGATATGTTACATTTATACTATATTTTTGAAAAAACAGAACTATATTATTTTGTTTGGATTGGAGGACAGCATATGAAAGGGAAAATGAATACCGATAAGGGAGAAATTTTAATTGATAAAGACGTCATAGCAAAATATGCGGGTACAGCAACAACAGACTGTATTGGCATTGTCGGTATGGCTGTTGTCAATATGAAAGACGGTGTTACAAAACTTCTCAAAAGGGAAAATGCTGACCGCGGTGTCAGCATAGCTGTCAGTGAAGATAACCATATAAAAATTGAACTGCATGTTATTGTGGCATATGGCGTCAGTATACGTGCGGTAGCTCAGAATGTTTTGGAAAGCGTGCGCTATAAAGTGGAGAACTATACCGGATTGACCGTCGATAAGATTCATGTAATTGTTGATGGAGTACGCATTGTTGATGAAGAATAGAAAGAATAACAGAATCCTGTTATAGGGGAGGAACTAAGAAGTGAGTGTAAATGAAATTGATGCAAAGATGATTCGGAAAATGTTTCTGGCTGGTGCGAAAGCTTTGGAAGAAAAGAAGGAATATATCAATGAATTAAATGTTTTTCCGGTCCCTGACGGGGATACCGGCACAAATATGACAATGACCATTATGTCGGCGGCAAAAGAGGTCAGCGTCCTGAAAAATCCAAATATGGAGGAGTTGGCAAAAGCAATCTCCAGTGGTTCGCTGCGGGGGGCGCGGGGAAATTCAGGCGTTATTCTGTCACAGATATTTCGCGGCTTTGTCAAATCTGTGAAGGGAAATACGGAATTGGATGTTACGGTACTGGGGAATGCTGTCTGCCATGCTTCGGAAACGGCATATAAGGCTGTTATGAAACCAAAAGAGGGGACGATTCTGACGGTTGCAAATGCAGGAGCCGAAAAGGCAAGAGAACTCCTGACAGAGGGGGAAATAGAAGATATTATTGTATTCTGCGATACCGTGGTAGATACTATGGAAGAAACTCTTTTACAGACTCCGGAAATCCTGCCGGTACTGAAAGAGGCGGGCGTGGTGGATTCCGGTGGAGAAGGCCTGATGACCTTTTTGCGCGGCGCCATGGACGCGCTGCATGGGCGCATCACAAATGTTTCGATTGATACTCCGGGGACAAAGGCATTTGTGAAGGCGGATATTGCAGAAGAGGCGGATATTAAGTTTGGTTACTGCACGGAATTTATTATTATGCCGGAGCGGAATGGCCATATGGTAGAAACGCAGTTAAAAGAATATCTGCAGAAAATCGGAGACAGTATTGTTGTTGTAACAGATGATGATATTGTCAAGGTACATGTTCATACAAACGATCCGGGACTTGCGATTCAGAAAGCATTGACCTATGGCGCATTGACCAGCATGAAAATAGATAATATGCGTGAGGAACACAATGAAAAAGTGATAAAGAGTACGCAAAAGGAGACGGAACAGAAAGTAGAAGAAGAGGAAGTGCCTCATAAAGGCGTTGGATTTATAGCAGTATCTGCCGGAGACGGACTGACCGAGATTTTCAGGGATTTAGGCGTGGATTACCTGATTGAAGGCGGACAGACGATGAATCCGAGCACAGAAGATATGTTGGAAGCAATTGCTCAGGTTAATGCAGATACTATCTTTATCCTGCCTAACAATGGAAATATCATTCTGGCTGCAAATCAGGCAAAAGAATTGACAAAAGAGAAAGAAATTATTGTCATTCCGTCGAAAGATATTCCACAGGGAATTACCGCCATGATTAATTATATGAGCGGAAAAAGCAAGGAAGAGAACCGGAAAAATATGGAATCCGAGATGCTGAAAATCAAATCCGGACAGGTTACCTATGCAGTACGTGATACTGTTATGGATGGAAAAGAGATTAAGCAGGGCAACTTTATAGGACTGACGGATAAAACAATTTTATCTGTACATGAAAATGTACAGATAGCTGCGCAGGAAATGATTGAAGCAATGTTAGAGGACACTTCCGAACTTGTCAGCATATATTTTGGCGCAGAGATTACAGAAGCGGAAGCGGAAGGGTTAGCGGATGCCATTATAAAGGAACATGAAGACATCGATGTGGAAATACAATATGGCGGGCAGCCGATTTATTCATATTTTATTTCTGTAGAATAGCGAGGCTTATATTGAATATGAAACTGACGGATAGCGTTCGTGCGATTAAAGGCATTGGGGAAAAAAGCGAAAAGCTCTTTGGAAAGCTGGGAGTTACTACGGTAGAGGAACTTCTTGCTTTTTATCCAAGGGAGTATGACGTCTATACAGCAATTCAGCCGATAGCAAGCGTGCGTGAGGGAAACACTGTTATTTTGGAAGGGACGTTTACAGAAAGGCCGCGTATGAACTCTGCACGGAATTTAAAAATCATATCCTGCAGGCTGCGCGATGTTTCGGGACAGATTGCAGTCCGTTGGTTTAATATGCCTTATTTATTGCATTCTCTGAAAGTAGGGATGCGTTATATTCTTCGCGGCAGGATTACACAGAAAAACGGCGTCCTTCAGATGACACAGCCGAAACTGCTGTCCAAAGAGGAATATGTCAACCGGCTTGGGAAATTACAGCCGGTGTATCATTTGACGGCGGGGCTTACAAATCATATGATTACAAAATCAGTAGCTGCCGCGCTGAAAGAATATGAACCGGAACCGGATTTTCTTCCATTAGAAATCCGGAAAAAATATAATCTGATAGCACACAAAAAAGCAGTTCAGGCTATTCATTTTCCGGAGAGCAAAGAGGCCTATGCCCAAGCGAGAAACCGGCTTACATTTGAAGAATTTTTTTTATTCTCTCTCGCATTGCACAGAATAAAAGAGACAAAGCAGGAAAAAACTTCGGATTATCGATTGGAGAGGGATGAACTGACAAAGGAACTGTTAAACCGGCTGCCATATACGCTGACAAGCGGACAGGAGAAAGTGCGGCAGGAAATCAAACATGATTTGCAGTCAGGTAAAGTTATGAACCGCCTGATTCAGGGTGATGTTGGTTCGGGCAAAACGGTGCTTGCCATGCTTGCCCTGTTAAGCGCGGCAGAGAATGGGTATCAGGGGGCGATTATGGCGCCCACCGAGGTGCTTGCCATGCAGCATTATGAAGAATTTATGAATTATCTGTCTCCGTTGGGAGTGCGCGTAGATCTTTTAGTCGGTTCCATGACTGCGGCACAAAAGAAGAAGACAATGGAGCGGATTGCAAATCAGGAAACGGATATTTTAGTTGGAACCCATGCGTTGATCCAGGAAAAAGTTTCCTATGCCGACTTAGCTCTGATTGTAACCGATGAACAGCACCGCTTTGGCGTAAAACAGAGAGAACTTTTTTCAGACAAGGGGAAAAGTCCCCATATTCTGGTAATGAGCGCAACGCCTATACCAAGAACGCTTGCGCTTATTTTATATGGCGATTTGGACATTTCTGTTGTTGATACGCTTCCTGCAAACCGCCTGCCGATAAAAAACTGCGTAGTGGGGACCAATTACCGCCCGCAGGCGTACCGGTTTATGGAAAAACAGATTCAGGAGGGGCACCAGGTATATATTATTTGTCCTATGGTAGAGGGAAGCGAGGAAAGTGAAGCGGAAAATGTGATAGATTATACCAATATGCTCAGGGAAACGCTTTCTCCGTCGGTCCGTGTGGAATATCTGCACGGCAAAATGCGGCCGTCTGAAAAGACAGAGATTATGACGGCATTTTCCAAGCAGAAGATCGATGTTTTAGTATCGACGACGGTGATTGAGGTAGGCATTAATGTACCGAATGCTACAGTTATGATGATTGAAAATGCGGAGCGGTTTGGGCTGGCACAGCTTCATCAGCTCAGGGGACGCATCGGACGCGGAGAGGCGCAGTCATACTGCATTTTTATGGCAGGAAATACATCCGAGGAGACAATGGAGCGTTTGAAAATTCTGGAAAATTCCAATGATGGTTTTTATATAGCAAGCCAGGATTTGAAAATGCGTGGTCCGGGAGACCTGTTTGGCGTCAGGCAGAGCGGGGAATATTATTTTAAGCTTGCAGATATCTGGCAGGATGCCAGACAGTTGAAACAGGCAAATGAAGCAGCCGGTACATACACGCAGAAGGAGCTCTCCCTGCTTTGTAAGAAATATGATGGTTTACGGAAAAAATTGGAAGAATATACAGGTGAAGTTATGTTGTAGTTTGACCATGTTTGCTGAATGTGCTACAATAAGAACAAAATAGTCAAATTATTTTGTTCTTTGGCAAACCCTATGACAGGTATAGATAGGAGAATCTGATATGAGAGTGATTGCCGGTTCAGCGAGGCGGACTCCTTTAGTTTGTCCGTCGGGAAATGGCACCAGACCGACAACAGACCGAATCAAAGAAACTTTGTTTAATATGCTGCAGACAGAGATATATGATGCTGATTTTTTGGATTTGTTCAGTGGCAGCGGCGGTATCGGGATTGAGGCGCTGAGCAGAGGAGCCAGGCAGTGTGTATTTGTGGAAAATGGGCGGGAAGCTGTTTCCTGTATCAAAACAAATATAGCGAAAACCAGATTGACAGAGCGGTCCAGGATTATGGATATGGATGTGATGCAGGCGCTGCGGCGTTTGGTTCAGTCATCGAAAACCTTTGACATTATTTTTATGGACCCGCCATACCGAAAGCATTTTGAAACGAATGTAATTCCCTATATATTAAATACTCCGCTTGTGGCAGAGAATACGTTGATTATTTTGGAAACGTCACTGGATACGGATATCAGTTATATGCAGGAACTTTCCTGTGAGATAGAGAAGATCAAGAAATATAAAACGAATCAGCATATTTTTTTGCGAGTGTAAAAGAAAGGACAGGCAGTATGAAAAAAGCAGTGTTTCCTGGAAGCTTTGACCCGGTAACCAGAGGACATATGGACTTGATTGCGCGCAGCGCAAATATGTTTGATGAATTGCTGATTGCCGTATTGGTAAATATAGGAAAAATGCCGTTGTTTTCGGTGGAGGAGCGTGTGGAGATGCTGACTGTCCTGACAAAACAGCTGCCAAATGTTACGGTGAAGTCATTTGACGGATTATTGGCAGATTTTGTAGAACAGGAGCAGGCAGATGCGATTATTCGTGGATTGCGGAATACAACAGATTTCGAATATGAGATGGCTCTGGCACAGAATAATTATAAGCTGAATACCCGTGCGGATACTGTTTTTCTGGCAACAGCGCCGGAATATTCTTATATTAGTTCCAGTGGAATAAAAGAAATATATCGTTTTGGCGGAAGTATAGAAGAAATGGTTCCGGAGTTGATCTTTCATAGATTACAGAGTAAAAACGTCTGAATACAATACGAACAGGGAGGTACATATGCAGGACAGCAGAATTGAGCAAAAAATTGAAGATATTTATGGATTTGTGGAAAGCTGTAAGATGCAAAGTTTTTCTACAACGAAAGTGGTTGTTCCGAAAAATGATTTATATGATTTGCTGGACGACCTCAGGAGGGATGTGCCTGAGGAAATCAAACGTTACCGTAAAATGTTAAATCAGCGGGATGCAATTCTGGAGGATGCAGAGAAGAAGGCTGCTGCAATTTTGACAGATGCAAAAGAACAGTACAGCGCTCTGGTAGAAGAGCACAGTATTATGCAGGAAGCATACCAACAGGCAGAAGCTACGGTTCAGCAGGCAAACGCCGAGGCGGAAGCAATTGTTGCCAATGCAAGGAAACAGGCAGACGAGATTGGAAATGGCGCTATTTATTATACGATAGATCTGTTGAATATGGCAGAGAAAGTGATTGGAAGGGCATATGAGAGTACGGTAAATAATTCAAAGGCGTTGGAAACGGCGTTGAGCGGTCATTTGGAGATTATTCGTCAAAACAGGGAAGAACTCATTGGAGCAAATCAGGCCGAGCCGGAAGACGTCGGGGAGGATTCCCAGAGTAGAGAGGAGAGTGCGCCTTTTGATGAAAATTATCCGAAGGACCAGAAATAAACGTTTGTCTAACGGAGGAGTATCATAAGTAAGCATGGTATGGAAAGAGGATTCGTATGAATACTAAAAATGATGTGGAAGTTATAATCAATGGCAAACAGTATACATTGAGCGGATATGAGAGCAGTGAATATTTACAGAAAATTGCAACGCATATCAATGAAAAATGTACAGCGCTGAAACAGGAAGAAGGATATGCGCAGTTAGATATTGATTTAAGGAATACACTGTTGGCAATCAATCTTGCAGATGATTTTTACAAAGCGCAAAAGGCGGCGGATCGTCTGCAGGGCGAAAAAGATGATTTGGAAAAAGAAATCTTTAATATGAAACATGATATGATTGCCATGAAGTCTCAGATAGAAGCGAAAGAAAAAGAAGTTGAGGCCTTAGAAAAAGAAAAGACGGAAGCAGAGCATAAACTGATTCGTCTGGAAGCGGAATTGGACGGGGTAAAGTCAGAAGAAACTGCCGTTACCCGAAATGGAAATAAAAAAAATTCCGGTAGGAAGAGATAGAAAACAAGAAGTTTTTGGTAAGGGCAAAATATTGATTTTGCCCTTTTGGTTTGCGCGCCATGGGCGCGCTCTAACGGGTGAAAGTCCCGAACACGCCTAGGCAACGAGGAAGTGTA
>CANRJM010000017.1 GCA_947630925.1 uncultured Lachnospiraceae bacterium
GTGCTGAACTTTTCAAGCGTCAGCGTGTTATATATTACCACTTTTTCTAACGCCTGTCAACACTTTCTTTGAAATTTGTTGCCTAATTTGTTACGTAATTTAATTGTCACCTAATAAACAGTATTTTAAATAAAGCCTACATAGGATCGGCATTGATGGCTTCAGGCTCCGCTACTGGTCTAAAGGGGCAAAAAAATAAGAATCAATATTAAATTTGGTTGCGATTTTATGTGCCACAATTTCAATATTTTTTTTAATTTGTGGCACTATAATAAATTGATATCCTGCTTGCCCAAAAGAAAATCAACAATATTAATATGCGCTATTCCATCTCTTGAATAATCAAATCGATCAAGGGAAAATACATATTTCGGTGACGCATCACTAATTGGCTTAAACGCACCAAACTCTCTTTCTATCGTTTCCTTGCTAGCCAAATGATATGCCACCTGAATAAAGCACTTCTTTCTTCCATTTATTGCAACAAAATCAATTTCACTCTTATAGGTTTTTCCTGTAAAGACTTCATAATCTCTCGCTTTTAACTCATTATAGATTATATTTTCAAGAAAGAAAGTATCTTCAAAATTCACCAAATTTGTGTTTATCATTCGAAAACCAGTATCTACCGCATACTGCTTCTCTATATACGACATTGCCTGTTTTCCTACAATATTAAATCTTTTTACACGATCAATAAGACAAGCCTTTTCCATTTTATCAAGGTATCTATATATCGTCTTTTTATCCAGTGTATCTGTATTTTGATGTAGGAAATAATTCTTTATGTTTGTACTAGAAAATTCCTTTCCTGCATTTGCCATAATGTAAGTTGCTACTCTTTCAAAGTTTTGTCTATTAATCTTTGATCTGTCAGTAATAATATCCTTATCTAAGATACCTTCATATGTCTGCTCCAAATATCTCTTAATATCACTTTCCTTTGCAAACGAAAATCGCAGTGGGAAACCACCCCAATTGATATAATCAATCATAAACTCATCTGGAGACATATTTCTTCCCAGAGCTGTAGCATATTCATAGCTTTCGGCAAATGAAAATGGCATTATTCTAAATTCCACACACCTTCCAACAAGCAATGTTGCCATCTTACCGGATAACAATTTCGAATTACTTCCTGTAATAAAAATAGAGCAATTTAATGTCGCCCGAAAGGAAGCTAAAACCTTTTCAAAGCTTCTGACATGCTGAATCTCATCCAAAAAAATCAAATATTTGTTATCATCTTTGATTTGCTCATTCACGTAGGAATTCAGCTTTTCTGCAGTTCTTATTTTTTCAAATTGCAAATCCTCAAAATTAATGGTAATAATATGTGTTCTGTCAAACCCATTTTCAATATATTCTTCTTTAATCTGCTCTAACAAAATAGATTTTCCACATCTCCTAACCCCTGTCAGAACCTTAATTAAATCCACATCATAAAATGGTCTTATTTTACTTAAATATCTTTCACGCTTTATATACATAACATCATCTCCAATTCAGTATATATTGATTATGCCACAAATCAAGAATTTTTCAAGATTTGTGGCACATACTTTGAAAATTATTGAAGATTTATATCGGAGCTTGAGTTAGCTACTAAATAGCAATCCACCAACACACGCCATACTTATCAATAACAGTAGCGCCGCATGCATTCCATGGATATTCATGAATTTCTTCAATAACAACACCGCCGTCACTTAGTATATCAAATGCATTCTTAACTGCATCAACAGTCCCTAACTCAAAAGCGTTAAAAGTCATTGTTTCCAATCTCATTTTGTGAATGGCTTCTACATCGTAAGGTTTTTTCGCTTCCGCTAATGCCAAAATACCTTCGCCATTCACTGATAAAACACAATGATCATAGGCAGTTCCGCTGCTGTTTTTCATCTCCAATGTTATTTCTGCGCCAAATGCCTTACAATATGTTTTCGCCGCCTCAATACTATTCATTACATACACCTGTGCATAGCACTTCATATTGAGCCTCCTTTTTGATTCAAACTTTAACAATATTTCAAAAACTCCATATCGTGTACGTGCAATTTACCCATGATAGGAGACGCGTCAGATCCGTCCGGTATCTCCTGCTGAACTCCCTGGCGCAACAAACGTTTTATCTGCGGCTATGGACATCCCTGGTATTCTGCCGCCAAAATAATATCAAATGCACTATCCCAAGGCAGAATAGCAATACAGCAAACCATTGGATCACCGTCAGGTGATAATACATAGTCGTTCCACGTTTATCCATCAAAAACTCCGATAAAAAAATCAGACAGGAAAAACCGCATATTACTCCTCCAAAAACAGCTTTCTTCCGGCAGACGAACCATACCGTGATAAGCAGCAGTAAAACCGTACCGATCATCTCAAATAATTGAGAGGGAAATACGGAATACGATACGGATGCATAAGGAAACGTCATGGAAAAGATACCATTGCTTGGAATTCCATAGCAGCATCCTCTGGCAAAACAGCCAAGCCTCCCAAAAATATGCTGTATCAGAATACCCACTGCCAGCGAATTTGTCACTGGCGTCATATCCTTTTTCCAGTCTCTCCGCCCCTGATATAATATTTTATGGAGCAGCCATATACATGGGACGGCCAATACAGCGGCCACAAGAACTGTCCCTATAAAATGTTTGCCGTAGTTTCCCGTTACATTTTCCCATAACGTCCCTTCGAAGCTGGTATAAGACAGAACTCTTATCAACGAGCCCGCAAGCCCACCGAGCCAGCTATACAGCCCGTACAGCGGCGCAAACCACAGACTCCGAAAGTTCCGGAAAGCCCGGTACAGCAACACCATTTGCACTAATACCGAAACAATCGCACCTGCAGTCTGCGCAGCATAATACAGCTCTATCTCTCCCCATGGAGTTCGAATCATCGGTAACATACTACTACCTCACTCTTTTTACTTTTATATTTGTGTCCATTTTGCCGAATAACGACAGCCATACGGTAATATTTCTTTTTCCCGCCTACCTTTACCATATAAACCGGCTTTTTTACCTTTGCGACCAGACGGTATCTGCCCTTTTTCTTTGCCGCACGGTATACATAATAGCGGTAAATCTGAAAATCCCCTTTGGCCTTAAAAGTCAGTTTTGCCTTTTTTCTTCCTCTTTTGTACTTTCTTTTTATCTTTGGAACTGTCTTTTGCAGTTTCTTCCGTATTGTATGCGACAACGCCTTATCGCCCGTGACCGCTGGCGGCGTCTGCACTGCAGGGGCTGTCGCCAATGGAAGTTTTGCCGCAGGCGTTGCAGCCGGCCGAGGCGATATCGTTGCCGAGGCATCCGGTGTGGGAGCAATGGTGCCAGACGGAGTCGCCGCGTCATACACCGTCAATGTCATCGGTAAATAAGGATTGCCTAACTGCGTATGGTATACGCCGTCATAAATATCAAAATAATAGGATATCTCCTGCAAATATTGTCCGCTGCACGGGATGGAAAGTTGATAAAACCCACTTTCCAATAATTCCATCTCCCTGCTTATCCAAACTCCTCCATTCTTCATACAGTAGTAAAGCATTACTTTCTGTACGCCAAAATTATCCGATGCATTCAGGCAAAACGTATACTCCTCCCCGCTCTGCGGCGACAATGTCGCATCCACAGCCACCGGCGGTTCCCGGTCAACAAGCAGCTCCTCTTTTTGCGCCATAAGCGCTACATCCATCAAATCCGCTTTCCGATAAGACAGTTGAAGGGCGTTGTCCCAATTCCAATCCAGATGATGTGTCATCGCCTCCACAAAAAGTTTCTGTAAAGCAGGCGTCGGATATTCATCCTTGTCTGTAAAGATCCCTCTGCAAACAGCCATCGCTCCGGCCACCAATGCAGTTGCCGGCGAAGTTCCTGAAATTGTCTGATAGCGGTTATTCAACGCCGTGCTGCTGATTCGCACGCCCGGAGCCGCCAACTCATATTCCGTCCCTGCCCCGACAAGCACATCCCAATTAGAGAAATCGGCGATGTTCTCATCTGTATCATACGCCATAACCCCTACGACAGCATCATATCCCGCAGGATATATATTGGCCGCCTCGACTCCCTCCAGAGCCATATCCTCCGTTGCCAGCCCTTCATTTCCTGCAGCGGCAGCCAAAAGACATTTCTGTGAAGCTTCAGCGATTACACTCTGCAAAAGCAGAGAATCCTCATAAGTTCCAAAAGACATATTAATGACATCTGCGCCATTGTCTAATGCATACTGAATCCCTTCCACTGCCAGATCCGTACCAAACTCTCCATCAACACTGACCTTGATCGGCATGATCCTGGAACCATATGCGATTCCTGCGCCTCCGCCATTTCCCGCCTCCATGGCAATAATCCCTGCCATCATCGTTCCATGGCCATGACTATCCGTCATATCCGGCCAAACATTTACCAGATTCACGCCATATATATCATCCACGTAGCCGTTTCCATCATCATCTTTGCCGTCCTCTCCCCGCTTTTCGGTCTCATTTACCCAAATATTGTCAATCAGGTCGGAATGAGCCAGGGAAACTCCGGTATCAATGACAGCCACAGTAACGCCCTGCCCCGGCGTTTTGCCTTCTCCTTCCAGTACCGACCAGGCTTTCTTCGCCTGAAGATTGTCCAGATACCACTGATCAGCCGCCAATTCATCCGCCTCAAAAGGATAAGAAGATGCCTCGTCCATAATATGGCAGACATAATTGGGCTCTGCCCAAAATATCCCATCCTGCTTCTTTAATTCCTCTACCGCTGTTTCTACCTCGGTGCCTTCTTTCAGTTTTCCAACATAGAAGTCCAATTTTCCGCCAGAAGCCATAGATAAATTCTGTGAAGACAATTTGCTGCCGCTTCTTTTAAAAACAGAAGAACGACCCTTCTGTTCCACCGTGGTCAGATAGGACGCCTGAGAAATATACGGTTGGCGCAGTTCCTGTGCCAACCGCCCTTTCTGTATACTGCTTCCTTTCCGTCCGGTATTCCCGGACTCTATAGCGATGATAACTTCCCCCGCTATATAAGCCCGGTCTTCCGAACCCGCCTGTACCTTCTTTGCCGCACATGCAAATACCAGCATAAGAAACGTACACGCTGCTATTCAAATGCGTTTCTTTACCGATTCAGAGATATCAGACGTCTTATTGATATGGATTCCTGTCATAGCGCCGCCTGTTACCTGATCCAATTCATCCTCATCCATCTTCTCATCTGCAACCTTCTCTAATTCCACTTCCTGCTTCTGCTTCTTTTCCTTTTTCATGGTTTTTATCCCCTTTCTAAATCTGATTGTTTACGCTTTGATCTTCATCTTGGCCGTCACGCCGGCCTTTTTCTTCAAAACTTTCCGGTATTTTTTCCTGCTCTTCTTTGGCACTCTGAAGACTGCTTTAGATGCGACGCCCTTAAATGCTTTGCTGCCAATCTTTGGCGCCTTTGCCGGCTTAAAGAGAATGGTCTTTACCCTCTTGCAGCCGTAGAACGCTTTTGATCCGATGCTCTTTACTTTCTTGCCAATCGTCACTTTTGTCAGTTTCGAGCATTTATAAAACGCTTTTGATCCGATGCTTTTTACCTTATTGCCAATCGTAATCTTCGTCAGTTTCTTGCAGCCGTAGAATGTGCTCTTTCCAATACTCCGGACATTTTTTCCACCCGAAACTTTCGTCAGTTTTGTACAGCCGTAAAAAGCATTCCTGTCAATACTGATAACATTCTTGCCAATCGTCGCCTTTTTCAGTTTCTTGCAGTTCTTAAAAGCATTGGCGGCAATCTTTGTTACCTTATAACTCTTACCGCCGATTTTGACAGTTGCCGGCACGGAAACCGATGTAATGGTCTTCTTCGCACTGACAGCCGATGCGCTGCTTCCGGATACCCGGTAAGTTACGCCTGACTTGACAACCGTTTTTCCCCCTGTAGAAGGTGCAGGCGTCTGCTGCTTCGCAGCCTCCGCTTTTACGGTTACCGTAGTCGTGTATTTCCTGATTGCATCATTTGGCAGACTGACATAATTGGATTCTTCATTTCCAAAATAGTATCCCTCATGACTCTGCCCCTCATCGACACTTGCAGATACCCGGCTATTCTTCGGCATGACATAGGCGGTCAGTTTTGTAGAGCCCTCTTTGATGCCGGACACATTGCCCATATCGTCCACCGTGGCGATACTTTCATCATCCATTTTCCAGAGCACTTGCAATCCCTCTGTTCCTGTCAGACCAAGTTTTTCATCTGCCAGGGAGGATTTGATATTAGCCTGCGCCCTCTCAATATGCCCGAGAGCTACTTTCATGCCGGAACCGTCTCCAATCATGCCCTTTTGAATGCTGTTTACCTCGTTCATCTGTGCGCCGCTGGCAGTTCTTTCTACCTCTTCGGTCAAAGTCTGATCTCTATACTCTACGTAAAAGGTTCCCTTTTCATGGATAAATCCGTTGTCTCCCTCAGACTTGATAAACTGCGTTAACGAATCAACCTTTACCTGTTTCTCAAGAGTCGTACTCTCACTGCGCGCCAGCGATTTTACCGGTACGGTTGCAAGTTCAATCTTTTTCACCGCCGTCTCGCCATCGGTTGTCTCATCCTTCTTTTCCGACGGTATCTCTATGCCGATGACTGCCTCGCCCGCCTCAGCAAAACGCGCCTCAGAATTTTGAATGTCAACGGTAACGTCATAGACGTCTCTTTCGTCTGTCTCCTTTACCTGGAAGTTTTGCAGCAATACATCACTGCTGATTGTGCCGGTATGTCTCTCATCAATCAGCTTCCTGCCGGAAGCATCCGTAAGCTGAATCGTAACCGCCGCATCTTCCGCGTCTTCGTCCAGCGCAAGCTTTGCACTGGCATCATAGATATTTCCGCCCATCAGCTTATCAATGGTAATCGAATCTACTGTCTTATATTCCGCAGTAACCGCGCCGTCTTCGCCCGGCTTTGAAACCTTCTGTTCCTGTAAAACACTTTTGCCATTCTCATCTTTTACGGTAAGAACCGCATTGGTTAACGTGTCGATTCCATCATTGAGGAGACGGATAGAAATCATGTTATCTTCTCCTGCAATCAGACTGTCCATCGTCACTTCGTCTACCTTCATGACAGAAACCGGTGTGATATTCATCATCACGAGCGACTTATTTACCTGATCCGGAGCCGCATACTCGACAAAGTCTTTCTCATCCACCTTATCCTGCTTCTCATCCTTAGAGTGCGTTTGATTGTACTCCTCGATTGTCTCATTAAATTCGTCCGCTGTCACAGTCTTAGACTTCGCTTTCGTTGCCAGCGCCGTCAGCGTTGCATCACTGTTGACGACAAAGGAGAGATTGTCATAGTTGGCGCCTTCCTCGCTGGTTACCTGTACAGGTTTTGTCATACAGTCCTCTGCCATATCGTAACGCGCCATATAAACCTGCGTCTCAACACACTGATTCTCCGCCTGCGCAGCTTCCTCGGAATCTTCTTCCACGCCATCCTTCAATGCGGATTCCTGCTGCGTCCATGACAGATAGACAAAACCGTCCGTACTGTTTACGTCAAAGCTGGAAATCGCACTGACTGCGTTTTCCTGATCTTCCGCCACTTCGCCTTCCACCAGGGTCATCGGCGGAATATATTTCTGATCGTCGGCATTCTCTGCGCGGCTCTTATCAATCATATAATAATCCACGTTGTCTGACGACGTCTTCTTCTTCAGGCAGCCGTCCTCTCTGACCACGTTAGAAATATTCAATCCGACAATATTGCCGTCAGACAACCACGCCAGATACGTATCTGCCAATTTTCTATCCTCGGAAGTTACCCGGATAAACCGGACATTTCCATCAGAGACATTGTCGCTGGTTACCATAACCGGATGCGACATAGTCCCCGCCTCAAAATCATAAATCTGGAAATAAATATCCCTGTCTTCTACGGTGGACATACTCTGATCATAGTCTACCGTATAGGCAAACAACCCCAGATCGTTGTAACTTATCGCATCTTTGTCGATAATCTTCGGCGCATATTCCACCGGAACCTTATCGGTATCCCCCGACACTTCGGTCTTTTCTTTCTCCGGAAGCACTCCGGTCTCCTCTTTGCCAGTCACATTGGAACTTACGTTATGTCCCAAATACTCTTCCGGGGCCTTGTTATCTTTCCAATATCCATCTTCGTCCAACTGCTCATCCAGATAGACGTCGGGCGCCGTTGCGAAGAATACCTGGCCATAATATGTTTTCTGATAGTCTTCATAGGTCGCCGTCCCGCCCTGCAAGCCGTCAACGATACCCTGATACGTAGAATCCTCAGGCGATGCCTTGTAGTCCGGAAGTTCCTTATAATCCTCTATCCATGTTCCCTCTGTCCCCTTAGTATCTGTAAACTTATATACGCGGTATACCATCTGGCTGTCCGCCGGATAGATGACATCTCCAATCACTTCGCCCTCTCCTTCGTCGGAGACCGCATAGTCGCTCTTGGTATAATATACCAGCATATGATCCTTATTATAGACAACATTCGGCGAGGTATCGCCATATACATCGCAGCCCAGTTCCTCCTTAAGCTGCTCTGTCTCGTGCGTAATCTGCATGATCTGTCCGAATGTCTTTGCTTTCTTATCAAAGAAAGCGCCATGGATATCCATCGCATTCATCATGCCCACGCGGGAATCTGCCTCTGTAAACACCTTATTCGCAGCAGCCCATGTAACCATAATACCTCTGTCGCCCAGATCAAATACGCTGACGTCCTGGTCCGCCTTTCCATCATTTTCCAGCAGGATTGGCTGGTCGCGCCACCCGGTTTCATGGTCGTAAACATCATAGTACACCGCCGCACTGTTGATATCATCACGGACCTGCTTGCCGGAAGCATCCGTCTCATCATCAAGAAATACGCCGAGATAGTCGCCCTGATCGTTCAAAGCAGTAAGTTTTACATCTGTGCCGCTGTAAATGCCATTGCGGAGCGTCTCCTGCGCCACGCCGTTTTCATTCTCATCGAGGCTCTTGACAGACACGCCGGCGGTATTCCATTTACTCCGGTTCTTAAAGTAATCCTTTGGCTCGCTTTGCAATACCCTGCTGCTGTCGTGCAGATAATTTAACTCATCCATCCTCGCCAGTGAAGCGGTACTATTGCCCCCAAACAGAGGGATCTCCTTTGAGAAAAACGGCCAGCTTGCAGATATGAACAATACCTTAACGCCGATCGATGCATCCAGGTTGAGAGATCCGACGTCCTCTTCCTCGCTGGTAAAGAATGTCATATTTAACTGCGCCCCACCGTTTACCGACACGCTGATCAAATTTGCCAACACGCCTGCGGTTGCCGTTAGTTTGATATACGGGTTGACATGAAAGGTACCCTCGCGGATATACGGATCGATGCCTCCCTTGCGGAGATGGAACAGGTCGATCTTGCTGCTTCCATCCGTCTTGTCAATCAGGGAATCCCCTGAACCTGACGTTAGATAGTACCGCGGCCGGTTTCCGAGTTCCTCATTCTCTGCGATGACAAATGTCGCGCCGCTATCGTTCACGCCCAATTCAAATCCGAGGGAAATCGTGATCCCAATCGGCGTTGCAAAACCGACGTTGACGTTTGCTCCGCCCGATACAGTAGCGCCGACCACCATGCTCTTAAAATAATAGGCGCTCTTCTCTTCATCCCGTCCAAATGCAATTTCCAGAGATACAGAAACGTCTGCGCTGACTCCGGCAGCCACGTTTGTCGTAGTCTTGCGCGGATTTGACGCCTTTTCCATATTCTCATCCAGTTTCTTGCCCGCCTTTTCCATATCGGACTTTAACGATTCCAGCTTCTTTTGATCGCTCTCTGTCGGTTTATCTTTCTTGGACACCTTCAAGGTCTCTTTGACATATTTTTCCTGAGCCTCCGCTTTCGCCTTGGCGGCTGTAGCGACAGAATCATAGCGCTTAATGCCTCCGTAAAGGTTTTTCTGTATCTCGCCTGTATCAAAGCCCATGGACAATACCATCGTGCCCTCTTCATCAACCACGATATTATCATTTGTCACATCAAAGAAGTCGCCTTCCCATCCCAGGTCAAATGACGAATTGATATTGCCCAGCAGTTTGACAATAGTATTTGCGCTTCCAAACTCAAAACTGTTGGCAAAGTCAAGGATACCGACGCTCTCCATCAGAGAAATGCCCGTGCTCCGCTCGTAGTATGCTTTCCCATTCTGGTCATACACCTGGAACTTTATCGTCGTCCCGGGCGCCAGGCCTAACTCTTTAGGATTAAAATCCAACTGGAAATTGCCGGAATCCTTTGCAGAAATCTCCTGCTTTACTTCTTTATCTGTATATTTCTTTCCATCTTTATGATAGAAATTAAGGCATGCGCTCCTCGGCTGTACGTCGTTATTCCTGCTGTTTACCTTAAAACGCATACGGTAGACTTTGTCGCCATTATCCATGCTGTTCCACTTAGCGGCGGTCTCCGTCTGATTTTTCCCCTCGCCCTTGACAACAGAAATATTCGCAGTCGCCACCTGCATAATGGAATCCGACTTAAATACCACGTCCTGGAAATAATTAGGGTTTGATACCACATTCTGCGTCATCACGGAACCGTCCGGCGCACTATAATTAAAAGACAACAGCATATAATCCTTTTTGTTATAGGTTCCGTCTCCATCCATCTCATAGTATCCATCTCTTGGCTGCGAATATGTGGTGGCAGTTTCCAGCGTATGCGTTACATCTGTGTCGCCGTCCGCAACAACTGTCACGCCGTTTAACGCTGTTTGGGTTTTCTTTCCGGAGAAAATCTCAGAATCTTCGAGAGAAACAGCGCCCGCCAAACTATGTGTGTTACCGCCGGTCGCCTTCTCCCTCATCTCAAAATCGTAGTAAATCTTCGTATAGGCTACGGTAGGAGCAAACGACAAGACGTTTCCGGAAACCGGCGTAAAGCCCTTGTAGGAACTCTGCTTTTCCTTATCGTCCAGATCGCCGTCTTCATCGGCATCCACCGTCCCGTCATTCCAAACGGCGCGGTACTGATAGTCTTTCGTATTGTATTGATCATCTGTCAGGCCGATGACAGAATACCTCGCATTCATCACGACGTCCTTAATCTCTATCGGGTGATCTTTGTCACCTTTGGAGTTCTTCGATGGATCCAGGGGATCTTCATATATGACAGCTCCCTTGTCGGTATTTTTGCCGGCAGGATCTGCCATGACCTTGATCTTTGACTCCTGATACTGGAGATCCACATTGATCTGATTTGTCGTGGCCGGCGCTAGCTTAATCTCATTTGCCTGGACAGTTTCATACGCCACAGTTTTCTTCAACTTACTGTCAGCGACAGAAAATCCCTTGATGGAATATCCCGCATTAGGAGATGCGACAATATCAATCGTATCGAGAAGCGTTGCTTTATTAAATGCCTCATTATTGCCGAATCCTCTAAACGAGCCAAGATTCGACTTTTTATACTGTACCGTTGTCGTCTTTCCATCCTTACCCTGTGTTTCATAATTCATGTTATCGTTATTCAAAAATTTGATTGCCGCCTGTTTGACGGTAAATTTTGGGCGAAGCTGGATTGTATTACTGCTGACATAGTCAGAACCCATCGACAGCAGGGTTTCCAGAGTGCATTCGCTCACTTTGTTCCAGCTAACCAGCTCGGTCCATGTATTGGACTTAAAGTTGAAAATCTGAAATCCATTGAAATCTACTGTCGTTTTACTTACCCTTTTGTCAGTATTATCATAACTAAAAGAAAGATTCAGCTTATCGCCGCAATTTTTGAACGTACCCTTGCTTTTTTCATCGACATATCCCTCGCCCAGGCGGAATGGGCTGCCAGTTGTTGAGTCGTTCGCCCCTTTCCATATCTTCGGCTGGTAGGCATTGCCTGCGTATTGTATCTGCTGTTTGCTGATCGGATTGTTGTCCATCTCTACCGTATATTCCCGATAGGTAATCGTAACGCTTTCAACCGTCAGCTTTGCATTTTTATTGGAATTTACCGGCTGCACATAGGCATACAACGACATATTGCTATACTTTGCATCATATGACAAATCACAGGTAGCTGTTGTAGAGCTGCCGATTGAGCTGGTTGCTCCCGAAGAATAAATCTGCTTAGAGAAAGTATCCTTTCCTTTTTCATTCTTGCCAACCAGTACCAATCTCACCTTCCGGTCTCTCTTCTCCACCTTACTGCAGCCGTCTTTCACTGTGGTAGATCCCTCGGTGCTGTGAAATGTGACTTTGATCTGTGACGCAGTCCTCAGATCCTCGCCGCTAAATACTCCCCCAGACTGCTCTTTAGAGGTATTGGATGCCTTAACGTCACAACCGCCAAGAGTTTTAGTATTTCCGTCGTTTGCTTTCGTACTCATCTTGCCGTCTGACGTTACATTGCGGTATACAACTTTTTCCTCCTGCTGCCTGCCTGTGACTGTGACTAAGGCGGCGCTCTTTTTGGTGTTGACCACGCCGTCATCCGACTGCAGACCAACGTAGAATGAAACATCCTCCGCAGTATCTGCATCGGCAATCAGCGGAATCGTTACCGTCTTGCTTGTCATGCCCGGCGCAAAGACCAGCGCCTCATTGACCGCCTCATAATCCACACCGGGTTTTGCAGTCAACTCTTTTGTTCCTACCGTCAATACGCTGAGCCGGTTGGTGCCTTTGGTCTTGTTCACAGTCAATTCGACGGCGCTTTCTCCCCTCTTTACCGTTGCGGACGCCGCCGCCATCTCATATGTATTGACCTCTTCTTTCTCATTATCCCTGATATTAAAATATCCGGTATAATTCTCACTCAATTCCGCCCCGGAGGCATCCGACAGGATAAACATGACCTGTTCGTCCCCCTCTGACAGTTTGTCGTCGATTGCGGTAAGATCGACCTCTTTTTTATACTCGCCATCCTTAAATGTAAACGTGTATTCCACGCCTTCCATCTTCTTTACCGCATTGAGGAGATTGCTTTTCCCCTCCGTCATCAGCGTCTCTGCGCTCTGGTAATCGGCGTCCTTCTTATCATTCGTCTCTCTCCATGATTTCTGTACAGCGGCCTTGCCGTTTTGGATCGCCGCCGCCTTTGCCGTATCGGACAGATCGTCAACTGCAGCCTCGCCGCCCGACTGGGCAGCCACAGCCTTGCTGTCTGCAGCGCCGGCGCCCTCCTGTGCCTGCTTTTCGTCAGCCGCCTTAACTGACAGGCTGTCGCCGTATTTTTCCATCAAAGTGGACACGTTATCTTTTGCTTCTAAGACCGTTGACTTCTTTCCGTCATGAACGGTCATCAGATAATCTTCCCCATATTTGGCGGAAACGCCGATTGCCTTCAGGGTGACCTTCGCCTTGCCTTTGGTTCCTCCGGCTCTCACGACAAGAAGCTGGGAATCCTCTCCCTCTGCACCTGTCAACTGCGATTCGCCAAAAGCGATCATTCCTTTTGGATACTTTTTGCTGCTCACTGCCGATACCAATTTCTCTTTCAGCGCCTGTTCCGTCATCGTATCGCTCTTTTTCAGGGACGCATCAGATGCTTCTGCCGGAACAGAGACCAAAGAAACCATCATACTAAAAGAAAGTATCGCAGCCAATACTCGCTTACTCACTTTTCCTCTCAAGATTTTTCCTCCTTTTTTCATAATATCTATCATAATCATGGCAGGAACTTCGCATTCTCATATACCATCTGATACGCCTTCCGGTAGAGAATCCTTTGCTCGAGCCGTGTTTTATCCACCTGTTTCTCCACTTCTTCGACGGATGTATAATTTTTTCCGTCGACAAAGCTCTTTACCCCTTCCTTGTATTCCTCGTCAGTCAGGGACAGTTTTTCCTTTTTGATAATGGCCTGATATACCATCTCAGATGCCAGCAGTTCCTTTGCCGCCTCAGTCAACTGCTCCTCATATTCTTCTGGATTTATGCCATACGCAGACAGCATATAATCTTCCAGAGAAAGGTTTGCTCCCAACGCTTCCTGCTCGTAAGTTGACTGTGCCTGCTGCTTAAACTCCTCCAATTGTTTTTCAGGATATTCTGATATTACAGCATTTGCCACAGCCTGTTTCCATGCGGCCTGAGCCATAGCGTCCTCCGCTTCCTCTTTTCGGGCTTTCTCCAACTTCGTGCGGGTTGCCCCGGTTACCTCATCCACAGTATCACAATGAAAATACTGCTTTGCTGTATCTGCCGTCAGTTTTGGCACGTCTTTCATAAATATATCGGATATTATCACATGATAGATAAGGGTCTTTCCCGCATAGGCAGAGGAATCCTCCTTTGGTACCTTCGCCTTGATGAGCACTGCCTTTTTACTGGGACGTTTCCCAAGCAGCCCCTGTTCCAAATCCGGGATCAGGGTGCCGGAGCCAATCTGCGTCGTCAATTCGCTGCAATACGCTCCCTGAACCTTTTTCTTTCCCCGATACCCCTGAAAACTAAGAGTAACATAATCGCCCTTTTCTATTTTTTTGTCTTTTTTCTCTCTCCTGACCGCATGGCTTTCTAACGTTTCATCAATCTCTTGTTCCACTTCCCGGTCAGATACAGGGACTGCCTCTATTTTCTTGATTTTAACGCCCTTATATGTCCCAAGGTCCACATACCCGGACAAGTCGATTACCTGGTTAATGGTCAAGTCCTTCAGACCCGCATCATCCGTTTCCTTCGTTGTTTCCGTCTCTGGTCCGGGAGTCTTCTGCGGCTTCCCCTGACAGCCGGACATAGTCACAGACACAATAAACGCATATAGGAACAGCCGCCTTACCGCCGTCTGCCGACGCCAAAAAGCATACATTCCGCCCTCTCCTCCCGTATGGATTGTTCCTATCGTATTTTTCCTGTTCATATCAATCTCCATTTCTGAGCGGCTTGTCGCAAAGAGGCGATGAGAAAAAACTGTTTACAAAGTGCGCATATACAGTTTCTCATCTGCCGGCATAGCTATTTGTTTTCGCTCAGAAACAAATAGCCAACGTGGGCGTACGCTCACTTGTAACTTCTCCAAAATCCCGCCTGCCCGCTTGAAACCATATCCTGCCAGTCACTCCACAGCAGGGAAGCAATCTTTTGCGCATCATCCGGCAAAAAATAATGTCCCGCTCCTTTTATCGTCTTCACCCGCATGGAGCCACGAAAATACCGTCTCCATTCCTGATATCTCCTCGGCCATCTCCTGGTCAGGGGATCCCTGTCTCCAAATAACAGCGTTACCGGATGCGAGGTTCTGCACGCAGGTCTGTATTCCATATAATCAAAAAATTTTGCCGCATCCATCCGGAATTGTGCAATCCGACTTGTAAATTCCACTTTCCTCCGATTTTTGGGCTGGAGACGTTCCAAAAACAAAACTACCGCCCAATCCGGTAACATATCCCAGACAGAGTATTTCTTCTTCCCCAGGCGGAAATACCGATCCGGAAGAGAAGCAGCAAGATAAATATTACAGACTGTCCTCTCCTCTGACTCTAACTTCCTCAACAGGGCAACCGCCAGCGCAGTTCCCACACAATATCCAAATAAAGTATACTCCTGATATCCGCTGAGCTGCACCGCCAGTTCCTCTGCCATTTCCCGCACCGTCCGCCGTCCAAAATCCGCCGTGCTGACGACGGCGATGTCCCACGGCAAACCCTGAAGTTTCCTAGCAAGGGCGCCATAAATCTCACTTCCCCCGCCGCCATAAGGAATGCAGAGCAGCAAATGTGCGGCGCCCTTTTGAACCAACCAGTCCATGCCTTTCCTGTCGCTATGGGATACTTCCAGTACCCGCTCCAGCCGGCGGATTGTCGGATACTGGTAAAGCAGCCCGTAAGAGCAGTCGTAACCCTGGTCGCGCAAAGCTCCCACAATCTGTATGGCGGTAAGGGAATCCAATCCCGCTTCTAAAATATCATCATCCGGCGAAACTGTAATCTGCGGGGCATACTTCTTAAGCAGCGCCAGCAACTGCCGCCCTGCCTTTGTAGCGGGCATCTCTTCCATCTCTCCTGTATGCGCCTTCCTTTGCCTGACAGGCAGCGACAATAGTTTTGGAATATCCGGCTTCCCATTTGCCATTCTGGGAAATTGCTCTACCTGACGCCATACAGACGGAATATTATACCGCGGCAGTTGCCCCTCCAGGCGTTTGGAAAGTCCCACGATCTCCCTATCGGCCTCATACCATGCCGCCAAATAATTTCCTTCCACGGCTGCATATGCTGCCCTGATTCCCTCTTGCTGCATCAGGACGTATTCCACCGCCGCTGTATCAATACGCATCCCCCGCAGTTTTGTCTGTGAATCCAGCCGTCCGCAAAAGACAAGTTCTCCATCCTCCCTCAAAAAACAGCGATCCCCCGTACGATACGCCGGCTGTCCCTGATAGCAAAAATAACCGCCCTGATCTTCTCCAAGGTATCCCATGCCAACCAGGTCGCCGACAACGCAGAGTTCCCCTTCTGCCCGGATTGGCAAAACCGTTGTGCCGGCAGGAGCCATCACATACAGTTGGGTATTGGCAACCGCTCTTCCAATCGGTATCTCCGGCTCATATTCCCCGCCACATTCATACCACGAAACGTCTATCGTACACTCCGTCGGTCCATACAGGTTTATCAACCGCACTCCGGGAAAGATTCTCCTGGTCCGCTCCGCTAACGCCGGCGTCAAAGTTTCGCCGCTGACAAAAAGTTCTGCCAGGCTGACGTCCCTGCCTGTGTTTTCTTCGCGTTCCCAATAGTCCAGAAAAGCGGACAGCATCCCAGGCACAAAGTGACACCGGGTAATCTTCTCCCGAATCAGCGCCTCCCCAATTTTATCCGGCAGCCTCTCCTCTCCCTGTTCCATAAGGTATAAGCAGCCGCCATAAGCCGGAACGAGCAGAAGTTCCCACATGGATACGTCAAATGTGTACGGCGTTTTTTGCAATACAACTTCTCCGCATCCATACTGACAATTCATCCATTCCAGACGGCACATCAAGGAATAAACGCTGATCCTGACCGCTTTCGGCAGACCGGAGGAGCCGGAAGTATACATCAGATACGCCGTCTGTTTCCTCAAACTGCTCTCGGGATATATCCGCTTTACCTCTCCGGAGGCACGCTGTTCTACATCCGTCTCCGGCATGAGATCCACCTCGGACAATTCCCGGTCTCCAACTACCATACCAGAGTCAGATAACAACTCCTTCCGCCTGTCCTGTGTCTCATTCACGGCGACAGTCAGAACTGCAGCGCCAACGTGTTGGATCGCTAATAATAGCAGGGGCAGCCTGACGGAACGCTCCGCGCACACGCCAACGATCATACCCTCTTCGGCGCCATGCGCACGCAGCCAATCCGCCGCCTGATAAAACCAAACCAATGCCTGCCTGCCGTCCCACGCCGCATCATTGTCCCTGAGTACGGTCCGCCTGTCGCCTGTCTGGATAGCGTGCAGACAGCGCCGGATAAACATCTGGGCCGGCGTCTTTTCCGGCTTCACGCGGCCACAGCTATTTACACGCCGATAAGCGGCATGATCCCGCTCTGATAGAAGGGAAAGCTGCTCCCATCGACAGCCATTACAAATCTGGTCTAACAATAAAAAGCAGCGCTCTGCCAGTTCTGTCGCCCTTTTTGTATCATAATACGCTGTCTGATAATAGATTTCCATGGACGGATGCCCGACGCCATCATTAATCCAAATCCTCAGAGGCGTGTCGATACAGTTGGCGGATACCTCATGATATTCCCGTCCCTGCTCCATCTCCATGTCCATCGGATAATAGGATACTAATATATCAAACGCCAAATCCGCCTCCGGCATTATCTCCTGTAATTCCTCCAAACTGTAGCAGCCGTACCGAAGGCCGGCCAGAAACTGCCCATCCAATGCGGCGCACTGTTCCAGCAGTTCCCCTGGCTGCCTGTCATATGCGATCGGTATTACCCGGCTAAAAAGTCCCACCACATCGCGATACTTTCTTGGACGGTATGCCATCATCCTTCCAATGACGGCATGGGATATCCCTCTGCGAAGACAAAGTTCAGCAAATAAAGCCAGATACCATATACTCTCAACAGAGACCTTCCCGCTCTTTGCAAAATCATGGATTTTCCCATGCAGTTCTACCGGTACCGCAATCCTGATCCTTCCCGCTGCTGCCGATATACCTGCCGGATGCTCGTTCCATTGTCCGGATGCATCCGAAAAATGACGTCTCATCCAATTTCCTGCCTGTTCAGCCGATGCAGTCTTCTCCTCGCCGCCGGCAAGCAGTTCCAGATATCTGTCATCCGAGGTTATCTGCCGTTTCCACTGGGCAAAGCCAATCCTCCGAATCGCCCCGACGGAATCTCTCTGCCACTGAACCAAGATCAGCAGTGCGGCCCGATCTATAATAAAATGATGAAATTTCTCACAGCCGCACCAACTTCCGTCTCCAAAGTGAAATATGGCAAAACTGCAGAGCCGTTCTCCAAAGGGAATCGGTTTCTCGATCCAATCCCGAATACATTGCTCTTTCATTGAAATATCTGTCTCGCTGCGCTCATACACAGGGACGTCTGCTTCCCCGGAGGCAATCTCTCCTATCTGATTTTTCCCATAATATCCAAGACGCAGAGCGCCGTGCGCGGCAGGCATGGCAGACAACATCTGCCTGACAATAGTAAGATCATTTTCTTCAAACTGAAAATACCCTCCAAGCAGACAAAGAGCCGACTCAGAATAGGAAAGCATCATATTTTCAATATTCTTTTGTGCCGGTAATAGAGGATACCTGACAATATCATGATCCATCTGCCTTCCTCCTTCTCTCTGGCTGGCGGCAAGCAGTACCCGCAGAAAAACTTAATATTTTATATGGATTATAGCATATTGTCATTAAATATACTATGTTAAATTTTGACTATTTTGACTGCCCCAAAAAAATAAGTTGTGTCCAAAAGAAAATAAGTTGCGGATTTACGGCAAATCCATTATAATACCTGTAATACTCACAGGGTTTGTATCGGTGCGCTGCCTGTCTCAAATCCGCAGGCTGTATGCAGCTTTGATATATGCATATCTTTAACGCAAATATGGTATTATAAAATATGAAAAAATTTAGCAGCGCAGAAACGGAGAATGTAACTATTATGGCAGAGACTCATTTAGAAAAACAGATTTTTGATATGATTGTAGAAAAGATGGAGCTGAAAGATGTGGTTGCCGAGCTTCCCCAGGAAAAACTTTCCTATGATACCCCCCTCTTCGAATCAATGGACCCGGAAGGGCTGGCTCTGGATTCCATCGCCGCTCTGGAGTTAGTGGTACTGTTAAAAGAACATTTTGACGTGACTGTTGGGGATGAGGATATGGCAAAACTTACCACGGTAAACAAAATTGCAGATTTCATCCGCAGTTCAAAACAGGAGGCATCATGAATAAAAAACACATCGTTGTGACCGGAATGGGTGCGATTACCTCGAACGGCAGCAATGTAAATGAATTTTTTCAAAACAGCATGGCAGGGCAGAGGGGAATCACCGATTCTCCCTGTCCTGTTTTTGATACCGGCAGCCTGCTGACCCAATATTGGGGGACAGCCGACGCCTTTCTGGAAGGATTGCAGGACTCTCCCCGCATCTATCGCTCTGAGCGGTTGGCAAAGCACGCAATAACCGAAGCGCTCGCTGACGCACATATCACAAAGCAAAACCTTCATGATGCGGGAACACGCTGCGCCTTAATACTCGCCTCACTCAGTTACGACGACTATTATATCCTGGAGACTTCTAATTTGGACGGAAATGCCAAAGAGATACAAAAAACCTCTTATCTTTCCAATCTCTCCGGATTTGCGCAAAATATAAAAAATTACTGCGGCGTTACCGGCGCATGCTATGACTTTTCTTCCGCCTGCTCTTCCAGTACGGCCGCAATCGGCTTTGCCAGGGATTTAATCCAGTCGGAGCAGTACGATATTGCCATTGTCTGCGGCGCAGATTCCCTGTCGCAGATGGTGGCATATGGTTTCCACAGCCTAAAAGCGCTCAGTTCTCATCTGTGCCATCCGCTGGACAGCAGCCGGGACGGCATTAATATTGGAGAAGGCTGCGGCGTTCTGGTAATGGAATCCGACCTGCATGCGCAGAAACGCCGCGCCAAAGCTTACGCAGAATGCGTAGGAGCCTCCACTGGCAATGAAGCTTTTCACATTACCAGCCCGGACACTAACGCAGAAGGGTTTTTCCGCTCCATGAAAACCGCCTTAGACGACGCCGGTCTCTCGCCGGAATCCATTGATTACGTGAATCTGCATGGAACAGGCACTCCAATCAACGATTCCGTAGAACTGGCTGCCCTAAAACGGCTTTATGGAACGGCGGCGCGTCATCCTTACCTTTCGTCACTCAAATCCCTGATTGGCCATTGTATGGGCGCAGCGGGGGCATTAGAGGCAATCATGACGGTTCTCTGCCTTAACCGGCAGCAGTATCTTCCGATTTCTTATGTAGTAACCCCTATGGAAGAACTAAAAGAATTTACCATCCAACCGATGGAACAGAAACATACCATCCGTTACGCTATGTCAAACTCCTTTGCCTTTGCCGGTAATACAGCAAGCGTTATATTTCAACGAATCGAAGATAAAATTCCGGAACCGGATACAACGCACGCCGGGAAGTCTCAACAGACAGAGCGCCCCGTATGGATTAACGGAATCGGTATCCTGACGCCGCAAATGCCGGATGTTTCCCAATGGATACAAATCCTCTATGATAAACTTTCCGTCCCAAAAATGCCACAGCCAATCCCAACGCCAACGCCAGGTATCCCGGCAGGGAAACTGCGTGGAGTCAATCATTTATCCCGCCTTCTCCTCTCTTCCGCCCTTCAGGCAGAATGCGACGGCGGACTCCATCACGATTCATGGGTTCCGGAGCAGATAGGAACCTACTACTCTTCCGGGTTTGGCGCAGTGACAGAACGTCTGGAATACGGAAAGATCGTGTCGCAGGAGACGCCGGATCTTTGCAGTCCAACCGTATTTGCCAATATCTCGCCCAATGCTCCGTTAGGGCATCTTTGCATCAATCTTCATTGCAAAGGTCCAAGCGCAAGTTTCCATGGCGCTTCTCCATTGCTGCCATCCCTCCTGTCCATCCAAAAAGGGAACTGCAGTACCGTTTTCAGCAGCATGACGGAAGAATATGAACTATTGATAGAAAAAACTTCCGGAAATAAATATCAGGAGAGCAGCATTACCTTATTACTGCAAGATCAGCCGACAGAACATTCGTATTGCGCGGCAGAACAGATTGTTACCTTTGACTCAGACAGCCTAGAAGCTTTCATGCCGGTTTGCACCGTCCCCGATCTCATTTTCGCAGATAGAGAGACGGCATGCAAAAAAGAGCTGCAGAAGATTTTACGGAAATACTACAAAAATATCCCACTGCTGTTTACCGATTCCTGCACCGGTCCGCTTGCCGGCAATATTCTGTATGCCAACATCGCACTTGCCGCCGTCTGCCTGAAAAGACAATCTCTGCCAGACTGTCTGACCACAGAAAACGTACCGGCAAAACCATTTTCTTCTATTTTGGTTACAGGCAGTGATTCCTGTAAAAATTTCCATCAGGTTCTGCTGACTTCCGTTTCGAAAGGAGACCGGGAATAAACCATACCACTGCGCATCTCCTTTTTTGGATTCGGACCGTTGGAATCCGATCATTCAAAACAGGCGATATCAATGAACCGGCAATCATCGCAGGCGGCGGTCTTTCCTAATATGCAAAACGGTCACGCCATAAAAAGGATGAATACGGCGGTCGCTTTTCTATCATTCGCAGACTCCGACCGGTCTGCTGATACAGACGATCCATGCGGCGGCTTTATATGACTTTCACAGCGCACCTTTGCCAGATTCCCCACTGCCAATTCCACAGTCACTTCTGTCATCACAACATCCCCCGGAGCGGGCAGACATGGCACATCTGCCTCTTCCACCCCTGCCAGATATGTCTGCCTGCAGGCTGCCTGGCTGCGGTAACCAAATAACACGGAAGCAGACTGCGCCATATTTTCCATCATATAACTTGCTGATACGGTAAGCGCATCGCCTTCCGTCACCTTTTTCCCTGTACAAACCCTTTCCCTTGATAATTCAAGAACCGTATCAATCATCAAAAAAGGGTATCTCTGTGGCATCAACTCCAACATATTGATCCCTGAACCATCGAATTCTCCCTGCACTCCTGTCCCTCACTTTCCACAGCGCGCCCGAAAAGTAACGACGCTGTTTCCTTTCCAAAAACGTCAGTTTTGAAAACGGCGTTTCACCCATCCGGCAAGTTCATTCTTATACTTCTGCAAATATATCAGATGTTCCCTCTCTGAACCCTGAATCAGCCAGACGCCGCTATCTCCCGAAGTATAAGGTTTCCAACAATCTGACGCCGCTTTAACAACACCCCCGCCGCTGCTTTCTGCCTCTGTCCTGCCGGATAAATTGCAGGCATAGATTGGGCACTCTACAATTCCATCGCAGGGAAGGGGATCTGCAATATTCTGCCATGCTACCAGATATGCCGTTTCTTCCGCCGGCGTCCATTTCTCACGCTGCTTTTTCTCCAGACCGGCAATCTGATATGCCTGCCTCCTGTCTGCCTCCTGTCCTGCATCCTGATGCGGCTCAGCCTCCAACATAATGATTGCCCCCGGATGCTTTCCATTTTTCTCCAGTCTCCGGGCAAGCTGATGCGCCACGCTTCCTCCCTGGGAATACCCAACCAAAATATCCCCATCCTTCCAGATGTTTTGCATTTCCCGCCAGTAAGCGTCTATCGTTTCTGCCCATTTTGCCGACGGCTCCTTCTCCATCCGGCTGCGCTCCTCTTCGGACAAACCCGAAATCAGACGATACTTCATATCATGCATGCCATAAGCCGTTCCCTGCCATTCCAGTTTCTTTAACCATTCCAAATAACAGAATGGCATACCTCCGGATGGCGGCAGGCAGATAAGAGACGGATAACTGTCTGCCCGGCTTCCCTGCCAGAGAACCTGCGGACGTTCAGCTTCCCTCATTTCCCTGACGCTTTTGCCGAGAAGCTCTTCTCCCAACAGCTTTGGCGTATCACAGGCAAAAATCTCATTGACCGTAACCTGATAGCCGCCCAGGGCTGATATCAGGCGCATGACGTCAATCGAATTTCCTCCGAGCGCAAAAAAGGAGTCGTTTCTCCCCACAGGAGAAGTATTCAAAATCTCCGCAAAAAGCTCTGCTATCTTTTGCTCCATGTCGTTCTCAGGTTCCTCATACTGCCCGTTTTCTTTTCTCGCCGGCCGCTCCAATGCACTGACGTCTAATTTTCCACTCTGGTTCAACGGAATGGCAGCTATCTGCACAAACGAATCCGGAATCATATAATACGGCAGCTTTCGATTTAATTCCGCACGCACATTCTCCATCTCTAGTTCCTCATGATGTTCACTGACAAGATATGCCGCCAGAATCTCCTGCCCATCCTCCCGGAAGCAGACAACTGCAGCTTCTGCAATCTGCGGCATCTCACAGAGGGAATGCTCTATCTCCGTCAGTTCAATACGAAACCCCCGGAGCTTGATCTGACTGTCTATCCTGCCGTCGTACAAAAGATTTCCATCCTCCATATATCTCCCAAGATCGCCGGTGCGGTACATCCTTCCTGTTCCAAAAGGATTCCTGACAAAACTCTTCGCCGTCAGTTCCGGCTGGTTCAGATACTCTCCGGCCAATCCCTCTCCGGCAATGCAAATTTCTCCCCTCATGCCAATACCGCAGAGTTTTTCTCCCTGCAGAATATATATTTTTTTGTTTGGAAGAGGCCTCCCGATGGGAACGCTTCCCTCTAACCGTCCCCGATAGACATATGCCGCAGCATTGACCGTGGCTTCCGTCGGTCCATAGGAATTGACCAGAAGGTCTGTTACCGGATACCATTTTTCCATAATTTCCCGTCTGGCAACGTCCCCGCCGCAATCAACAAAACGAAGTCCATGAAAACGCTCCGGATGAAGAGCGCCCAACATAACAGTCGTAGTCATCAGTACAGTCACATGCTGCCTGCCGCAATACTCTTCCAAAGCCTCTGCAGACTGCATCGTCTCCCGGTCGATCAGGCACAGGGTGCCGCCGGTTCCCAATGTATTAAAAATATCCCAAACAGACTGGTCAAAAACATAATTGGCAAGCTGCAGAACCACGTCTTCCGGACAAAAACCATAAAAATCTGCATTTGCATAAATCATATTACTCAGAGAACCATGCGTAATGACAACGCCTTTGGGATGTCCGGTGGTACCCGATGTATAAATCATATATGCCGCCCGATTCTCCCATGTCTCTTTTCCGGCAAACAACGCCTCTTCCGGAATAGCGCATTCCATTCCTTCCATTGCCTGCAGATTGATATCATAGACCGGAATGCCAAGTTCCTCCGCTATTCCCATCATCTTTTCCCTGTCAGCCGGACAGACGCTCAAAAGGACCGCCTCTGGTTTACAATCTCCCAGAATATACCGAATCCTGTCCTTTGGATATTGCGGGTCGATTGGTACATAGGCCGCTCCTGCTAACATCGCGCCAACAATAGATACTATCATTTCCATTCTGCGCTCTGCAAAGATTGCAACAAAACGTTTTTCATTGCCATTACAGCCAATCTGCGCCGCTGCTTTTTGTCCTGCCTCATAAAGCTGCCGATATGTCAGCTCCTGTCCAAAAAATCGTATCGCTATGGCATCCGCCCTGGTCTGCGCCTGTTCCCGCAGCATCATCAGAAAACTCTTTTCCGGATAGTTTTTTCTCTTTCCGGAAAAGTCCCCCAACATATCCGCTTTCTCCTCCGCCGTAATCACAGAAAGTTCTTCTGCTTTCTTCTCCGGAGCTTCTGCCATCTCATGCAGGATTCTTTCAATTCGCCCTGCCAGACGGGCCATCTGGCTCTCACAATACATACTGCCGTCATAGAGCAGATGAAAAGACAATCCTTCCTTTTCTTCCACAAAAAATGTTACCGGATAATTGGTCTCCTCACGCAATGTCTCTGTTTCAAAACAACTGTCCTCTTGTTCTTCTGCATAATAATTCTCATATACAAATAAAGTCTGCACCAGGGTATCCCCAAGCCCTGTCAGGCTTTGAATCTCCGATAAGGCAGTATCCTCATACGGCATAGAGGCTATGGCTCTCTCCTGCTGCTGCAGCAGAAGTTCTCTTACTGACTGCTCTCCGGACATTGTTACCCGCACCGGGATGGTATTAATAAACATGCCCACAGCTTTCTCAATGCCTGCCAACTCAATATTTCTCCCGGAAACGGTCTTTCCAAAGACAACGTCGTTTATATGATTCTCTCTCTGCAGCAATACGCCCCATACTGTCTCAAACAGAGTACTCATCGTGATTCCAAACTGCGCCATCAGCGCCCGCAGTTGTTTTGTAAACTGCGGGGCAAGCGAAACCTTTTGCATCCTTTCGCCATGTCCTTTTCCTCCTGATGCTGTCGGCTGGACAGAGCCGCCTTCCGTACATTCTCCCAGATAAGATTTCCAATATGTCAGGCTTTCCTCCTGATTGTGTCCCTGTCTCTGCCGCCATGCAAGATAAGAAGAATACGCGCAGGATTGCCCGCACTCCTTACGGACAAGTTCCCTCATTTCGTCCATGCTTTTTCCCTCACACAACAGGAGATAATAGCGTTCCAGCGTCTGCAGCAGGACAGGAAAACTCCAGCCGTCCAGAATAATATGGTGCTGCGTTACCAACAACTGCACTTCTTCCTTTTGAGCCTGATTTGGGAAGGCCAGAATACGAATCAGGCTGTCATCCGACAGGGAGAAATGCCTCTCACATTCCCTTTGCCGATATGCTTCCGGCTGTCCCTTTTCAATCACTTCAAAATAGATGTTTCTCTCCTTCCAGATTACCTGGTAAGCCTGCGTAAGCCCCCACTGATAAAAAGATGTGCGCAGCGCCTCATACCTCATGGCAAGGATTTGCAACGCCCTTTCCATACAGGAAGCATCCCATTTTCCATGTACTGTCAGCAAATCCTGCAGCACATATGATGTGCCGTCAGGCTGCGCCATCCAGTGGTAGAGCATCCCCTCCTGCAGCGGCGTCAATGTAAAGATCCTCTCACAGTCTTCCGGCCGGAACTGATTGCGGAGAACGTTCCAGTCCTCTATCGGTATTGTCCCCGGTTCGCTGACGTCAGACGGCGTCAGCACGGCCTGTTCTCCCTGCTCCGTCTCCCTGCCTTCCTCTGCAAAAAGGCGCAATTCCTCTACAAAACCGTCAAGCAGATACGCTACGCGCCTGCAATCCATACGGTTATCATAAGTACAAAGAATCTCCAATCCATCCTGCAGCAGACGAATATTAAAAGATATCGTATTGGCATCCCCATTATCCGGATGTATCTCCGTCCCAAAGGTTTCACTGCACACCCGCATTCCACGCAATGGAACCGTCTGCTCCTCCCCGTGATAGTTAAAAACAATCCCGCCGGGAATCAGCCGTTTGCCATTTTTTTGCCGATAAAGACCATATCCTATCCCTTCATTCGGCACGCAGAGCAATGTTTCCTTGCAGCTTATGATCTGCTCCTCTCTGTCCTCACAATAGGTCAATATCATCGGATATATCGCCGTAAACCAACCAACTGTCCTGTCTGTCCTCAATGTCTCCTGTAACACTCCGCGCCCGTGGCTCTCCATATATACCGGACATCTCTCTATCATAAAACGATTCTTTAGGCATCTGCAGAGCGCGGCAAGAAGCACTGCGTCCAGCCGGCAGTGATAAATATGCTGCGCCATCTGCCGCAGTCTATCCGATGCGCCTTGTTCCAACCTGATACGGTCCGTGGTAAATCCTCTGTTTGATCTGTCCGACAGGAAACGGTCTTCCGTCAAAGGGAGCGTCTCAATCTGCCTGACAATCCCCCGCCAATAATTTTCTTCGGTTTGAAACATCAGACTGTTTCGATATTTTTCCTGCCTTTCACTCCATTCCCCAAAGGATATGGTATGCGCAGGCAAGCAGTTCTCCAGCGTTTTTCCCTCTGCAGCCGCCCGGTACAGCGCAGAAAAATCCTCCAGCAAAATTCCCCAGGAAACTTCATCCACTGCGATATGATGTATCACAAAAAGCAATCTGTCTTTACCTTCTTTCCAATGAAACAGATGGGCGCGCAGCACAATCCCATCTTCCATACAGAGAGATGCCTGGCACTCCTCACATCTCTCCACAGAAAAAGGCGATTCTTCCACATCAATCTCCGGCATCTCCTCCCTGGGACGAATCCGGAGAAAATGCGAAGCCGGCAAATCCGATGCTCCGCTTCCCTTCTCATCTCCTGACGCCACCTTTCCTTCCGTATAGGCGCGCAGCATGGCATGATGGGCAGCCAAAGCATTTACCGCCTTTTTCACTGCATCCAGCGATGCCGGCTCCTGAAAGGACAGCATGACAGACTGATTGTAATGGTTTGGGCAGGGAAAATCCGTCCTAAAAAAATCCCACAAAATCGGAGTCAGACGCACTTCCTCCCTCTCTCTATATTCCTGTGATTTTGCCGCTTTGGAAAGATACCCTTCCAGGCGGCGGATTGTACGAGCCTGCAAAAGATAACGTACCTCTGTTTCATATCCCCTTTCGCGAAGATGAGATACCATGCGGATCGCCTTGATCGAATCGCCGCCTAATTCAAAGAAATCATCTTCAACCCCTATTCGGGAAATCTTCAGGATTTCCTCCCAGACCTGTACGCACACCTCCTGCGCTTCTGTTTCCGGCGGCACATATTCCTCCATCCCGCCAAATTCCGGAACCGGCAGATTTTTTCTATCAATCTTACCATTAACCGTCAAAGGCATTTCTTCCAGATGCACTAACGCCTGCGGCACCATATAATAGGGCAGCATTTCCTCCAGCATACGTTTTAACTCCGCCGGTTCCAGCGAACAGTCAGCCGTATAATATCCGCACAACCGCTTATCGCCATCGCTCGATTCCTTAACAATCACTGCCGCATCACGTACCTGCTCCACTTCAGACATCCGATGTTCAATCTCATCCAGCTCCATGCGGAAACCACGCACTTTTACCTGATTATCCCTGCGTCCCAAAAATTCTATATTTCCATCCGGCAGATACCGCGCCACATCACCGCTTCGGTACATCTTTCCTCCGCCAAAGGGATTTTTTATATATTTTTCTGCTGTCAGATCCTCCCTGTGCAGATATCCCCTGGTCACACCGGCGCCGGCAATACAAAGCTCTCCCGGTATCCCAATCCCGCATAACTCCATGCCATGCATGATATACACCTGCGTATTAGGAATCGCCTTCCCAATAGGAACGACAGTTCCCGCCTTCCCCTGATAAAGAAAACTGGTAGCGTTGACCGTCGTTTCCGTGGGACCGTATGTATTAAATACCATACGTCCCGGAAGCCACCGGCGCAGCAGGGCTTCTGTTGGCGCTTCTCCTCCCACATCCAGAAGACGCAGTCTCGGAAGTTTTTCCGGGTGGAGTTCCCATAAAAAGCCCGGCGTCAGAGAAGCCACAGTCACGCCCTTCTGCCGGCAGTATTCTTCCAACTGTTCCGGTTCCCTGACAATTGCCGGCGGAATCAGACACAAAGTCCCGCCCAGATATAAGATATGAAAAATATCCCAGACAGACTGGTCAAAAACAAAATCAGCAAATTGCAGTACGCAGTCCCGAGCAGTCAATTGATAAATATCCGTATAAGCCTCCAACAGATTGATCAGTTGCCGGTGCTCTACCATAACCCCCTTTGGAGCGCCGGTAGTTCCGGAAGTATAGATCATATAAGCAAGCTGCGTTTGGTCTGGTGCAGACGGAGAAAACATTTTTCCTCCGTCTGCGTCCCGCCCGCCAGCCAGCCTGCTGCACCGAATACCGTCATTGCCCTCCCGCTTTACGCCTAAAACTGTAATCCCATGCTGATTGGCCCATTCCAAATGCGTTTCCGCCAGAACAGCCCCACATACAAGGATAACTGACGGCATAGAATCCTCTAAGAGAAAACGGATTCTCTGTTCCGGATATTCCGGCGACACCGGCACATATGCCATACCCGCTTTGAGGATTCCAAAAATGGACACAATCATTTCCAAACTGCGCTGTGCAAAAACCATCCCCATCTGTCCTGTCTTTCCCCCCGTTGCGCATAAAATCCTTTCGGAAAGGATGTCAGACAAATGGTTTAATTCTCTATAATTCAATGTATCGCCGCCAAATACTACCGCCTGTTTCTCCGGATTCTGCCCTGCATGGCTGCGCAGCGCATCTACCACGGTATGGTTTGGCAGCGCCTTTTTTTCTCCCTGGAATTTTTCCGTCAACAGGCTTCTCTCTTCCTCCGAAATCATATCCAGTTCTTCCAGACGCGCCCCTTCTTTCGCAATACACTCTGCCAACAGCGTCTGATAATGACGCAGCATCCACCGGACAGAACTTTCCTCAAAAAGATCCAGATCATATTCCAGACGGAGATGATACTGCCCTTCTATCCATTCCGTCTCCAGAGTCAGGTCATACATAGCGCTTCCCGTCTCCAGATAACGCACCTCAACCTTCCTGTCATCTGACAGCATCTGTTCTCTCTCTAATCTCTGCATGACAAAAAGAACATCAAACAGCAGATTCCCCGATAACGTCCTGTCGGCTTTCAAATCTTCCGCTATGTTCTCTAACGGCCATATCTGATATTCCTGTGCAAATAGGATATGCTCCTTTACCTGTGCCAGCAGCTCCAAAAAGCGCATTTTTCCGGTTATTTCTGCCATTACCGGGACGGTATTGACAAACATCCCCTGCATTTTCTCACATTCCTGACGCTCACGTCCCGCCATTACCGTACCGGTAACCACTCGCTCCTGTCCGGTATATTTGTGAAGCAGGACAAACCAGACCGTATACAAAAATATATATTCTGTCACGCTGTGCTCGCGGCAGAATGCCGCAAGCTCATCTGAAATCTCTTTCGTCAATACGCTGTGAAGGGTTTTCCCTAAATGACGTTTTTTTGCCGGTCGCACTTTATCCGTCCTTAATTCCAATGTCGGAAGCTCTCCGGCAAGCATTTCGTTCCATGCCTTTCTATGAACGGAAAAATCGGCGGTCTCCTCCCATGCTGTAAATTCTTTGTACTGGATTGGCAGCTCCGGCAATTTCTTTTTCTGATATGCCATGCAAAATTCCTGCACAAATAACTCCATACTGCCGCCGTCACTGATGCAGTGATGCCAATCCATAAAAATCCTTGTCTTTCCATTTTCCTCTCTGATATTCCAGTGAAATAACGGCGCATGTTCCATATCGAATGGACAGAGAATCCGGTCTCCCGTTACATAGGAATGTTCCAGCGCCTGATATACCCACTGTTTCACAGCCTCCTGCTCTGTCATATCACAGTAAGGCGGTTCATCCAGATCCGGCAGAATCTTTTGCCGGAGAACGCCATCTACCGCCACCAGAGCAGTCCGCAGAATCTCATGCCTCTCAAAGAGACATGCCAACGCTTCCTTTACCCTCTCTGCATCGATCGTCCCCTCGCAGATCATCTCCAATGGAAGATGATAACTGTAATCATTTTCTCCACACAATTGCTGTGCGGCATAGATCCTCTTCTGGGCGCTGCCCGCCGCATAATCTTTCCTATTTCCGGGAAACGGAAATTTTTCTGCAGCAAAATTTATTTTTTCTGTATTTTCAAGACGTTCTGCCAATTCCCTGACCACCGGATACGCTAATATCTGTTGAATGGAGACATCCCTTCCAGACCGTTCGCGGAGCAGAAACAACAACTTTACCGCCAGCAGGGAATGGCCTCCCAGCCGCAGAAAATCATCCTCTCTTCCCACCTGTTCCACATCAAGAAGTTCTGCATAAGATTCGGCAATCATACGCTCCATATCATTTTGCGGCGCCTGATATCCTATGCTTTCCCGCTTCCACTCCGGCTGCGGCAGCCTTTTTTTGTCCACTTTTCCATTGATATTAAGGGGAATCTCATCAAGCCGGATAAAAAAGGAAGGAACCATATAATATGGGCATTTCTCCAACATTGTTTCCCGCATCTCTTCCTCGTCCATTTCCTCATCCGACACATAATAGGCTGTCAAATACTTTTCCTCTTTATGCTCTGTGACAGCAACCGTGGCGTCAAAGATCCCCCGGCATCTGCGCAAAATGCTCTCCACCTCTGCGGGTTCAATGCGAAAACCACGTATTTTTACCTGCTCATCTGCCCTGCCCAGATATTCCAGAAGCCCGTCGCTGCGATAGCATACAATATCTCCGGTGTGATAAATCCTCTCATAGCCCTCCCGATCGTCAAAAGGATTTTCCGTATACACCTTTGCCGTCTGCGCCGGCTGATGGAGATAGCCGCGCGTAATATGAGGGCCTGCCGCACAGAGTTCCCCGGCTTCCCCCTGACTGACGCGCTCCCCCTGCGCATTAAGGACGTAGATTTCCACCTCATCTAACGGTCTTCCAATCGGAACCGTTTTATCGTCCGCCTCCGATACCCTGTGGATTGTCAAAAGAATGGTACCCTCGGTCGGACCATAACCATTGTGGAGCTGATATCCTTCCGGAGGAGCAATAGGCGCCAGCGCCTCGCCTGCCACGGTCAGATGCCGCAGGGAATGATTGGACGTATGCAGCACAAACTGGCGTCCAAGCTGGGTTGTCATAGAACAGTGGGTAATCCCGTTCTCTTCAAAAAAAGCATTGAGCGCAACCAGATCTGTCCTGATTTCTTCCGGTATAATATACACGGCGGCGCCAGAGACAAGCGGCATGAACAGTTCCATCATAGACACATCGAACACGAAACTTGCATGCTCTCCCATGCGGCAAGTCTCATCCACTTCATAGTAACGCTGATACCACATACAAAAAGAACAAATATTTCCGTGTTCTAACATACAGCCTTTTGGTTTTCCTGAAGAACCTGATGTATACAGCAAAACAAACAAATCCTCCGGCGAGATTGCTTCCCTGGCGCAGAGTAATCTTTCCTCCTCAGACTTTTTTACCGGGGGAAGCGAGGAAATCTCCTCCATCAGAAACGTCTCTCTGTCCATATCTCCGAGCAAACCTTGATATTCCCGTGCTGCAATGACCAGGGAACTGTCCGCATCCTCAACCATATAGCGGATTCTGCCGGCCGGGTATGCGGCATCCAGGGGCTGATAAGCGGCGCCTGTCTTCAGGACGCCCAATGCGCAAATCAGCATATATTCACATCGCGGCACCAGCACAGACACCACTTTTCCCCTGCCGATCCCCCGCTGCATCAACACATTTGCCAGCCGGTCGGTCAGATCCCATAATTCACGATAAGAAAACTGCTTCTTTCCAAAAACGAGAGCAGTATGCGTCGGTCTGCGCAATACCTGCATATAAATTTGTTCCATCAATAATTCTCTGTTTCTCATTTTTGCCCCCAGTCATGCTTCTTCCTACAATCATTGATTAGCATTCATTGCTTTTTTACTCTGAATCCATTCCGCCTAGCGGTAAACAGAATCTATAATCTGCAAATCCTCGAAAGAAACTTGAAATCCTATTTTCTGCGCTGTCTGATAATTCAAAAAAATCTTAGGCGTGCATTCGCAAACCTGATCCAATCTGCGAAATGCAACCCCATCTTCATGATAAGATTGCATCTGCCTGATAACGTGTTTTGCCTGCTCGGAATAATCCACCAGAGAGACGCCGAACAGCGCGCCATACTGAACCGGCGCCACGTCGTCCTGCGCCAGGGTCGGTATCTTGTGCGGCACAATAAAATCCTCCAGCAATTCCTGCAGTTTATTTTCATAATCAATCGAAGAAACTGTAATATAAAGGGTATCCATCCCCTCAGCCGCCAACTCCCGGTACGCCTGTTTCAGCTCCCTGTAATAACGGTCTGTATCCTTCTCCGATTTTGGTTCATCCACATGGCGAACTAAGATTTCAAAACCTAATTTTTGCGATGCTTCCCTGATGGAATCAATGGCGGAATAGAGATAAGCATCTTCTGAATCCTCATAGACAATGCCAAGTTTCTTAAAATGAAGAAAGAGATAACCGGCCTCGATCTGCCTTCTGTAGCTGGTGTTGTCAATCAGCGCATACGTACGATCGTCCCCTGGTTCCTTCTCGCTTTCCACGATTTCAGAGGCTATCGGATCTGCCGCCAACAGAACCATATACGGATGCGTCTTTTCGTGTTCCTTAAAATATGTCCCTGCCGCCGTTCCCATAACAATCATGAGATCCACATCATCCCGGTTGACCATCTGGGAATAATCTTTTTCATCCATAATTCCCATATCAAAATAAGCTTTTCGCACAAACTCATATTTTCTCTGACCAGCCATATTTGTGCAGATCGCATTCCACAGTTTTTCTGTATCTCCCCGTTGATAAGACAGATCAAAATCCGTATCCGGATAATTTGCCTCGATAAATCCCTTTTCGACGCTTCCCTCATCTTCAAACTCTTTTGCAAGCATCAAAAGCTGTTGGGCAAAGGAGGAATATTCCCGCATCTGTACATAGCCAATACGTAGCGGCCGCCCGTTAGATTGTTCCCCGGCTGCGTTTCCGGGATTTTTTCCAAAAATAACTGCGATGCCAAAAACGCATATCAGCAATCCAACCCTGATAACGTATTTCCCTTTCATGTGCGTTGTACCCCCTTTTTATAAAGTATCCATTCCGTCAGGCCGTATACCACCAGTCCGATGAAAAGAGTTACCACAATATTTCCTGTCGCCGCAGCCGCTCCAGATGACAACCGCATTGTAACAATCAACGGGCCCGCCGCCATCGCTATCTTGCCAAACAACAGTTGAAGCTGCGTGCATCGCTCTGTCACAGTTCCCTCAACGTCATCCAGTGCAGAATCCAACACGACCATCCCAAAACTATCCCAGACGCTAGTCAGTACCAGGGCAAGAATCGCCGTCCAGAGATTGGGAAATGCGACAAATATCCCAATACTGGACATCTGCAAGATAACATATCCAATCGTTGCCCTCTTCGGATTGAGCCGCCTGGTAACCCATGCGGAGATCGGATCTGTCAGATAAGCGATAGCCATATAGTTAATCATCAGACAGGCAGAGATTACGGAATTCGATAATCCAATCTCATCCCCATACAAAGGAAATGTATATCCCACAAAAAGCGTGGCAATATAGATGGGAACGATTAAAAATAGCATATAAAACAAGACTCTTGGAATCCGCAACTGTTTTACCGCATCTGCAAAGGAAGTCTTTTCCGCCCTCTTGTCGTTGGAAAAACCGGCAAAAGATACCATAAACAGGCACAGCACTCCGAGCAGCGCTCCAAGCAAAAATACCACGCGGTACGACGTGGAGTCCGCCACCAGTCCTCCAATGACAACGCCGCAGCAGACACCAAGATTAATCGCCGCCAGATAGGTAACAAGGATCTTGTTATGCATTTCCCGGTCATCCTGCATCGACGCAAGCATACGGATGGCATTAATCACCAGACCATCGCAGAAACCAAAGATAAAACGCGCCACGATCAAAGCAGGAAGCACTTCTGCCACAGCGCACAGGAGATATCCCAGCGTCCCCATGGACAATCCCAGCATAATCGTCCTCTTCATTCCCAATTTTGAAATCAAAAAACTGCAGAGAAACAGCCCCAGCACAATCGCAAGAGAATACATAGTATTGGGAAGCCCGCTCAGGAAGGAATGGCTGCCGGCAAGATGCATCTTTTCATACAGCCGGCTGCTCAAAATAGAAATAAATCCGCTGTCCAGTGAAAATGCAACACCTGAAACAAAAACAAAGATACGGAATCCGGGCATATAAAGTTTCCCGACATCCCGTTCCGCTTTCTGCGCATAATGCCCGGTAACGCAATTGATGGTCTCCAGACTGATAAAAAACGTAATCAGTAAGAGGATGATAATATCAATGCAATTATTTATGTTCTTTTGCCGAACCGCTTTCTGGTTAATCTCGCACTTGAGATAAAAACTGGTTTGTTCCTTATCATTCAACTGAATCTTATGCAGCCACTGCGAATCCAATTCGCCTTCCCCTGGATCGGCAATGGACAAATCGGATATCTCCGTAACGTCCTTGATCAGATCTTTCAGATATTGATCGACTCCCGACAGTTCCCGATAAGATACTCCTTTCCCAAGCACTTCATCCATATCGCTCTGCACAATTCCTGCCAGTCCCTTGCCAATCTCCACAACAGAAGAACGGTAATCCGATACACTGTGCGCGGTAGAATAACCTCCCTGAGCCGACAGGGCGGCAAAAAGAATGACTGGCCCAACAATTTTCAGGCGTTTTACGGTAACTCCCGCCCTGCCGGCAGGCAGTATGCATAGCAGGATTACTCCCACCATCGCAATGAGAATCCATAAATCCAGTTGGATAATGCGGAAAAGATACTGTTCTGTCTTCTTGTCTATCTGCGATCTGTCCAGGCGCAGCACAAGCTGCCCCTTTGTCAATGGCAGAAAGGAATAAATCCCGGTATCCGACTCTGTATATTCCGCATCAACCTGTTGGTCCGGCAGCCGTCCAACTGCCTTTCCCACCGTCTCTATCAGATTTCCATCCTGATCTTCGATGGCAATGGTCTCAATGGCAGATGAACTCCGGAGGGCAGACTCTAAAATATCCTCCAACCCATAAAACTTTTCCAGCGGTTTGCCAAATTCCAATGCATAATCAATCTTACTAACAACTCCCGTCATCTCGAGATTATTAAGATGCACGTATGTATTCGTCATCATCTGTCTGTATGGCATAATATTTAAAGCTGAGGAAAACACAAGAATCGGTATTCCTATCAATAAAATGATAATGCATGCGTTTAATCTTGTTACTTTCATAAACTGACTCCTTTTCTCTTTTTTCTTTTTATGCCATATTCTGCTCGTCTTATTCCTTCTCTTCTAAAAGCTGCCATCTGGCAAGTTCATAAAACTTACCTTTCTTATCCATAAGTTCCTCATAAGTCCCCTGTTCCACAATATGTCCCTTATCCATATAGACAATCCTGTCACAATCCATGATTGTTGACAGGCGATGCGCAATCACGACCCTGGTCACTTTCCGCTTAGCAAGCGTTTCCACCACTTTCTTCTGCGTGATATTATCCAACGCGCTCGTTGCTTCATCAAATAAAAAAATATCCGGATTCATCGCTAACGCCCTTGCAATCAGAATACGCTGCTTCTGACCTCCCGAAATCCCTCCGTTGCCATCACTGACCATCGTAAACATACCCATCGGCATATTTCGGATATCCTCCGCGCACCCTGCCATCTCGGCAGCTTCCCACGCCTGATCCATGGTCAGCTCCGGCGCGCACAGGGCAATATTCGAAAAGATATCTCCCGAAAAGAGTACTCCGTCCTGCAAAACCGTCCCGATACGCTTTCGCAAACTCTTTTTATGGAGTTCTGCCATATCTTTTCCATCAAAATAAACAGCGCCTTTATCGGGTCGCTCAAAGCCAAGAAGAAGACGGAAAAGAGTAGACTTCCCACAGCCGGAAGCCCCGGTCAGGGCAACATACTCTCCCGGCCGGATGGACAACGTTAGGTCATGGAGTACATCCTCCATGTCCGGCTGATAGCGAAAGCAGATATGCTCCATGTCAATCTGCCCTTCTAACCGTTCCACCCGCTCTGTCCCATCCGAGGTCTCTGGAGATTCCTGCAGGATCGGTTCCATGCTCTTTAAAATTGGAGCAACAAATGCCAACTGCGCAATAATCCCGGATAACTCCCCCATTGTTCCCGAAAGGAAACCAAATGCCACCTGAAAAGCAATATAAGTCGAAGCGCTCAACTCATTGGCAAAAACGACCCGATAGATGAGCAGAGACCCCGCAATAGAGATTGCTGTATTGATTGCATCGGCATATTTCACAATAAAATTGGGAATTGCCTTCATTTTTTCCCGATATAATTCCGCCCAGCGGGAAAACGCCCTAATTTCCGCCCCATGCACCTTGATTGTCCCTACCGCCATGAACAACTGGTACACCAGACCGGATAAAGAAGCAGAACACTGATTCTGTTTTCGGTTTAACCGCGCCATGAACCAACTGCTAAGCAGCGAGAAAACAAGCATGACCGCCAAAATCAGAAGTGTTGGGAAAAGAAGGCTCTTTGCCAGGGAAGCCACCTGGATCAGATAACCAAAGGAAAAAAATGCCGTTAATGCGACAGGAACCACCGAATCGGTAAGCACATTACAGACATCTTCTACCATCATCAAACGGCTAATCAGTTCGCCGGAATCATATTCCTTAAAAAAGGGAGACGGCAGGGAAAGTATCTTCTCCCATAATCCCGCCTGCAAGCCATTCTGTACTTTCCCGCCAATCCGGGCAATCCACAGCATCCGAAATAAACGAAACATCGCCGAGGAAATGACGACTCCAAACAAAAGCAGGATCACATAGGGCACATCCTGCAGACGTCCGGAAGGAATGACAAAATTAAAAATATATTCATTCACTTCCGGAAGAATCAAGCCCAAAAGCATCATGAAACAAGAAGTGAATATCAAATATGCATAATCCCGCAGCCCCAACATACCAAACATATAGCGCAGCAGGCCAAAAACGGACATTGGTTTCCTGGGAAACGGACGATAAAAGCAGATTGCCTTGCGTTCAAACTGCTGTTCATTGTTCCCCCTGACTTTCTCTTTGCTGCCGGTCTGCGTATTATAATAATACATCCCTCCAAACACTCCCGGCACAACTGCATGATAGTTCCCGTCCTGACCCATACAAAAAAGCGGCATGGAATCATTTTTCCACCAGCCTTTTCTCAAAGTGACAGGACGGCTCATAATGCCCGATCTTTCCAATAGTTCCTGCAGCTTCTGCTCTTCCGGCACATGAGGGGGAACTGTGACGGGCGGCATCTTATAGTACCGAAAGATAATCTCCATCTCCGATAAAAGCCCCTGGCTGGCATATCCAAAAAATACTTCCCGGTCACTGCCCTCCAAAGCGTCATATAAATGCTGCACCGACCTGCGATACAGTTTTTCCTCTCTCTCCTGCTTTTCCCTGAGAAATTTTTTTAATTCTTCATTTTCTCCGCTCATCTCTCTGCCCTCCTCTATGTCCTGACAATACTGCGCGGATTTCTCCGGCATATAACAAAAGCGGCCTACATTCCTTCGCTCCCCGTCAGTTTTGCATATACGCCGTTTTTCTCCAACAAGGTTTCGTGTGTTCCCCGTTCAACGACTTTTCCATACTCCAGGACAATAATCTGGTCGGCATTACGTATGGTTGACAGCCGATGGGCAATAACCACACATGTCATTTTTCTTCTCTTCACAGAATCCATAACCTTTTTCTCCGTTGGCGGGTCCAACGCGCTGGTTGCCTCGTCTAAGATCAAGAGCGTCGGTTTTTTTATAAAGGCCCTGGCGATTTCCATCCTCTGCCGCTGGCCGCCCGAAAAATTCTTCCCGCCTTCCGTCAGCATAAAATCCAGACCACTGGATCGTTGCATGATATCATTATAGATTCCAGCGTCCTTACAGGCTTCTATAATCGTCTGTTCGTCTACGCTGTCGTCCCATAACGTCAGATTCTCCCGTATCGTTCCGCGAAATAACGCTGCGTTCTGATTGACAATGCTGACGCTCTGCGTGAAAAGGCAGCGTTCGATATCTGTACGTTCCTTACCGTCAAAGAGAATTCTTCCGCAGCGGATCGGATAGAGTCCGGTAATCAGACTGGCCAAAGTTGATTTACCACTGCCGCTGCCGCCTACAAATGCTACCATCTGTCCCGCCTCAACGATAAGTGAAAAATCTTCAATAAAAGCAGGTTCCAGTTTCCCATAGGAAAAACTGACATTTTCAAAAACCAACCGTCCGCTCAGGCGGCTCTCCGAACCACCGTCCGCAGACGTCCCGCCCACTGTCTCCGGCACATCCGCCGGATAATTCAACACATCATCCAAGCGTTCCATCTGGGCAAACACGGTTTCCATTTCACTGGCAGACTCCAACGCCGTATTGACCGGCGACAAAAACTGTGACAAAAATCCCTGAAACGCCAAAAGAAATCCAATTGTTGACTCCCCATTCAGAATCTGGATGACGCCTGCCAACAAAACTGCGGCATTACAGAGATCCATCATCAGCTCCGGCAAAAATCTTGTAAGCATCATACTGCCCTGCAACCGGAGCTTTGAATTTTGATACTTGGCAAGATAGCCCGTAATCTTTTCAAAATAACCGTTTTCTGCTCCGCTTGCCTTAATCGTTTCAATCATGGACACACCCGCCATCGCTGAACCCGTATACTTTCCCTCATCCCGGGAAATATTTCTGCTCGCATCCCTGTTTTTTGCAGACAGGATATACCATGTCACAATTTCAACCGCCAGAGAAACGAATGCAATCAGCGCCATCCAAGGATTCAGTATAAGCAGCGTTACAAAATACATTACCGCCATAACAATGTTGATCAGCGTGGGAATCAGTTGATCAAACAACGTATTTGCGACCGTGTCATTGTCCATCTGCCTTCCACTGATATCCCCCGGAAGCCTTTGCTGAAAAAAATCTACCGGCAGGCGAAGCGCATGCCACATATAATTCATATTCATCTCCATGCCCATCATCCGCTTTGAGCGCAACAGGAGCGCTGAAAACAATACACGCAGCAGAAATGTTACCCCCAGCAGCAGGAGCATGGCAAAGGTCAGATTCCTCATCCATTCTTCCGCATAGGAAAGCACGACATAATCCATAAAGATTCTCTCCAGCGCCGGCGTAAACAATCCCGCCAGTGCGATCAAAAGCCCGCAAAGGCAAACAGCCGCCATCGCCGTTTTATATTTTCCCGCATAACGCCCCAAAAAGTGCATAGAACTTTTGGGTCTGCCCTGGGGCTGAAAGTCTTTCCCGGGTTTCATGACCAGCGTAATCCCCGTGTAAGATCTGTCAAATTCTTCCATAGAAACAGAAACTGTCCCGCTGGCAGGATCGTTAATAATCGCCCTGTCCTTTTTAAACCCCGTCAATACCACAAAATGGTTAAAATTCCAGTGAATGATCACAGGAAACCGGTTTAATGTCCTAAGACGTTCTGTTGTATATTTGTAACCAGCCGCCTCCATCCCATGAAACCTTGCAGCCTTTATAATATTCCCCGCCTTGCTTCCATCGCGTGAAACACCACAGTCATTGCGCAACTCCTCCAAAGGAATATATCGTTTGTAATATGCGAGAATCATTGCCAGGGAAGCCGCGCCGCACTCCAAAGCCTCCATCTGCAGGATGACAGGAACCCGTATCCGTCTACTCATTCTCTCTATCTCCTTTTCCCTTTCCATCGGTATCCGCCCTTATCTCCGGCACTGCAGCCTTTGCACGCATGAAGCAGCAGCTTTCTTCCGCTAGAAAATCAGGCTGATCGGACTGTTATTTTCCACGATCACGCGAATGTCGCATACGGTTCCTACATCGACAGAAAGGGTATTCCCTTTCGCATTTGACCATAGAAAAAGATTATCTGAATTTTCATCCACCTGAACGCTGATACATACTTCTACCGAACTTTCCGCCGGAAGCACGTCGGCAACATACTCCAGATTGCCATAATATTTTTCTAAACTTTCCTCCGTTACCGGAATGGAACCAATAGAGGTAATATACCCCTGCATATATCCATATTCCTCTCGGGATGCATACGTCGGAGAAATCTGAGCCTCCATTCCCACTTCCAGCCGCTTTGCCGTTTTGAGCGGCACATATGTAACAATCTGCCGGTTATTCATATACTGATTATTGATTACAATATCGGCAATCTCATCACCGGCCGAAAGTATCTGCCCCACAGAGACTATGTTCTGAACCATCCCGTCATTGGATGCACGGATGACAGAATTTTCGGTATACTGTCCATAAAGATTTTGCAATTCCGCCTCATACTCTTTTTGCTCTTTTTTCCCGGCGCCTTCCATTTTCTGCCTTAGCAACTGAATCCGTCCCAACGTTTCATCATCCGACACTGTTGCAATGATATCGCCTTTTTGAACGCTATCCCCCGTTTGATACAGAACGTCCTGCACGATTCCCTGCCGCTCCGCAAGAATAGAAGAAATACCGGATTTGGGAAACACAATTCCCTCCAAAGAAACTGTGCTGCTGATATTTCCCCTGATTCCCCATACCAGCAGGGAAATAAATAAAAAGACAAATGCTAACAGCCCCAGCCATGCGCCAGGCTTCACAATTTTTACCTGCTGATCCAACTGTTCCGGAGTCGCCATACTGTTTAACGCAGACTCCTGAAATAGCTTACTCATCTCCTGCCACCTCCTCAAGCTGAAAGGCATTACCCGAAAAAACTCTGTATTGGATCCGGGACTGTAATTTATTTTCTTTAGAATAACCTGCGCCGCTGACCCATTGATAATGATTACCGCCAACAATCCAGTCCCGAATCTCTTTTCCCGTCTTTGCCCCGGCTTCCAACGCTGAAATCAATACGGACGCCATATCATATCCCTGGAAAGCTGCGGCTGTAACCTGCCCTTTCTCCAGTTGATAGTTCCGGCAAAACCGCGAGACAAACGCCTCCTGCATATCTGTATCTTCCACCGAATACGGTTCCGGATATGCTGTCCCGTCCATCCACATACCATACTTTTCAAGATAGGAACCGGAATCAAGGGAATAATCCCCAATGATCAAAAAATCTTTATCTTTTTGCTTGATATATCGAATCATCTTGTATATCCATTCTTTTTGTTCCAATGTCTCAATATACCGGCATATATATAACGTATCCACGCCAAGGGTCTTCCATTTCTCATAGGTGGTCTGCAAATCGCTAAGCATCTCCGGCCCATTCATCATATCCACGATTGAAAGATCTTCCTGCTCTGCCTGATTGCAAAATCCAATCACTTCTTCCGTCTCAAACGTGGTCCGCGTATGGCTGCAGACGATTCGTTTATGTCCTGTCCGTTTACAATATTTTGCCATCGCCTCTCCCATATCCTTTGAACTCAGATACCCCGAAAAGAGATAACCCGATTTCTTTTCCAAGGTTTCCTCATAACATCCCTGTACCGCAAATACCGGCTTACAGGCATTTTTAAAATATGGGAGTTCCGCATCAAGCACTTCATAATCCTGAAAACTTAATACGCCTGCGACCCTCGCATCCTTTGCCAAACGCTTTGCCAATGCCAGCCCGGTTTCATAATCCCCTTTATCATCATAATATTTCCAGGAAACATCAACCTTCTCTGATTGATCCTGAAATGCCATCTTTATTCCCCGGACAAAATTTTCATCCGCATTTACATAATCCTCTTTACCCAACAGCGCAATCTCATATGATACTTTCTCTTCCTGCCTGTCGCTCTTTGTACAGCCGCACAAAGTTATGAGCGTAAGAAGCACGATTCCTTCCCATAATTTTATTTTCATTTTCTCTCCTTCCTGTTCCATCCGATCTGCTCTTGGATATCCAAAACAGGTCTCTCGCACGGCTTCCCGTCCTGATTCCTTCATCTTACACAAGTATACAAGATAATATGTAAAATATCAATTTAGTATTTTAATATATGCCAGATGGATGAAATTGGCATCCAATCGTTATCGGAAAACTGCGACTGCCTGTTTCTCTCAGGAAAGTTTACTGCTATAATAAAACCAACAAGAAGAACCGGTCGCTTAGAAAGGGAGAAAAGTATGAAATTATGGTATATCAATATTTTTCAGAAAGAAGAGCAGGATTTGCTGCAGGACGCAGCATATTTGAAATTGTCTGTCCCTGTACAATATATAACAGATATCAAAAAATACCGCCAGAAAAAGGATCGAATCCGAAGCCTTGCCGCGAGAATACTGACAGAATACGGCTTTCGGGAATATGGCTGTCGGACGGTCGAGCCTGCGACAGGCGCCAGCCTGATTTGCCGGAGCCAAAAGGGGAAACCTTATCTGCCAGGCGCAGGGGTGCATTTTAGCCTTTCCCACGCCGGCGATTATGTTGCCGCCGTATTTGATACAGAACCATGCGGAATCGATCTTCAGGATAATCTGGAAGACCCCTTTTTTCTTCGGGATTATTTTACAAATAGAGAATGGGAATGGTGCCGGAGCAATCCGGTAAACAGATGCACCCGGCTATGGACAATCAAAGAAAGTTATGGAAAATGGACAGGGAATGGTCTTTCAGAACCAAAATGGGAAATATCTTTTCATGGAGATGTCCCCATTCTGGAACACACGAGCCAAACAGGAGTCCATCTGTTTTTTAAAGAATACGACCTTATCAGAGGATATGCCATGACGGTCTGCAGCGCCCGAACTGATGCCTGCCCATCAGATACCGTTCGCTGCCTCATGTGAGAACAACCGCCTGGTCAACGTAATTTATGATCTGTATATGTGGCAGATTGTTTTCCGTGATATCCAACTCCATGGTAAAAACGATATGTTCTTCTCCACCGCCGTTTCACTCACGCCCAGTATGGTATGAAGTTCCGCAGTTGTCATGTTCGGATTGTTCCTCATTTCCAAAATGATTTTTTGCCTTTGAGAAAACTCACTTGCAAAAGAGGGCAATATGCCCTAACAATAAGAATTTATTGATAAAATAGTATGGTATTCAGAAACCGCAGGGTATATAATAGATGTCGATGTCAAGCAGTAATTTGCCTTTTGATCTCAAAAAATTTCCCGAGAAAGGATGAAACAAAAATGAAAAATTTTTCCAAAACACATTTTATAGCAATAATTTCTGCGGTAATCATTTTTACAGCTGTGATTCTTGCCGTGGCAAAGACCAGCGTTTTTTCCGATGATTCGGATCTGTCTGACCAGCCCGCGACAGAGAAAAACTCCTCGGGCGATTCTGTAGACTCCCCATCCGTGGATCAGCAGCTGTTGGCGGAACACTACGATATGAAGCTGAAACTGGACACAGAGAAAAATGTCCTGAGCGGCACGGTCACGATTGATCTGAACAATCAGACGGAGGACACTCTTACGCAGATCTGCCTGAAAAATCCCTCGGTCTCCTTCTTAAAACTGGAGCAGCCCCTCGCGCCTCGCTCTCAAACCCAGGTACAGGTTCCCTGCAGCATTAAGATTCCCCGGAAAAATGACCGCTTCGGTTACCACAAAGAGGGAGGCCGCAAGACATATCAGCTGACTTTCTGCCTGCCCACCCTCTCCATGTATGAGCAGGGAAAATGGGACACCCATCCCAATAAGCCGGGCAGAGAGGCCAATTTCAGCCGGATCTCCGACTACGATATAGAACTGGACGCCCCCGCGGACTACACAGTCGTCGCCAGCGGAACCGAGAACCGGTCTGTACAGGGAGACCGCGCCGTCACCTGCATCTCGGCCCGGAGCATGAGAGATATGGCAATCATCGCATCCAATTACATAGCGCCGGAAACTATACAGACAGAGGACGGCGTTTCCATCCGCTGCTGGAATCTGGACTACAAGGGATTTGAGGAATATGACCAGTTCTCCTTAGAGGCCGCCAGGGATTCCATGCACCTGTTCAGTGAAACCTTTGGAAAATATCCCTATGAAGAACTGGATGTTGTTCAGGGCTTTTTGCCGGATGGCATCAACGGAATGGAATATCCGGGACTTGTCATAATTTCTCTTCCTGATGTGAAAAATCTCCAAAAGATGTCCGCAAAAAAAATTCGAAAACAAGCCTTTTTTTCAGACTTGTGCTGTACCGTCGCCCATGAAGCGGCTCACCAGTGGTTCTGCGTTACTGTAGGAAACGATCCCTTTCAGGAACCCTGGCTGGATGAGGGGCTGGCGGAGTACTGCGAAGACGTTCTGTATCCACAAGCCCAGACAGACAGCCTGAAAAAGGCCATAAAGACAGATAAGAAAAACAACCCGTATTTTTCATTCCCCTCCGGGTGGAACAAAAAAGAATTCCAGAACTACATGGAGCAGATGGTCCAAAGCTACGCGAACCAGCTAACCGAAGGAGATTCTAATTACATCAGCAAGCCCTGCTCTGAATACGGAGAAGAAGCCTATAGCTTTTATGTATATGAAGGCGGAAAATACTTTTTCTATGAGTTGGAACAGGCACTTGGCAGCAAGGCCTTTCTGTCCCTGCTGAAAGAGTACTATCAGAAGTTTTACCTCAAAGAAGCCACCGGACAGGAATTCGTGGCTCTCATGAAGCAGCATGGCGCGCCGGATTCCCTGATAGAACGATATATTGGGGGATGATTTTCGGCGTGATACGCTAGAAAACAGCTTTTTTGCGCATTACAAACCGTAAAAATGGAATATTAGAAAACATATGAAAAGAGACGTTGCTCGCAACGCCCCTCAGACTGTAGACAAACCCCGGGGCATCAGTCCTGGGGTTTTCATATGCAGTCGATCTGCATTGTCATTTAAATGCTGCCAAATATACATATTACTTGAGATAGCAAGCATTTTCTTTGTTTTCTGTGTAAGATTGTTAAATTCGCTCGCCACCAATAATTTAACATCTTCTTCATTTAATTTATCAATTTCAATTTTTTTCCATTCAAATTCTTTTTGTTCTGATTTAGTTTTTGCATTTACAGTTCCATATGTCCATTTAGCTTCACTGCCATAACGCCCTTTACATTGTTGTCCCTCTCTACTGCCATCTAGATTACCATGTAAAAAGATTAAAGATTGTTGCAGCGGATGGAGCGACAAACTATATGCGAGAATGTGTTGATGCAAGGATGATACAACTTTTGATATGTGGATGAAGCGTGTATTAAAAAGCAACATTCCGTCTTTTAAAGCTATCAATAGTAATGGCGCATACATAGCAGGTGAGGATGAGACACATTATTTCATGAGAGTAAAAAAGTAATTGATGTGTTACATTGAAAAAAGAAAATAAAAAATTGTCCCAAACCATTGAAAAATGTCCCATTGTATGATAGTCTATATATGGTTGGAGGTGTTATATTATGAAAAAACAAAATGTGTTGAATTTAATAAAATATCATGTAGAAAAAAACGAGAATGGTTTTAGAAACGAGGCAATAAGTATTGCAAG
>CANRJM010000018.1 GCA_947630925.1 uncultured Lachnospiraceae bacterium
TAATGCTCTTTTTAATTGCAAACTCCCTAAAAATGAAGGTTTAGAAATAAAAAATAGGTAGTTATTTGACACTACCAGAAAAGAAAAGGAGGAAAGCGCTATGAAAAAATTTGTCTGTACGGTGTGCGGTTATGTGCATGAGGGGGAGGAGCCGCCGGAGGAGTGCCCGATATGCCATCAGCCTGCTTCTAAGTTTCGAGAGGAATCAATAGCAGAGGATACGTCGGAGGGAGCAGCGGCAGAAGGTACGGCTGCTGATGCTGGCTTCGTTGAAGGGCGGGATCTGAGTTATGACAAAAATACTTACCGTCAGGAGAAAGCCTGCCGTTATATGGAAGAGATACATCAGATGGCTGTTTCCGGCGAGAGCATCCACGCCGCTATGGGAACGCAGATGACTATGCCCAATTGGGATGATATTTTGCTTCTCGGTGCACAGTTAGATCCGCCGCCGTTAAATGACGACGAACCAGTGTGTACTACCACGGTCATCGGGAAAAATGCAAAGCGCCCGATGATTCTCAATCATCCGGTATACATATCACACATGTCCTTTGGTGCGCTCTCCAAGGAGATTAAGGTGGCGCTCGCCAAGGGGTCTGCCATGGCGCAGACGGCGATGTGCAGCGGGGAGGGCGGCATCCTGCCCGAGGAGCGGGAGGCTGCATACAAATATATTTTTGAGTATGTACCCAACAAATACAGTGTTACTGATGAGAATCTCCGAACGGCTGACGCCATAGAAATTAAAATTGGCCAGGGGACGAAGCCGGGGATGGGCGGACACCTGCCTGGAGAAAAAGTAACGGCGGAAATTGCAGAGCTGCGCGGCAGAGAGCCGGGAAAGGATATTCAGAGTCCATCTAAATTTCCGGAACTGAACACGAGGGAGGACTTGCGGGACATGGTGGATATGCTGCGGCGGCGTTCAGACGGGCGGCCCATCGGCATCAAAATTGCGGCGGGGCGGTTGGAGCGTGATTTGGCATTCTGTGTATATGCACAGCCGGACTTTATTACTATCGACGGGCGCGGTGGAGCGACCGGATCCAGTCCGTTTTTCCTGCGGGAGGCAACATCGGTGCCCACGGTTTTTGCCCTGCACAGAGCGAGAAAATATTTGGATTCCGTACACTCGGACATTGCGCTTGTTATTACCGGCGGACTGCGTGTTTCAGCAGATTTTGCCAAGGCACTGGCCATGGGAGCGGATGCCATCGCAGTGGCAAGCGCACCTCTGATCGCAGCAGCATGCCAGCAGTATCGGATCTGTGGCAGTGGATACTGCCCAGTGGGGATCGCGACGCAGGATGAAACACTGCGTGAGCGTCTGAAGACGGAAGCCGCTGCGAAGAGAGTCGCCAATTATCTGCAGGTCACACTGGAGGAATTGAAGACTTTTGCACGCATTACCGGACACCATTCGGTACACGGTCTTTGTGTGGGCGATTTGGCTACCATTAGCCGCGAAATAGCAGAATATACAGATATTGCGCATGTGTAAATGAACAACCTATCGAAGCGGATGAAGATCATATCCACTGACAGAAGGAATGTTATCAGACATGGTTTTTGCCTTCTTTAGTAAAATTTTGTTGTAGTAACTTAATTCTACTAAACGGCATAGACCATGTCTATTTTTATAAAATGGAATTTTGATAAGACAGAATCTTTATCACGGAACAGATATTATATTTTATCTCTAAAAAGTCTGCAAACCCTTGAAGTTACTGAATTGTAACAAGTGTGTTTGCCCGTATTCTTTCCCGTATATTATATCCTTTTGTCCTATATTACGAACCTTCATGAGGGAAAAGGCAAGGGAAAGAAAATCAAGTTTTGATATGGGCAATGGATAATTTGAACATGTAAAACAACGGTTCAGTAGGAGAATTTAACGATCTATGATTGTTGGATTCTCCTATTTTACTTGAACTTGGCAATTTCTCTATCTAGCTTAAATTTTTAGCTTATATTTCATAAGGGAAATGCTACACATTATTTTAGCTCACTAATTATCTGTTGCCGATGTTATTATAATTATATTTTATTTTATGGAAAAATAAGCGCTTATGTGGTAATATATAGAGACAAAAAATTATGTGCTAGAAGACGGCAGCGTTTATATATGCTGGTGGACAGTAAGGCGTGGTTATATCGTATTTGGCTTATAGATTTGAGGTGTTAAAGAGGAAATGCTTGGAGTATATTTAAGCGGCACAGGGAACACAAAACATTGTGTTGAAAAATTAACAGGTTTATTGGATGTAACAGCGAAAATGGTACCTTTGGAAGAACCCAGAGTTATTGAACAAATAAAAAATAATGATACGATTATATTCGGATATCCGATACAATTCTCAAATGCACCTTACATAGTCCGGGATTTTATCAAGAAAAACTATAGGATTTGGGAGAAAAAGAAAATACTATGTGTTGCGACAATGGGAGCGTTCAGCGGAGATGGTGCAGGTTGCACGGCAAGGCTTTTCAAAAGATATGGCGCATTGGTCTTAGGCGGCGTTCATATTAAAATGCCGGATGCTGTCTGCGACAGCAAACTTTTGAAGAAAGGTATTGAACAAAACAAGGAGATCCTCAGACAGGCGGATAAAAAGATAGAGAATATAGCAGAGCAGATAAAGCAGGGAACATACCCCCAAGAAGGTCTGTCTTTGATTGCTCATATGGCTGGTCTTTTTGGACAAAGGCTTTGGTTTTACAGAAAGACAACCGGATATACTGATAAATTAAAAATCAGTGATGATTGTACAGGATGCGGCTTATGTGTTCCTTTATGCCCGATGAAAAATATTTTGATCAAGGACGGCAGAGCTGTCGCAGGTAACAGATGTACCATGTGCTATCGTTGTATCAGCCATTGTCCGCAAAAAGCGATTACGCTTTTAGGTGATGTGGTTGTGGAACAGTGCAGGTATGATAGGTATGTCGGTACGGAAGTTGACGGGTAGCCGGGAAATGCTATGATTTGATTTATGGGGAGATTATTGATAAATATTCATTACCAAGATCATGATTGAAATGCCTATGATGTGCTCATGATGCGGGGATGATATGAATTGGGTATGTGGTGTATAGCCAATTGCAATTATGTGATTACTTTAAAAAGTTGTTTATTGGAATTTTCTGAAATCGGAGTAGATAAGTTTATGGGATTGATTGAACTGGCCAGTGCCAATTCTGTCTGGCGTGGCATGGATTATTATGAAAAGAAAAAGGTAGTTTCGTGGAAGCCGTCCGGGGATGCTTCATATGATGGACAAGTGGCTGGAAGTAACAATCGGGTTTATTCGGTACATATTGATAAAGTACATCCCAGAAAATCAGTGTGTAACTGTCCTTTTGCGGCGGGCAGGCGGGTTGTGTGTAAACATATGATTGCACTTTATTTTACTGCGGAACCCAATGCGGCTGAGGATTTCATGAAGCAGGTGGAAGAATGGGAAAAAAAGGAAGAAGAAAGAGAAAGACAGCACTATATTGATCTTAAAAATTATGTAAATAGCTTATCAAAAAATGAGCTACAGCAAGAATTATATAATGCGTTAGTCGAATTGGAAGATATTAGGAATAGATATTGGTAAATCTACAAGGTAATAAGCTCAAAGAAAGTAGGTAAATTGCTAAAAATGAATTTTCCAGATGAAAAATTTTTATGTCGATTATAATATACCATTTAGTGCAATTCGGGATTTATATTAACAAAAATTATTTTTATTACACAAGAGCCCGTTTTTTTAATATGACAATTAGGGAGAATCTTTTACTGATAAAACCAAATGCAACAGACATGGAAATAATAGATAGTTGTAGGAAAGCTGGTATATATGATTATATTAAGAAATTACCATATGGATTGGAGACTGTAATAGGTGAAAATGGTACTAGAATTTCACGAATCCCCCCAGTGATGCTAGGAGAATAGAGTAAGTGGAAGTGATTATTCCAGGACTCTTTGAACGGGACTATAAACATAATAACAGCGGCGATAACGGCGGGAACAGCCAGGTGACAGAAAAGCCGGGCGGCAGTGGGACGCAGTTTTAGCTTAAGCAAACGTTGTTATGGTATGCAATTTCCCCGTTTGTTTCCGCAACGGCAAAAATGCTGTGATTTGCCATTTTATTTGCTTTTTAAGTTTCCCGGTAATGTGTGCAAATTTTTATTCAGGGATTCTCTGGTCGCTCTTACAATATCTTCTATGATTCGTACCTGCTGAATGGTACAACTGTCTAATAACTCTCCAATAAAGGCCATAGAAATGCTGCGGCTTTTCAGATTATCTTCATAAAGCAATTCATCCGTTCGAACCTCTAATGCAGATGCGATTTTTACAAAAGTAGGCAAACTCATTTTTGTGTTTGCAGTTTCAATATGACTCATATGCGTAGTTGAAATGTCAACCATTTCTGCCAGTTTTTCCTGTGATAATCCTCTTGCCTTTCTGATTTTTCGTATTCTTTGTCCAATTGCATAGTAATCCATAAAATATTCGCCCTTTCAGTTTAATTATACTTGAATCGTATGGGCTATTGAGTTATAATGCTATAAACTATAGGGACTTTTATATGCCTATACAGTTAAAATAAATGAAAATTTTGAAAAGTTTGCCAGAGCATATCAGAAGATACAGAGATGGATCTTTCTAATTTTACAAGAGATTCGCAGATCTTCAATAGAGAAAAGAGAGCGTGAAGGAATGCAGCAGCTCCACGGCGTATTCCGGTTAGATCGGATGGGATGGACGCGGTAAACCGGAGTTTCAGAAAGGGTGTGATGTTAAAAATGAATCGGGATAGCCGGCTTGATGTTTTACGCGCATGGGGAATTATTCTTGTCGTTGCGGGTCATAATCATTCTCCGTTTTTTGATTATATCTATACTTTCCATATGCCGCTGTTCTTTTTTATATCGGGTTTTTTAAGATATAATGCGACGCAGAAAGGATGGAAGTTGTTTCTTAAAAACAGAACGAAAAGTTCTTTGCTGCCATATGTGTTTTTTTGGATTTTCAGTATGTTGATCTATGGAGAGTTAGTTTCATTCCTTACAACGCACAAGCCGCTTATAATTGATATCAATTCCATTAAGGGGTTAGTTTTGGGTGGAAGGTGGCTTTATGATTATAGCAATAATTTTGCCCTTTGGTATCTGCAGCTATTTTTTATTGCCTCTATTTTGTTTGAGATGATTGTCAGGCTTTCTGGAGCAAAAACAGTACTTTTGGGTGGGCTGCTCTCTCTCTTTCTTACCAAAATAGTTCAGATATGGCTTCCGGGCAGGCCGATATTTCACATCAATGTTTTGCCGGCAGCTATCACATTTATGGCAATAGGATATTTGTTCCATATGTGTATGGAGAGATTTCATGAAGTTTCTATCTTATTCAACCAGATATCAGTCGGAGTTTTTTTACTGATTTTGGGTTGGTGTATTTCATTTAGAGTAAAAGGGAATATAGCGGAAATACCAAGCTATTGGTATTTTTTGGGCGCTGTTTTTACCATTTTAGCGCTTTATAGTCTATGCAGCCGGTTTGTTCGCTTTCAATTTTTTCAATATATTGGGAGGAATACGCTTGGAATTTTAGGACTGCATACCCTGATGATTCGTTGGGCGAGGGAATACACACAGTATCTGTTTGAACGAATGAGCTTCCACAATGATTTTTTTGTTCATTTTTGTACTACGATTCTTACCGTTATCATGTGCTGTGCTTTAATAGAGGGATGGCGCTTTATTAAGTCATATCTCTGGCAGTTTTTCCGGAAAGAGAAATTGCGGGGAAATTGACAGTATGCTATAATACTACCAGTTTGTTTCGTTTGTCGGGACAAACTGGAAAAAAGTAACCTGTTATTAAAAATGAGAGAGGATAAAAGAAAAGAATGAAAGGGAAAAGAGGGAATTTTACAGGAACGATTGGTTTTGTAATGGCGGCGGCAGGAAGCGCTGTGGGATTGGGAAATATTTGGCGTTTTCCGTATTTGGCGGCGAAGGATCACGGCGGAGTTTTTCTTTTTTGTTATCTTATTTTAGCGCTGACTTTTGGATTTACCCTGCTGACGACAGAAGTTGCCATTGGGCGCAAAACGGGACAGAGCCCGCTTACCGCTTATGGAGTTTTGCGGCCAAAGTGGAAAGGTGTGGGGATTTTGGCATGTTTGGTACCGGTCATTATCCTGCCGTATTATTGCACCATCGGAGGCTGGGTAATGAAGTATTTTTATGCTTTTGTCTGCAGAAAGGGTTTCCATGCGGCAGAAGACGGATATTTTACGGACTTCATTGGCAAACAGGGAGAACCAATCATATGGATGTTAATCTTTCTGGCGCTTACGGCTTTTGTGGTTTTTTCCGGCGTCAATAAAGGAATTGAAAAATACAGTAAGGTATTGATGCCAATTTTATTAGTGTTGGTAATAGGGATTGGCGTTTATTCCCTGACCATTTCTCATACCGATGCAGATGGTATGACGCGTACCGGCCTGCAGGGGCTCAAGGTCTACATGATTCCTGATTTTAAAGGAATGACGGTCAGAGAATTTTTTGTCATTCTTATGGACGCTATGGGTCAGTTGTTTTTCTCCATCAGCGTGGCTATGGGAATCATGATTGCTTATGGTTCTTATGTAAAAAAAGAAGTGAATTTGATGCGTTCTATTAATCAAATTGAGTTTTTCGATACGCTTGTTGCCTTTTTAGCAGGGCTTATGATTGTTCCGGCTGTTTATGTTTTTATGGGAACGGAGGGAATGTCTGGAGGACCAGGCCTTATGTTTGTGTCTCTCCCCAAGGTATTTCGCGCTATGGGAACGGTAGGAGAAATCATTGGGACATTATTTTTTGTCATGGTTATTTTCGCGGCAGTGACATCCGCTGTTTCCGTGATGGAAGCGATTGTATCCAGTTTAATTGATGGATTGCATTTGACACGCCGAAAGAGTACCGCGTTGGTTTCTCTCTATGCGCTGATTGGAGGAGTCGTTGTCTGTTTGGGATATAGTGTATTGTATTTTGAAGTAAAATTGCCAAACGGTACGGTAGGTCAGATTTTAGATATTATGGATTACATTAGCAATAATTGTCTTATGCCGTTAGTGGCGCTGCTTACCTGTATACTGATTGGTTGGATTGTGACGCCAAATGTTGTGATTGATGAGGTGACGTACGGAGGCTGCCGCTTTGGAAGAAGGAGATTGTATATCGCTATGATCAAAGTGATAGCGCCGGCGCTTTTATTTGCACTATTATTGCAGTCTGTAGGGATGATACAGATATAAAATGTATATTAGCCCTGTCTTTTATCTGACAACAATTCTGCAAGCGTAATTCCATAAAAGAAATCATGAGATATCTTATCAAATTTTCTCCACATAGCAATCGTTGGACAGGAATGTTCTCTTTCGCAAATTTCGGCGTCGGGAAGCAAACAGGCGACTGGAGTAAGCTGTTCGCCAGCGGCTGTCAGGATTTCGCCGACAGAGTATTCGGAAGCCGGTTTTAATAATTTATAACCGCCGCCTTTACCGCGCAGTCCTTTGATTAGTTTTTGCCGAACCAACTCTTTGATAATATTTTCCATATATTTTTCTGATATACCCTGACGCTTGGAGATATCTTTTAACGGGATATAAGTATCCGGCTCCTGTGTGGCTAAATCAATCATTAAACGCAGGGCATATCTGCCTTTTGTTGAAATCATAACAGAACTCCTTTGCCATTATAATTATAAAATCATCTTATAGTATATCAGATGAAAAGAGGAAAATCAATACCTATATACCTATTGACTTAATAGGAATATAAAGGTAAACTAGGAAAGGAAAGGAAGTGATACTTTATGCCGGAAAGAAATTTGGATTTTGACAGGGTAATTGACAGAAAAAATACAAACTGCCTGAAATATGATTTTGCAAAGCGGCGGGGACTGCCAGAAGATGTACTGCCGCTCTGGGTGGCGGATATGGACTTTGCAACATCATCTTATGTTGAAGATGCTTTGACCGAAAGGGTAAAACATGGGATTTTTGGTTATAGCGATGTGGGAACGGACTACTTTAACACCGTATGCGGATGGATGGAGCGGCATCATGGCTGGTCGCCGGAAGAGTCGTGGCTTGTCAAAACGCCGGGCGTTGTATTTGCGCTTGCAATGGCGGTAAAAGCCTATACGGAGCTGGGGGATGCGGTATTGCTGCAGAGCCCTGTTTATTATCCGTTTTCAGAGGTGATTAGGGATAATAAGCGCAGAGTGGTAAGAGCCGTCCTGTATCTTGGCAGCGACAACCGCTACCATATGGATTTTGAAGATTTTGAACAAAAAATCGTGCAGGAAAAGGTAAAACTCTTTTTCCTATGCAATCCGCATAATCCCGTCGGGCGGGTGTGGACAAAAGAAGAACTGGAAACGCTCGGGGATATCTGCGTTAAGCATCGCGTGATCGTAATAAGCGATGAGATTCATCAGGATTTTGTGTTCCGGGGAAAGCATCAGGTCTTTGCCAATTTGAAAAAGGAATATGAGGACATCTCCATTACCTGTACCTCTCCCAGTAAAACCTTTAATTTGGCAAGTATGCTGATTTCCAATATTTTCATTCCAAATCCTGATTTAAAACGGAAATTCCGAAAAGAATTGGATGCGGCGGGCATCAGCCAGTTAAGCATTTTGGGGCTGACTGCCTGTGAAGCGGCTTATCGGAACGGCGATGTATGGCATACGGCGGTTCATGGTTATATTGAGAAAAATATTGCATGGATTAGGGATTTTACAGAGCGGCATCTTGACGGCGTAACTATGGTCGGACATGAGGGAACCTATCTTGTATGGCTGGATTTCAGGGGGGCGGGATACCGTGGAAAAGAGCTTGACAGGCTAATGGTGCAGAAGGCGGGGGTGTGGCTTGACAGCGGAAGGATTTTTGGCGATGAGGGAGAAGGTTTTCAAAGGATAAATGCAGCATGTCCGAGAAGTGTTTTGGAAGAAGCATTGCACCGAATCAAAAGTGCGTTAGAGAGTGAAATGATAGGATACCTCTAAAACAGACAGATTAAATATAAAAATCTGTTACTTTGAGATATCCTATCAAACACAAGGGCGACTGCTTTTTACTATACAGAGATTGTGGATGCCGTCTAGTTGTAATCGGAAAAGCGCTCCACAATGGAACGGATGGAAACGGCGTTTTCTTTATTTTGATTAACGACAACGGATAATTCCTCCGTCGTCTGTGCCGTCTGCTCTGCCTTTTCGCGAATCTCCGAACTGCTGACTACATGACCGCCGGACACAGACTGTACGGCTTCAATCTGGTTGTGAATGTCGGATACAGCGCGTACAAACGCCTGAGAGGATTCATCGATTCCGGAGATAATTTCCTGAATCTCCTCAATGGACATATGGTATTCGTTCGTTGCATTGGCAAAATCTTCGAACTGTGCCTGAATGTCATTTTGCAAGAAAGCGATAATGGTATCAAAGCAGTTCTCGATTTTGGTAATATTGGTTTTTGTCTCATTACAGATATTCTGGATTTCTGTTGCAGTCGCAGAAGAACTGTTGGCGAGATTTCCAATTTCCCCGGCGACAACGGCAAAGCCCTTGCCGGCTTCCCCGGCGCGCGCCGCCTCAATGGAGGCGTTGAGGGAGAGAAGATTTGTCTGGCTGGTAATATCCAATATCTGGTTTGCCATCTCATCAATCCGCATAAGGGATTGAAGATTTTCCAGAGCTTTTTCGATAGACTTGCGGTTCTCTTCAATCTGCTCCTTTGTCTTGGCAAGGGATGCGTTTGCAAGTTTCTGCATATCTGAGACTTTATCCAACAGCAGATTGCTGCGGTCGGTACCCGTGTGGATTTTGTTTTCTACTTCCGTAACTACCTGTGCGATTTCCGTTACCTGTCCGTCTACGTTTTGTACCGTATTGGTAATGGATTCAGCTCGGTTGGCAAAATCCGTTGTGGTGGAGGAGTTGTCTGTCACGCATTGCAGCAGTAATTCAGACGAATCTGTCATCTTTACCGCTGAGTTCGTCAGCGAATCGGAACACTGATCCAGTGTATTTACAATATCCTGGAAGGAAGTATATAACGAATCTAACGCAGTGGCAATCTCTCCAATCTCGCTCTTGGTATTGAGATACGGATCCAGTTTATGGCTGCGCTTAAGCTTCAGAGAGCGCAGCTGCATAATGGACTGCTGCACATATTTCAGTGGGCGCGTGCTAAAATGTATGAACAGCCATGCCAAAAAGCTGATGATGATGACGGAGAGAATGCAGATAACGCCAAGAAAATGCGTGTTTTTGGTGGCGTCCCGGTAAATATTTGCCTCGCTGTCGTGAGAGATAATCGCAAGGCTATGCTTATCAATATATTCGTAGCTTGCGAGGGAAGGCGTCTTGTCCTCGTCTGCATATTCCCATTTTCCAAAGACCGTATCGGGCGCCTTCTTAATCTTGTCAATGGCTTTAAGGAGCATGGAGTCCTTGATTTCCGTTGCTATGAGCGATTCGTTCTCGTCAAATATGTACATATTATTTTTGACATTTATCATGGTATACTTTGTGGTCTCGGAGGAATTGGTCAGGGATTGCAGCATATTTTTAAGACCCTCTACAAAGGGACCGCCGCCAACGTATCCAAGGATTGTCTTATGATCCGTATCAAAAACAGGACAGTACATGGAGAGTACCAGTTTGGAGGAAGCCGGGGATATGATCATCCCTGTATTGTAAAGCCCGCCGGCTTCTGTCATGGCTGCCTGGAGCTGCTTTAAACCATCCCCTTTTCGGGTAACCATGCCGATAGCTTTTGGATTGGAGTGGGTCAGTACGTGTGTGTTCCACTCGCCGATATACAGCCCTTCCCACTGGTCTAAACCGGCGAAGTAGCTCTCCGTATATTGCTGCGCTGCGCGCTGCTTCTTTGGGTTGGTTGGATCTTTTAGAAGCTCCGCTACGACGGGAGCTTTGCTGAAAGAGGTCAGCGAGTCTTCCTGGTGGTTTATGTATTCCTCTACCAGTTTAGCCTGCCCGAGCATGTTGGACTGCAGATGTGCAATCTCGGTTTGTTTCATCATCGAATTCATCCGATTTCCCGCAATGGCATATAGGGAAAAAATACACAGTATGATAACAAAAGTAATCTGTGTTGTGATTTTCGTACTCATTTTTCGGTTTTTCATAGTCGTATTTTTCATAGGCGTTTTCATAGTCGTATTTCCCCTCTCATTCCTTGATTATAATATACATATATTATAGCACATAATTGATAAAATTGAAAACCATTATTTATTCTCTTGACATGATGGAGAACGCCTATTAACATTTATAAGGAGAGGCTTGCTCCAGGGGCGGTTTCGTACAGGTTTCAGGGGATAGTTTGCAGAAGGAGGAGCGCATGACGTTATCGACGGAGGAAGAACAAATGATAGAGGATATTTTAAGAGCCTATCAGAATAATGAAAATATACAGCAGCTAAAGCATTATGTTCATCATGGCGCGGTTACAACATATGAGCACTGTGTCCATGTAACGAGGGCGAGTTGTTGGATAAACAGGCGTCTGCATCTGAATGCGGATGAGGAAGTATTGCTGATATCGGCATTTTTACATGATTTCTATTTGTATGACTGGCATAAGGGAGATGCTTCCCATCGCCTGCATGGTTTTTTTCATCCGGATGTTGCCTGCAGGAACGCCATTCAGAACTTTCAAATCGGCGAAAAAGAACAGGCAATCATTCGCAGCCATATGTGGCCTTTGACGTTTCTGCGCTTGCCGATGAGCAGGGAAGCATGGATTGTATGCATAACGGACAAATACTGTTCCATTGTGGAAAGTGTACTACAGAGGAGGGAAACAAAAAACAATGTGGGTAAGTAGGTACTTTGTATATTTTATCATTTATAGCTGCATGGGCTGGGTATATGAAATTATCTATACACTGGTAAGAGAGAGGCGCTGGGAGAATAGGGGATTTTTGTATGGGCCAATCTGTCCAATCTATGGCATAGGCGCCCTGACGATTACCGGACTTTCTGATTTTCTGGAAGCGAGGGGAATGTGGCCGTTGGGTTGGCAGCAGATATTTCTGATTTCTTTTCTGGGGAGCATTGTATTGGAATATATCACTTCCTGGGGACTGGAAAAATTATTCCACGCTTCCTGGTGGGATTACAGCGAAGCTCCGTTGAACATTCATGGAAGAGTATGTCTGCCTGCTTCGCTTGGCTTTGGGGCGGCGGGAGTGTTTGTGGCATATTTATTAATCCCGTTTGTGAAGGATATAACGAGCGGAATTTCCCCGGTTGGGTTTGAGGGATTGGGAATCTTGTTTGCCGGGGTGCTGGGGATGGATCTGACGCTGACCATTTCTGCCCTGACGAATTTTGAGAAGATGGCCGTACAATTGAATGAAGTGGTAAATCGTCATATGGAGGCATTTGTAAAGAAGCTGGAAGAGAAAAAACTGTCGGAAGGGGATTTACTGACAGAAGAGAGGGAACGTTTTACGAAAGAAAAAATTAAAAAACTGCTGCAGTATCACAGTATCCGGCAGCATGAAGTACTGCGCCGGGTAAAGAAGTATCGCTACCCGGAGATTGATGCCGGAAGGATGGAACATGTTATCAAAGAAATAAAGGGAGCCCTGAAGAGAAAATAAGGGCGCAGCTCTATCTTCAATCCTTTTGCCTTAACGTGTACGCCATCATTTAGACAGTTGATTTATAACACCGTATTTCAAAGACAGCGCCAGTACTGTCTTTGCGGTTTGCAGCCGTTATGGTTCCGTTCTGGGAAGTAATGATCTTGTGCGATAATGCCAGCCCAATCCCTACGCTTTGGCTGTCTGTATTTTTTCCGCGATAAAACCGTTCAAAAATATGCGGAAGGTCTTCTTCGGCGATGCCCGTTCCGCTATCTTCTATGCATATCAGGGTGTAAAGTGTATTTTCTTTAGAAAATACAGAAATTTTCCCGCCGGCGGGGGTGTGCTCCATACAGTTTTTTAATATGTTGGCAATGGCTTCTGTCCACCAGTCGCCATCGCCTGTGATAAATGCCTGAGGCTCTATTTTCTGTTCAAATTCAATACCGCGGATATCCAGTGATACGGCGATGGAATCATAGGCGTTTTGAATGCAGTCCCGTACCGAAATGGTTTCCTTTTTCAGAGAGACAGCGCCGGCGTCTAACTTGGACATTTTAAGAAGCGCATATATGAGCCAGTCGATACGGTCGGTTAATTTTGTCAGTTCCTGCACCAATTCATAACGACGCTCTGCGGTCAGATTTTCTTCCTTTAAAAAAGAGAGGATTAATCCGATTGAGGTTAGCGGTGTTTTGATTTGATGGGAAATATCTGTAAGAGAATCGGCAAGAAAGCCTTTTTCTTTTATCAGAATTTCAGACTGCTCTTTCAGGCGGCAGACCATTTTATTGATTTGCATGGATAAAACGCTTAAATCCCCTTCCTTGCAATCCTCCAACCGGGAGATATCATTGCCGTGGAGAAGCTGATCTATCTGCCATCCCATTTTTTGTATCAGCAGATAACGGCGGTAATTTTCCGCAAAATGTACCGAGGTTATGGAAATGCCTATGGCAAGGGCGGCGGCAGCGCCTTTTGCGCCGTATGGTAAATATAATAAAATACCAAAAATAACGGTACAACCTATTGAGGCAAGAAGTTCTCTTTTTATCTCCGGATTCCTGAAAAATTCCATCTTTGCTCCGTTCCTTTTCACAGATTATGTTCCTTTAGGGGTCAGTCAGCGCGATATCCCAGTCCCCGAATGGTTTTTATGATTGTGGGATTTTGCGCATCTGTTTCTATTTTTTCACGCAGGCGTTTAATGTAAACGGTCAGTGTATTGTCATTCACATATTCTCCTGCTGCGTCCCAGATTTCCTCCAACAGATTTGTGCGGGACAGGATCATGCCCTTATGGTTGGCGAATACAAGGAGCAGTCGGTATTCCAATGCTGATAAAAAAAGTTCTTTTCCAGACTTTGTTACCATTCCGCCGCTTGTGTCGATTTTTACGTCGCCAAGTTCTAACACGGTCTGCGCTTTGCCGCATCGTCTCAGCACACTTTTGATTCTTGATATGAGTTCCCTGGGGCGGAACGGCTTTTCGATATAATCGTCGGCGCCTAAGTCCAGTCCGGTTACGACGCTGTACTCATCTCCGGACGCCGTCAGAAAAATAACAGGTAAACCGAAATTTGTTTTAATTGCGGCGCAGGCAGAAAAACCATTTCCATCCTCCAAAGAGATATCCAGAAGAACTAAGTCAATTTCGTTTTTCTTTTCTTCAATATATGTTAACGCCTGTTTCTGCCCGCTAAATGCAGTAACAAGAAAATTTTCTCCCTGCAGAAATGCAGTAAGATTTTTTACAATTTCCAAATCGTCTTCTACCAGTAAAATGCGGTTTTGCATTTTAATTTCCAATACTAATCCCCCCATTCCCATATTTTATTTTTTAACAAAAGCATGGCCAATCTTTGTAATCCCAAAATAGAAATAAAAAGAATGATGCATCTTATTTTAGCATGGGGCAAGAGAAAAGTAAATAAATAGAAAAAATAGTTGTAGGCGGGATATTGCTTGTGGTAGGATGGATAATATATCGGGGTTTAAAAGGAATGCGTGGGGACGCTTTTTTACAAAAATTTTGAATTTCGTTGGAGAGGAGAATAAGATGAGTATAAATTTTGATGAATCCAAAAAAATATTTCATTTGACAACCAGTCATTCTTCGTATCAGTTTAAAATTGATAAATATGGATTTTTGCTGCATTTGTATTATGGAAAACGGACAGAACAGTTGGCAGATTTTGTATTAACTTATATAGATCGGGGCTTTTCAGGCAACCCGTATGATGCAGGAAATGACAGGACATATTCTCTGGATGTACTGCCTCAGGAATTTCCGGTAACAGGGACCGGAGATTATAGAAATACTGCATTACTGATAGAAAATGCCATGGGATGTACAGGATGTGACCTGCGATATCAGTCTCACTGCATTCGTAAAGGAAAATATTCTTTAAAAGGCCTTCCAGCGGTATATGCTTCCGAATCGGAGGCGGAAACATTGGAAATTATACTTCGGGACTCTGTCTTAGATCTTGAGGTTACTTTATTGTATGGAGTCTTAGAAGATTATGATGTGATTACCAGAAGTGCAATCGTAAAAAATCGGGATAAACAGACAATCTATATTCATAAAGCTTCTTCAGCATGCCTTGATTTTGTAAACGGTAAATATGATGTGATCAGCTTTTACGGAAGACATACCATGGAACGTAATGTGGAGCGCACCCATATCGGGCATCATACATATGAGATTGGCAGCAGAAGAGGTACTTCCAGTCATCATTATAATCCAATGCTTATCGTAACAGAGGAAGATGCTACCGAAGATGCGGGAAATTGTTATGCAATGTCATTTGTATATAGCGGGGGATTTGAGGCTTCGGCTGAAATGGATCAAATGGAGCAGACACGCGTGCTTATGGGTTTACAACCAGAACAGTTACATTATGCTTTGAAACAGGATGATGAATTTATTGTTCCGGAGGTTATACTCTCTTACAGTGCGCAAGGTTTGAATCAGTTATCATATCATCTGCAGAAAACAATTCGGCAGCATGTCTGCCGGGGAATTTACCAGACAAAGATTCGTCCGGTATTAGTAAACAGTTGGGAAGCCTCCTACTATAATATAGACGGAAATCATTTATGTGAACTGGCGAAACAGGCAGTTGAGCTTGGGATTGATATGCTGGTTATGGATGATGGCTGGTTTGGAAAAAGAGATGATGATAATAGTGGGCTTGGCGATTGGGTTGTCAATGAAGAAAAGTTAGGAATGACGCTTTCGGAACTGATTGCCAGAGTCAATGCATATGGCGTAAAATTTGGAATATGGATTGAACCGGAAATGGTTAGTGAGGATAGTAACTTATATCGTCTGCATCCGGATTGGGCAATGGCAATTCCGGGCAGGAATCCGGTCAGAGGGCGAAATCAGTTGGTATTGGATTTTTCAAGAAAAGAGGTAGTGGATGCGGTTTATAACCAAATCAGTCAGATATTAGATAGTAACCACATTGAATATATTAAATGGGATATGAACCGGAGCATTCTTGATGTTTATTCCCATAGTGCAGAAAACCAGGGGAATGTATTGTATGATTATGTATTAGGGTTATACGATTTTTTAGAGCGTTTGCATGTGAATTATCCCCAAATTTTAATAGAGGGCTGCAGTGGCGGCGGCGGGCGTTTTGATGCCGGAATGCTTTACTATACGCCACAAATCTGGTGCAGTGATAATACAGATGCAATTGACCGTCTGTATATACAATATGGCACATCCTTTGGATATCCAATCTCTGCGGTGGGCTCTCATGTATCAGCATCGCCAAATCATCAGACGGGAAGAATTGTATCGTTAGAGACCAGGGGTATTGTTGCAATGTCTGGTACTTTTGGGTATGAATTGGATCTGACCGAGCTTACTGAAAGTGAAAAAAAGATCATTAAGGAACAGGTAAAACGCTATAAGGAACTTGCTCCGCTGATTTTGGATGGCAGATATTATCGTCTGAGCAATCCCAGGCAGGATAAGGTTACTGCATGGCAGTATATATCAGAAGACCAAAATGAGATTTTGCTGTATGCAGTACAAACAGAACTTCATTCTAATATGGCGCCTATATATATTCAGTTCAGAGGATTGAAGCATGGAGCTGTCTATAAAGATACAGATAGCGGCATATGTTATGCAGCAGATATATTGATGGAAGTAGGCTTGCCCCTTCTTCCTGAATTACAGGAATATCAATCCTATCAGATGCATTTGATCATACAAAAGGAACGCTTTTGATATCGTTTTACATTAGGCATTCGTCAAAAATTTTACAAGTTGTCAGAGTCATGCTGTGCGGGCATACCTCGCTTTCCGTTTTTCCTGTCTGAATGCAACGGACGGCTTCTTCTATCTGGTAGATAAAGCCGTTTTCCGCTTTCCCCTCAAAAGCTTCTGTAATACGGTCGTTTAAATCGTAAAGAAAAGCATCGGTCCCAAAATGGATTTTGGGAATGCGGATATACCCTTTATCGCCATAAATATAAGCATCTTCCGGGAGTTTTGTGGTAAAAGAACATTGGATGTTGGCAAAACTGTGTTCCAGAGCAACATTTAAGCTGACTACATCATCCACATCATCACGATACATCTGTATCATTTTTTGGACACAAACGATCTTTTGATTGGTATAGTATGGGAGTAGTTCCAGAGGATAGACGCCCAGATCGTAAAGGGAGCCGCCGCCCAGTTCGGAAGTAAAAAGGCGGTGGTTATAAACCGGATCTGCTACCCATCCAATCGAAGCCTGCATCAGTTTTACGGTGCCAATTTTGTTTTCTGAGATCCAGCTACGGACTTTCTGGGATTTTGGGAGAAAGCGGGACCACATGCATTCCATCAGAAACAACTGTTTTTCATTGGCAAGCCGAACCGCCTCCTGCGCCTGCGCATATGTCATAACCATAGGTTTTTCGCATAATACGTGCTTTCCTGCGCGCAGACAGAGCAAAATATGTTCATAATGGAAATTCGTTGTAGTAGCAATGTAAACGGCGTCAATCGCCGCCTGCTGCAGCATATCCGTATAACTGCCATAGTAGTGGGGAATCTTTTCTTTTGCTGCCCACTTTTTAGCGCGTTCCAGATCTTTGCTGGCAACCGCAGTGATTTCAGCATCTGCCGTCTGCCTGACGGCATCGTTGAATTTCCTGGCGATATCTCCTGCGCCAATTATGCCAAATCGTATCATACTCTCCCTCATTTCTGCAAGATAACTGTTGTTTCGCTTTGTTTTACTGCCTCTTATAGTGATTCATTGTGAACCCGGACAGTGTCAAAAAACAGATTACAAAATGTTTTCATTCTTTTGTGCTTCTATCATATCGTATTTTTATAGTTATAACAAGAAAAAGCAAACAGTAACGTAGTCAAGTAATAAATAGAACGTTACATTTTATGTCCGATCTTTCTGGAGAAGATTTTCCGTTGATTACTGAAAAGGTCGACCCAGACAGCCGGGTGGAACAGAATAAGAAGAGGGAAAAGTTCCAAACGTCCGGCAATCATATCAAACATGAGAATAATTTTAGAAAAGATGCTAAAACCGCCAAAATTCTGCGTCGGTCCAACCAGCTCCAAACCGGGTCCCATGTTATTGATCGTGGCAAGCACAGCGGTAAAATTGGTAACTAAATCTTTCCCATCAAAGGAAACTGCAAGGACAGAAAAAGAAAATACAATCATAAAGGTAATAAAATATACGTTTGTAGCACGAAGCACTTCATGCTCTACCGGTTTCCCATCCATCTTAATTTTCTGGATGCTTTTTGGATGGATATACGAAGCCAGCTCTTTTTTGATCGTCTTTAACAAAATGATAATACGGGAAACTTTAATTCCACCGCCGGTACTTCCGGCGCAGGCGCCGATAAACATAAGCAGTATCAAAACAGTTTTGGCAGTCTGTGGCCATTGATTAAAGTCTACGGTAGAATAACCGGTGGAAGTGATCAAGGTTGACACCTGGAAAAAGGCATGACGCAGGGCTTCTAAGGCAGACGAGGCAGTATTTACAATATTAATAAAAATAATGGCTACTGCAGCAGTTGTAATCAGGAAATAAGTCTGTACCTCTTTCATACCCAGTGCCTTTCTCCATTTACGGAACAGGATCAGGTAATATGCATTGAAATTCACACCAAATAAAAGCATAAAAATGGCTACTACCCATTGGATATAGGCAGAATATCCGCCGATACTGCTGTTTCTAATACCAAATCCGCCGGTGCCCGCGGTACCAAAAGAAATGGTTAATGCATCAAATATCTTCATGCCGCCGGCGAGTAAAAAACAGAATTCAATGATAGTCATGCCAAAATAAATAATATAGAGCAGACGTGCGGTTGTCCGCAGTTTTGGAACAAGTTTTCCGACTGATGGGCCGGGACTTTCTGCGCGCATCAGATTAATCTGGGAGCCACCGCTTAATGGAACAATGGCAAGCAGGAAAACGAGGACGCCCATACCGCCAATCCAGTGCGTAAAGCTTCGCCAGAAAAGATTGCAGTAGGATAATGTTTCCACATCGCTTAAAATAGAAGCGCCAGTCGTGGTAAGACCGGAAGTGCTTTCAAAAAGGGCATTGATAAAAGAAGGGATTTCTCCGCTGAGCCAGAAGGGAAGCGCCGCAAAAATGCTCATAAGAATCCAGCTTAAAGCAGTAGCAATACTGCCTTCTTTTAAATAAAATACAAAAGATGCCGGCTTTTTCAGGGTCAGCAGAAAGCCTAAAGCCATACAGACAAAAGCCGTCAGAAGATAATAGATACCTGCCCGTTCCCGGTAGATAATTGATACAAGGAAGGGAAAGAGCAGAAGAACTGCTTCTATTCTTAATATATATCCTAAAATATATCGAATAACAGAATTATTCATATAAATCTCCATTCCTCCGCCTTTTGGTTGGCGGTACAAATAGTCATGCAAAATGAATGCTGCTTTTGTGTTTTTACGCTAGCTAAAGTAAAATATCCTGAATCTCATCAAAGCCGGAATACGTGGTAACAACGACTACGGTATCGCCTACCATGATACTGTCTATTCCGGAGGGGATGATAACCCGTCCTTTGCGATAAATACAGCAGATTAAAAGATTCTTCTTTAACTCTAAATTCATCAGGGGAACATTTGTGATTTCAGATGGTTCCTCTACTAAAAATTCAATCGCTTCGATGCGGGAATCAAACATATGATACAGGGTTTCAATGTTGCTGTTCAAAGACGCCTTTTTGGCGCGCACATATGCAATAATCGCCTCCGCGGTAATGTATCTTGGATAGACTACGCTTCCCAGATCCAGATGGCTGATTACGTTTTTAAAATTAATGCGGTTTACTTTTGTGATTACTTTTGCGTTTGAAACTTCCCTTGCATAAAGGGTCAATAAAATATTTTCTTCATCAATACCTGTCAGAGGGACAAAGGAATCTGCATATTCAATCCCTTCTTCCTTGAGAAGCTCTTCATCCGTACCGTCTCCGTTAATAATAATGGCTTTTGGCAGCAATGTACTGAGTTCCTCACAGCGAGCGGTATTCGTTTCAATGATCTTAACGGAAATACCGATATTTAAAAGCTGTTTGGCAAGATAATAGGCTGCCTTTCCCCCTCCGATAATCATGGTATCATGTACCTGTTTTGTGGCAAAACCAATCTTTTCCAAAAATACTCTGGCATCTTGCCGGGCAGCGACAAAGGAAAGAAAGTCGCCCTCGGCAAATCGGAAATCGCCGTCGGGAATCGTAACTTCGCCGCCGCGTTCTACCGCGCAGATTAAGATATTCTGCGAAATCCCTTCTTTACCAAGGTTGGCAATCGTCTGTCCAATCAAAATATTTTCGGGAGGCAGTTTGAACTTAATCAGTTCAGCCTGTCCATGTGCAAATGTATTAACCTCTAAGGCCGTAGGCAGGCAAAGTACGCGCGCTACCTCTCTCGCAGCTTCCAGTTCCGGATTAATAATTAATGCCAGCCCTAATTTTTCCTGAAGATAGGCGCTCTCTGCACTGTAGTCGGGAGTGCGTACGCGGGCAATGGCAGCGCAGTTGCCGACACGTTTTGCCACGGTACAGCACAAAAGATTTAATTCGTCTGAATCTGTCACAGCAATTAAAAGGTCGGAATCTTCAATTCCGGCTTCCATTTGTGTGTTGTAACTGGCTCCATTTCCAACAATTCCCATAACATCATAAGCATTGGCAAGCATTTGCAGCTTTGTCGGATTTTTGTCTAACAGGGTAATATCATGTCCTTCCTGCGATAATTTTTCCGTAAGCGTAGCCCCTACTTTGCCGCAGCCCACAATAATAATACGCAATCCCTCTTTTTTACGGGATTCTGTTTTAAACATCTTTTCCTCATTTCTGCGTTGCTTAAATTCGTGCGCAATCTGCCTGAAGCAACGCAGAAAGACAGATTGCCATGTAGCTTCGTATATTTTAAACATAGTAAAATACAACCATATATTAGCACTAAAAGTCTCTTTTGTATAGCATGATTTTTTTTGGCAAGTATAATACTGGAAAAGGATAAAAAGGAAGAGGAGGCAAGTATGCGATTAGAAATTATCCAGAGTATGGGGAAAGAAGTGCTGCGTCAGAAAAAAGAGGTTATCGAATTTACAGCCGATGACGGAGTGGAAAACGAGGTAATCAATCTGTATCCTGACGTGACTTTTCAGGAATTTGAGGGATTTGGCGGAGCAATTACAGACGCATCCGGATTTGTCTTTTCTCAGATGAGCCGGGAGCAGCAGGATAAAATGCTTTCTTTTTACTTTAAAGAAGAACAGATGAATTATCAGAACATAAGGATACCCATAGACAGCGGCGGGTTTTCTACACATTCATATTCTGCAGTAGAAGAACCGGAAGATGAGACGCTGGAAAGTTTTTCCTTTGCGGATACGAAAAAGTATATTCTTCCCTTGTTGGAAGCCGCTTCAAAAACAGCCGGACGTCCGTTGAAGCTTATGCTTTCCCCCTGGTCGCCGCCTGCTTTTATGAAGACAAATGGCAGCAGAAGAAAGGGCGGTAGTTTAAAGAAAGAATATTATGGGAGATGGGCCGCTTATATTTGCCGTTATATTCAAGAGTTTCAAAAAAGGGGATATCAGGTAGAGCGCATATCCATACAAAATGAGCCAAAAGCTGTACAGGAGTGGGAATCCTGCGTCTATTCCGCACAGCAGGAAAAAACTTTTTTGAAAGAATATCTGTATCCCGCGTTAAAGGAAAAAGGTCTTTCTTCTGTAGAGGTATTTGTCTGGGATCACAATAAGGAACGCGTCTATGAACGTTTCTGTAAACTTATGGATAAGGATACGGCACCAATGATTGCCGGCGCTGCATTTCACTGGTACAGCGGCGATCATTTTGAGACATTGGAATTAATACGCAGAGCGTTTCCGGAGAAAAAACTGATTTTATCAGAAAGCTCCCTGGAGTACGCTGGGGTCAGCCCCTCCAGAGAGCGGGATTATGCACTATGCCTGGCGCATGATTTGATTGGAAACTTAAATCATGGTTTACAGGGTTTTTATGATGGAAATATTTTGCTAAATATCCACGGTGGGCCAAATTCCGCCCGGCATTACTGCGACGCTGCTTTTCTGTATAATGAAGAAAGCAAAGAGCTGTTACAGCGTCGGAGCGCCTTCTTTTTTTGGCATTTTGCGCATTTTATCCAACCAAAAGCCGTCAGGATTGCCCATAGCAAATATACAGACAAGCTTGAGGTAACGGCGTGGAAAAACCCTGCGGGAGAAATAGCCGTTATCTTGTTAAATAAAACAGGTAAAAGGGTTCCGTTTGTCCTGCGGATAAACGGAAAAGTATTATCCTGCTATTTGCATCCGTTTGCGATTGCAAGTGGAGTCATCTTATAGTGCCGTGTTAATACATGCTGTTGCAATTACCGCCAGAACACCGCCGATAGAAGAACCAACCAGGTTGACAATCAGTTGGTATCCCCAGTCAACTTTCTCCTGCCCCTTGTTCGGGATTGGGAGAATGGCAAACCAGATGCTGCTAAATACGGAACGCATTGCATTCATGCTGAAACCGGTACTGTTAAGCGACAGTGATAACAGAGCTACGGAAGCAAAACCAACGGCGCCAATGACTAAAGGATTTGTTACATTGGTAATACCGATAAATACTAAAAACAGGAATAAAAATGTTGCAAGAAGCTCCTGTACAAAATTTAACGGCAGATTCTTCTCTACGGCATATGCTGCAAAAATCCCTCTTTTTGGCATATCTCCGGATGCTTTAAAGGAATCCCAAAAGAATATCATGCAGACCAGTACGGCAGTACCCGCTGCAAGAAATTCCATCAGCAGGTTTAGCGCAGCTACTTTAAGGGATAAGCCATTCCAGATAACAGAACCAATAACAACGCCCGGGTTTAGATAAGCCGGACCTCCCATACGCGCCGCTACAGCAAGCCCAAGCCCTACGGCAAGACTCCATGCTACTACTAACTCGATGTAATTCAGCGTGGAAACAAGCGTTTTCTTCAGGGAAATGTTACACATATAGGCATAACCTCCCAAGAGAAATACAAGACTTCCACAATATTCTGCTAAGTATTCCATATTTTTCTCCTTTTCACACAGTTGACGCACAGGTGCGTCTTGGTTAATAACTACTTTAAAATAGTATCACATTTTTTACCAAAAAGAAAGACAATCTTAAAAAAATGAAATCTGTTTCTGAAACAGTTATAAAAATTTAGTAATAAATTTTCCTTTGTTTGGGAATGCTTTTATTTAGTAAAAATAATTTGAAGCAGATGGAGGAGGAAATATGGAAGATCAGACAATTAAACTGTTAAAGGAGTGCAGCTCCGGGTGCAAGATGGCGGTTAAGAGCATTCGCCAGGTAAAAGAATATGCGGATGAAAAACTGGAGAGGATCTTGGATGCATATGACAAGAAACACCGCGATTTGGATGGGGAGACGGACCAGCTTTTGGACGAGTATGGAAAAACAATGGAAGAGCCGTCCATTATGGCAACTGCTTTTGCCTGGATGGAAACAGAGATGAAATTGCTTGTGCATGGAGACGACCATCAAATTGCAAAACTGATGATGGACGGGTGCAATATGGGGATTCAGAAAATCAGCGAGTATATCAATAAATTTACCAATGCTTCCCAAAAAAGCATGGAACTTGCTCAGAAACTGGTTAAGGTAGAGGAAGATTTTATGGAAGAAATGAAGGCGTTTGTCTAAAAAATATTTGTTGGAGTAAATTAATTGGTAAATTAATTTCGCTGTACGAAGTCCTCGGTAAATATAGGGCTAGAGGAATCGCCTAAAAATAAACCGCCACAGAAAACAACGGTTTTATCGTATTTTCTGTGGCGGTTCTGCTGTTTTTGGGAAAATTGCGCCCACTACTTTTTAGGAGAGGATTCCCTGCTCCTGTTCCCTGCAAAGAGACGCCTGCGCTCGAATGTCTTACGCCGCGGTTACAAAAATAATACGAAAATCATTGGGTTCCCACTTGACAACATACAGATTATGGGCTACAATTATGGACTCAAATTGTAATGACAAGCCAGAATAAAGACGAAGGGGAAAAAGCTATGGATTATAAAAAGATATTGACGATACAAGATATTTCCTGCGTAGGACAGTGTTCGCTGACAGTCGCGCTTCCTATCTTATCTGCCTGTGGAATGGAGACATGCATCTTGCCTTCCGCAGTCTTATCGACGCATACCGCCGGTTTCAGTGGATTTACCTTTCGGGATCTTACTGATGATATGCCTGCAATCCAGGCGCACTGGCAAAAGGAAGGAATCCGCTTTGACAGCATCTATACGGGATATCTCGGCAGTACAAAACAGGTTGGGTATGTTAAGAATATACTGGAAACCATGGGCGAGGAACATTGCGTGAAAATCGTCGATCCTGCGTTTGCCGATAATGGGAACCTCTATCCGATCTTTAATAGCGTTTATGTGGATGCAATGAAGACCTTGTGTCCCGCCGCCGACATTCTGCTTCCGAATATTTCCGAAGCGTGTTTTCTTGCCGGCGTAGAGTATAAAGAAGTATATGATGAGGATTATGTGAAGGGATTGCTGGCGGAATTAAGCAAACTGGGCTGTTCCACCATTGTTCTTACCGGAGTCGGTTATTCTCCTGAAAAAACAGGGGTAGTTGTTTATGAAAACGGCAAAATCAGTTATTATGAGCATCGCCGCATCGCTAAAGGATGCCATGGAACCGGAGATGTGTATGCATCTGCCTTTACGGGCGCATTGCTGGGAGGAAAGCCGATTTTTGAAGCTGCAAAAATTGCTGCTGATTACACGGTCTTGTGCATTGAAAATACGCAGGGAGATCCTGACCATTGGTACGGCGTTAAATTTGAGACGGCGCTTCCGGATTTGATTGGTATGCTTCATTGTAAAGAGAAACAACCGCCACTCGATTAAGTGACGGTTGTTTCCATTCAGTAATCATTTACTTTTTGTACAAAAACCCAGTCGGGGTAACAGGATTCGAACCTGCGGCCTCGTCGTCCCGAACGACGCGCTCTAGCCAAACTGAGCCATACCCCGAAGCCGAATACTATTCTAACCTATTTTCTGAAAAATAGCAATCATTAATTTCAAACTTTCTAAAATTTTTCCAAAATTTTGAACAATCTGTAGAAACATTATTTGCAAAAATGTTGAAAATAGTCAGATTTCCAAGTTTCCCTGCTATTATCCTCTGCATAAAATAGTAGAAATACGATAAAGGATAACGGCTATGTATTTACTATTTGGTATTTTTTTAATGATCTGCGTTCTTTTTTTGCTGGTACAGTTATTCCGCAGAAGAAGAATCATTCGCAAAGTCCGCTGCATGGACTTTTGCAACAAAATCTGCTTACTACAGAAGGTATTGCATCCTTTTGGTTTTGCATACCAGACACAGGGGGATATTATTACAACGACACTGGATGCATGGCAGAGGCGGTTTGGATATTGTGCGCTTTATGACAATACAGCAGTCCATTTTCATATGGTATTTGACTGTGAACCAATATATTTTTATTACAGAGAACGCACATATCTGATTGAGTTATGGAAAGGGCAATATGGGATTACAGTCGGCGGAGAGGTTGGCGTATACTATACGGATGGGATAATATCTCCGGATCAGTTTGCAGCGGCACATTTTGAGAGTGTAACCAATCAGGAACTTCTCTCTGTTAAAATTGACTTTTATTACAGGGGACACAGATTGTTTACCTGTTCTAACCGTCATTGGTGGCTTGCCGGATTTTGTCTCGGAAGATACTGCGAACCGGAAAATGTAACTATGCGTGTTTCCATTACCTGTTCCGATCAGGAAATGCTTTTGCGTTTTGTCGAAAGTATGGTCAATCTTGGATATGCCGCCAGTGAACTTTCTGTCTGTGAGTTGAATGTATCCTTTCTATACGCATATCCGCACGAGAAGCAGCCAAGATGCGTACACCGTTTTGCGGCGGCATGCTCGCAATGGAAAAACCGTATATTTTCCAGGTTATTTCGGTGGATTACAATGCCATTTACCAGAAATCTTGACCGACTAGTATATCTATATTTTTTCCTGCCGCATATATTTCGCCGTTTGCTTATTCGCAAAAGGTGCAGAAAACAGAAATTCCGCAGGAAAAGCAGGGGTGGTGTAAGGCGTTGAGCTATCATACACGTATTGCGCATGCGTTTCAGAAAGCAAAAGTGCTTGATTTGACAAATGAGACAAAATATATTTTGTTCAGTGATTGCCACAGGGGAACAGGGGCGGTCAATGACAATTTTGTCAAGAATGAGTTTCTTTTTTTGGCGGCATTGGAATATTACAATCGGAAAAAATATATCTATCTGGAATTGGGAGACGGGGATGAACTTTGGGAAAACCGCTCTATGGAAGACATTAAAGAGATGCATAAACATACTTTTGAAATGCTGGCAAAGTTTTACGACAGCAATCGTCTGCAGATGATATATGGGAATCATGATATGGTAAAAAAGAACCAATCATTTTTAGATAAGCACTTTCAGACGTATTTTTGTGATACCTTATTGCGCAAAAAATCTTTCTGTCCGGAGTTATGCTGTCATTCCGGTATCATTCTCAAGGATGCAGAGAAACAACGGGATATTTATCTGCTTCACGGACATCAGGCGGAGCTTTTAAATAGCACATTTTGGAAATTGGCGCGTCTGTTGGTTCGTTATATCTGGAAGAATCTCGAACTTCTCGGCGTACCGGACCCTACAAGCGCCGCCAAAAATAATACCAGAAAGGAACGGACAGAAAGGCGGCTGGCAAATTGGGCAAGACAAAATCAGCACATTTTAATTTCCGGTCACACACACCGTCCGATGGCAGGGACGAAAAAATCGCCATATTTTAATACCGGAAGCTGCATTCATCCTGCCGGTATTACAGGGATTGAAATAGAGGGACGGCGTATTGTTCTGGTCAAGTGGTCGCTCAGTACAAGAGAGGATCAGAGCGTGTATGTAAAAAGAGAAATGTTAGGGGAGCCGGTCAGCATTGACGCACTGTTTTAAAAGCCCAAGAGCGCTTTTATTCCCCAAAATATTGCCGGCACAAGTAGAGCGGGGAGCATATTCATGGTTTTAAATGTTTTTATTTTTAAAAGGCTGATGCCGGAAGCGGCAATCAAAAAGCCGCCGACCGTAGACAGCTCCGTCATAAAGGCCGTTGAAAAAAAGTCCTGCAGTTGATTAGCGCACAGGTAGATGGCGCCCTGCCACAGAAAAAGAACCGGTGCGGCAAGTGCAATGCCGATGCCATAAGTAGAGGCTAAAATCATTGAGGTAATCAGATCCAGAGTGCCATTTGTAAAAAGATAAGTATGATTCTGATAGATGGCGCTCTGGATAGGTCCTAATATGGAAAGCGTGCCGATGCAAAACAGCAAAATGGCTGTGGAAAGACCTTGGGCAAGCTGACTATCCCCGGTTTTGGAGACCAGACGGTTAAATATTCTATCGATATCCAAAATGGTTCCGATCAGACTGCCGATGGCAAGACTGGCAATAAATAAAACAGGATATTTACTATTTGGCATATTATTGGTAATGGTATTGATGCCAATTCCCGCAGCAGCCAGTCCAATGGCGTCAAACAAGACATTTTGATATTTTGTGCCAATACACTTTTTAAAAAAGCTGCCGCAGAGACTGCCAATCAATATGGCGGATGTATTAAATATTGTTCCTAGCATATGGATTCTCCAATCTTTTTATATTTTATTTCCATCTATCCCAAAACTGGGACAGATAATCGGGCATAGACGTAAGGGTTACAATCTCATGAGGGAACCACTCTCTTGGAAAAAGCTTCTGATAAGTATTTTGCATGAAACGGTCGTCCAATAAGAGAATAGCGCCGGTATCATTTGTCGTGCGAATGACCCTGCCGGCAGCCTGAAGCACTTTGTTCATACCGGGATATTGATAGGCATAGGAAAAACCGGCGTTTTTTTCTTTATCAAAATAGTCTTTAAACAATTCATTTTCCGTGCATACCATAGGAAGACCGGTCCCCACAATAACTGCGCCGATCAGTCGACTGTTTTTTAAGTCGATACCCTCTCCAAAAATACCGCCCATCACGCATAGGCCAAGTACTGTGCGTAGAGGCGTACACTGAAAATGGGATAAAAAATCTTCCCGTTCCCGTTCGTCCATGGAAGCTTTCTGTGCATAAAGGATGAAGTTTTCATCTTCCTTTTTTGACAGGTATTCCTTTACTGTTTCCATCATTTGATAGGATGGAAAGAATACCATGTAGTTTCCGGTTTTGGCTTGCGTAAACGAAAGGATATAGGCGGCAATTTTCTCATACATTGCGGGACTGCGCAGGGAATATTTTGTCGATACTCCACGCCCAATCATCAAAAGCCGTTTTTCCGACGAAAAGGGAGATGGCGCATAGATTGCATAGTCATCCTGTCGTCCCGCAAGCTGTTCCCGATAATAGTGAATGGGAAGCAGGGTGGCGGAAAAAAAGACGCAGCAGCGGCTTTTTTTCAAATAAAGATCCAGATTTGCGGAAGGATCCATACATTGCAAATGAAGCCTGAAATGCTTCGTTTCCGTATTATCTCCATAGATGACGTAGTGTTCGTCCGTCAGCTCATAGATTGTCTGAAAATTCCGTATTTCAAAATAAAAATTTAACAGGCGTTCCCTTTCTTCCGGCAAAAGCGTCATATGTTTCCGTGTATCATCCTGTTCTTCTTCCTGAAAGTATTCTTCCAATACTGTGCTTAACCGCAAGAGCCGTAATACAAAGGGTTCAATTTCTATGCTGGCATATTTTTTCATGCCATCGCAGCTTTTTTTCAGCGGAAGCAAAGCGCGGTTACAGGATTCCAGAGCATTGGTAATCTTTTTGCTTCCGGTTCGGGTCATACGTTTTATGGCAAGAAAATCTTCTTTGACCAATGTGGCGGAGTACATTTCCCGGGCGCGTCCTACCAGGTTATGCGCTTCGTCGATTAAGAGCACATAATCCTGTTCTTTGTCTGGCGCAAAAAATCTTTTCAGGCATGCGGAAGGATCAAATGCATAATTGTAATCGCCAATAATCGCATCGCACCAATTGGAAATATCCAGCGACATCTCAAAAGGACATACCATATGTTTTTCTGCATAAACGCAAATGGAATCGCGCGTAATCCTGTTTTCATGGGTCAGGATATCATAAACGGCGTCGTTGATCCTGTCAAAATGCCCTTTCGCCCGGTCGCAGGCCGCCGGATTACAGGAGGGTTTCTCTAGAACGCAGATTTTCTCTTTGGCAGTGAGAGTAATGGTTTTTAACTTGACCTGGTGTTTTTCTAATAGCTGAAATGTTTCCTGGGCGACTGTCCGGGTAATCGTTTTGGCAGTCAGATAAAATACCTTTTCGGTCAAGCCTTCGCCAATGGATTTAACAGCGGGGAAAATGGTAGAAATAGTTTTTCCTACACCGGTAGGGGCTTCAATATACAGCCGTTTTCTGCGTATGATACTTTGATATACGCCTTTTACCAGGTTGCGCTGTCCTTCCCGGTAGTCAAAAGGAAAATCCAGCGATTTGATAGAACGGTTCCTTGTTTCCTGCCATTTTATCTGCCATGCCGCCCATTTGGCATACTCCTGCAAAAGCTCCAGATACCATTTTTCCAATTCTTCATAGGTCAGATATTCCGTAAAATAGCGGACATTTTCCGTGGGAATGTGGCAGTAGGTCATACGGATTCCCATACCTTCTGCACATTTTGTATCCTGTTTTCGTTGGGCGCTGTAAATATATGCATAGCAAAGCGCCTGCGCCCGGTGTACTGCGATGGGTTCCGTCAAGGTATAGATGTTACGGTAGATTCCTTTGATCTCGTCGATTACTTTGCCGTTTTCGTCCGAAAAGATTCCGTCAGCTCTTCCTTCCACGGTCAATATAAAGTCAATCCCATCACGGGATATGGAAGTATCCAGAGAGAGAGGGACTTCTGCCTGATATTCCGCGCCCATTTTTTTTTGCAGTTTTTTGTGAATGCGGGTACCCTCCTGCATGGCTTCTGCATCTCTTAGCCCGGTAGAGGAAACAGATAAATCGCCGGAACGCATAATAAATTCGACAAGGTTCCGCACAGATATCTTAATCGCAGTCATAGGATAGCCTCCTCATATTAAAGCAGTTTGCGCAGGCTGTCTCTGTCCCAGAGAACGACGCCCAGTTTATCGGCAAGTTTCTGTGCGTGTGATGTAAAGGTTTGATTGGTCAGTACAACAGCTACGTGGCATTCGTAGTAGGCTCTTCCGGCGTAAACTTGCTGAATGGCATCGATACCAACCGGCTCATGATAGCGTTTGCATTGAATCGCATAGGTCATTCCGTTTTTGACGGCAAGGATATCTACTCCAAAATCGCCGGTAGCAGGCGTATTTTCCGCAAGTTCAAATCCATTGGCAACTAAAATGTCGCAGGCGAGCTCTTCAAAATCAATTCCGTCCATATTATCCAATTCGTCAATAGAAAGGCTTCCTTTCCGGAATATGCCATGATAACGTTTGATGCGGTAAATTTTGTAGACGCAGAAAAGAAAAAACAGAAACCAGCTTCCGATAGCCGCAGCAATAAACTTTGGCTGCGTGCTCTGGCTGCTGGATAAGATAAATACCAACAGCCAGAGGCTTGCAAGGATCGTCAGAATATAACTGACGATTCTTGCGGTAATATGTCTTTGTTTGGTAGTAAAATTTTGTTTCGATAATGCCTTCATACGTATCTAGCTCCTTTTTATCTGTTTCCCTTTCGTTGTTCCCGTTTCGCCTTGTTTAAGCCTCCTGTCATATGCGTGGTGTCAGAATGGATAAAACAAGCTCTTTTCACAGAATCTTCCCCGAATTTCCTGCGAATGGAATCAATCGCGGTATTTAGCTTAGATAATTTCTCATATTTGTCCATATCAAATAGATTATACTGTTCATACTTGTCCCGACTGGCGTGGCTGGTACTGACGCCAAACAGGCGAAGCGGCGTACCGTCCCATAACCGGTCAAATAAGGCAAGGGCAGTTTCGTAAATCTCTTCTGTTACGTTGGTGCTGGACGCTAATGTTGTCTGCTTTGACAGATGATGGAACGCAAAGGTTACCAACGAAACAGATACAACGCTGATATAAGCATGGTCGGCGCGAATACGGGCGCCGACTGTTTCGCAGAGCGACAAAAGAATTTTATGCGCCGTTTCCCGGTCTGTTACATCAAAATGCGTAGTAATGGAATTGCCATATCCTTTATTGTCATCCGGTGTTTCTTTTAAAATGCCGCTGTCAATGCCATTGGCATAATGCCATATGACTTCGCCATGTTTTTTAAAATGCGCTCGGATGATATTCAAATCACTGCGTGCTAAATCTCCAATTGTCTTTATGCCAAGGGCTCGAAGTTTTTTGGAGAGGGATTTTCCAACAAAAAACAGATTTTCAATGGGTAGAGGCCAGAGTTTATCAGGAATTTCATTCGGGAACAGCGTGTGTACCCGGTCCGGTTTTGTAAAATCAGACGCCATTTTTGCCAGCAGTTTGTTGTTGGATACGCCAATATTTACAGTAAATCCCAATGTATCGCGAATTTCGTCGCAAAGCGTTCTTGCAAAACGGACAGGATCGCCGTGCAGTGATTCCATACCGGTCATATCACAAAAGGCTTCGTCAATGCTGTACTGCTCTACAACAGGCGAATGCTTCTTTAAGATAGCGATAAAGGCGTTGGAATATTCTGCATAGACCGCAAAATTTGGCAAAACCACGGTCAAATCCGGACATTTTCCGCGCGCCCTCGCAAGAGGTTCCCCGGTCTGAATATGATATGCTTTGGCAGGCAGGGATTTTGCCAGTACAATACCGTGCCTGGCCTCTTCGCTGCCGCCAATGACGGAAGGAATTTTCCGTAAATCAATCGCATTACGGTCTGTTTTCAGTTGATAGCAGGCCTGCCATGACAGGTAGGCAGAATTTACATCAATATGATAAATGATTGTTTCTCCCATGACAATACCTTTTCTTTCTGTTTTTTATTCTATAGGCAAATGCGAAACGTTCCTATAGTCTATGTCCATTGTGTAGTCTGCGCAAAACCAACACAGGCACGCTTTCGCTATGTTTTTATTATATCAAAAACGTACGTTCGGTGTAAATAGGAATCTGCATGGAATTATTTTCAAGGAGCTTTTTCGTATAGCGGCGGAAGAAATTTTCTATTTTTTTTAAAATGCCATGATTTTGCGGAATTGCGGCACGACCTGGGCTGCGACCACAGCTTTTACTAAGTCCAATGGAAGAAAAATTAAGATGCCGGACAGAAATGCCTCCCGGAGTGGGATTTTTGTGATCAGCATTAGCCATGCGGCGCCTAAAACATCAATTAAAATGGCTGCAAAGATTGCCAAAATGGTATAATAGACGCGGTGGTATGTTTGTTTGCACAGCATTGGGATAACAAAAGAGATTACAAGAAAAGAAGAAGTGTAACCGCCCCAGCCGCTTAACAGGTAGCCGATTCCGGCGTTTCCGGCGACAAAGACAGGAACGCCGGCGACGCCGAGCAGAAGCCAGATTAATATGATAACAACAGATTGTTGAATCGGAAAGGTAAGTGCAATCAACATAACAACAAAGTTGAGCAGGGTAAGATGAGGGCCTGCCGGCGTTGGAATGCTGATATATGAGGAGATGCTTAAGATGGCAGCAAAGAGCGCCATGATGACTAAAGAGCGGGTTGAAAAATATTTGTTCATATTATGTTTTTCCTTTCTTTTTGATATATGTAGTATGCAACACCTATAAATTACAGCATTTTAACAACATTGTCAACCTATATAAAAAACAGGTTGACAATGTTGGTTTCTATCAAACACAGTCTTTTGGCATCAAAACCTGCGAAATCTGTCCGAATAGAACTTCAAAGTAGACAAAGGCAAACAAATTATGATAGAATAATATAGTTAGTTCTGAAATGAGGCTTTAGCCGCACTTAGGCAGGCTGCTGGAAGATGAATGGGAGGGCAGGAAGAATGGTAGTTCAACCAAAGGTAAAAGGTTTTATGTGTACAACGGCACATCCGGAGGGATGCAGGGCGGCCGTAAAAGCCCAGATTGATTATGTAAAATCACAGCCAAAGTCGAAAGGACCCAAGAAGGTACTGGTTATCGGTGCATCTATGGGATATGGCCTTGCAAGCAGGATTGCAGTTACATATTCCTGTGGCGCAGATACCATTGGAATTATATTTGACAAGCCGGGCAGAGAGAAGAGGACGGCAAGCGCAGGCTGGTATAATACAGCCGCCTTTGAGGAATTTGCTGTAGCAGACGGATATTATGCCACATCGATTAATGGAGATGCGTATTCGCAGGAAATCAAAGAGGAAACCATTGCCCGTATTAAGAAAGACTGGGGCAAGGTTGACTGGGTTATTTACAGTATTGCAGCCCCGCGCCGTAAAGCGCCAGACGGGGAGACATATCGTTCTGTCCTGAAAACGACAGACCGGGAATATACGAACCAAACGATTGATTTGCTGACAAATGAGATATTAGAAGTTACGATTCCGCCGGCCACTGATGAAGAAGTTCGTGATACGGTCAAGGTAATGGGCGGCGAGGATTGGAAGCTTTGGATGCAGGCGTTAAAGGAAGCAGATGTTTTGGCGGAGAATGCCATGACGGTAGCATATTCTTATATCGGGCCGGAGTTGACACATCCGATTTATTATGATGGTTCTATTGGACGGGCAAAGCAGCACTTGTATCAGACAGCAGATGAGTTACGGGAAGAGATTCCGGGGCTGCAGGCGTACGTATCCGTTAATAAGGCGGTAGTAACGCAATCCAGCGCCGCCATTCCGATTGTTCCATTATATATGTCTATTCTGTTTAAGGTCATGAAAGAAAAAAAATTGGACGAAGGCTGTATTGAGCAAATGTATCGGATGGTGCATGACAGGCTTTGCGCAGATCCTGTTCCTACGGATGAAAACCGTCTGATCCGTCTGGATGATTATGAGATGAAACCGGAGGTGCAGCAGGCTGTCAGCGCTCTGTGGAATCAGGTATCAAAAGATACGATTAAGGATATTTGTGATATTGATGAATTCTGGCAGGAATTTTATGAAATCTTTGGTTTTCGGATTGATGGTGTTGATTATGACGCTGATGTAGATATTCAGGTTATGATTCCAAGTCTGGAAGAACGAATATAAAGCGATTAACACCTTGACTTGTCTGAGATTGTTCCTTTGTTTTTCTGCCGGCGGGTTGACCTGCCGGCAGTTTTTTGTATCATTTTCGCTAGAGTATGGCTTTCAAGGTAAACTAAGCTTTCGTTTCCGCAGTAGGAAAAGCAAAAATAAAAATTCTTGCTTTTTTGTTTTTCGGATGATATAATCGTAATGCTAATAACAGAACAGAAGTCTGTTATGGGATATGCGGATATGGCGGAATTGGCAGACGCGCTAGATTTAGGTTCTAGTGTCAGCAGACGTGCAGGTTCAACTCCTGTTATCCGCAGTAAAATCTTTGATATGATGCATAAAGAGTGTAAAAAGGGCAAAATGCTGGTTTTGCCCTTTTTACACTCTTTATGCATGAATTTTAACAGCCCCTGATAAAATGTTTGACAACATCAGAAAATTAGGATTGATCTACGATTCAGACTGGCTCAAATCGGCCGTGTCAAGATGTACGATAATTTCCTTGCGGTCATACATTTTATAAAATTCTGTCATAATTTGTTCTGTCAGGTTGTGACATCCTTCTTCATCTAAATTGTTTAGGATAACGATTTGTTGCGTGCTGCTGTATCTTAATGTTGCATCAGAATTTCGGATGGAATCAGTGATTGCATGTTCTAAGAATTTCATAACCCGATCCCGTTCCTCCACAGAAACATGCTCGCCCTCTTCTGTTGTTACGGTAAACATCAGAAGATGTACCTGATGATGTTTCTCTGTGATCTCCTGCACCATGTTATAGATCTGCTCTGTTTCCGGATGGGGAAAAGCAGACGTTTCATCTGGTTTTTCATGCTTGATCCGGGAAATCAAATGTTCCATGTCTACGTTTGTTGTATTATATTTTTTTGCTGCCAATGTTTCATTATGAATATAGTAGGTATTGCCGCCCTGCTGTTTAGCAAAATAAAGAGCTTTGTTTACTTTCAGAAGCAGGCTGGAAAAGGATTCTTTAATCTTGCCCGGATAAACAATGCCGACGGACACGGATAAATCCGACAATTCCCTGTTTCCCCTGCGGTTTTCATCCATAATCTGGAAAAAATGTTTTGCCACTTCTATTGCCTGTTCCTTCGTCTGGATATCTTGGAACAAAACCACAAAGGCATCTCCGCCGAAACGGGAGATAATGCTGTTATTGCCAAGTTCGCGAATGCATTTGACGGTTTCCAATAAAAAGATATCGCCGCGAATAAAGCCGGATGTATTGTTAATATAGCGAAAATGGTCTAAGTCAAACATCATTAGACAGCCGGAATGTTCTTCCAGAATTTCCCGCATCATTTTTTCTCCGCTATTCCGGTTATAGGCGGAAGTCAGTTCATCAAACAATATTTTTCCTGCAACCTTTTCTTCATTTGATTTCATGACGCGGGAAAGAATCGTAGTAGCTGCGTCATCCTGCTTTGCAGAAGAATCAGGATTGATGTTTTGCAGACGCCCTTCTTTCAGCAGACGGATTAATGCTCTTGCTGCTTTCGGATCAAATTGGGTGCCCACACCGTTTTCCAGTTCCTGTATCACTTTTTCTGTTTCTAAATGTTTACGATAAATACGATTGCTCGTCATGGCGTCATATGCATCTGCAATCGCGATAATACGAGCAATGAAAGGAATTTCTTCTCCGACAAGTCCATCAGGATATCCTTTGCCATCATAACGCTCATGGTGGTACTTTGCCCCGATATCGATTCCCGGAATCATTTCAATGTCTTTTAATATTTTGCCGCCCGCCGTTGTATGAAGTTTCATTAATTGATATTCTTCGTTGGTAAGCTTTCCGGGTTTGTTTAATACAGAATCAGGAACGCTGATTTTCCCAATATCATGAAGCAGGGCGATGGAACGGATGTTTTCGACTTCTTCGTCAGATAAGCCTAATTCTGCAGCGACGGCAGCAGAATATTCCGAAACCCTGCTGGAGTGGCCTTTTGTATAATCATCTTTGGCATCAATGGTATTTGCAATCGTGGTAATGGCCTGTAATGTCATTTTCCGGATTTCGCTATTCTTCGTATCCAATATTTTCATATAGGAGATATTTTCATCCGTAATCTCATCATATAATTTGGTAGCAAGATAAGATCCTCCGAAACAAAGTGCAAGGAGCGCCAACTGAATCTCAGCATCTTTACTATTGGCGAGGTTCATCGTTCCGTCATAAAATTTTAGCGCAATAAATATAATGTTGACAATAAAGGAAGCAATACCGGTAGCTAAAATCAGTTTCGGCTGGTGGTATAGCACCAAAAGGGACAGCAACGGCAGAATATAGCTGAAAACCATGCTGGTGCTTCCTGTCATCATGCTGAACAGATACATGATAAAGTATCCAACGATAATATAATACCGAAGGCGGAACATATTCGGATTGCGCTGGTATAAATACAGGCAGAAGAAAGCAGGCAACGCTGTAACTGCCATAAAAACAATAAGGTATGAAAGGGTTCGCTCCCCTTTTAATACCTCTCCCAGATAAGATACAAAAAGTACTCCGACAATTAGCAGCCAGCCCGCTACAAGATTTTGATTTATTTTATGTACATGTGATTTCATAATTCTCCGCTCTTCTCTTTCATTCGCATACAATGGCTTCCAAAGCGTAATACAACATACTTTTCCAGGCAATTGCGAAACGTTCCTATCGTCTATATCCATTGTGTCATCTGCACAAAACCAACACAGGCACGCTTTCGCTATGTTTCGCCACGCAGCGGTACATAAAGCACCGCTGCCGCGCTGCTTAAGTACCGGCGGGCTCGCAATGCCTGTTTCTGGTTTTTGTACAGATGACACAATGAGGTATCTTATTTTCAATCGTTTCGCAATTACCTAAATATACTTTTCAAACGAAAGGAATCAAGTGATAAAACTTTATACTACAAGTATAAAAATTTTTATAATGTGTGTCAAGGAATAACTGTGCGAAATGCTCCGCTACGTCGGCATAAACGACGTATCAACAATTCCGCCGTAACAGTGGAAAAGAAACAGTTGCGTTTTCGTACAGGTATCAAGTATAATCAGACTATATGCTATGAAGTATGCTATATTACAACACAATTACCGGGAGGATTAACATGAGTGAATGGAAAGTAAAAGCCCTTCATATGGGGCCGGCGCAGTGCGCCGTTGATTTGGGAGACGGCAGCGAGCGCGGAGAATATGTCGATCAGGATTATATTTTGCAAAAATTGGGAAGACCGCATCGGGCAATTAATTTAATGTATTGTTATTATCCAAATGATGATAAGTGGCCGGGACGCGCCAGTGTGGTACATGCAGATCCGTCTGTACAATTTGCATGGGATTTTCCGTATGACGACTATTTTACATATAAAGGCGGTTTGAATGGCACCAGAGAGGACGAGCCGTTTACCTATATGCGTGATGTGCGCAGACACGGGCAGGATGTACTGTTGACGATGACAATCGATCCAAAGCTTACGGACGATCACATTGTTGCCATTGCCAAAGATCTACGTACCTTTGGGCGCGTTCAGCTCCGCATCAATCATGAGGCGACGGGGGATTGGTTTTCTTTTAACAAGAGGGCGTCTTACGAAGAGGTTGCGGCATTTTTTGTACATTGCTGTGAAATCATTCAAAGAGAAGCTCCAAACGTTAAGGTTATTATTTGTCTGGACGGCTGTAAGGCATTAGAAGATGAGAAAATGGAGATGGAGGATATCTTCGCAGAGGCCTCCCGCGCGGCAGATATTGTATCCGTTGACAGATATATGGCGCTTCACTGGGGCTGGCCGTATGATGTGGCAGAGGAAGGCGGCGACACCTTTGCGCGTCATTCTGTAGAGGAAATTTACAAGCTTGCGAAGAAGAGTTATGAGAGATATACATATGTAAATAACGGTATTAAGAAGCCGATGGTGCTTTCTGAATTTAACGCCGATGGGGATGTGACCGGAGCCTATGACCAGGCGGAGATGTTAAAGGATTTTTGTGAAATGTTAAAGGCGGATCGGGAGAAATGGTTAAGCGGCTTTACATTGTATCAGATGCGTGACCGCGGACGGTTAGGTTTGGAGATAGAAGATCCCAATAATGCAAATGTCGGTATTGAACAGCCAATTTTGGAGACGTACCGCAGCATTATCCATGAGGATTTCTTTTCTCCGTCATTGGAAGAAGGCGAGGAAATCACGCTGCCGGCAAAACTGCGCTGGGGTGGTTCGGAGGATGCTGACGGTTTGGCAGTGCCGTTGCATTTTGACAGCAATCCGGTATTTTGCGAACTTTATTTTGAGGGAGATATGCTTGATAAGAATCTTATGTTTGAGTTAAACGGTCACTGGTTCTACAAAGCGCCGGGCGTAAAATGCATTGATATGATGAGCGCATTTTTTAAAAAAACGTTGACAGGAGCGGCGGATATGACGCTCAAGATATTTGCTCCGCCGGCGTCAGGGGAGAATGACGCTTCGCAGGGGGACGACTGGATGACGAACTATTATACGGAAATCAAGTCGCTTCCGAAAATACGGATTCGCTTTGCACCGATTGTAAGATAAGCTTAAGATTTGCCGTTTGAAATGAGGTTCAGTGAAACTTACAGGGTAGTTTTCCGGAATAAATATGGCTTGTATTTTTATCATATCAATAGAAAATGTAATAAAATAAAAAAAGCTCTCGACATTTTTAGCAAAAGAGTATATAATAATTATAACTATAACCATAACCAGATAATTTGATGTATTGGAAAGGAGTCCATTGTCAGTTATCAAAATGATTCATTTATAAGTTATTCCAGGGAAAGGAGAGGTGGTTATGAGCACAAGTGTGTATAATAATCTTTTGACGACATATGATTTTAGGCCGACTACGAATCAGGTTCATGATGCAAAAGAACTTCGTTCCGTAGTAAAGAGAATTCGGAAACAAACGCAATCCTCTCCGGTATATCTTGTGAATTTTACCAATGAAAAGCAATCGTTTGTATTGGGAATCAAAGAAGCTGCAATGAAGATGAATGATACCATGCAGACACTGGCGGATGATTCAAGCCAGTCTTTGTTCCAGAAAAAGAAGGCGTATTCATCCGATGTCAGTCAGGTGGGTGCGGAGTTGATCGACTCCGACAGGGAATCTCTGCCTTCTGCATTTACGATTCGCACAAAACAGTTGGCAAATACACAGGTAAATCAGGGAAAAGAATTTTATGAGACGGGAAAAGGTTTATCTGCCGGTACGTATCAGTTTAAGGTAATGGTCAATGATGTTGGATATGATTTCCAATATAATATAAGAAAAGATGCAAACCACCGTGAAGTCATTCAGGGCTTGTCAAATTTTATCACAAAAGCCCGGATTGGAATTGTGGCAGAGCCGTATTCGCAGGAAGCAGGCAAGATAGGTATGCGGTTGGAGTCTACAATGGTAGGTTCTCCGGATGGAAGGGAGAGCTTTATCTTAGAAGACAAAACCTTGGATACATCCGGAAGAGGTCTGATAGACTATTATGGATTGAATAATGTCGTTGTTGCACCGAAGAATGCCATATTTGAATTAAATGGAAATGAAAAGACCTCTATGGCAAATGAGTTTACACTGGAGAGGGCAGTAAGAGTATCCCTGCGTAATCCGTCGGATACGGAGGCAAAAATTGATTACAGACCGGACAGTGAAGTGATATTGGATGGTATCAGGGATTTCGTTTCCAGTTATAATGATATGGTTGACCGGGAAAATACCTTTGTGAAACATACAGAAGTATCAACCGGACTGCAGGCAGAATTACGAAGCATGATTGGCACGTCGCACAATGAGCTGGAAGCTTGTGGTATCTCTTTTGATAAAGACGGATTTATGGAGCTTGATACCTCGCTTGCTTCAGAGGCGATTGAAAGCGGCGAGATGCGGGAGTTATTTGGAAAAGATTCCTCTTTGACGCATCGTGTATTTGCAAAAACGGAAGCGATTAAGATTAATCCAATGGATTATATTGATAAGAAAGTAGTCAGTTATCCGAATTTTGGAAAACCGCCAAGAGGGTATTCCTATATTACTTCATTATATAGCGGATTGTTGTTTAATTACTATTGTTAAGATTGATGAAAGGGCAGAATGTCAGGTTCTGCCCTTTTTATATTCTTCCGTGGATTTCCGCCACTACTGTGCCACGTCGTCCAGGACGGATTTTTTGGAGGATAAAACCGAGATGACCAACTTGTGCGGAAGACAGATGATGTTTTCGCCCTGTTTGGAAATTTTTTTTTGATGGACGCATAATTTGTCAGGACAGTTGGCTTCCGACACACACGCAGTTCCCTTTTTAATCCGTATGATATTTTCTCCCTGATTTGCCGTTCGGACGGTGTATGAGACGTCGGTATCTAATGGAAGTGTCTTTACAACTTTGGAATCTACGGTTATTTGTACAACATCACCCGGTTTGCGGTTCAGAAACCGGTAGGCGGTAAAGGAAAGAACTGCCAACAGCAGAATAGATATTAGCAGGAGGATATCATTTCGTTTCATTTCAGAAGTCTCCGTTCAAATAGAAATTGTAATACATCATATACTACATGATACGATTGTATCATAAAAGCAGCGTAAGAAATAGCATAAAAATGCATCGAGGGATCGATAACTGCTATATTGTTTTTTACATGAGAGCGCATAATTATTACGTATGTGTTGATTTTTGCCGATTTTGTGGTATTATGAACTAGTTATAATTTATTTATCATAAGATAGTGTCAAGTGATCCATGAAAAAACGAGTCAAAAGAAAAAAGGCTCGAATGAACCTTGAAAATTGCAGAT